>NZ_JAPUBW010000004.1:0-433826 GCF_030397735.1 Janthinobacterium sp. SUN120 | reverse complement strand
TACTCACCCGTTCGCCACTCGCCACCAGAGCAAGCTCCGTGCTGCCGTTCGACTTGCATGTGTAAGGCATGCCGCCAGCGTTCAATCTGAGCCAGGATCAAACTCTTCAGTTTAATCTCTGTTACTTTGCCGTTTTACCGGCACCATCATTGCTGATGGGTCGCTCACTCAAAAAACTGACAGGCCACTACTTTCGTAGCGCCTATTTCATTATTTCTTGTGAACATTTGATATATTTTAAGTATTACGCCAATCCGAAGATTGACGCTGCACTGACATCAAATGCCCACACTTATCGACTGTTAATTGTTAAAGAACTGTATTCGGTACTGCTTTCGCGCTATCGACAAAGCGTTGTGTTTGTCAGCTGCGAAGAAGGAAGAGTATGAAGCATTTCAGCACAATCGTCAACACCTTCTTTTCTACTACCCAGCCCCGGAAGGCTGTCCCTTTTGTGCCGCAAACCAGTGCGTCTCATTGGGGAGGCGAACTATAGCAAAGCGCCCCGGGAGTAGCAAGGCTTTTCCGGGGTATTTGCGGCCAACTGCTACAATTTCGCCCCCTCAGCGCACATTCGCGTCCATCCATAGAAGATTCACCATGAAACAACAAGCTCAAGGATCAGGCCTGACCCTGAAACGAGCTGGCTTTACCACTGGCTTCGGCGTGCTCGCCGCCACCCTCGGTTCCGCAGTCGGTCTCGGCAATATCTGGAAGTTCCCCTACTTGACGGGTGCCAATGGCGGCGCCGGCTTCCTGCTCATCTATTTACTCGCCACCTTATTAGTAGGGTTGCCCGTGATGATCGCGGAAATCACCCTGGGACGCCGCGCCAAGGTCAACCCGATCTCGACCATGGAACAGCTGGCGCCGAAGGGCAAGCCCTGGTGGCTGGTCGGCGTCATCGGCATGGTGGCCGCCTTCCTGATCGTGGCGTTTTACTCGGAAGTGGTGGGCTGGGTGTTTGCCTATATCGCCAAAGCCATCGACGGTTCCATCCTCAGCAGCGACAAACTGGTGACGGAAGCGGCCTTCGCCTCCCTGATCAGCAATCCTTTGCAATCGCTGTTGTGGCAATGGGGCGTGCTGCTGTTTATCGGCGGCATATTGATGCTGGGCGTGACCAAGGGCATCGAGGCGATTGCCAAGAAACTGATGCCGCTGCTGTTCCTGCTGCTGTTGCTGCTGTGCGCGGTCAGCCTGTCGCTGGACAAGGCGGGCGAAGGCCTGGCGTTTCTGTTCCGTCCCGATTTTTCCAAGCTGACGGCGTCCGTCGTGCTGACGGCCATGGGCCTGGCCTTCTTTAAATTGTCCGTCGGCATGGGCACGATGATGACCTACGGCAGCTATTTCCGTGACGACCAGAATATCCCCATCACCACCTTGCGCGTGATGGCGGCCGACCTCGGCGTATCGATGCTGGCCGGCATCGCCATCTTCCCCGCCGTGTTCACGTTTGGTTTCGCTCCCAGTGCGGGGCCGTCGCTGGTGTTCATCACGATTCCTGCCGTGTTTTCGCAAATTCCCATGGGGCAAGCCCTGATGGTGGTGTTCTTCATCCTGGCCGCCGTGGCCGCCACGGGCGCGATGCTGTCGCTGATGGAAGTGCCCGTGGTGATTTTCCATGAACGCTTTGGCTGGGCGCGCACCAAGGCCACCGTCGTGACCATGCTGCTGCTGGCCGTGCTCGGTTCCGTGTGCGCCCTCAGTAACAGCACCCTGGCGGACTTCAAGTTATTCGATTTGAATATGTTTGATCTGTTCGACTTTGTCTCGTCGAATATCTTCCTGCCCGTGGGCGGCATCGCCATTGCCTTGTTTACAGGCTGGGCCTGGGGCAAGCAGCATTTCATCGAGGCGATCAGCAATCACGGCCAGTTGCAGAATCAAACCTTGGCGCATGTGCTGCTATTCCTGCTGCGCTTTGTCTCGCCCGTATTGATCCTGATCGTGATGCTGAAGGGATTAAAGGTCTTTTAATCAGAGTACCCGGGTGTAGGTCTGGCGCACCAGCACCCGGTCGCCGCAATCGAAATGCCACCATTCGCTGTTGATGCCGAAGAAGCCCGCCTGGAACATGGCGTCGCGCAACAATCGGCGATGTGCCACATGCTCCTGCGTAATTTCCCCCTTTTCCAGCAAAACCAGCTCCAGCGCCGGGTGCGAGCGCTCACTCAGATCGTCAAACCCTGTCCCCATATCCAGTTCCCGGCCGTCCGGCCCAACGATGGTGATGTCGAGCGCCATGCCGAACGAGTGGATCGAGCCGCGTGACGGCTCCGCGATATAGCCGAGCAACTCCGTCCCCTGCAACGCGTCCCACAGTTGCTGCTGCACCCGCTGCGGGCGCAAGGCGTCGAGCACCAATAAATGATGATCGGGGCGCCGCGCGGCCAGCCAGGCCACGGCCCGTTCCAGCGCGGCGGCCGCATCGCGGTGCAGCCAGGCGCAATCGATGGGGCTGTATAAGTCGCGGCCGACGAAATTGTCGGGCGTGGCATAGCGCAAGTCGACGGCGATGCCGGCGATGCTGCTCAGGTGGCGAAATTGCGGATCGCTGCCGACCGCTTCTAATTGCAAACTTACAACAGACATCAGACTCCTCTTTCCAGGCAGTTGCGCGCCGCCACGCCGATGCTATCGGCCAGGCGCCGCGCGCCATGCGACAGCGGCGAGTGGCTCGCCGTCAATAAATACAGTTGGATGGGAATAGCCGGCGCCCAAGGGCGGCGCTGCAGGCGTTCGGGCGAGCCGGAGGCGGCCGTAAACGGGTCGACCACGGCCATGCCGGCGCCCGCTTCCACCAGGGAACGGGCAATTTGATAGGTTTGCACCACGGTGGAAAACACGGGGTGAATGTCCTGCGCTTCGCAGGCGGCCACCACCAGTTCGCCCAGCGGATCGTTGTCGGCATGGCCGATCAGCTCGCCATTCAAGCCATGCGCCGTCAAGGGCGTGCCGCAATCGGCCGCATACCAGGTGCCGGCGGGGGCGATCACCGTCATGACGCCATGCGCGAGCGGTTCGGCCACGATGCCAGGATGCCGCGGGTCTTGCAGGGACACGGCCAGGTCCGCTTCGCCGAGACGCAAGGTATTGACGATCTCGCCCGTGTGGTGGGTAGCCAGCTGACAACGCGTGTGGGGAAAGTCGCGCCGCCACTCCGTCATGGCGAATGGCAAGACGCTGATGGCGATCGTCGGCGTGGACACGAGGCGGATGGTTTCCACCGCGTGGCCCTTCAGACTGGCCGCCAAGCGGCGGATACCCAATAAATCGCGGTTGAGTTTTTCCGTCTCGACAAACAGGCGGTGCGCTTCCGGTTTCGGGTACAGCTTGCCCCGCACGCGCTCGAACAGCGGCATGCCCAGTTGCAACTCGCAATGCTGCAAGACCTTGGTCACGGCCGGCTGCGAGATATGCAGCACCTGGGCGGCGCCGCTGATGGTGCCAACTTGCATGATGGCGTGAAACACTTCGATATGACGCAACCGCATGAGCTATTCCTTTACCTTGCCGTGGCCGCCAGGGCCGTCAATGTTCAGCATATAAGAAAAAGTCATGGGCTGGAACGGCCATGCTACTTTGTTGCAACAGCCGGGGCCGGCGTCGTCAGCACTTCCAGCAGGGCCGCCGTTTCGCCATCGGGCGTGCCATCGAACAGCTTGTTGCGATATTTCATCTGGAAAGCGATCAGCACATTGCGCGTCGCTTCGTCGAACACGCCCGTAGTCGGCGTCGCATAACCGTGCTGGGCCAGCTTTTTCTGGAACCAGACGGCATCCGGCACTTGCTGCTCAAAAATGAGGCGCTGCGCGGCGACACGGTTGGCATCGGGCCACACGATCAGGCCCGCATCGGCCAGCTGGCGCCAAGGGAACAATGGACCCGGATCTTGCTTGCGCTGGGGGGCGATCTCGTTGTGGCCGAGGATATTTTCCGGCGCAATGTTGTAGCGGGCCTGGATATCTTTCAACAGGGGAATGAGCTCATCGATCTGTGCCTGCGGGAATGGATACCAGAGGCGGCCTTCCGGCGTATCTTTGTAACCTGGGTTGACGATCTCGATGCCGATCGAGCTGACATTCAACTGTGTATAAGTCTTCCAGTTACTCACACCCGCGTGATTGGCCTGGCGCGATTCGTCGACCAGCACGTAAAACTTCGGCTTGTCCGTGTCCGTCAGCAAATAATGGCTGCTGACCACTTGTTCCGTCAGGATCTTGATCGAGCGGGGCAAGTCGCTGACCGTGTAATGGATGACGATGAATTTTACGCGCGGGCTCTGGCTGCGCGCCGTCAAACTGTGATCGAGGTGCGGCGCGGGCGTGGTACAGGCGGAGAGCAGGGCCACCAGCAGGGCGAGGGCGATTTTTTTCATGAAAGATCCGTGTTCGGGTTAATAAAATGTTCAGTGCTGGCCTGTGTCTTGACAGCCGTCTTGACGGCTATCCTGGCCGCCGCTTCATGTGGACGGGCAACTTTCTGTTCCAGCGTCAACGATACAGGCAAAGCGGCGCGCATGGCAGCCGCGATGGCCGGGTGCAACTGCGCCGCGCGGCCCGCCAGCACGACGGGACGCGTACCATGGCGCGCCGTCAGGGCCAGCGCCAGGCGCGCCAATTCCTGTCCCGCGCGCTGCAAGATGTCCAGCGCCAGCGGGTCGGCATCCGCGCTGGCAGCAACGGCCAGCGCCAGGCGGCCGATGGCGCCCCGCTCCTGGCCATACATGAAGGCGCGCGACAGCGACCAGTCGCTGCCGCCCAGTTGCGCAAACACGGCCTCGGCCATAGGCGAGCCTTGCCAGCTGCCCGGCGCCTCGTCTTCGCGGCGCCAGATGTGGCGCAAGGCTTCACGCGCGATCCAGTAGCCGCCGCCGCCATCGTCGAGCAGCACGCCGCGCCCGCCTGCGCGGTGAAAGCCGCCATCCGCATCGATCCAGGCGGCAATCGAGCCCGTGCCAGCGTAGACCAGATAACCTTCGCCGGGTTCAAAACTGTCGCGATAAGCGATATCGATATCGTTGCCCAAGCGTACGTCACCGGCGTCCAGCGCCAGCAACTCTGCCAGCATGGGCGCCAGCGCCGCATCGTCGCCGCCAAAACCCGTCAAGCCCGCCACCACGGCGCGCGGTTGGCCGACAGCCAGCACGGCCTGGCACAGCCGGGTGAACGTGGCGTGCACGGCTGCGCGGCCCGCATCGCTGCTCATTTGCAAGGCAGACAAGCCTTCCACGACGCCGTCAGCCACGATGGCGCCGTCCCCGTTGGCCAGGGCCCAGCGCGTCTGCGTGCCACCCGCGTCGATGCCCAGCCCGAGCAAGGCAGTATCAATATGGGTTGCAGGGGAGAAAATCATGGCATGAGTGTAAAGCCAAGCGGAGCTTGCAGGCATGAAAGCTTACGCATGTTTCATGCCTGCAGGTTATGGACTACGGATAAACGCTCAGCAACTACTTGGCGGGGGCCGCAAACGGTTCGCGCACGGTGACGCGGGGGCTTTCATTGCCGAGGCGGTCCACGGCGCTGACCACCACCGCATTGACTTTGCCGGTGGCATCGTCGACCAGGGTCAGTTCGCCCTGCACGCCCGTGACCACGGTAAAGCGCCAGTCTTCGCCGTAGCGGGCCCAGACGGCGTACTGCGCCACGGGTTTGCCGCCGCCCGCCGCCAATTTGACGTTCAGGCTGGTGGAATCGCGGCGCAAGGCCAGCACAGGCGTGCCGGGCGCTTCCTTGCCCAGCCACGGCGTGGCGGGAATCAGGGCAGGGCTTTGATACACGCTCGCCTTGAGCTGGTCGCTGACACCCTTGCGGTTCTGCATCAGGGGCACCATGCTGAAATGCACTTGTCCATTCGCGCCGGGGCGCGTGCGCGTCACTTCGATCTGCTTGATGATCTCTTGCGGCGTGAAGGACTTGGCGGAATTGTCGATGCGGCTCGTATACAAACCCGGCCACACGTGGCGGCCATACGGGTTTTGCGCCAGCCAGTAGTCGAGCAGCACGCCAAATGCTTGCGGCGCCTGCGCCACGGGCCAGTACAGCTGCGGCGACAGGTAATCGAGCCAGCCCTTGGCCAGCCACAGTTCCGCATCCGCATACAATTTGTCGTACTGGCTGAAACCGACGATGCCGGCAGGGCGGCGGTCGGGACGGCCGATGCCGAACGGGCTGATGCCGAAGCGCACCCAGCTCTTTTCGCGGTGAATGCCTGTATATAACGCTTCGATCAACTGGTTGACGTTCTGGCGGCGCCAGGACGGACGATCCAGCTGACCGCCAGCCAGCAGATATTGCTGCCAGGAAGGCTCATCGGGAAACGGCAGTTCGCGCTTGGCGCCGCCATTGCCCGCGTCCAGCGCGGCTGTTTCCGCACCGGCGCCGGCGCCTGGCGCGTCGATCGGATACGGATAAAAGTAATCGTCGATGTGCACGCCGTCAATATCGTAGCGGCGCACCACGTCGAGCACCACGTCCGTCGTGTGCTTGGAAGCGGCGGCGTCGCCCGGGTCCATCCACAGGTAGCGGCCGTATTGTTTGACGGATGCCGGGTTGGTGGACGCGAAACTGTCGCGCGCCAGCGGCGACTTGGCCGTCGCGTGGCGGGCACGGTAGGGATTGAACCAGGCGTGCAATTCCAGTCCCCGCGCATGCGCCTGAGCCACCCAGAAGGCCAGCGGGTCATACAAAGGCAACGGCGGCTGGCCTTGCTTGCCCGTCAGGTATTCCGACCAAGGCTCCAGCTGGGACGGGTATATCGTGTCGGCGCTGGGCCGCACTTGCAGCACAATCGCGTTCAAATTCAAGGACTTGGCGCGGTCGAGGATGGCCAGCGCTTCCGCTTGCTGCTTGGCGACCGGCAAATTGCTGCGGCTGGGCCAGTCGATATTCGCCACGGTTGACACCCAGGCGGCGCGGAACTCGCGCGGCGCCGGTGGCGGCACTTCGCCCGTGATGTGCTGCACGGGCGGCACGGCCGGCAAACCCGCTTCACCCGGCGTCACTGCGGAAGGCAGCTTGGTGCTGGTACAGCTGCTGAGCAATGTGGCGGTGGCCAACGCGGCCAATACGCCGGCGCTGGCGCCCAGGCGTTTTTTAAAAGTAGACAACAAAACAATTCCTTGCAGTGGTGGAGCGCAGGTCTATCGGTGGGGCATTTTACTGTGCGCCCGCCATCCTTGCGGGCGCACCGTTCAAAAGAATCAGGCCTCGGCCTTCTTGCCGAATTCGGGATCGATCTTGACCAGCGCGGCCATGATGAAAGCAGGAATGGTGGCGATGCACACCCAGATGAAGAAATGCTGGTAACCGAGCATTTGCTGTATCCAGCCGCTGGCCATACCCGGCAACATCATGCCCAGGGCCATGAACCCCGTGCAAATGGCGTAATGGGCCGTTTTATGCGCGCCATCGGAGACCATGATCATGTACAGCATGTAGGACGCGAAACCGAAGCCATAGCCAAATTGCTCCAACGCAATACCGCCGGCGATCACATAAATGCTGCTGGGCAAGGCGGTGGCCAGGTAAACGAAGACCAGGTCGGGCAAGTGGACGGACAGCACCATGATCCACAGGCAGCGTTTCAAGCCGAAACGGGAAATGATGAATCCGCCCAGCAAGCCGCCCAGGGTCAGGGCGATGACGCCGATGGTGCCGTAGACGAGGCCCACCTGTTCCGTGCTGAGGCCCAGGCCGCCTTTGGCGACGGGGTCGAGCAGGAAGGGCGCGGCCAGCTTCAACAGTTGCGCTTCGCCCAGGCGGAACAGCAGCAAAAAGCCCAGGATGACGAGAATATCCTTCTTCTTGAAGAAGGAAGCAAAGGTGGCGATAAACTCTTGCAAAGGAGAAATACCGGCGCCCTGGATGCTGGGCCGGTCATCCTTGGGCTTGGGCAAAATGAAATAGTGATACAGGAAGAGGGCGATGAACAGGCCCGCCAGGATGGCGAACACGACGGACCAGGCCAGCTGCACATTGCCCGTCGCATGCGTCAGGTAGCCGGCCAGATACACGAGGCCGCCCTGGCCGGCGATCATCGCCAGGCGGTAAAACGTGCTGCGCACGCCAACGAAGGCTGCCTGCTGGTGCTCTTCCAGGCCCAGCATATAAAAGCCGTCGGCGGCGATGTCATGCGTGGCGGAACTGAAAGCCATCAGCCAGAAGATGGCCAGGCTGATCTGGAAAAAATGGGGCAGGGACGTCGTCAGGGCCACCAGCGCCAGCGCGGCGCCGATCACCAGCTGCAAGCCGACGATCCAGAAGCGCTTGGTGCGGTACATATCGATGAAGGGCGACCACAGGGGCTTGATAACCCAGGGCAAGTACAACCAGCTGGTATACAGCGCGATATCCGTATTGGAAAAGCCGTAGTTCTTGTACATGATCACGGACAGTGTCATGACAACAACATAGGGGATGCCCTGGCCAAAATACAGGGAAGGGATCCACAGCCACGGCTTATTTGACGGCTTATTCGCGCGCGCCGGGGCGGTTTGTTTCACAAGCTCCATACATCCTTCTTTGTCTCCCAGACAGAAGAATGCCGCGCCATCGGATCACGCCGCCAGTGCCGCCCGCACACTGCCGTCCGCGCCGGCCAACAATGCCTGTGCCTGGTTTGTGTTGATTTTTTTGATCAAGGCAACAATCGCCACCTTGACGTGATAGTGGCATTGCTCCAGCACGGTCCTGGCCTGCACTTCGCTGGCGCCGGTGGCGTGCATGGTCAGACGCACAGCCCGCCAGATCAGCTTGGCGTTGGTCGGCTTCAAGTCTACCATCAAGTTTCCGTAAGTTTTGTGCAAACCGACCATCAGGGCGCTGGAAATCGTGTTCAAGGTGATTTTTTGCGCCGTGCCCGCCTTCAGGCGCGTGCTGCCGGAAATGACTTCCGTGCCTGTGTCGAGCACGATGCCGCATTGCGCCTCGTGCGCCACGGGGGCGTCCACATTGTTGGCGATGCCGATCGTCAAGGCGCCGGCCTTGCGCGCGGCCAGCAGCGCGCCCAGCACATACGGCGTGGCGCCGGACGCGGCCAGCAGGATCACCACATCATTGCTCTGCGGCTGCAGGGCCAGCAAGTCCGCCTCGCCTTGCTGTAAATCATCTTCCGCCCCTTCGACGGCCGTGAACATGGCGCCCGCGCCGCCGGCCAGGATGGCGACGGCCCGCTCGGGCGGCCAGGAAAACGTGGGATTGAGTTCAACGCTGTCGAGCACGCCCAGGCGTCCCGACGTGCCCGCGCCCACGTACAGCAGGCGCCCGCCGGCCGCGATGCGGGGCAGGGCGGCCGTGATGGCGGCAGCAATGCCGGGCGACGCCAACCGAACGGCTTCGACGGCCCAGAACTGGTCGTCGACCAGCGCCGCCACCAGTTGCTCCACCGGATACAGGTCCAGGTCCGGATGCCGCCGGCTCGGGGTTTCAGTTTTCAACATGATTTCAGAACATGGTTGACCGTGAAACCAGTTTAATACCAACGAGCGGGATCAACCATGAAAGGATGGCGGGCGGGCATAACGGGAGTTTATGGCCAGTGCAACTAGGCGTACTTCGCTACGGCGGCAAACCAGTTGCTGAATTTGTTCATTCAGTGGCCCAGAGGCAAGTTTCAGACCCGTTTATGTCTATACTTCAGTTCGACGCCAACATCCACGACACGCCCCATGATCGCTCGCCAATTGCTGTTCCTGTTTAGCGCCCTCGGCGCCATCAACGGCATTTTCCTGGCCGTCTATTTTTTCAGCCGCCGGCCCCGCTGCCTCGCCGACTGCATGCTGGGGGCATTGCTGCTTGCCGTCGGGGTGCGCACCGCCAAGTCCGCTTTCCTCTACTTCAATCCTGCGATCGCCATCGAATTCCGCCAGCTGGGCCTGTCGGCCTGCCTGCTGATCGGTCCTTTGACCTATCTCTATGTACGCGCCTTCATCGCCGGGCTGGCGCAACGGCCTGCCGGACAAGAATGGCGCTGGCATCTGGGCTTGTCCTTCCTGCTGATCGGCATTGGTGTTGCCTTTCCGTATTCCGCGTATCGTGCTGTGTGGAACCAGTCGAGCCATGCCATTCATGTGTTCTGGCTATGCTACCTGCTGGCAACCGCCAGGCTGCTGTGGCAAAGCCGCCGCGCATGGTGGAACGAGGGACAGCGGATGGCGACCAGCAGCGTGCTCCTGCTGAGCGTCTTTGCAGGCAGTTGTCTCATGTTGGCGGCGTACGCAAGCACGCCGTTCACGTCCTATATTGTCGGCGCCTTGTCGTTCACCTTCTCGCTGCATGTGGCGGTGATGGTCTTTCTGCTGAGAAAGGAAATCCTGGCGCCTGCCGACCCGCAGCAAAAGTACCGGAATAGCCGCCTGACGCACGAAGATACGCTTGCCGTGCTCGCCGCGCTGGAACAACAGATGAGCGGGCAGAAATCCTATCTGAATCCGAACCTGACCCTGGCCCAACTCGCCAAGCGGGCGGGATGCACGCAGGCGCAGGTGTCGCAGGTATTGAATGACAAGCTGGGCAAGAGCTTCACTACCTACGTCAACGAATACCGTATCGCCGAAGCGAAACAGGTATTGAGCGACGAGCCACAATGGAACATGGATAGCGTCGCCGAGCGCTGCGGGTTCAATTCCAGTTCCACCTTCTATTCGACCTTCAAGAAAGTGGCTGGCCAGACTCCCGCCAGCTTCCGGGCCCAATCCAGCCAGGCGGCCAGGGCCATTTCCGCGTAAAACCTCTCCGGAATCGCCATTCCGGAGTCTGAAATCATGTTTGGCGATATCAATTCCCCTGCATTTCGATAAATTATCGACCACCAGCGATCTGAAATGGTCGTTGCTCCGATAAACGCAGTTCTACATGCAGGGTACATCCATGATTCAGTTTTTATTGCGAACGATACTCGCCTGTTGCTTGTTAAGCATCACCGCCGCCGTCACCGCCGCAACCGCAGACCAGGACGAAAATGCCATCCGGGAAACCGTGCGCTTGTATATGCATGGCACCAGCTTTAACGTGCAGAGCGAGATCAACCAGGCCTTTTATGCCAATTCCCGCCTTTACCTGGACGGCAAAAACGATGCGGAATGGGAGTTGAGCGGTCCGGAATACGCCAAACTCTTTTCCCAAGAGAAAATAGGGCAATTCAATGGGCGCCACGGGCGGCTGATCAAGGTGGATGTGAGCGGCAAGGTGGCCACCGCCAAGGCCGAGATCCATATTCCCCAGCAAGGGGTGCGCTATGTGGATGTCTTTCTGTTGAAAAAGATCGCCGGCAACTGGAAGATCATCAGCAAGTCGGCAGATCGCGAGCCGGCAGCCCCGCGCCAGGCACGCAAGGTGCTGCTGGTCGTGTCGAATGTGCATCAATATCCCGGCACAAAGGTTAACGCAGGCAATAATTTTCCGGAGATCGCGTATACCTATGATGCATTTCGCAAAGCAGGGTATACCGTCGATTTCGTCAGTCCCGAGGGGGGCGCCATTCCCCTGGAAATGATCGTCACGTCGGACGAGCTGCTCAAGAAGCATCTGTACGACAGTGATTTCATGTGGGCACTGGCCCATACCAAGCCCGTCGCCGAGGTCCGGGCAGACGACTATGCGGGCATGGCTTTCGTCGGCGGCGGCGCGGCCATCGTCGGCATCCCGGACAACAAGCCGCTGCAGGACATCGCCTTGCGTATCTACGAACAACAAGGCGGGGTGATCGCGGCCATCTGCCATGGCACCGAGGGCATCAAGAATCTGAAGCTGCGTGACGGTACTTTCCTGATCCAGGGCAAGGTGCTCACCTCGTTCCCCGATGCGTTTCTCAACAAGGAATCGCCCGTATACAAGGCCTACCCCTTTTCGGCAGAAGCGAGCATCAAGGGCCATGGCGGCATATTCAGGCACGGCGCCAACGGCAAGAGCCACGTCGAGGTCGACGGCCGGCTGGTGACGGGCATGAGCTGGGAATCGTCCGTTGGCGTGGCGGAATCCATGATCCGCCTACTCGAGCAGTAGATTTACGGGGCGCGGCGCATTTCCGCCACAAAATCGTAATGATCGCTGCGGCAATACGAATGCGTGAGTTCCACCGCTTCGCCCGACTCCAGGTAGGCGATGCGCGTGATGAACAGCACGGCCTGGCCATCGGGGATGCCCAGCTGCTTGGCCAGCACGTCCGTCGCATTCATGGCGCGGATGTGCTGCAAGGCGCGCACGGGGGCCTTCTTGATGCTGCTCAAGTATTCATACAGCGAGTCGCCCATGCTATCCGGGTCCGGCACCACGCTGAACGGCAGCACGCTCACTTCATACGCCATCACGACGTCGTCGGCCAGGCGCAAGCGCTCCAGGCGCGCCACTTTCGTGTTCTGCGCCAGGCCCAGGCTCAGCTGTTCATCGCTGCTGGCGATGACGACATCGCGCTTGAGCCAGCGCGAACCGGGGCGGTAGCCGCGCTGCTGCAACTGCTCGGAAAAGCTCGACAGGTTCGACAGCGGTTGCTCGATGCGCGGGGCAATATAGTTGCCCGAGCCGCGGCGGCGCACGACGAGACCTTGCTCGACGAGCTGGTCGATGGCCTTGCGGGCAGTCACGCGCGATACGTCAAGCAGTTCGGACAGGGTACGTTCGGATGGCAGGGCCTGGTCTACCTGGTAGCGGCCGTTGCGTACGTCATCGCTCAGCTTGCGGGCGATCTGCATATATAAAGGCGAATTGTCATTTAAATCGACCTTGAGTTCTACGCTGGTCTGGCTCATACAGTTCTCCTTGTCCTCCTAGTGTAATAGCGATGGCGCCTGCGCGTAGCCCGTCCACCCATGAATAAATGGAAAATGACCATAAATAACGGTTATACACTTAAAAAAACAATGTTTTACCGTACGTATAGCTTTGTATTATAGATAAATAAGCAATTTTCATTAGCCATGTAAACCATCGCGCCCTATGCTGGTGACGCCTCCACCACATCGGACAACAGGGAAACATGCACAATAAAATGACGGGTTTACTGGGCTTGCTGCTGCTGGGCACGACCTGGAGCGCGCTGGCCGCCCCGCCCGGCAGCGGCAGCGACTTGGTCTCTCAAAACGTAGGGCCGCGCGCGCTCGATGCCACGCTGGCCGCCATCGTCGACGATACGGCCCACCCGCTGGCCAGCCTGTCCGTGCTGGCCATCCGCCATGGCAAGGTGTCGTATCAGCAACAATTTGGCTACCGGCACATGGCCGCCACGCCGGCGGACAGCTTGCCCGTGACGCCCGCCACCCTGTTCCGCATCGCTTCCGTCTCGAAGATGATGACCACGCTGGGCCTGATGCGGCTGGTTGAGCAGGGCAAGCTGAGCCTGGATCAGGACGTGGGCATCTATCTGGGCTTTTCCCTGCGCAACCCGCATTTCCCCCAGCAACCGTTGACCCTGCGCAGCTTGCTCAGCCACACTTCCTCGCTGCGCGACGCGGGCGGCTACGCCTGGGGGCCGGAACGCAGCCTGCGCGACGTGTTTACGGCCGGCGGCGACAGCATGTGGGATCGCGCCGCAGCGCCGGGCCGCTACTTTACGTATGCCAACCTGAACTGGGGCGTGATCGGCACGGTGATGGAAAAAGTCACGGGCGAGCGCTTCGACTTGCTGATGCGCCGTCTGCTGCTCGATCCCCTCGACGTGCGCGGCGGCTACAACCCGACCGCCTTTTCCCCGGAAGAGGTCGCAAATACGGCCACCCTGTACCGCAAGCGCACGCTGGAGACGGAAGTGTGGCAGCCGCACGGGCCATGGATCGCCCAGGCCGACGATTTTTACCAGCGTCCACCGGCCGGGATGGCCAGCTATGTGATCGGCAGCAACGCCACCGTCTTCAGTCCCACGGGCGGCTTGCGCATTTCCGCCGCGGGACTGGGCAAGGTCATGCAAATGCTGCTCGACGGTGGCCGCTACCAGGATCAGCAGCTATTGCAGCCGGCCAGCATCGCACTGATGTTTGGCCGGCAATGGCAATTGGCGCCAGACGCCAGCAATGGCGACAGCGAGCGGGGCCTGTACCGCGCCTGGGGGCTGGGCAACCAGCAATTCGACGCGGTGGCGGGGCAGGGCAACGGCCTGGTCGAGGGCGCCAGCTTCACGGCCGTCGGCCATTTGGGCGACGCGTATGGCCTGGTGTCCGCCTTCGTGCTCGACTTCAAGAACCGGAACGGCATGGTGATGCTGGTGGGCGGCACGGGCAGCGATCCCGAACGCTATCCGGGCACGTATTCCGCCATGGGTCGCAGCGAGGAATTGATACTCACCACCCTATACCGTGGTGCGATTGACAAGCATGAATAATTTGCACTGAAATAGTGCATTCCTGAAAGTTATGGCTGCACCATGATGTTTCATTGGCTCCCCGACCGGCCAGCCTCTAAGCTCTTCCCGAATGCTCCCGCACCATGGGAGCGCAACGCAGCGAGGCAACATGCAGCAACAAGTCATCATCATCGGCGGCGGCATCGTCGGTCTGACATCGGCCTGGTGGCTGGCCGAGGCCGGCTACAGGGTCACTGTACTGGAACGCAATGAACAAGTGGCGATCGCCGCCAGCTACCGCAATGGCGGCCAGCTCAGCTATCGCTATGTGGCACCCTTGGCGGACGCGGGCGTGCCCTTCAAAGCCTTGCAGTGGCTGCTGCAAAAAGACGGTCCGCTGCGCTTCCGTCCCGAGGCGGACTGGCGCCAATGGCGCTGGATGGCCAGTTTCTTGCGCAATTGCAACAGCGCCAGCAATGCCCGCACGACGGCCAAGCTGCTGCAATTGGGCGAATGGAGCCGCGCCGGCATGGCGCAGCTGGAATTGACGGTGCCGCCGGAAGCGTATGCCTGGCGCGATGCAGGTAAACTCATCGTCTACCGCACGCCCGCCATCTTTCAACGGGCCGTGGCCCGGCCGGAGTCGGAAGAGGCGCGCGTCGTGCTGTCGCCGCTGGAAGCCGTGCAGCGCGAACCGGCGCTGGCGGCCCTGCAGGGTGCCCTGGCGGGCGGCATTTTTACCGAAGGAGAAGCCGTGGCCGATTGCCACGCCTTTTGCCTGGCCCTGGAAGCGCGTTTGCTGCAGCACCCGAATTTTTCCCTGCTGCTGAAGGGCGAGGCGCGCCGCCTCGTCACGCACAAGGGCAGGATCACGGGCGTCGATACCAGCCTGGGCTTGCTGCAAGCGGATCACTATGTGCTGGCGGCCGGCATCCAGAGCCGCGACCTGGCCGCCACGGCAGGCGTCTACCTGCCCCTGTACCCGCTGAAGGGCTACAGCCTGACGGCGCCCATCCGCGCACAGGACCAGGCGCCCGAGATCAGCATCACGGATTTCGAACGCAAGGTGCTGTATGCGCGCATAGGCGGCGACCTGCGCGTGGCCGCCATGGTCGACATGGTGGGCGCCGACAACAGCATCGACTGGAACCGCATCGCCGGCCTGACGCGGCTGGCGCGCGAAGCCATGCCGCACGGCGCCGATTACGACCAGGCCACGGCCTGGGCCGGCCTGCGCCCCGCCACGCCGAACAGCGCGCCGCTGGTGGGCGCCAGCAAAGTCGGCAATCTGTGGCTGAACGTGGGCCATGGTCCGCTGGGCTTTACCTTTGCCGCCGGCACGGCGCGCATCCTGGCCGACCTCATGGCGGGCAAGGCGCCGCCGTTCGCGCTGGACTTCCTCAGCCCGAAAAAATAGCTGCCCAAGGCGGCGCGCACGCGCCGCTGCCTTTATGGCGGATAATTGCGGAACTTTTCCGTTCCCTGTCTGCCAGCGCATGCCCACACCCTCGACATCTGCCGCCTGCCCCTGTGGCGGCGCCTCCTACGCCAGTTGCTGCGGCCCGTATATCGCGGGCGACGCCGTGCCGCCCACGGCCGAAGCCCTGATGCGCTCGCGCTACACTGCCTTCACCTTGCGCGACGAGCCCTATCTGCGCGCCACCTGGCACGCCAGCACCTGTCCCACCGACGCCTTATTCGCCGAAGAAGAAAAAGTCCACTGGCTGGGACTTGATGTAAAATCTGCTTTACGTTTACGTCAACGTAAAGCAGAATCAGCAGATCAAGCCGAAGAGATACAGCGCGACAGCGTGGAATTCGTGGCCCGCTACAAGGTCAACGGCCGCGCGCACCGCCTGCATGAAGTGAGCCGCTTCGTGCGCGAGGCGGACAATAGCGGTGGTGGCGCCCTGCGCTGGTTTTATCTCGACGGCAGTTTTCCCGAATAGCGCGACCCGAGAGACCGGGCGATAATAAAAAGGAACCGCAATGCCGCACATCGAAAGCAAACTCAATCCGCGCAGTGAAGATTTCAAGGCCAATGCCGCGGCCATGCAAGCCATCGTCGACGATTTGCGCGACAAGGTGGAGAAAATCGCGGCCGGCGGCGGCGAGGCGGCGGCCGCCAAGCACCTGGCGCGCGGCAAGCTGCTGCCGCGCGACCGCGTGCAGATGCTGCTCGATCCCGGCACGCCCTTCCTCGAGTTTTCCCAGATGGCGGCTTACGCCATGTACCAGGACGCCAAGGGCGTCGATGCGGCGCCGGCCGCCGGCATCATCACGGGCATCGGCAGGGTCTCGGGCCAGGAATGCGTCATCGTCTGCAACGACGCCACCGTCAAGGGCGGCACGTATTACCCGATGACGGTGAAAAAGCATTTGCGCGCCCAGGAAATCGCCGACCAGAACAACCTGCCCTGCATTTATTTGGTCGATTCGGGCGGCGCCAACTTGCCGAACCAGGACGACGTCTTCCCCGACCGCGACCATTTCGGCCGCATCTTCTACAACCAGGCGAACCTGTCGGCCAAGGGCATCCCGCAAATCGCCGTGGTGATGGGCTCTTGCACGGCGGGCGGCGCCTACGTGCCGGCCATGAGCGACGAATCGATCATCGTCAAGGAACAGGGCACGATTTTCCTCGGCGGCCCGCCGCTGGTGAAAGCGGCGACGGGAGAAGTGGTGACGGCCGAAGACCTGGGCGGCGGCGACGTGCACACGCGTTTGTCCGGCGTGGTCGACCACCTGGCGCAGAACGACTTGCATGCGCTGTCGCTGGCGCGCACCATCGTCTCGAACCTGAACCGTAAAAAACCGCAGCAGATGGCCTTGCGCGACTCCGTCGAACCGAAATACCCGACGCAGGAACTGTATGGCGTGATCCCCGTCGACACGCGCAAACCGTTCGACGTGCGCGAGGTGATCGCGCGCATCGTCGACGGCAGCGATTTCGACGAATTCAAGGCCCGCTACGGCACCACCCTGATCTGCGGCTTCGCGCACATCTATGGCGTAAAAGTCGGCATCATCGCCAATAACGGTATCTTGTTCTCTGAATCGGCCCTGAAAGGCACGCATTTCATCGAATTGTGCTGCCAGCGCAAGATCCCGCTCGTCTTCCTGCAAAACATCACGGGCTTCATGGTGGGCCGCAAATACGAAAACGAGGGCATCGCCCGCAATGGCGCCAAGATGGTGACGGCCGTCGCGACGGCTAGCGTGCCAAAGTTCACGGTGATCATCGGCGGCAGCTTCGGCGCCGGCAATTACGGCATGTGCGGCCGCGCGTTTTCGCCCCGCTTCATGTGGATGTGGCCGAATGCCCGCATTTCCGTCATGGGCGGCGACCAGGCAGCCTCCGTGCTGGCCACCGTCAAGCGTGACGGTATCGAAGGCAAGGGCGGGCAGTGGAGCGCGGACGAGGAAGCGGCCTTCAAGCAGCCGATCAAGGAGCAATACGAACACCAGGGCCACCCGTACTACGCCACCGCGCGCCTGTGGGACGATGGCGTGATCGACCCGGCCGACACCCGCATGGTGCTGGGCCTGGGCCTGTCGGCCGCCTTGAACGCGGAAATCCCGGACACGAAGTTCGGCGTATTCCGCATGTAAGCGGCATTCAGGGAGAAGATAATGGAATTTGAAACCTTAAAGCTGGTCATCGAAGGCAATGTCGCCACCGTGACCCTGAACCGCCCCGACGTGCGCAACGCCTTCAACGAGACGACGATCGCCGAACTGGCGCGCGCCTTCGAGGGCCTGGGACGCAGCGACATGGTGCGCGCCATCGTGCTGGCCGCCAATGGCGCCGCCTTCTGCGCCGGCGCGGACTTGAACTGGATGAAGAAGATGGCAGGCTACACGCATGCCGAAAACCAGGCCGACGCGCTGCAGCTGGCGCAGATGCTGCGCACGATTTACCTGTGTCCGAAACCCGTGGTGGCGAAGGTCCAGGGCGACTGCTATGCGGGCGGCATGGGCCTCGTCGCCGCATGCGATATCATTCTGGTTGCGGAAGACGTGCATTTCTGCCTGAGCGAAGTGCGGCTGGGACTGATTCCCGCCACTATTTCACCGTATGTCATCAAGGCCATGGGCGAAAACGCGGCACGCCGCTATTTCCTGACCGCCGAGCGATTCTCCGCTCAGGAAGCGCTGCGCATCGGCTTTGCCCACGAGGTAGTCGAGGCAGACGCGCTGGACGCGAAAACGGCCGAGGTGCTCAAGGCGCTGACGGGCAACAGCCCGCACGCCGTGGCGCAAGCGAAAACGCTGGTGCGCGAGATCGTCGGCCAACCCGTCGACGAGGCGCTGCTGGCGGACACCGCCGAGCGCATCGCGCAGATCCGCGCCTCGGAGCAGGGACGCGAAGGCGTGCAATCGTTCCTCGACAAGCGCAAGCCGAGTTGGCTCATGGGCTAGTTAATAGTCCAAAGCTCATGGACTAAGAATATCATTGGAGCAGTTTTGAAAGCAGAAAAACAATCGGGCTGGGTCGAACGCAGTCTGCGCAGCGTGTGGCATCCTTGCACACAGATGCAGCACCACGAGACGGTCCCATTGATCCCCGTCAGCCACGGCCGCGGCGCATGGCTGTATGATCACGAAGGACGACGCTACCTGGACGCCATCAGCTCCTGGTGGGTGAACCTGTTCGGCCACGCGAATCCGCGCATCAATGCGGAGCTGAAGGACCAGCTGGACCGCCTGGAACACGCGATGCTGGCCGGTTTCACGCATGAACCGGTGATCGAGCTGTCGGAAAAGCTCTCC
Organism: Janthinobacterium sp. SUN120; assembly: GCF_030397735.1. Classification (NCBI taxonomy): domain Bacteria; kingdom Pseudomonadati; phylum Pseudomonadota; class Betaproteobacteria; order Burkholderiales; family Oxalobacteraceae; genus Janthinobacterium; species Janthinobacterium sp. SUN120. Next base: position 414,779 of record NZ_JAPUBW010000004.1, on the reverse strand, counting down.
GCCTTGACGGGCGGCGTGCTTGGCCACAGTTTTTATGCGTCCGACGGGGCGTCGGCCGTGGAAATCGCCCTGAAAATGAGTTTTCACGCCTGGCGCAACAGCGGCAAAAGTGAAAAACAGGAATTCGTCTGCCTGAAAGGCAGCTACCACGGCGAAACCATCGGCGCGCTGGCCGTCACGGACGTGGCCCTGTTCAAGGATGCCTACGGCCCCTTGCTGCGGGCAACGCAGACGGTGATGTCGCCCGACTTCCGCCAGGCGACGGAAGGCGAGTCCGCCGAGGACGTGGCGCGCCGCGCGGCGGCCGAAGTGGAACAGCTGTTCCAGCAAAAGGCCGACAAGATTGCCGCCATCATCATCGAACCGCTGGTGCAGTGCGCCACGGGCATGGCCATGCACGACCCGCTGTACCTGTCGCTGGTGCGCGCCCTGTGCGACCGCTATCAAGTCCATCTGATCCTCGATGAAATCGCCGTCGGCTGCGGCCGCACTGGCACTTTCTTTGCCTGCGAACAGGCCGGCATCTGGCCCGATTTCGTCTGCCTGTCGAAAGGCATCAGCGGCGGCTATCTGCCTTTATCGCTGGTGATGACGCGCGAAGACATCTACCAGGCCTTCTACAGCACCGACGTGCGCCGCGGCTTCCTGCATTCGCACTCGTACACGGGCAACCCGCTGGCTTGCCGCGCCGCGCTGGCGACGCTGTCCATCTTCGAGGAAGACGATGTGCTGGCCACCAACCGCGTGCGCGCCGACAAGATCACGCAAGCGCTGGCGCCGCTGGCGCAGCATAACAAGGTAAAAAACTTCCGCCAGCAGGGCATGATCTGGGCGTTTGACGCCGTCGACGCGGCGCCCGATTTCTCGCGCCGCTTCTTCAGCACGGCGCTGGAACATGAACTGCTGATGCGCCCCATCGGTTCCACCGTCTACCTGATGCCGCCGTACATACTCGACGACGCGGAGATCGCGGGCCTGGGCCAGCAGACCCTGGCCGTCTTCAATCATGTGATCGGGGCCTGAGATGGAACTGATCGCCCGATTGCAACAGCAGCTGCAAGGGCTGGAAGAGCGCAGCCTGATCCGCCGCCGGCGCACCGTCGACACGCCGTGCGCGCCGCGCCTGACGGTCGATGGCCGCGACATGCTGGCCTTTTGCAGCAATGACTACCTGGGCCTGGCGTCGCATCCGCGCATCGTGGCGGCGCTGAAAGAGGGCGCCGACCTGTATGGCGCCGGCAGCGGCGCGTCGCACCTGATCAGCGGCCATGGCCGCGCCCACGCGCAGCTGGAAGAGCGCCTGGCGACGTTCGTTGGCGCCAACCTGGAAAACGCCCGCGCCCTGTATTTCTGCACCGGCTACATGGCTAATCTGGCCGTGCTGACGGCCCTGTCGGCGGGCGACGCGGACGCGGAGATTTTCTCGGAAGCGCTGAACCACGCTTCGCTGATCGACGGCACGCGCCTGGCCCGCGTGAAAACGCGCGTATATCCGCACGCCGACCTCGACGCCCTGGCGGCCCTGCTGGCGGCCAGCACGGCAAAAACGAAAATCGTCGTCACCGACAGCGTCTTCAGCATGGATGGCGACCTGGCGCCGCTGCCCGCGCTGCTGGCCCTGTGCGAACATTACGGCGCCTGGCTGGTGGTCGACGACGCGCACGGCTTCGGCGCGCTGGGAGCCAACGGCCGCGGCGCGCTCGAACACTTCGACCTGCATTCGCCCTACCTCGTCTACGTGGGCACCCTGGGCAAGTCGGCCGGCGTGGGCGGCGCCTTTGTGTGCGCGCACGAAGCCGTGATCGACACCCTGATACAAAAGGCGCGCCCCTACATCTTCACCACGGCGGCCGCGCCCGCGCTGGCGCATGCGCTGCTGGCCAGCCTGGACATCATCGCCGGCGAGGAAGGCCGGCAGCGCCGCGCCCACCTGGCGGCGCTGGTGGCGCAATGGAACGACGGCCTGCAGCTGCAACGCTGGCAAGCCTTGCCCTCGGTGACCGCCATCCAGCCCGTCATCATCGGCGAGAACGCGGACATGCTGGACATCGCCGCCACCCTGTATGAACAGGGCCTGTGGGTCGGCGCCATCCGCCCGCCCACCGTGCCGGCGGGGTCGGCGCGCCTGCGCGTAACCCTGTCGGCCGGCCATACGGCGCAGGAAGTGGCGCAATTAATCAACGCAGTCAACACCCTGGAAAGGACTCGCCATGAGCCTTGATGATCCTATCGTGGCGGAAGTGCTGGCGGACCTGGCGCCGGCCGTGCAGCCGGCTCCGGCCATTGCCGGCCTGCCCTCGCGCTTTGCCTGTTTCGTCACCGGCACCGACACGGAAATCGGCAAGACATTGACGTCGTCGGCCCTGCTGCACGCGCTGGTCGCGCGCGGCGTGCGCGCCTGCGGCATGAAGCCGGTCGCCGCCGGCGCCGAAATGCGCGATGGCGAACTGCATAATGAAGACGCCGACAGCCTGATCGCGGCCGGCAACGTCACCATGCTGCGCAGCCTGACGACGCCCTACATGCTGAAGGAACCGGCCGCGCCGCATATCGCCGCCGCACTGGAAGGCGTCAGCATCGAATCGGTGCCCATCCTGGCCGCCTACCTGGAAATCGCCGCCGCCTCGGACGCCGTGGTGGTCGAAGGCGTGGGCGGTTTCCGCGTGCCGCTGTCGCCCGGTTTCGACTCGGCCGACCTGGCGCAGCAACTCGACCTGCCCGTGATCCTCGTGGTCGGCATGCGCCTGGGCTGCATCAGCCAGGCCTTGCTGACGGTGGAAGCCGTCGAAGCGCGCGGCTTGACGGTCGTCGGCTGGGTCGCCAACACGCTGGAAGTGGAAATGCGCTTCCTCGACGAAAATATCGATGCGCTGATCGAGCGCATCCCGGCGCCGCTGCTGGGCAGGGTGCCGCGCCTGGCGCAGCCGAGCGCGCAAGCGGCGGCGGCGTATCTCGATTTCACCGGCTTGCCCAACTGGCCGGCGCAGCATCCCAACACTTAATGTAGCTAAAAAATAGAAGCGAAGGAATCACCATGTCTTTAGTCCAAGAAGCAGCAAAAACCGTCGAACTGCACCGCCCTGCGGCGCGCATCACCGTGCCGGAAGCGGCCACCTGGCCCGTCGCCGACGTGCTGGCCCTGTTCGACCTGCCATTCAATGACCTGATGTTCAAGGCCCAGCAAACCCACCGCGTCAACTTCCCCGACGGCGACGTGGAACTGGCGACCCTGTTGTCGATCAAGACGGGCGGCTGCGAGGAAGACTGCGGCTACTGCCCGCAGGCGGCCCGCTACGACACGGGCGTGGAAGCGAAAAAAATCCTCGACATCGACACGGTGCTCGACGCGGCGCGCCAGGCAAAAGCCAACGGCGCCACGCGCTTCTGCATGGGCGCCGCCTGGCGCAGCCCGAAAGAGCGCGACATGGAAAAAGTCGAAGAGATGGTGACCAAGGTCAAGGCGCTGGGCCTGGAAACATGCGCTACTTTGGGTATGCTGGAAGAAGGACAAGCGGACCGCCTGAAGAACGCGGGCCTCGACTTCTACAACCACAACCTCGATACGGCGCCCGAGTTCTACGACAACGTCATCTCGACGCGCGAATACCAGGACCGCCTGGACACCCTGGGCCGCGTGCGCGAAGCGGGCTTGAAAGTATGCTGCGGCGGCATCGTCGGCATGGGTGAAACGCGCTTGCAGCGCGCGGGCCTGATCGCCCAGCTGGCCAATCTGAATCCGTATCCGGAATCGGTGCCCGTCAACCACCTGGTGCAGGTGGAAGGCACGCCACTGTACGGCATGGAAGCGCTCGATCCGTTCGAATTCGTGCGCACCATCGCCGTGGCCCGCATCACCATGCCGAAGGCGCGCGTGCGCCTGTCGGCGGGTCGCCGCCAGATGGGCGAAGCCGTGCAAGCCATGTGCTTCCTGGCTGGCGCCAATTCCATCTTCTACGGCGACAAGCTGCTCACCACCGACAACCCGGAAGCGGAAGACGACCGCGTCCTGTTGAACAAGCTGGGCCTGCAAACGCGCGGCGCCATGCTGGACTCGGTACAGAAAGAGAAGTGCGGCTGCTGATCCAGCCATCGGAATGCGCCCCACCAGGGCGCATTCCTTCATCGCGACACCTCAGATAAAAAACTTCCAGCCACGAGCTGCAAAGAGAGAGACCATGTTCACTAAAATCCTGATCGCCAACCGCGGCGAAATCGCTTGCCGTGTCGCCGCTACCGCGCGCCGCATGGGCATCCAGACCGTCGCCGTGTATTCGGAAGCGGACGCCAACGCCAAGCACGTCGCCGTGTGCGACGAAGCCGTCCTGATCGGCCCCGCGCCGGCCAAGGAAAGCTATCTGTGCGGCGACAAGATCATCGCCGTGGCGCTGGCGACAGGGGCGCAGGCGATCCATCCCGGCTACGGCTTCCTGTCCGAAAACGCGGATTTCGCCGACGCCTGCCACGCGGCGGGCCTCGTCTTCATCGGCCCGCCGGCGTCCGCCATGCGCGCCATGGGTTCCAAATCGGCCGCCAAGTCGCTGATGGAAAAGGCGAATGTACCGCTGGTGCCCGGCTACCATGGCGAGGAACAGGATGCGGACTTTTTGCACACGCAAGCCGACAAGATCGGCTACCCCGTCCTGCTGAAGGCTTCGGCCGGCGGCGGCGGCAAGGGCATGCGCGTCATCGACAACAGCGCCGACTTCAAGGCCGCGCTGGCCTCGTGCAAGCGCGAAGCGATCAGCTCTTTCGGCGACGACAAGGTGCTGGCCGAAAAATACCTGTCGCGCCCGCGGCATATCGAAATCCAGGTGTTCGCCGACACGTTCGGCAACTGCATCTACCTGTTCGAGCGCGATTGCTCGGTGCAGCGCCGCCATCAAAAGGTGCTGGAAGAAGCGCCGGCGCCGGGCATGCCGGCCGAGCGCCGCGCAGCCATGGGCGAAGCGGCCGTCGCCGCCGCCAAGGCCGTCGGCTACGTGGGCGCCGGCACGGTGGAATTCATCGCCAACCAGGATGGTTCGTTCTACTTCATGGAGATGAACACGCGCCTGCAGGTCGAGCATCCGGTGACGGAAATGATCACCGGCACCGACCTGGTGGAATGGCAGTTGCGCGTCGCCTTTGGCGAGCCGCTGCCGAAAAAACAGAGCGAACTGGCGATCCACGGCCACGCCATCGAGGCGCGCATCTACGCGGAAAATCCGGAGAAGGGCTTCCTGCCGTCGATCGGCACCCTGCGCCACATGCAGTCGCCATCGGCCGTCACGTTCGAACTGGGTGGCACGGTCGTGCCGGCGTCCGTGCGCATCGATTCGGGCGTGCGCGAAGGCGACGCCATTTCGCCATTCTACGACCCGATGATCGCCAAGCTGATCGTCTGGGGCGCGGACCGCCGCGAAGCGCTGGCGCGCATGGCGCAAGCGCTGTCGGAATACCAGATCGTCGGCCTCGCCAGCAATATCGCCTTCCTGAAACGCCTGGTCGAAGGCCAGGCATTTTCCAGCGCGGACCTGGACACGGGTTTGATCGAGCGCAATCAAGAGTCGCTGTTCCCCGCCCTGCAGGCGGCGCCCGACACGGCCCTGGCGCTGGCGTCCGTGGCCCTGCTGCTGGAAGAAAAAGCGGCCGCCGAAGCACAATCGGCCAACCGCGCCGACCCATGGGGCAATGCCCTGGGCTGGCGCTTGAACAGCACCCTGGGACGCAGCCTGGCATTTGCCGACGAATTCGCGCTGGCCGGCGACAGCAAGGCCTATGCCGCGCGCATCGCCTACCAGACGGATGGCTGGCTGTTCAACGGCCAGCCCCTGACATTGACGGCGCGCAAAGGCAACGAGCTGCACATCAAGCTGGGCGAGCGTGCCGTGCATGGCACCGTGCTGCGCGACGGCGAGCAATTCCACGTGTTCACCAGCGGCTTGCACCACACCCTGCACTACAGCGACCCGATGGCGCATGCGGGCGAAACGGAAGCGGAAGGCGGCCGCCTGACGGCGCCGATGCCGGGCAAGGTCGTCGCCGTGCTGGTCAACCAAGGCCAGGACGTCAAGAAGGGCGAGCCGCTGGTCATCATGGAAGCGATGAAGATGGAGCACACGATCGCCGCGCCGCACGACGGCCTGGTGGAAGAGGTGCTGTACGCGGTCGGCGACCAGGTGGCCGATGGCGCGCCGCTGCTGGCCTTCAAGGCCGCCGCCTGAGGAGCGCTCTTGGAAACCTCGATGCGCATCCTGTTACAGCGCGCGGACGGCAAGGAAGCGGCGTGGATCAGCGACTTCCGTGACTTGCTGCCCGAAGCCGAGATTGTCTTCTGGCGCGAGGGCGAGTCGTTCGCGCCCTGCGACTATGCCGTCGTGTGGCAGCCGCCCGCCGCCATGCTGCCCGTATTGAGCGAAGTCAAAGCCATCTTCAACACGGGCGCGGGCGTCGACGCGCTACTGAAATTCGGCGAGGCGCTGCCGGCCCACGTGCCGCTGGTGCGCCTCGATGACGCAGGCATGGGCGTGCAGATGGCCGAATATGTGAGCCACGCCGTGCTGCGCCACTTCCGCCGTTTCGACGACTACGAGGCGCAGGGCCGCGCCGGCATCTGGCAACCGCTGCCCGCATTCGACAAGGGGGATTTCCCCGTCGGCGTGCTTGGCATGGGCGTGCTGGGCACCCGCGTGCTGCAAGCGCTGGCGCAGTTCGAATTTCCCCTGCGCGGCTGGAGCCGCAGCCAGAAACACGTCGACGGCGTGCAGTGCTTTGCGGGCGAAGAGGAGCTGGAAGCCTTTTTACGCGGCACGCGCGTGCTGGTCTGCATGCTACCTCTCACGCCGGACACGCACAACCTGCTCGACCGCGCACGCCTGTCGATGCTGCTGCCGGGCGCCTACATCATCAACGTGGCGCGCGGCGCGCATCTCGCCGAACCGGATTTGCTGACCCTGATCCGCTCCGGGCACATCACCGGAGCGACCTTGGACGTGTTCCGCAACGAACCGCTGCCGCAGCAGCACCCGTTCTGGCAAGAACCACGCATCACCATCACGCCGCATATTTCGGCCGCCACCCTGCGCCGCGAAAGCGTGGCGCAAATCGCCGCCAAGATGCGCCGCCTGCACGCTGGCGACTCTGTCGCCGGCATCGTCAACCGTTTGCAAGGATATTGAGATGAACCCTACTACCAGTCTGCCCAAGCAGGTCAAGATCGTCGAAGTGGGTCCGCGCGACGGCCTGCAAAACGAGAAGGAAACCATCAGCGCCGCCGTCAAGATCGAACTGGTCGACCGCCTGACGTTGGCCGGCTTCGCCAATATCGAGGCGGCGTCGTTCGTGTCGCCAAAATGGGTGCCGCAGATGGCCACCAGCGCGGAAGTCATGCAGAAAATCGCGCGCCGCCCCGGCACCATTTATTCGGCGCTGACGCCGAACATGCAGGGTTTCGATGCCGCGCTGGCGGCGAAGGCCGATGAAGTGGTGATCTTCGGCTCCGCCTCCGAGGCGTTCTCGCAAAAGAACATCAACTGCTCCATCGCCGAATCGATCGCCCGCTTCGAAGGCGTGGCGAAAGCGGCCAAGGAACACGGCCTGCGCCTGCGCGGCAGCATCAGCTGCGCCTTCGGCTGCCCCTACCAGGGCGACGTGCCGCTCGACGCCGTGGCCGACGTGGTGAAACGCATGCGCGACCTGGGCTGCGACGAAATCGACATCGCCGACACCATCGGCGTGGCCACGCCGCGCAAGACGCAGGCGGTAATGGAGCGCGCGATCCAGGCTTTCCACGTGGGAGGCCTGTCCGGCCACTTCCACGACACCTACGGCCAAGCGCTGGCGAATATCTACGCCAGCCTGGAAACGGGCATCGCGATCTATCACTCGTCCGTCTCCGGCCTGGGCGGCTGCCCGTACGCCAAGGGCGCCACCGGCAACGTGGCCACCGAAGACGTGCTGTACCTGATGCAGGGGCTGGGCATCGCCACCGGCATCGACCTGGACCTGGTCGTCGATGCGGGCCAGTTCATTGCGCAGCAGCTGGGGCGCAAAGGATCGAGCCGCGCCGGCAACGCCATCGCGGCGAAACGCCTGGGGTAATTGAAAAGGGGCTGCGGCCCCTGCTGCCGGCCTCGCGCCACAGGCGCTACAGACGAAAAAAAACCCAAGAGCCTAAACTCTTGGGTTTTTTTCTACAAATTTGGTCGGAGTACAAGGATTCGAACCTTGGACCCCCTGGTCCCAAACCAGGTGCGCTACCGGGCTGCGCCACACTCCGAAGACCAAGATAATACAGGCCGTATCGACTTCGGTCAAGGGTCAGGTGAAACTCTGTGTAAATTATTTACGCGCGGCACTGGAACCCATGTATTTTTCAAAACGATTGAAGTATGCGACACTGGCTTGGCAAGTTTTCCCGATCAGACATGAAGGTGACGACGGCAATGGAGTTCAGGATAGAAAGAAGCGACGGTGGCCGGCCCCTGCCGAACCGCCGCGGCATCGTGCTGGGCATCGCCGTGTCCCTGCTGCTGCATGGCGCCTTGATCACTCTGTGGCGCCATGTGCAGCCGGCCGCGCGGATGGACACGGCCCCGCGCGTGGAATCGATCGCCGTGTGGATACGTCCGCTGGCCGCCAAGCCGCCTCCGCCGCCCGTCGACGTGGTCAAGCCGAAACGCGAACCCAAGCCCATCAGCAAGCCGAAGGTCGCCACGGTCCGGGAAACGCCGGCGGCGACCACGGCGCCAGCGGCCAGCCCGCAAGCCATCACGGTCGTGCCGGCCACGCCGGCGGCCAGTGCCGATACCTTCAGGCAAGAAACCCCGGAAACACCGAAATTCGACATGGACGCGGCCAGGCGGACGGCGCGCAAGATGGCAGGCGAACGCGATCCGTCCAAGGTGGGCACGGCCGTGGGGCAAATCCCCGACAAGCCACTGCAAACGGAAACCCAGTTGGCGCGCGACATCGCACAAGGCAAGCGCGGCGATTGCCGCACCGCCTATTCCGGTGCGGGCTTGCTGGCGCCCGTGCTGATGCTGCTCGACAAGAAGGATAGCGGCTGCAAGTGGTGATTATTTAGCAACATCCCATCATGGGTATGCTGCCATCAGATTATTCCTGCCCCTTCAACTGCAGCGCCCGCTCATACAGGGCGTTTTTCTTGCGGCCCGTGATCTGCGCCGTCAAATTCGCCGCCTGCTTGACGCTGCATTCGGCCAATAAGATATTCAGGATGCGTTCCGCTTCCACGTCTTCCGCATCCTGCGCTTCCGTGGCGCCTTCCAGCAGGACGACAAATTCTCCCTTTTCGCGGTGCGCGTCGGCGCGTATCCACGCCTCCGCCTCGGACAGGGGGCAGCGGTGGATTTCCTCGAACAGTTTCGTCAGTTCGCGCGCGAACACCACCTGGCGCGTCGGCTCGAACGCCGCCGCCAGGGCCGTGGCGCAATCGAGGATGCGGTGCGGCGCTTCATAGAACACCATGGTGGCCGTCACGCCGCGCAGGCTGTGCAGCATGTTTTCACGCTGCTTGGCCTTGGCTGGCAAGAAGCCGACAAAGTAAAACTGGTCATTCAGCAAGCCGCTGGCGGAAATGGCCGTGATCGCCGCCGATGGGCCCGGCAGGGGCAGCACGCGCAAGCCGGCCGCGCGCACGGCGTCGACGATGCGCGCGCCCGGGTCGGACACGGCGGGCGTGCCGGCGTCGGAGACGAGGGCGATGCGCTCGCCGGCATGCAGGCGGGCAATCAAAGTTTGCGCCACTTCGCGTTCGTTATGTTGATGCGCCGCAATCAACGGCTTGTTCAAGCCAAAGCGCGTCAGCAGGTGCGCCGTATTGCGCGTATCTTCACAGGCGACGGCATCGGCAAGACTCAGCAAGTGCAGCGCGCGCAGGCTGATATCGGTCACATTGCCGATCGGCGTGGCCACTATATACAATGTTGCGATAGGATAGACCTGGTGCGCCGCCTCTGTCATGATGGGCAGGCTGGCGATGGAACTGATTTCTTGTACGGTCATTTTGGAGGTTAAATGCTTGCTAATAGTGTGAAGTTACTGCTTGTTTGTGCCGCGACCGGCATGCTGAGCGCTTGCAGCACGCCTTGCGACGCGCCCGGGCAATTGTGCGCGCCTATTGAATCTAACACAAGGGCGCTGCCGCCACCGAAGCCGCTGCCACCGCCCCTGCCGCCGAAGCCGCAAGCGCCCGAACCCGTCACTTTCGCCGTGGCCGTGCCCGATATTACCGCGTACGACGGCAACGGCGCGCCGCTGGCGCCCATCAAGAACAAACCGGCCACCGGCACGCCGCTCGACATGCCGGCCGCCACGGCGCCGGCACCATCCGACGGCAATGTCCACCACATCGGCCTGCTGCTGCCGCTGCGCTCGGCTTCCCTGGGACCGGCCGCCGAATTGCTGCGCGCCGGCTTCATGGCCGCGTACGAACGCGACCGCAGCGGCTTTGAAGTGACGGTGATCGATACGGGCGATGGCAGCAGCGACGTCCTGAACAAGTTTGCGCAAGCGCAGGAAGAACAGGACATCGTCGTGGGGCCTTTGTCGCGTTCGGCCGTCACGGCCGTGGCGAACAGCGACCTGGTGCGTAAACCGACGATCGCCCTGAACCACCCGGACAACCGCGGCGACGCGCGCCTGCCGGCCAAGCTGCTGGTGATGGGCTTGTCGATCGAGGCGGAAGCGCGCCAGGTCGCCGCCTGGGCCGCCAGCGAACAGCCGGGCGCCAGCGCGCTGGTCCTGTCGGCCGGTTCGCCCTCGCAGCGCCGCATCAGCGCCGCCTTCAAGCAGGAATGGCTGCGCCAGGGCGGCAAGATCGAGACCATGGACTTGACGGCCACGAATGGCTACCTGAGCGATGCCGAGCTGGTGCAGCTGCGCGCGCGCCTGGCCGCTACGCCGCCGGGCTTGCTGTTTGCCGCGCTCGACGCCGACCAGGCGCGCCAGCTGCGCGTGGCCATCGGCAGCGATCTGCCCCTGTATGGCACCTCGTCCTTGAATCCCGGCGCCGGACGCGGCGCCAGCGGCCCGGAACTCGACGGCGCGCGTCTGCTGGACTTGCCATGGCAAGTGCAGCGCGACCATCCGCAAGTGATGGTGTATCCACAACCCGAGCAGCCCGCCGAACGCCGGCTGACGGCCGACATGGAACGCCTGTACGCGCTGGGCATCGATGCCTTCCGCGTGGCGCGCGAAGTGGCGCTGCGGCCGAACGCGCCATTTATCCTCGATGGCGTGACGGGCCGCCTGGCCGTGCGCTTTGACGGTGATCAAAGCGTGTTCGAACGCACGGAACAGGCCGCCACCTACCAGCAGGGCGTGCTGGGTACCTGGCCGCCGGCCCCGGCAGCGCAATAAGGACACGCCATGCCGCCCTTCGCTTTCTGGAACAAACGGGAACGGGGACGGCAAGGAGAAGACGATGCGCTCGCGTATCTGCTGCTGCAAGGCTTGGTGCTGCTGCAACGCAACTATCTGTGCAAGGGCGGGGAACTCGACCTGATCATGCGCGACGGCGCCGCCATCGTTTTCGTCGAAGTGCGGCTGCGCAGCAGTACGGCCTACGGCGGCGCCCTGGCCAGCATCACGCCGGCCAAGCAGCGGCGCATGGTGCTGGCCGCGCAAACCTGGCTGCTGGGGCAAAAAACGCTGCCGCCATGCCGCTTCGACGCGCTGGCCATCGATGGCGGGCGCATCAGCTGGCTGAAGAACATCCTCGATATGTAAGCATTTTTAACAGTGCTTGTCCGCCATGCCGCGCGCCTGCACTATAATCGGCAGACTATGAATAATCAACGCATCCTCTCGCACTTCCACGAAAGTGCCGAACTCAAGATCCAGGCCGCCACCGTACTGGCGCAACCGATTGCGCAGGCGATCGACCTGATGTTTTATGCATTGTCCAACGGCAACAAGATCCTCGCCTGCGGCAACGGCGGTTCCGCCGCCGACTGCCAGCATTTCGCGGCCGAGCTGGTCGGACGCTTCGAACGCGAGCGCTTTCCGCTGCCGGCCCTGGCGCTGACGACGGATACGTCCATCCTGACGGCCGTGGCGAACGATTACAGCTACCGCGACATTTTCTCGAAGCAGGTGCAGGCGTTCGGCCAGGCCGGCGACATCCTGCTGGCCATCTCCACGTCGGGCAATTCGGCCAACGTGATGGCGGCCGTGGAAGCGGCGCTCGAGCGCGAAATGCGCGTCGTGGCGCTGACGGGCAAGGACGGCGGCGCCATCGGCAAGATGCTGACGGACGCCGACGTGCATATCTGCGTGCCGGCCGAGCGCACGGCGCGCATCCAGGAAGTCCATCTGACCACCATACATTGCATCTGCGACGGCATCGATGTCGCCCTATTCGGAGGAGACGTGAATGACTAAATTCGGTACTGGCCCAGGCTGGAAACGCGTACAACGCCCGCTGGCCACCGCACTGCTGTGCGGCGCCATGCTTACCTCGCTCACCGGCTGCATCGAATTGATGGTCGGCGGCGCGGTGATGGGCGGCGTGGCCGCAGCGGACCGCCGCACCCTGGGCGCGCAGACCGAAGACAAGTCGATCGCCCTCAAAGGCGAGTCGCGCATCCCCTCCATCGTCGGCGACGTGGGCCACGTGAACGTCACCAGCTTCAACCGCCGCGTCCTGCTGACGGGCGAAGTGCGCGACGAGGCGATGAAAAATGCCGTCGAGCGCGAAGTGCGCAATATCGAGGGCGTGGAATCGGTGGCGAATGAATTGATCATCGCCGGCCCGGCCAGCTATACCTCGCGCTCGAACGACGCGCTGATCACGACCAAGGTCAAGGCCAGCCTGGTCGACATGAAAACCATCTCGGCGGCCTCGTTCAAGGTCGTCACCGAGAACGCCACCGTCTTCCTGATGGGCAGAGTCACCCAGCGCGAAGGCACGGTGGCGGCCGACGTGGCGCGCGGCGTGGGCGGCGTGCAGAAAGTGGTCAAGCTATTCGACTACATCTCGGAAGCGGAACTGAAGCAATTGCAGCCGGACCCGCCGCAGCAGCGCACGACGAACACCGTCAGCGATACGGTCCAGCAGTAAGCGCCTCCGCCATCCGACCTAGGGCGCGCCAACGATGCGGCGGCTATAATAGTCGCATCGTGGCCGCATCGCCCCGCTTTTCAAGTGAAAACCATGTCAACTTCGCCATCCGCAAGCAAGTCCTGGATCAAGCCAGCCCTGATCGCCGTCGTCGTGGCGGGCGTGGCGGCAGCCGGCTATCTGTCGCTGAATGACAAGCAAAGCGCGCCGGACGTGACCTTCCACGGCATCCATGGCGAGAAAATCACGTCAAACAGCCTGCGCGGCAAGGTGGTGATGGTCAATTTCTGGGCCACCTCGTGTACGACTTGCGTGGCGGAAATGCCGGAAATGGTCGACACCTACAACAAGTACAAGGGGCAGGGACTGGAATTCGTGGCCGTGGCCATGAAATACGATCCGGCCAACTACGTGCTGAACTTCGCCGAAACGCGCCAGCTGCCGTTCAAGGTAGCGCTCGACGTGACGGGCGAGGCGGCCAAGGCCTACGGCGACGTGGCCCTCACGCCCACCACCTTCGTCCTGGACAAACAGGGCAAGATCCTCAAGCGCTACGTGGGCAAGCCGGAATTCGCTGAACTGCACAAGCTGCTCGAATCCGCCATCGCCGGCTAAACGTCTCACATAAGCTACTGCGCGTCGCGATTTGCAGCCTGCGATGCTCACTGTGCTCAAGCACAGTTCCGCTTCTCTGCCGCAACTCACTTCCGCTCGCTATGCTTCTGTGAGGCGTTGAAGACGAGGGGAACACCGCACAAAACCCTGTTGCCAGGTGTTGCCAATCTGTTATAACCTTCCCTTGCGTGATCCCACTCACCTTGTGAAGGCCAGCCGTGTCCCCAGCCGCCCAATCGCTCGACCCGCAGCAACTGAAAACCTGGCTGCTCGCCGCCGGCAACAAGGACGCCACCGCGTTCCGCCAGCTATATAACTCCACCTCATCGAAACTGTTTGGCTTCGCGCTGCGTATATTGCATAAGCAAGAGCTCGCTGAAGAAGCCTTGCAAGAGGGGTTCGTCGCCATCTGGAACAACGCCGCCGCTTACCAGAGCCATCTGGCGGCGCCGATGACCTGGATGGCCACCATCGTGCGCAACAAGGCGTTCGATGTGCTGCGGCGCAGCGACGATACCGTGGAAATCGATGCCGAACAGTTTGATAGCGAAGTCATGAATGCACTCCGAGACCCCCAGGCCACGCCGATCGAGTCACTGCAGCTGAGCGGTGACGCCAAGGCGCTGGCGTTTTGCATGTCCGCCCTGGAAGGGCTGCACCGGCAGGTGGTCGCCCTGGCGTTCTATCACGACCTGTCGCATAGCGAAGTGGCGCAGCAGATGTCGCTGCCGATCGGCACCGTGAAGACCTGGATACGGCGCAGCCTGGAACGGCTGCGCACGTGCCTGGCGAAACGGGAGGCATCATGAATATCCGCGGCAATGACGTGCTGCGCCAGAAACTGGCGTCCGAATACGTGCTGGGCACCCTGAAAGGGGGCGCGCGGCGGCGTTTCGAAGGCTGGCTGCACAACGACGCCGATTTGCGCAATATCACGGCCGAATGGCGCCAGCGCCTGGAACCGATGGCCGAATTCGCCACGCCCGTGGCGCCGCCCAAGCGCGTCTGGCAACAGATCGAGCAGCGCCTGCACCTGCGTCCGCAGGGCGGCAAGTCCTGGCTGCGCGATTCGCTGGCGTTCTGGCGTGGCCTGGGCATGGCGTCGAGCGCCATCGCCGCGCTGCTGGTGATCGTCGTGGCCACGCGCGTGATGGATGCGCCGCAGATCAGCTATGTGGCCAGCCTGACGGACGAGAAAGCGCAAACGGCCCTGCTGCTGACGGCCGACAGCCGCCACGGCGCGCTCGAGGTGCGCATGGTGGGCAACGCGCCCGTGCCGAGTGATAAGGATCTGGAACTGTGGGCCGTGCCGAAGAGCGGCAACCCACGTTCGCTCGGCTTGCTGGCAGACAAGGGCAACGTGAAACTGGCCCTGTCGCAGCGCGCCCTCGGCAGCGACGTGGCCTTGCTGGCCGTCACCCTGGAGCCGAAAGGCGGTTCGCCGGATCCGAACGGACCGACGGGACCAATCTTGTACAAGGGTAACTGGGTAAAAATATAGTCTTACTTGGGATACAGAATCATCTGCGTGCAGCGGAACAGGGCAATCGTCTTGCCCGTTTCCTTGCTTTTCACCACGGCATCCCACACTTGCGTGTTGCGGCCCTTGTGCTCGACTTTCGCCGTGCAGGTGAGCGTGCCTTCGCGGGCCGTGCCCAGGTGGTTCGATTTCAACTCGATGGTCGTAAAATTGCTCGCGCCTTCGGGCAAGTTGACGATGCAGCCATAACCGGATGCCGTATCGGCCAGGGTCACCACGCTACCCGCATGCAGGTAGCCGTTCGGCGCCAGCAAGTGCGGCAGCACGGGCAATTCCGCCGTCAGCTGGCCGTCGCCCACTGCCGTGATGACGATGCCCAGGTGGCCGGGCAAGCGGCCGATGCCGCGTTCATTCAACATTGCTACGGTGATGTCGGGATTGCTCATGCGGGTCCTTGTGCGGGTGAATCCGGACAGCGGATCTGCCGGAAAATACTATGATGATAGCAACTTTCCCCGCATCGGTTTGGCAACCGCCTATTTCCGGCCACGCCGCCGTTTCCACCACACCAAACTGCCCGTCAACAGGAACAGCAGCGGCATCAAACCGAAGACGGTAATGAAGGTGCGCCCGGCCACGCCGAACGCCTGGCCCGAATGCAGGGGGAATTGCCAGCCGAGGAAAACATCGCCGGCCGGCGCCCGCAAGGGATCGCGTATGCGCAGGGGCAAGCCGCTGCGCGCGTCCAGGGTGATGCGCGTGGCGCCGTCGCCGTGGGCGATTTCGCCGGGCTGGCGCACGCGCACGTCATATGGCTGGTCCTTTTTCGCCGGCAGCACGATGCGCGACACGCGCGCCTGCGGATACAGCAGCTGCGCGGCGGCCATGGCCTGGCCCGCATCGAGCACGGCGCCGTCCTGCGCCACATTCTTCAATTTTGCCGTATCCGGCACCGTCGACACCAGCTCCACCAGCGGCACGATCAATTGCGGCAAATTGAAATAGATGCCGGAAAAAGCGAGCACAGCCAGCACGGGCGCGGCAAAGAAGCCCGCCGCCTTGTGAAACGTGTAATGAAAACGGGGCCAGGAACCGCCATGCGACACCGTCAGCGCGCGCTTGATCGCCGTCCACTGCAGGCGCGGCCACCACAGATAGATGCCGGTGAGCGCCATCAGCAGCAGCATCACGCCGGAAATACCCGTAATGGTCTTGCCCACTTCGCCGGACAATACATAGCGGTGCAAATGAAACATGCCCGACATCAACAGCGGGCGCGTGAGGCCGAAACGGCCCCAGTCGCGCTCGCCTTTGACTTGCAGGGTGTAGGGGTCGACCATCACCTGGCGCACGATGGCCTGGCTGAAGGGCGACGGCTTGCCGACCTGGCGGTACGACGCCACGTACACGTCGCGTGCATCGGCGGGCGGATTGAGCTGCGAAGGCTGGCCGTAGGCGGGGTCGGCAGTCAGCTGGTCCACCACCGCTTGCAGCGTGCGCGGCGTCACCTGGAACACCTGGCCGGGCGCGGGCGTGCTCGCCTGCAACAAATTAGGGTTCAGATACGCATCGAGTTCCGGCATCCAGGCGATGGCGGACCCCGTCAAGCCCAGCAGGACGAACAGGGCGCCGAACCACAGGCCCGCATACAGGTGCAGCTTGGCTAACAGCCATGGAATCGGGCGCTTGGACATGAAGGGGGACTCTGGGAATTTTGGGCTGCGAAACGATAGCATGAAAGCCCTGCAGTGAAAATCACGTGCGGCAAGAAAGGGAAGAACCATACAACACGCTCATCAGAACGCGCGAATTGGAGGAAACCGAGCGTTTCGGCACCATCAGCGAGCGCATCGGCATCGCGGAGGAATGTTGCAAGGCATACACTTTCCCCTATACTTCATCGAAAGGAAAACCATGACCACTGCCCGCCTCTTCGCCGCCACCTTGGGCCTCGCTCTGCACCTGGGCGCCCACGCGGCCGATTTCACGGTATCGAGCACCGACATCGCCCCTGGCCAGACCCTGGCACCTGCGCAAGTGTTCCAGGGCTTCGGCTGCACGGGCGGCAACCTGGCGCCGCAGCTGTCGTGGCACGGCGCGCCGGCCGGCACCAAAAGCTACGCCGTCACCCTGTACGACCCGGACGCGCCGACGGGCAGCGGCTGGTGGCACTGGAGCGTATTCAATCTGCCCGCCGGCACCACTTCCTTGCCGGGCGGCGCCACGGCCGACACCCTGCCAGCGGGCGCCATGCAAGGACGCAACGATTTCGGCGACAGCGCCTACGGCGGCGCCTGCCCACCGCCCGGCGACAAGGCGCACCGCTATCAGATCACGGTCTGGGCCTTGGGCGTGGACAAGCTGCCCCTGGATCAACAGGCCAGCGGCGCCATGCTCGGCTACATGCTCAACGCCAACGCGCTGGGCAAGGCACAGCTGACGGGACTGTATGGAAGATAAGATGGAAGCGGTGGCCCTGAGCGAACTGCGCATCGCCCACGGCACCATCGAGGCGCGCCGCGCGCAAACCCTGCGCCGCGTACCCGTCTTCCAGAGCGCCCTGTGCCGCGTGCGGCAGGGAGTAAAACTGCTGGAATGGGGCGCTCGCCAGGCGCGCGCCGGGACGCACGACGTGGTGCTGATGCCGGCGGGCCAGGAACTGGGCGTGGCCAACCTGCCCGGCGCGCAAGGCTACCGGGCCGAAGTGCTGAGTTTTTCGCCAGCCCTGATCGCCCGTTTCCGCGCGCGCCATGGCAGCCTCGTCGATGGCCAGCTGCGCCAGGCGGCCACGGCCAGCTTGTGCGTGCCGCTCGATGACCACGCGGCGCTGGCCTGGGACCAGCTGATGGCCAGCCTGGCTGCCGGTAGCCCGCCCGCGCTGCTGGCGCACCAGGCCGAAGGCTTGCTGCTGGCTCTGGCCCTGGGCGGCCACTGCGGCCCCTTGCTGCTGGACCGCCGCGACCCGCTGGCCGCGCGCGTGCAGCAAGTGCTGCTGCTGGACCCGGCCGCCGACTGGAGCGTGGCCAAGGTCGCCAGCCAGCTGCACCTGGGCGCGTCCACGCTGCGCCGCCAGCTGGCCCTGGAACAACGTCACTTCCGCGCCATCCTGGAAGACGTGCGCCTGGGCCTGGCCTTGCAAGAATTGCAATCTGGCATCTTGCCCATTGGCGACATCGCCGCCGCCTGCGGCTACGCCTCGCCCTCGCGCTTCGCGGCCCGTTTTCGCCAGCATTACGGCCTGTCGCCGCGCGACTTGCGCGCCACCCTGTAAAGTTCATCCAGCGCAAATCACGCAACAAGCGCTGACAAGGCGGCGACTTTCTTGCTACTATGCGCCCATGTCTTCCCGCCAGCCCACCCGCAAGCTTGCTCATCACGGTGCCGCCGCCCTCGCGCGCACGCCGTGGCGGCTGTGCGTGGCGCTGTTCAGTGCGCTGGCCCTCGTGTTCCTGCTGTCGACGGCCGCGTCGCACCTGCACAAGACGACCCTCGACGCGGAAGAGTGCGCGCTGTGCGCCACCGTCATCGACAAGGTGGCCGATATCGCCGTGCCGCCGGCCATCACCGAGCCGCCCGCCCAGTTATTGCCGTACCGCTTGCTGGCCATCGCGCCCGCCACCCTGGCGCCCGCCGCCGCCCTCATCTTGCCGCCCGTGCGCGGCCCGCCTGCCGCCTCGTTGTAGTTCCCACGTTGTTTTTATCCTTTTTTCAGGCTGCACCGCCGCGCCCTCATGCGTGCCGGGCCGCCTGGCGTAGACTATTTTCGAGGTTCACCATGCAACACACACCACGCCTGAGCGCGCTGTCGCTCGCCCTTGCCAGCCTGTTCAGCTTTTCCGCCCATGCCGCCGAGCCCGCGGATGCCAGTCCGGCCACTTCCGGCGCCGATGCTGCGCCGCAAGAGATGCAAAAAGTGGAAGTCACGTCCGCCCATTTGAAAAGCGCGCGCATCGAACTGTCGCCGAAAGTCGGCACCACCATCTACAGCATCGACAGCCACATGGTCGACATGCTGGGCCAGGGCGACAACACGCCGTTCAATGAAGTGCTGCTGCGCCTGCCGGGCGTATCGCAGGATTCGAAGGGTTCCGGCGCCCTGCACGTGCGCGACGACCATGCCAACGTGCAATACCGCATCAATGGCGTGCAATTGCCGGAAAGCATCAGCGGCTTTGGCCAGTCGATCGACACGCGCCTGATCGACAAGACGGATTTCATGACGGGCGCCTTGCCGGCCCAGTTCGGCCTGCGCACGGCGGGCATCGTCGACATCGAAACGAAGGAGGGCGGTTTGACGCCGGGCGGGCGCATCGGCATCATGGTCGGCAGCCACGACCACGTGGAGCCGAGTGCGGAATTTTTCGGCAGCGTGGGCAAGTTCAATTACTACCTGTCCGGCAGCTACCTGGGCAATTCCCTGGGCGTGGAAAACCCGCAGGACACGCGCAGCGCCCTGCACGACAAGACGCGCCAGAACAAATCGTTCGGCAGCCTGTCGTATTTCCTTGATGACAACACGCGCCTGGGCGCCATGTTCGGCACGTATAACGGCCGCTTCCAGATCCCCAACAATCCGGACCAGGCGCCGGGCTTCTCGCTGGCCGGTCACAGCGATGCGCAGGCGGGCACATCCACCTTGCCGTCGTCGCAACTGAATGAAAACCAGCGCGAAGTGAACCGCTTCCTCGTGCTGTCGCTGCAAAAGAGCCTGGGCGACCTCAATTACCAGGTGTCCGCCTTCCACCAGTATTCGGAGCTGCACTTCACGCCGGATGCCATCGGCGACCTGATCTACAACGGCGTGGCGTCGGATTCGCGCCGCGCGAACAGCGCCTCGGGTGCCCAGTTCGATATCAGCTACAAGTTGCACCAGGACCATACCGTGCGCGCCGGCCTGGCCTACACGCGCCAGAAGACGACGAGCGACAACACGGTGGCCGTCTTCCCGGCGCTGGACGGCGCGCAAAGCGCCACCACGCCGGTTTCCATCGTCGACAACAGCGGCAAGACGGGCACCCTGGCCAGTTTCTACCTGCAGGATGAATGGCATATCAGCAAACCCCTGACCCTGAACTATGGCGCCCGCTTCGACAAGGTCTCAGCCTACACCAACGAGCAGCAATGGAGCCCGCGCGTGAACCTGGCGTACCAGCTGGCGCCGGGCACGGCCCTGCATGCGGGCTATTCGCGCTACTTCACGCCGCCGCCGCAGGAACTGGCCGCGCAAGGCAGCATCGACCTGTACGCGAACACGACGAATGCGCCGGAAATCGGCCAGTCGGACAACGTCAAGGCCGAGCGCACGCATTATTACGACGTGGGCATCAGCCACCAGGTGAATGCGAAGCTGACCGTGACGGCCGATGTGTACTACAAAAAGATCAGCAACCTGCTCGACGAAGGCCAGTTCGGCCAGGCATTGATCTTGACGCCGTTCAACTATGCGGATGGCTACGCCAAGGGCCTGGAATTATCGGCCATCTACAGCGAGAAAAACTGGGGCCTGTTCCTCAACGCCAGCACGCAAAAGGCGCAGGGCCGCAACATCAATTCGGGCCAGGCCCTGTTTGGCGCCGATGAGTTGAACTACATCAGCCGCCACTATGTCTATCTCGATCATGACCAGAAATACACGCTGTCCGGTGGCGGCCATTATCACTTCGGTGATTCGCAAGTGAGCGCTGACTTCCTCTACGGCAGCGGCCTGCGCATGACACCGGATGGCGGCGCGCCGAATTCCGGCCATTTGCCGAGTTACTTCACCGTCAACACGGCGCTCACGCACACGTGGAAAAATACGCCGGTCGGCAAGGTGGAAGGACGTTTGGCCCTGATCAACCTGTTCGACAAGTCCTACCTGCTGCGCGACGGTTCCGGCGTGGGCGTGGGAGCGCCGCAGTACGGCGCCCGCCGCAGCATCTATGCGGGTTTATCGACGAGTTTCTAAGAGTTACGCGCGAAGACAGCGGCAGGGAGCAACGCCTGCCGCTGTCGGTTGCCGTACCGTGTCATGCCTTATCCCCAGGCGATGGCCGCCTGGCCATGCGCCTGCAAATACGCATTCGCCAGGCTGAACGGCTTGCTGCCAAAGAAACCTTTATTCGCCGACAAGGGAGATGGATGGGGCGCCGTCAGCACCAGGTGCTTGCCGGGGTCGATCAGGGACCGCTTGGCTTGCGCGTAGCCACCCCACAGGATGAAGACAAGATTGCTGCGCTCGGCGGACAGGTGGCGGATGGCGCTGTCCGTCAGCTTTTCCCAGCCCTTGCCCGCATGCGTACCGGCCGCCCCCGCGCGCACCGTCAGCACGCTGTTGAGCAAAAATACCCCTTGCTGCGCCCAGTCGGACAAATCCGTGCGCGTGCGCACGACGCCTGCGTCGCTCTGTAATTCCTTGAAGATATTCTGTAGGCTGGGCTGCGGCGGCGTGCCTTCGGGGATGGAAAAGCACAGTCCCATGGCCGCGCCCGGCGTGTGATACGGGTCTTGCCCCAGGATCACGACTTTCACCTGCTCGAACGGCGTCAGGTCGAAGGCCCGGAAGATATATTTGCCGGGTGGACAGCACGGCCCCACCGCATATTCCGCCTTCACGAAGGCGGCCAGGCGTTCCCAGTAAGGTTCGGCGAAATCCGCCTCCAGCCGCGCCTTCCACGATGCGTCGATGCGTACGTCCATGCCTCACCTCATAGCCTATTCATCAACCATGCATTTTCAGCACGATAGTATAGAACGCCCGGCCGGATGAGACGCATACGATTCGAACAGGCAAAAAAAAGCCGCCAGCGCGAGCGGGCGGCTTTGATACAGCGCAAGGTGCTTAGAAATTCAGCGCCGATTCCACGCCGGCGCTGTGCGCCTGTTCATCCGCATGGTACGAGCTGCGCACCATGGCGCCCACGGCGGCGTGGGTGAAGCCCATCTTGTACGCTTCTTCCTCGAACATTTTGAACACGTCCGGGTGCACGTAGCGGCGCACGGGCAAG
Source organism: Janthinobacterium sp. SUN120 (assembly GCF_030397735.1). Classification (NCBI taxonomy): domain Bacteria; kingdom Pseudomonadati; phylum Pseudomonadota; class Betaproteobacteria; order Burkholderiales; family Oxalobacteraceae; genus Janthinobacterium; species Janthinobacterium sp. SUN120. Next base: position 392,635 of record NZ_JAPUBW010000004.1, on the reverse strand, counting down.
TGGCTGTTCGATGGCGCCAGGTATTGGCCGATGGTCAGCATGTCGATGTCGTGCTCGCGCATGTCGCGCATGACTTGCAGGATTTCCTCGTCCGTCTCGCCCAGGCCCACCATGATGCCGGACTTGGTCTTCACGTCCGGGTACATGGCCTTGAAGTCTTTCAGCAGTTTCAGCGAGTGCATGTAGTCGGAGCCGGGACGGGCTTCCTTGTACAGGCGCGGCGCCGTTTCCAGGTTGTGGTTCATGACGTCAGGCAAGCCATCCTTGAACAGGTTCAGGGCTTTTTCCAGGCGGCCGCGGAAGTCGGGCACCAGCACTTCGATGCGGGTGTTCGGCGACAGGGCGCGCGTTTGCTGGATGCACTCGACGAAATGGCCGGCGCCGCCGTCGCGCAAGTCATCGCGGTCGACGGAGGTGATGACGACGTAGTTCAGGCGCAGCTTGGCGATGGTTTTCGACAGGTTGGCCGGCTCTTCCTTGTCCAGCGGGTCCGGGCGGCCATGGCCGACGTCGCAGAACGGGCAGCGGCGCGTGCACTTGTCGCCCATGATCATGAAGGTGGCCGTGCCCTTGCCGAAGCATTCGCCGATGTTCGGGCAGCTGGCTTCCTCGCACACCGTCACGAGTTTGTTTTCGCGCAGGATATCCTTGATTTCATAGAAGCGGGTCGATGCCGAAGCGGCCTTGACGCGGATCCAGTCCGGCTTTTTCAGGCGCTCGACTTGCTCGATCGGAATGATCTTGATCGGGATGCGCGAAGTCTTGCTGGCGCCTTTTTGCTTTTCGCTCGGGTTGTAGGCGGCGGGAGCGGCGGGGGCGGTGCTGGAAATGGTCTCAGAAGTCATGGCTGCAAGCCCTTGAGGGGCATGTTGGTTTGTTTGCTCAGGCATCCGCTGCCTGAGGCGCGCCTGCGGCGCTGTTTACTTCGCTTACATCGAGTAATACGGTCAATTCGTGGGCCAGGGCCCGCTGCACGTCGGCCAGCGGCGCCAACACGCCCATGCTGCGCATGTCCACCGTCTTCAGGCCGGAATAGCCGCAAGGGTTAATCCAGGAAAACGGCGCCAGGTCCATCGCCACGTTGAGCGACACGCCATGGTAGGTGCAGCCGTTGCCGCGCACTTTCAAGCCCAGCGCGGCGATCTTCGCACCCTTGTCTGGCCCGCCGGCAATATAGATGCCAGGCGCGCCATCGATGCGCTCGCCAGCGAGATTATACGCCGCCAGCACGTTGATGATGGCTTGCTCGATTTTATGCACGAACTGGCGCGCATACAGCTTGCCGCCCGGCTTGTTGCGGCGCAAGTCCATCAGCAGGTAAATCACCACCTGGCCAGGGCCGTGGAACGTCACTTCGCCGCCACGGTCCGTCTGCACCACGGGCACATTCTCCGCGCCGGCCAGCAGGTGGCCGCGGTCGGCCGCCAGGCCCAGGGTGAATACGGGCGGATGCTCGACGACCCACAGTTCGTCGCGCGTGTCCGTCGTGCGCGCGTCGGTAAAGGCGCGCATGGCGGCAAAGGTCGGCTCGTAATCGACGCGGCCCAGCTCGCGGATCAGCGCCGTTTCGGTTCGGGTGGTGGTCATGACGGATTCTGTAATCAGCTGCCGGCGCCCTGCGGACGCTGCGGCGAAGCCGTGATTATAAGCCAGGCCGCCGTTTCATTCCGGGGCAGACTCCGGCAACAGCAGCAATCTGCCCAATTTTTGTGCAGCATGGCGTATCTGGGGCCCATTCAAGGCCGTGTAGCCGAGCAGCACGGCTGGCGCCAATTGTGCGCTGTGACAAAAATCACCGAGCGGCTGCAGCGCCAGCCCCTCGTGCGCCGCGCGCGCGCAAAACGCCCGCTCGTCGCTGCCCGGCGGCAACCACAGCACGCAATGAAAACCCGCTTGCTGGCCGGAAATAGCGTAGCGCCCGGGGGCAATCTGCTCGAGGCAGGCCAACAGCAGGTCGCGCCGCTCCTTGTAGGCCAGCCGCGCCTGGCGCAAATGGCGCACGAAAGCGCCATCCTCCATCCAGGCGGACAGCGCCAGCTGCTCCGTCACGCCCACGGACCTGCCCGTCAACTGCAGGGTGCGCAGCAACTGCGGCCGCAAGGCGGGCGGCAGCACCATGAAGCCCACGCGCAGGCCGGCAAACAGGGTCTTGTTAAAACTGCCACAGTAAATCACGCGCTGGTACTGGTCCAGCGCCTTCAAGGCTGCCAGCGGCGCGCTCTGGTAATTGAATTCGCTGTCGTAATCGTCTTCCAGCACCCACGCGCCGTGGTCGTTCGCCCATTCCAGCAAGGCCAGGCGGCGCGTGACGGACATGGTCACGCCCAGCGGCGACTGGTGCGCCGGCGTCACGTAGGCGAGGCGGGCATCCGCGTGCGCGGCCAGGGCGGCGCCATCGATGCCCTCGGCGTCGACGGCAATGTCCACCGGCACGGCGCCCGCGAGGGCGAACAGGGCGCGCGCGGCCGGATAGCCCGGTTCTTCCAGGCACACCTTGTCGCCCTCGCGCACGATGCTGCGCGCCAGCAAGTCGATCGCGTGGCGGATGCCCGTGGTGACGACGATGTCTTGCGGGTCGCAGCGCACGCCGCGGTACTTGGCGAGGAAATCGGCGATCTGCTGGCGCAGTTCGGGCAAGCCGGCCGGATCGGCGCTGCACAGCTGCTCCGGCGTGGCGGCCGCCAGCGCCCGCGTGGCGCACTTGGACCAGGCGGCCATGGGGAACAGGCTGGCGTCGGCGCGCCGCGCCACGAAGGGCAAGCCGTCGCGCACGCCCGTATCCGAGGCAGGCGCGGGCGCCACGGCCAGCGGGGCGGGAACGGCGTCGCCCAGGCCCGCCATCAGGAAGCGCTCCGGCACGACGGCGCACACGCGCGTGCCGGAACCGGGCACGCGCGTCACGTACGCTTCCGCGTGCAGGCGGTCGAACACGGTTTCGATGGTGCCGCGCGACAACTCCCACCGTTCCGCCAGAGTGCGGCTGGATGGCAAACGGCTGCCCGCCGGCAACATCTTCGTCAGGATGGCCGAACGCAGCGCTTCATACGCGCCATCCTGCTTGTTGACGCCCGCCTTGTCGAGCCAGCTGGTGGGGCGAGGCAAGTCCAGGGCGTGCGGTGATTTTCCTCGCGGCATAATAATCGTCCAAGTGGTCCAATGAATTTTCTGATGACTGGCACTTCGCATTACACCACAAACATTCTACTCTCACCGTTCCGGTGCGCCAGCGGGGCGCACGCTTGCCTGGATCGTGTAAAACAATGCAGAAACAAATCGCTTTATGGGCCTGGGGCGGCATCGTGCTGCTGCTGGTCTGCCTGTCGCGCATCAGCATCGACATCTATCTGCCTTCGCTGCCGGCCATGGCCGATGCCCTGCATGCCAGCGATGCGCAGCTGCAACTGACCCTGAGCCTGTTCATGGCTGGCTCGGCCGCTTCGATGCTCGCGTGCGGGCCGCTGGCCGACCGCTACGGACGCCGCCCCGTGCTGCTGGCCGGCACGGGCATTTTTGTGCTCGCCAGCATCGTCTGCACCGTGACTTCCGACGTGCACGTGCTGATCGCCGCGCGCGTGCTGCAGGCGTTCGGCGGCTGCAGCGGCACCATTATCGGCCGGGTCATGGTGCGCGACCGCTTCGATCCCGCCACGCAGGCGCGCATGCTGGGCAAAATATCGATGGTGATGGGTTTGTCGCCGATCTTGGCGCCGCTGGCCGGCAGCGTGCTCGACGCGGCGTTCGGCTGGCGCGCCGTGTTTGGCGTGCTGTGCCTGCTGGGAGCGCTGTCGCTGGGGCTGATCGCCGCCTGGGTGCCGGAAACCAGGCCGACCAGCGTCGTGCCACAGGGCAATACCCTGGCGCTGTACCGCCGCCTGCTGGGCGATGCGTATTTCCTGCGCTATGCGCTGGCCATCGGTTGTGTATATTGCACGTATTTCCCCTTCATCGCGGAATCGTCCGTGCTGTTGCAAAGGGGCATGCACCTGTCGCCGCACGCGTACGCGCTGGTGTTCGCGCTGACGGTCAGCGGCTATATCGGGGGATCGAGCCTGTTTCGCGCGCTGGGACCGCGCCTGGGCGCCGATTACCTGCTGGGCGTGGCGGTGCTGATCAATGTGGCGGGCGCGGCCAGCTTGTTGCTGGCGGGGACTTTGGCGCCGCGGCACGTGGCGTCGCTGGTGGCGCCCATGCTGCTGGTGATGGTGTCGGTGGGCATGGCCATCCCCGCCTGCCAACTGGCCGTGCTGCAGCCGTACAGCGACCAGGCGGGCAGCGCCTCGGGCCTGTTTTTCTTCGTGCAGATGCTCATCACGGCCGCCTGCGGCGCCGTCATCGCCGCCATCACGGACGGCAGCGCACAACCGCTGCTGTGGGTAACGGCGGCGGCCAGCGCGGCCTTTGCCGCCGTCTGGCTGCTCACGAAGAGCCGGGCCAGCGTGGCGGCAGCCAGTCTTACATGACGATCTTGACCATCGGGTGGCCCGACAGCGCCATGTACAGGGCGTCGAGCTGCTCGCGGCTGATGGCGCGCACGGTGACGGTCAGGCCCGTGTAATTGCCCTTGCCCGATGGGCGCTCTTCCATGCGGCCTGCGTGGAAGGTCGGATCGTGGCTGATCACCAGTTCCAGCATGGTCGGCGCGAAATCGACGTGCGTCGGACCCATGATCTTGATGGGAAAGTCGCTCGGGTATTCGATCAGCGATTCGCTGGGAGGAATCGTCACTTCGGTGGGTGGGGTGGTTTGCATGGGAAATCCAATCAGTGCCGGTCAGAACAGACGGCGCGGCGCATGGCGCGCGGCGGCTGCAGAAAGGCGTATTGTAGCCAACTTTGGCGGCGCCTGCGCCCGCCGCCATGGCGCCAGGGGCGCGGAAAAAAAAAGCCAGCTTTGTAAGCTGGCGAAAACTATTTCGTTTGGACAAAATAGCCGGAAAATCGGTGCTGTCAGCCGTGAAGGCATTGCGCTGTGCTGCAATGACTCCACTGTAGACAAAACACCGCGGCTTGACCGCTGAAATGTGACGAACTGTCGGTTTGGCGGCTTGAACGTCGATAATCCATGACCGGACGGACAGACAGCCAGCGCCAGCGGCCCGGTCAACGCTCCGTTTCCTGCATCCGGCCATTACGGCCGGGGCCGCCGCGCTCATTGCCCCGGTCAATATTCCGGTCATTGCTCCGTTCGCGTGGCGGCCCGCTGCGTTCGCCCCCGCGCGCCTCCTGTGCCGGACGCGCCACAGGAGCCGGCATCGGCGGCGGCGCGGGCCGCGGCTGGGCCACGGGCGGTGGCGCAGGCATGGCAGGCGGCGGCGCCGTCTGCAGCACTTCGCGGCGGCCGCCACGCTCCCAGCGGTTGCCGTCCGGGCGCGGCACCTCGGCAGGACGCTCGATGGCGGGGCGCGGCTGCGGCCGCTCGGCGCGGGATCGCTGTTCGCCACGCCAGCCGGGGTGCGCCACCGGGTCTTGCACGGGCGGCAAGGAAGGCGCCGCCGGCATCACGGGCTGGGCCGGTATCGGCGGCTGTTGCGGCTGCGGCGGCTGCGCCGGCACGGGCGGCCGGTTCGGCTGCATGGGACGCGGCGCCAGGTGCGTCTGGCCATCGTCCGTCTGCAAGCGGCCAGGGCGGTTGCCCCAGTCGCGCCGGAAACCATCTTGCTGGCGCGGCGCATCGGCGGGACGCTGCCAGTTGCCCGCCGGCGCAGGCGGCGTGCTCAAGGGCATGCTTTGCAGCACGGGCGCCGGCATGATGGTGCGGTTGCGGCGCGGCACGTCCACCGTGCGCGCGCCGCCAAAACGCTCGCCCGGCAGCATCGTCATGCCTTCACGGCGTTCGCGCTCGCCCATCACGGAACGGCGCCCGTCGGCGACGCGGTTGAGGCGGCGTTCATACTCGGCACTGCTGCGGTAGCCAGGCACGTAGCGCTCGTGCGGCGACAGGGGAAACCAGCCCACGCCCGGCTGCTGGCCGTGGCCAGTCCCGTGATTGCCGCCGACCCAGCCCACCAGGGCCGGCGCCCAGGGCACGCGGCCGCGCTCGCGGCCCGGGGCCCAGCCCCAGCGCTGGCCCAGCAGCACCCAGCGGCCGTAATGCGAAGGCGCGTAGCCCCACGGCGCATTGTCGACCCAGGTCCAGCCCCACGGCGCGATCCACGTCCAGCGCCCGTCGCTGTACGGCGCCCAGCCGGCCGGTACCGTGCTGGGCAGCCACAGGGGGCCGTATTCCGCATCGTCCTGCCAGGCACCATAGCGGTCCAACTCTTCATAGCCGGTCGTATCGTCCGTGACATAGCGCAAGGCCGGCGCGGCGGCGGGCAAGGCTTCGGGCCAGTTGTCGAAGGCGATCCTCTGCAAGGCGCCCGTGCGCAATTCCTCGTCCGTCAATTCGGCGCGCTTGCCTGCACGCAAGGTGACGCTGCCCGTCGCGCCATCCACGTCGGCCGCGCCTTCGAGCACGCTGACGATGCTGGTGCCGGGCTGGCGCCCCGCCTCGATGCGCACCCAGCCCGGCTGGGTCAGGACCACGCGGGCCTGGGCCGTGGTCAGCTCGAAGCCGCGCAGCGCGTCGGGATTGCGCACGCGCACGCTGACCGTGCCATAGCCGAGGTGCAATTTGAAACTGTCGTCATCGAGCTCGCTCACTTCCAGCTCGGAATCGCCATCGAGGCGCACGGCGGCCGCACCCACGCGCAATTCCGCCAGCGCGCCGCGCAGGGTAGTCAAGCGGTTATCCGTGGTGACGGGCCAGTTCAGCAGGGCATGTTGCGCCTCGCCCTCGCCAGCGCGCACCAGCACCTGCCCTTCGACGGTGGAAATGCGCGCCACGCGGGCGGGCGGGTCCTGCGCCAGGGCCAGGGAGCACGCCGACGACAGCAGCACGGCGCACACGGTGTTCAAGAAGGGGGAAGACAGGGTCGGACGCATGGCAGCGCTCCAGGCAGGACGGACAGAGATGAAAGGTAGACAACACCCCGATTACAGTCCTATCGGGCGGGCATCGCAAGCGGGCTTACAAATGTTTGCATCTTGATCTGGCTCAGGACGCCGTCTGGCCGCCCCGCTTGACGAAGAACAGGGCGGCGCCGACGGCCATCAGCAAGCCGCCAAAGAAGCGGTTCTGCTTTTTCACGGCGCGCGCGTCGCGGAAGAAGCGCTGCATCGAGGACGCTAAAAAGGCATAGCTGTGCATGACGATCTGGTCGATCGTGCACATGGTGACGGCCAGGATCAGCAATTGCGGCAGCAGCGGCGCCGTCGGGCTGATGAATTGCGGCAACACCGCCACCATGAAGATGATGCCCTTCGGATTCGTCACGTTGGTCAGGAAACCCGTCAGCACGCGCCGGCGCATGGACGGCACCACGGCATCCGCATGCAGGTCGCCCGTCACGGCCACCTTGGCGCGCCACTGCGACAGGCCCAGGTAGATCAGGTACAAGGCGCCCACCGTCTTGACGATATTGAACGCCACTTCGGAGGCCAGCAGCAGGGAACCGACGCCGGCGCCCGCAATGCCCAGCACCACCAGCAGGCCCAACTGCAAGCCGAGAATCGTGGCGCTGGCCTTTTTCACCCCGTAGGACAGGCCATGCGACATCGACAGCACGGCGCCCGAGCCGGGCGAGACGGCGATGATGGAGGCGGCGATGACAAAGGTGATCCAGGTGGCAAAGGGCATGCGGTTTCCAAAAATGGTGATGAGAGGCAATTTTAACCCGGCCCGTGCGGCCTTGCCGGCCCCGCCTGAGGTAAGATCGCGGTCATGCCTTAGCCACATCGTTCCTTGCCGTACAACCAAGAATAACATCATGAAAAACAACACTTTCCTCGCTCCACAATTTCCTGCCACCACCGTGGGAGCGCGCTGAGATGGCCGGCTCCAGCCTGCTGGCCCTGCTCGACGACATCGCCAGCATCCTCGACGACGTTTCCTTGATGACCAAGGTGGCCGCCAAGAAGACGGCCGGCGTGCTCGGTGACGACCTGGCCCTGAACGCGCAGCAAGTGGCCGGCGTGCGCGCCGAGCGCGAACTGCCCGTCGTGTGGGCCGTCGCCGTCGGTTCGCTGAAGAACAAGGCCATCCTCGTGCCCGCCGCGCTGGCCATCAGCGCGTTTGCCCCATGGGCCATCACGCCGCTGCTGATGGTGGGCGGCGCCTACCTGTGCTTCGAGGGCTTCGAAAAGATCGCGCACAAGTATCTGCACCCGGATGACAGTCACAAGGCCGAACTGGCGCAGGCGCTGCGCGACCCGCAGGTCGACCTGGTGGCGCTGGAAAAGGACAAGATCAAGGGCGCCATCCGCACCGATTTCATTTTGTCGGCGGAAATCATCGTCATCGCCCTGGGCACGGTGGCCGCGGCCACCTTCGCCGAGCAGGTAGCGGTGGTGGTCGGCATCGCCCTCATCATGACGGTGGGCGTGTATGGCCTGGTGGCCGGCATCGTCAAGCTCGACGACGCCGGCTTTTACCTGGCGGCGCGCAAGGGCGCGGGCGCGCTGATGGACGGCGTGCGCGGCTTTGGCCGCATGCTCGTGTCGGCGGCGCCGAAACTGATGAAGTTTCTCTCCGTGGTGGGCACCCTGGCCATGTTCATGGTGGGCGGCGGCATCCTGACGCACGGCTGGCCGTGGGCCAGCCGCATGCTGCACCACGTCGAGGAAGCCGTCGGCGGCGTGGCCGGCATCGGCCCCGTGCTGGCGGCCGTCACGCCCAGCCTGATCAACGCGGTGGCCGGCCTCATCGCCGGCGGCCTGGTGCTGGCCGGCGTCACGGCCGTGTCGGCTTTGTTGCGCATGATCAAGCCAAGCAAATAAGCTTTCTGGTCTGATGGAGCGGCAGGCGCATCCGTGCCTGCCGCCCCGGCCATGCCGGCGGCGCCCGCTGCCCATGGAGACCCTATGCATGCTTCCCCCGCCCCACGCCCCAGCAGCGCCTTTATCGGCGCCTCCTGGGCGGCATTGCTGATCGGCATCGTCACCTATCTGTCCGGCCTGTGGAACGCCACGATGGCCCTCAACGAGAAGGGCTATTACTTCACCATTCTCATGTATGGCCTGTTCGCCGCCATCTCGCTGCAAAAATCCGTGCGCGACCGCAGCGAGGGCATCGCCGTGACGGGGATCTACTTTGGCCTGTGCTGGATTTCCGTGCTGCTGGCCTTGCTGTTATTGACCGTGGGCCTGTGGAACGCCACCCTGCAAAACAGCGAGAAAGGGTTTTATGCCATGGCGTTCTTGCTCAGCCTATTTGCTGCCGTGGCCGTGCAAAAGAATGTGCGCGACGTGGCGCGTGCCTCGGCCAGCACACCCGCCGAGCTGCCGGGAACTTAAACACCAGCGGCGCGTCTATTCCTGTATCCATGTCGGGAGAGGATGATGGGCGACCAGCAGAAACGTTTGCAGATGGCGCTGGAGGCGGCGCACATGGCGATCTGGGATTCGCGCATCGTCGCTGGCCAGGTCATCGACGGCACGGTCAGCTGGTCGGCCAAGGGCGCCACTTTGCTGGGCCTGGAAGAACGGGCGCTGACGCAGCCATTCCGCAGCTTTCTCGACTGCGTGCACGCCGGCGACCGCGACAAGGTGGTCAACGTGCTGCAGGACGGCGTGCGCCGGCGCGGCGGCTACGCCCTGCAGTACCGCGTCGTCTGGCCCGACGGCAGCGAACACTGGCTGGCGGCCAAGGCGCACATCTTCCTGGATGCCGGCGGCCGGCCCGACCGCACCCTGGGCATCATCTGGGATATCACCGAGCACATGGCGCGCGAGCTCATGATCGCCGAGCGCAAGGAGCTGGCCGAAGTGACGCTCAGCTCCATCGGCGACGGCGTCATCACCACCGATCCGCAGGGCAAGACGCGTTACCTGAACCGGGTGGCCGAGCAATTGACGGGCTGGAGCAACGAGCTGGCGCAGGGCCTGGACATCGGCCTGACCATGCCGCTGGCCGATGAACGCACGGGCGAGGCACGCGAACACGTGGCCATGCGCTGCCTGCAACAGCGCCAGGCCATCGGCATTTCGCCCCGCTCGCAACTGGTCACGCGCGACGGGCGGCGCATCGCCGTCGAGGAATCGGCCGCGCCCATCTGGTCGCGCGACGGCCACATCCTCGGCGCCGTGGTCGTGTTCCGCGACGTCAGCCACGAGCGCAAGCTGAGCCAGGAACTGTCGTGGCAAGCCACGCACGATACCCTGACGGGCCTGATCAACCGGCGCGAATTCGAGCACCTGGTGGCCGGCGCCCTGCGCACGGCCAAGCAGGATGGCCACGCGCATGCGCTGCTGTACCTGGACCTGGACCAGTTCAAGGTCATCAACGACACTTGCGGCCACGGCGCCGGCGACGTGCTGCTGCAGCTGCTGGCCAAAATGCTGCAGGGGCGGATGCGCGACAGCGACATCCTGGCGCGCCTGGGCGGCGACGAACTGGGCGTGCTGCTGCCGCACTGTCCGCTCGAACACGCGCGCCTGATCGGCGAACAGCTGCGCCAGTCCGTGCGCGATTTCCATTTCGCCTGGGACGAACGCAGCTTCGAGCTGGGCGTGAGCATCGGCATCGTGGAAATCAGCCAGGACAGCAAGTCCATGAGCGAGCTGCTGAGCGCAGCCGACCAGGCTTGCTACCTGGCCAAGGAGCAGGGCCGCAACCGCATCCATATCTATCAGGAATCCGACGTCATGCTGGCGCAGCGGCATGGCGAGATGCTGTGGATCTCCCGCCTGAATGAAGCGTTCGCCCACGACTATTTCCGCCTGTACGCCATGCCCATCGTGCACCTGCACGACAGCCCGGAACACCACGACGAAGTGCTGATCCGCATCCGCAACAGCAAGGGCGACCTGATCTTGCCGGGCGCCTTCATCCCCGCCGCCGAACGCTACGACATGATGCTGTCCATCGACCGCTGGGTCATCCGCGCCGTCTGCGCGCATATCCAGAGCGTGCGCGACAGCCTGCCGCCGTTGGCCGCGCTGGCGGAAAGCCGGCGCCGCGCACCGGCCCTGTATTCCGTCAACCTGTCGGGCATGTCGCTGGCCGATGCCGGCTTGCACGACTACATCACCGAGCAATTCGTGGCATTCGCGATTGCGCCCGAGCAAATCTGCTTTGAAATCACGGAAACGGCCGTCATCGCCAACCTGCCCAAGGCGCAAGTGTTCATGCGCCAGCTCAAGGCCCTGGGCTGCCGCTTCTCGCTCGATGACTTCGGCAGCGGCTTTTCCTCGTTCGGCTACCTGAAAGCCCTGCCCGTCGACTATTTGAAGATCGACGGCGTCTTCGTGCGCGACATCGCCACCAATGCCATCAACCGCGCCATGGTCAAGGCCATCAATGAAGTGGGCCACGTGATGGGCCTGGAAACGGTGGCCGAATACGTGGAAGACGCGGCCACCCTGGCCGTCATCCGCGAACTGGGCATCGACTATGCACAAGGCTACGCCGTGGGCAGCCTGCGGCCGCTGACGGCGGGCGCAGATTAAGCGCCGACGGCAACCAATATCTTTAAAACAATGCCGCATTGCTATCGCTAAATGCGTGCAAGCACGACCAATCTTGAGGATTTTGATCTACATCAATAAATTTGCGCAGGCGACTCCTTACACTGATCTCCATTCTTGCAATCGTGCAAGTCTTACTCACCAATTGCCTATTTAACTGATCAGGAAGCCGCGACCATGCGACAAAATTTGCCAGTGACTAACCGTGAAGTCCTCGTCTTGGACGATCAGGCCATCGTGTCGAAAACGGATATGAACGGCAATATCGTATATGTGAACCCCTACTTCAGTCAGGTCAGCGGCTTCAGCGAGGCCGAGCTGCTCGGTTCGCCCCAGAACATCGTGCGCCACCCGGACATGCCGGCCGAAGCGTTCGCCGACCTGTGGACCTCGATCCAGGCCGGCACGCCGTGGACGGGCCTGGTCAAGAACCGCTGCAAGAACGGCGATTTCTACTGGGTGCGCGCCAACGTCACCCCCATCCGCGAAGCGGGCAAGACCATCGGTTACATGTCCGTGCGCGTCAAGGCGGACAAGGACCAGGTCAAGGCCGCCGAAGAAGCCTACGCGGCCATCCGCAACAAGGAAGGCGGCAACATCGTCATCAAGAACGGGCAGATCGTGCGCCCGGGCCTGGCGCACCTGCTGCACAGCCTGACGCACATGTCGCTCAACCTGCGCATCTGGGCCGCCACCTCCATCGTCAACTGCCTGCAACTGCTGGTGTGCGTCATCAGCCTGTTCGCCAGCGGCGGCCAGATCACCAATTACGCCATCTTCGGCGCCACCCTGTTCGGTTTCCTGATCAACGTTTTCCTCTGGTACACCTTGCGCATGTCCGTGCTCAAGCCGCTGGGCAAGGCCCTGAACGGCGCGCGGGCCATTGCCGCGGGCGACCTGTCGGGCAGTTTTGAAACGGAGAGCACGGATGAAGTGGGACAACTGCTGCGCGCGCTGCAACAGATGAACAGCAACCTGATCGCCACCATCCGCGACGTGCGCATCAACGTGGAAACCATGGCCGTGGCCACCAAGCAAATCGCCGTCGGCAATATGGACTTGTCAGGCCGCACGGAATCGCAGGCGGCCAGCCTGGAAGAGACGGCCTCGAGCATCGAGGAATTCTCGTCGACGGTGAAACAGAATGCGGACAACTCGGTGCAGGCGAACGAGCTGGCCGTGGCCGCCTCGAAAGTGGCCGTGCAGGGCGGCGAGATCGTTTCCGAAGTGATCACCACCATGGACGAGATCAACACCTCGTCGAAGAAAATCGTCGACATCATCGGCTTGATCGAAGGCATCGCCTTCCAGACCAACATCCTGGCCTTGAACGCGGCCGTGGAAGCGGCCCGCGCCGGCGAGCAGGGCAGGGGCTTCGCCGTGGTGGCGGGCGAAGTGCGCAACCTGGCGCAGCGCTCGTCCGTGGCAGCCAAGGATATCAAGCAACTCATTGAAATTTCCGTCGGCAAGGTGGGCGCCGGCATGCTGCAGGTCAACCGCGCCGGCGCCACCATGGAACAGGTGGTCAGCTCCGTCAAGCAGGTGACGGCCATCATGCAGGAAATTTCCATCGCCTCGCGCGAACAGAGCATCGGCGTCGACCAGGTCAACCAGGCCATCGCCCATATGGACCAGGTGACGCAGCAGAACGCGGCCCTGGTGGAAGAAGCCGCCGCGGCCGCCACGCGCCTGGCGGAAGAAGCGGCCAGCCTGTCGCAAGCCGTGAGCCTGTTCAATTTCGGCAAGATGCCGCCACCGCGCCGCGTCGCCATGCCTGGCGGCAAGTCTGGCGCCGCGAACGCCGGCAAGCCCGCCATGAAACGCCTGGCCGCCTAAACCTTTCAAGACTTTACACACATCATGCCTACACTACTCAGCAGTGCTTCCGCCGACCTGGACGCCGTCGTCGAATTCGACCCGGTCATCATCGGCAAGATGAGCCAGTCCGGCCCGCGCTACACGTCCTACCCGACCGCCGACCGTTTCAATGCGGAATTTGGCTACGGCAACTTCCTCGAAGCGCTGGCCGCCCTGCGCATGCGCGGCGGCCGCCGTCCCCTGTCGCTGTACGTGCACGTGCCATTCTGCGACACCCTGTGCTACTACTGCGCCTGCAACAAGATCATCACGAAAGACCGCAGCAAGGCGGCCACCTATCTCAGCTACCTGAAACAGGAAATCGCCATGCAGGGCAAGCTGTTTGCCGGCATGAACCAGATCGAGCAATTACACTTCGGCGGCGGCACGCCCACTTACCTGAGCGAAAAGCAGATGGATGAGCTGATGGCGCACCTGCGCCAGCATTTCGAATTTGCTTCCGATGAAGACGGCGAATATTCGATCGAGATCGACCCGCGCACCGTGTCGCGCGAACGCGTGTTTTCGCTGCGCGCGCAAGGTTTCAACCGCATCAGCCTGGGCGTGCAGGATTTCGACGCCGATGTGCAAAAGGCCGTCAACCGCATCCAGCCGGAAGCGGAGACGGTGGCCATCATGCAGGCGGCGCGCGACGCGGGTTTCCGCTCGATCAGCATCGACCTGATCTACGGCTTGCCGAAACAGAACCTGGACACCATGACGGAAACCCTGCGCAAGGTGATCAACGCCAGCCCCGACCGCATCGCCCTGTACCACTACGCGCACATGCCGCACCTGTTCAAGCCGCAGCGCCGCATCCTCGACGCGGACATGCCCGACAGCGCCACCAAGCTGGCCATGCTGGGCCTGTGCATCGCGCGCCTGACGGCCGCCGGCTATGTGTACATCGGCATGGACCATTTCGCCAAGCCAACGGACGACCTGGCCGTGGCGCAGCGCCAGGGCCGCCTGCACCGCAACTTCCAGGGCTATTCGACGCGCGCGGAGGCGGACCTGATCGCCTGCGGCGTGTCGGCCATCAGTTCCGTCGGCGCCGTGTACAGCCAGAATGAAAAAACGCTCGACGCGTACTACGAAAAACTCGACGAAGGCGTGCTGCCGATCGCGCGCGGCATCAAGCTCGATACGGACGATTTGTTGCGCCGTATCATCATCCAGATGCTGATGTGCAATTTCGAACTGTCGATCGCCACCATCGAGCAAGCGCACCCCGTCAAATTCCGCAGCTACTTCGCCGCCGAGCTGGACAAGCTGCGCGAACTGGCGCGCGACGGCTTGCTCGTCATCGAGGAAGACTGGCTGACGGTGACGCCGAAAGGGCGCTTGTTGATCCGCAATATCTGCATGGTCTTCGACCGCTATCTGACCCTGGCGCGCGCCAATACGGCGCCGGACGCGGTGCAGCCGCTGCGCTACTCGAAAACGGTGTAACGCCACGCGATGAACGCCCTGAGCCTCGTGCCCATGTTCCTGGTCGGCCTGGCCGGCAGCGTGCACTGCATCGGCATGTGCGGCGGCATCGTCGGCGCGCTGTCGCTGGGCGGTGGCGCTGCGCCCGTGCGCCCCGTGATTGCCATCGCCGTGGCGCGCCCCGCATTGCAGACCAGCGTGCAAACGAACGTGCTGCGCGTGCTGGCCTACAACGGCGGGCGCATAGTCAGCTACATGCTGGCCGGCGCCCTGGCCGGCAGCCTGGCGGGCGCCGGCATGCTGCACCTGGCATCCCTGCAAGTGGCCGGCTACTGGCTGGCCAACCTGATGCTCGTCGCCCTGGGCCTGTACCTGATGGATGCCTGGCGCGGCCTGGCGCACCTGGAAGCGGCCGGCAACGTGATCTGGCGCCGCGTGCGCCCCCTGTTGAAGCCGCTGATGCCGATGGATACGCCGTTCAAGGCGCTGGCCGTGGGCGGCCTGTGGGGCTGGGTGCCGTGCGGCATGGTCTACAGCGCCCTGCTGACGGCCATGATGCAAGGCTCGGCCCTGAACGGCGCGGCCGCCATGGCCGCCTTCGGCCTGGGCACCCTGCCCACCCTGCTGGGCATGGGCTTGCTGGGCACGCGCTTGCGCGCGCAGATGCAGCGCCGTCCCGTGCGCATCGCCAGCGGCTTGCTGGTGCTGGGCTTTGGCGTGCTGGGCCTGCTGCGCGCCGCCAACGGCGTGTCGCTGGGCTGGCTCGACGCCCTGTGCGTCACGGGCCATCCATGAAAAGACGCATGAAAACAAACCCATGAATGCTGTGTTACAACCCTCCGCCTGCTTCCATTGCGGCTTGCCCGTCCCCGTCGGCTCCAGCTGGCTCGTCACCATCGACGACGTGCCGCGCGCCATGTGCTGCCCCGGCTGCGAAGCGGTGGCGCAAACCATCGTCGACATCGGCCAGAGCGCGTATTACCGCGACCGCGACGAATATGCCGTCAACGCGGCCGACGCCACCCTGGTGCCGCCCGAGCTGCGCCTGTACAGCAATGACGACGCGCAATTCGCGCGCGACGCCAGCAGTTGCGAAGCGACCCTGTCCGTCGAAGGCATCCGCTGCGCCGCCTGCGTCTGGCTGATCGAGCGCCAGCTGACGCGTTTGCCCGGCGTGCAGGCGGCCAGCCTGAATGTCGCCACGGAGCGCCTGTACGTGCGCTGGAGCCGCGCCGAATGCGAACCGGGCGACATCCTGCAAGCCGTGCGCCAGGTCGGCTACACGGCCTATCCCTACGATGCCGTGCGCCATGGCGAGCGCCTGCAAAAGGCCAGCAAGACCCTGGGCCGCCAGCTGTTCGTCGCCGGCCTGTCGATGATGCAGGTGATGATGTACGTGGCGCCCGCCTACCTGGCCGAGGATGGCACCCTGGATGACAATATGGCCAGCCTGATGCGCTGGGCCAGTTTGCTGCTGACCTTGCCGGCCATCTGCTATTCGGCCATGCCCTTCTTCCAGGGCGCCTGGGCCAGCCTGCGCGCGCGCACCCTGGGCATGGACGTGCCCGTGGCGCTGGGCATCCTGGCGGCCTTCTTCGGCAGCGTGGTGGCGACCTTCACGGGCCGCGGCGAGGTGTATTACGACTCGGCCACGA
Organism: Janthinobacterium sp. SUN120; assembly: GCF_030397735.1. Lineage (NCBI taxonomy): Bacteria > Pseudomonadati > Pseudomonadota > Betaproteobacteria > Burkholderiales > Oxalobacteraceae > Janthinobacterium > Janthinobacterium sp. SUN120. Next base: position 376,188 of record NZ_JAPUBW010000004.1, on the reverse strand, counting down.
TGTTCATCTTCCTGCTGCTGTGCAGCCGCTATTTCGAGCTGCAGGCGCGCCGCAAGGCCGCCTCGGCGCTGGAGCGCCTGCAGCACGCCTTGCCCGCGTCCGCGTCGCTGATGGCGGGCTTCCCGGACGACCGCGCCACCACCCTGGTGCCGGCCGGCAGCCTGACCGTCGGCGACGTGATTCTGGTCAAACCGGGCGAAGCGATCGCCGCCGACAGCGTCATCATCGAAGGCACGAGCGCGCTCGATTTATCCCTGCTGACGGGCGAGAGCGCGGCGCAACGGAGAAAAACGGGAGAACGGGTGCCGGGCGGGGCGATCAACGCCAGCGCGGCGCTCATCTTGCGCGTGCTCAAACCGGCGCGCGAAAGCACCCTGTCCGACCTGTTGAAACTGATCGAGCGGGCCGGCAGCGGCAAGCCGCAGATCGCCCAATGGGCCGACAAGGTCGCCGCCTGGTTCGTGCTGGGCTTGCTGCTGTTTGCCATCGCCGTGTTCGCCTTCTGGAGCTGGCATGACCCGTCGCAAGCGTGGCCCGTGGCCATCGCCGTGCTGGTCGTGTCCTGCCCCTGCGCGCTGTCTCTCGCCACGCCGACGGCGCTGGCGGCCGCCACCGACAGCCTGCTGCGGCGCGGCGTGCTGATCGTCCAGCCGCATGTGCTGGAAACCTTGCACCGCGCCACCCACATCGTCTTCGACAAGACGGGCACCCTGACCCTGGGCCGGCCCGTGCTGCGGCAAACCGAGGGGCTCGGCAGCATGGGCGAGGACGCTTGCCTGCAGGTGGCCGCCGCGCTGGAAGCGGGCAGCGCCCATCCGCTGGCGCAGGCCATCCTGGCAGCGGCAGAAGAGTTGCCAAAACAGTTGCTGCGCGCGCATGCGGAACAATTGCAAGAAGTGCAAGGCCAGGGCCTGGAGGGCATCGTCGACGGCGTGCGCTACCGCCTGGGCAATGCGGCCTTTGTCGCCGCCCTCGCCGGGCCGCCGCTGGGCGACACGGCCGTCGGCATGCAGGGCATGACGCCGCTGTACCTGGGCACGCAAGGCCGCTGGCTGACGCGCTTTTTACTCAGCGACGCGTTGCGCCCGGAAGCGGCTGACGTCGTCGCGTATTTCCACCGGCGCGGCAAGCAAGTCGTGCTGCTCAGCGGCGACCAGGAAGCGCTGACGCAAAGCGTGGCGACGGAACTGGGCATCAACACGGCATGCGGCGAATGCCTGCCCGATGAAAAACTCGATTTCGTCCAGCAATTGCAGGCCACGGGCGCCGTGGTGGCGATGGTGGGCGACGGCATCAACGACGCCGCCGTGCTGAGCGGTGCCGACGTGTCCTTCGCCATGGGTTCCGGCGCCGCGCTGGCGCAGGCGCATGCGGACACGGTGCTGCTGTCGAGCCAACTGGTTTCCGTGCTCGACACGGCGAAAACGGCGGCGCGTAGCATGCGCATCATCCGCGAAAACCTGGGCTGGGCAACCCTGTACAATCTGACGGCCATCCCGGCCGCCGCGCTGGGTTTCCTCAACCCCTGGCTGTCCGGCGTCGGCATGGCTGCCAGCTCGGCCGTCGTCATCGCCAACGCCCTGCGCCTGCGGAAAGTCTAATGGAAGCTCTCTACCTCCTCATCCCCTTAAGCGTCGTGGTCGTCTTCATCGCCCTGTGGGTGTATTTCACGGCCTCGGACAGCGGCCAGTTCGACGACCTCGTCGGACCTGGCCTGCGCGTGCTGCAGGACGACGACACGCCGGCCAAGCCGGCGCCCGGCGAACCGCCGGCCTGACTTTTTCCCACGCAATACGCTGGCGCCCGCCAGCGCCGGCAAGCGTCTTTTGACACAGGTCAAGCAGCGCTTGCAGGGATCTTGCATGGCTTTTTTGATCGAAATATCACTTTATTTCGATGCCACTTCGCTACGCTTATTTCATCCGGGGAATTTTGATCCACATCAAAGTTTTTTCCCGGTCAAACACTTACTCTCTGGCCACCATCATAAATAGTAATTCCAGGGAGAGTCTTTGTGGATCAATCGCTGAACTATAACTACAAGATCGTGAAGCAATTCGCGGTCGCTACTGTGGTATGGGGCATCATCGGCATGCTGGTTGGCGTTATCATCGCCGCTCAGCTGGCCTGGCCTGCCCTGAACCTCGACATACCATGGCTGACATACGGACGCTTGCGTCCGCTGCACACGAATGCGGTGATTTTCGCCTTCGGCATCTGCGGCCTGTTCGCTACTTCGTACTACGTTGTACAACGCACCTGCCAGGTGCGCCTGTTTTCCGACAAACTGGCCGCCTTCACGTTCTGGGGCTGGCAAGCGGTGATCCTGTGCGCCGTCGTCACCCTGCCCTTGGGCATGACACGCGGCAAGGAATACGCGGAACTGGAATGGCCTATCGCCATCCTCATCGCCGTCGTCTGGATCGCCTACGCCATCGTTTTCTTCGGCACCTTGATCAAGCGCAAGGTAAAGCACATCTATGTGGCCAACTGGTTCTTCGGCGCCTACATCCTGGCCGTGACGATTCTGCACGTGGTCAATGGCGCCGTCATGCCAGCCTCGTTCACCAAGTCGTATTCCGCCTATGCGGGCGTGCAGGACGCCATGATCCAGTGGTGGTACGGCCATAACGCGGTGGGTTTCATCCTGACCGCCGGCTACCTGGGCATGGTGTACTACTTCATCCCGAAACAGGCCGAGCGCCCCGTGTACTCGTACCGTTTGTCGATCGTCCACTTCTGGGCGCTGATCTTCACCTACATGTGGGCGGGCCCGCATCACCTGCACTACACGGCATTGCCTGACTGGACGCAATCGATCGGCATGGTCTTCTCGCTGGTCCTCCTGGCACCAAGCTGGGGCGGCATGATCAACGGCATCATGACCCTGTCGGGCGCCTGGCACAAGCTGCGCACCGATCCGATCCTGAAATTCATGATCGTTTCGCTGTCGTTCTACGGCATCGCCACCTTCGAAGGTCCGATGATGTCGATCAAGACCATCAACTCGCTGTCGCACTACACCGACTGGACCGTTGCCCACGTGCATGCGGGCGCCCTGGGCTGGGTGGGCTTCATCACCATGGGTTCGATCTACTACCTGCTGCCGCGCCTGGCGGGCCGCACGCAGATGCACAGCACGCGCCTGGTCGACGTGCACTTCTGGGTGGCCACCATCGGCATCGTGCTGTACATCGCCGCAATGTGGATCGCCGGCGTGATGCAGGGCCTGATGTGGCGCGCGGTCAATCCGGACGGCACCCTGACCTACACCTTTGTCGAGAGCGTGAAAGCGACGTATCCGTACTACGTGGTGCGCGTGGCCGGTGGCCTGCTGTACCTGTCGGGTATGTGCATCATGGGCTACAACACCTGGATGACTCTGCGCGGCAGCAAACTCCCCGTCGCCCGCATTCCGGAACTGAACGCGGCGCACGCCTGATAGGAGCGAAAGCAAATGAAATTTTCACATGCATGGATTGAAAGAAACCCCTGGCTGCTGATCGCCCTGGTCACGGTGGTGATCAGCATCGGCGGCGCCGTCGAGATCGTTCCCCTGTTCTTCCAGAAGAGCACGACGGAGCCCGTCGCCGGCCTGAAACCGTACTCGCCGCTGCGCCTGGCGGGCCGCGACATTTACGTGCGCGAAGGCTGCTACAACTGCCACTCGCAGATGGTGCGTCCGCTGCGCGCGGAAACGGAACGCTATGGCCACTATTCGGTCGCTGGCGAATTCGTCTACGACCGTCCATTCCAGTGGGGTTCCAAGCGCACGGGGCCCGACCTGGCCCGCGTGGGCGCGCGCTACAGCGACGAATGGCACCGCACGCACTTGAACAACCCGCGCGACGTGGTGCCCGAGTCGAACATGCCGTCCTACCCCTGGCTGGCGAAGACCAAGCTGGTGCCTGACGACATCATGCCGAAGATGCGCGCCCTGAAACGCCTGGGCCAGCCGTACAGCGATGAAGAGATCGCCGCCGGCCCCGCGCAGCTGCAGGACAAGACGGAAGAAGACGCCCTGGTCGCCTATCTGCAAGGCCTCGGTACATTAATCAAAACAAGGAATTAGCATGGCAATCGAAAACCTGTTTGACAGCGCCAGCAGCGTCATGACGGTGGTTTCCTTTACGACGTTCGTGGGCATCCTGTGGTGGACGTTCAGCCGCAGCAACAGCGACTTCGACGCGGCGGCCCGCCTGCCGTTCGCCGACGACGCGCTCGACTATCCGGCCGAGGCCGAGATGACCCTGGCGAAGGAGCACAACCATGGCTGACTTTACCAATGGCTTCTGGAATATCTACGTCATCGTGCTGTCCCTGCTGGGCATCATCGGCTGCGGCGTGCTGCTGTACTCGCAGTCGAAAATCAAAGTGGTCGAGGGCGCCCCTGCCGACGGCACCACGGGCCACGTCTGGGACGAGGACTTGAAGGAACTCAATACCCCGATGCCGCGCTGGTGGATGTGGTTGTTCTACATCACCATCGTCTTCTCGCTGGCGTACCTGTTCCTGTATCCGGGCCTGGGCAACTATGCCGGCAGCCTGGGCTGGAAATCGACGGGCCAGTACGAGGAAGAGCTGAAGAAGGCGGAAGCCGACTACGGTCCCCTGTTCAACAAGTACCTGAGCCAGGACTTGAAGACGGTGGCCGCCGATCCGCAGGCGCAAGCCATCGGCCAGCGCCTGTTCCTGACCTACTGCGCGCAATGCCACGGTTCGGATGCACGCGGCAACAAGGGCTTCCCCAACCTGACGGACAAGGACTGGCTGTATGGCGGCGAACCCGACATCATCAAGACCACCATCATGCACGGCCGCAATGGGCAAATGCCACCGATGGGCGCCGCCCTGGGCTCCGAAAAGGATGTCGAGAACGTGGCCCATTATGTGCTGAGCCTGTCCGGCTCGACCTCGGATCCCGTCAAGTCCGTGCTGGGCAAGGCCAAGTTCGGCGCCTGCATGGCCTGTCATGGCGCCGATGCCAAGGGTAACCAGATGCTCGGCGCGCCAAACCTGACGGACAAGACCTGGCTGTACGGCGGCAGCGCCGACACCATCATGGAAACCGTACGCAAGGGACGCAGCAACACCATGCCGGCCTTCAGCGATTTCCTCGGCGAATCCAAGGTACACGTGCTGTCGGCGTATGTCTGGAGCCTGTCGAATCCGCAGGCACCCGCAAAGTAAAAATGGAACCTCAAGTCATCAAGATGTATGCGGCCCGCGAGCAAATCTACCCTCGCGAGGCCAAAGGACGCTACGCTACCTGGCGATGGGTATGCGTATGGCTTACCCAGCTCGCGTTCTACGGCTTGCCGTGGTTGACCTGGAATGGCAGGCAAGCCCTGCTGTTCGATTTGACCACACGCAAGTTCTACATTTTCGGCGTCGTGCTGTGGCCCCAGGATTTCATCTATCTGGCGGCCCTGCTGATCATCTGTGCGTATTTGTTGTTCCTCGTCACGGCCATTGCCGGGCGGGTGTGGTGCGGGTTCTCTTGCCCGCAAACGGTATACACGGAAATTTTCCTGTGGGTCGAACGCCGCATCGAGGGCACGCGCAGCGCACGCATGGCCCTCGACAAGCAGGGCCCCTCCGTGCGCAAGGCGTTCAAGAAGACGGCCAAGCACCTGGTATGGGGCGCCATCGCCCTGTGGACGGGCTTTACCTTTGTCGGCTACTTCACGCCGATCAAGGAACTGGCGCAGTCGGTGACCACGCTCAATTTCGGTCCCTGGGAATGGTTCTGGGTCTTGTTCTACAGCCTGGCAACCTACGGCAACGCGGGCTGGCTGCGCGAGCAAGTGTGCAAATACATGTGCCCCTACGCGCGCTTCCAGAGCGCCATGTTCGACCAGGATACCCTGATCATCACCTACGATGCCAAGCGCGGCGAACCACGTGGCGCCATGAGCAAGAAGGCCGGCAACAACGACAAGCTGGGCGATTGCATCGACTGTACCCTGTGCGTGCAGGTGTGTCCGACCGGCATCGATATCCGTAACGGCCTGCAGTATGAATGCATCGGTTGCGCCGCTTGCGTCGATGCCTGCAACAGCGTGATGGACAAGGTCGACCGGCCACGGGGACTGGTACGCTACAGTACCGACCATGCGATGGAAAACAACTTCAATTCGAAGCAGATACGCCAGCGCGCCATGCGCCCGCGCGTCTTGATCTACACTTCCATCCTGGCCCTGATCATCATCGCCGTGTGTACTTCGCTGGCCCTGCGCACGCCCCTGAAAATGGACGTGATCCGCGACCGCGGTTCCATGGGACGCGAAGTGGAAGACGGCATGATCGAAAACGTCTACCGCCTGCAGATCATGAACACGTCGGAGCAAAGCCAGCATTTCAAAATCAGCGCTTCCGGCTTGCCGGGCCTGACCTTGCTGACGCGCGAAGAAGTGACCTTGCAGCCGACGGAAACGCTGGGTTGGCCGATCCGCCTGCGCGTGCCGCACGGCGTGGGAGAGAAGGGCTCGAACAAGATTGCGATCGAATTGCAATCGCTGGACGACCCATCGCTGCATGTGCGTGAAAGCGCGGTATTCATCGTGCCACGTTAACAAGGAAAGGCGGACGGGGACCGGGTGCCCTCGCCGCCGCCACGAAGTTGCAGGAAGGCCGGTCCCCATGCGGGGACTGGCTGATTACACAGGAGAAACACCATGTCCGACAGTCTGAAACTGCAAGCACCCGTTGCACCGTGGTACAAGCATCGCTGGCCATGGCTGCTGATGATCGGCCCCGGCCTGTCCGTGGTCGTCGGCAGCTTCATGGGCTATATCGCGTTTACGCAGCCCGATGCGCTGGTGGTGGGCGATTATTACAAGCAGGGCAAGGCGATCAACCAGGATTTGAAGCGCGACACGATCGCCAGCGACCTGGCGATGGATACGCGCCTGTCGTATGACGTGGCGCAAGCGCGCCTGACCGGTTCCGTGCACAGCTTCGGCAAGGCCTATCAGGCGCCTTTGCAGCTGCACCTGGCGCATGCGACCCTGCCGGAAAAGGATATCAAGGTGCTGGTGCAACCCGATGCGGCCGGCAATTTTTCCGTGGCGCTGCCGATGCTCGAGCGCAGCCGCTGGCAAGTGCTGGTGGAAAACGACAAACGCGAGTGGCGCCTGTCCGGCATCTGGACCTGGCCCCTGCAGCGCAGCATCGCGCTGCATGCGGATGAAGAGCTATAACGTACAGCGCTGGGAAAACCGTAGCGAGCGGCAGTGATTTGTGGTTGAGAAGCGCAGCTGTGCTATAGCACAGCGAGCATCGCAGGCCGCAAAGCGCGACGCGCAGCAGGTTTTGACGGTGCTGTTATTTGCAGGTGTCCGTGCCGGCCGTAATCGCCTTCAGTTTCGCCGGCTGCAGGATTTCAATTTCCCGGTTCGAGACGCGCAGCCAGCCTTCCTTCTTGAACTTCGACAGCAGGCGGCTGACGCTCTCGATGGTCAGGCCCAGGTAGTTGCCGATTTCCTCGCGCGACATGCGCAGCTGGAAATTGCTGCCCGAATAGCCGCGCGCTTCATAGCGCGACGCCAGGTTGACGATGAAGGCGGCAAAGCGCTGCGTCGCCTGCATATTGCCCAGCAACAGCATGACGCTTTGCTCGCGCGTGATTTCCTGGCTCATCATGCGGTGGAAATGGCGCAGCAGGGTCGGCATATTGCCCAGCAATTGTTCCAGGCTGGAAAACGGGATTTCACACACTTCGCTGTCTTCCAGCGCCACCGCATTACAGTGGTGGCGGTCGGCGCTGATGGCGTCCATGCCCAGCAGTTCGCCCGCCATCTGGAAGCCCGTCACCTGCTCTTCGCCGCCCGGATTGATCTGGTACGTCTTGAAATGCCCCAGGCGGATCGCATACAGGTTCTGGAACGAGTCGCCGATACGGAACAGCGAGGCGCCGCGCACAATCTTGCGGCGGCGGCCGATGATCTGGTCCAGCCTGTCCATGTCGCCCACATCGAGGCCCATCGGCAGGCACAATTGATGCATGCTGCAGGTCGAGCATCGCGCACGCAACGCCTCCACGTTCACGGTGGGCAAGGTTGGAGTGAGTAGCGCTTCAGTCATGTCGGTACCTTTTAGAAAATGCAACAACAAGTTTACTGCATACAGCCGCATACAGGGTTGCCGTATACCAATTTCACCGTAAATTCGGCGAATAAACGACGTCCAGCCTTTAATTATATGGCAACATCGTCAAAAGCCCGTACGGGGCGGGCAATTTGCGCGGCGGCGCTTGCCAAGCTGGGGCATTGATAGGAAAATTCCTGACAGCATTATCTGCCGCCTGTGCCGCCCGGTACTGAAAAGGAAATCATGAAGCCTCTCGGCATTAAAGCAAAAGTCGCGCTGGCCACCAGCCTGACCTCGATCGCCATGATCGCGCTGGTCACCATGATCCAGGTGCAGCACATGCGCGACGACTTCACCCGAGTACTGCTGAGCCAGCAATCGTCCCTGATCACCCGCACCGCTGCCGAGCTCGACGACAAGCTGGGCATGCTGCTGCAGATCGTCACCCTGACGGCCCGACAGCAGCCGCCGGAATTGATCGCCCGGCCCGCCCAATTGCGCGAATACTATTCGCGCCGCTCGATGCTGGTGCTGTTCGATGACGTGCTGGTGCTCGACGCGCATGGCGCCGTCGTGGCCGACATGCCGGAAGTGGCGGGGCGCGCCGGCATCAACGTCGCCGAGCGCGAGTATTTCCAGACCGTCCTGCGCACGCGCCAGCCCATGATCACCGAACCGATGCTGGGCAAGTCGAGCGGCATGCCCATCGTGCAGATGGTGGCGCCCGTGCTGGCCGCCGATGGCCAGGTGGCCGGCGTAGTGATCGGCGTGCTGCGCCTGTACAAGGACAATCTGCTGGGGCGCCTGCGCTCGGAAAAGATCGGCAAGAACGGCTATTACTTCATTCTCACGCGCGGCGCCGTGCCGCGCTACGTGCTGCACCCCGATACCAGCCGCTTGCTGCAACCGCGCAAGCCGAACGCCAACCTGACGACGACCCAGTTGCTGAAGGAAGATGGCGAAGGCAGCATGGTCAGCACCAACAGCCGCGGCATCACGGCCGTCAACAGCTTCAAGCGCCTGAAATCCGTGAACTGGCTGCTGGCCGCCTCGCTCCCCGTCGAGGATGCCTTCGAACCGTTCGATGGCGTGCTGTACCGATTGGTGCTGTGGAGCATCCTCGCCTCGCTGCTGGCCGCCTTTGTTCTGGGCTGGGTCACCGTGCGCCTGCTGTCGCCGCTGGTGCGCCTGCGCGACACCCTGCAAGCCCTGCGCACCAGCGGCAGCCGCTTCACGCCCGTGCCGGTGCAGCAGCGCGACGAGATCGGCGAACTGACGGAAGCGTTCAACGGCCTGATGAGCGAACGCGACCGCCTGCAGCAGGAACTCGAATCGCGCGCGGCGGAGCTGGAACAGGAACGCGACCGGGCCGAGGCGGCCAACCGCGCGAAGAGCGATTTCGTGGCCAACATGAGCCATGAAATCCGCACGCCCCTCAATGCCGTACTGGGCATGGTGTATTTGCTGGGCAATACCAGGCTCGACACGGAACAACGCAAGTATCTGACCATGGTCAGAGTGGCGGGCCAGTCGCTGCTGGGCATCCTCAATGACGTGCTCGACTATTCGAAGATCGAGGCGCGGCGCATGGAGTTGTCGCCCGTCGAATTCGACCTCGATGAAGTCATGAATACCCTGGCCACGACGATGACGATGAATGCGGGCGAAAAGGAGCTGGAACTGGCCATCGCCGTCGAGCCCGACGTGCCGCGGCGCCTCGTGGGCGACGCCCAGCGCCTGCAGCAAATCCTCGTCAACCTGGCCGGCAACGCCATCAAGTTCACGGAGAGCGGCGAAGTGGTGGTGGCCGTCAGCCTGGCCGAGAACGAAAACGGCCGCGCCTGGCTGCGCTTCGAAGTGCGCGACACGGGCATCGGCATGACGGAACTGCAGCAACAGCAGCTGTTTGCCGCATTTTCCCAGGGCGACCAGAGCATCACGCGGCGCTTCGGCGGCACGGGCCTGGGCCTGGCCATCAGCAAGCAGCTGATCCACATGATGGGCGGCGACATCGCCGTCGCCAGCAGCGAAGGCAAGGGCAGCCGCTTCTGGTTCAGCGTGCCCTTCGAAATGCTGGCGCAGCCGGCCGAAACGCGGCGCACGCCGGCGCTGGGCCAGCTGCGCCTGCTGGTGGCCGACGACAACCGCACCACGCGCGAACTGATCGTCAAGCTGATCGAGGCGTGGGGCTGGCTGGCCGACGAAGTGGACTCCGGCTTTGCCGCCATCGAGCTGTACCGCGAACGCCTGGCGCAGCAGCAACCGTACGACGTGGTGCTGGCCGACTGGCACATGCCCGTCATGGACGGTCTGGCCACGGCCAAGGCCATCCGCCAGGCGGCCAGCGGCCAGCGCCAGCCCATCGTGGTGATGGTCAACGCCTTCGCCCGCAACCACCTGGAAGAAATCTCCAGCGCGGCCGAGGCCGACGTCGTGCTGATGAAGCCGATCACGGGATCGAGCCTGTTCGACGCCCTGCACCAGGCGCTGATCGCCAAGGACGACGGCGGCGAGCAACGCATGCTGCACCAGCCGCTGGGCACGGAACTGGCCGGCGTGCATTTCCTGCTGGTGGAAGACAATCATTTGAACCAGGCCGTGGCGCGCGGCATCCTCGAACACATGGGCGCCACCCTGGACGTGGTGGGCGACGGCTTGCAAGCCGTGGAACGGCTGCGCACGGAAGCGCTGCGCTACGACATCGTGCTGATGGACATGCAGATGCCCGTCATGGACGGTTTCAGCGCCACCCACATCATCCGCACGGAACTGCGCTTGCACCTGCCCGTGATCGCCATGACGGCCGGCGTGCTGGCGTCCGAGCGCGAGCGCTGCATGACGGCCGGCATCAGCGATTTCATCGCCAAGCCCGTGGTGGTGGAAGAGATGATGGAAGTCATCCTGCGCCACCTGCCCAAGCGCCCGCAAGTACAGACGGCCGAGCCGGCACGCGTCGCCGATGAAGAAGTGTTTTCCATGGCGCCGCTGATGCGCGTGATGGGACGCGATGCGAAGGGGCGCGGCGTGCTGCGGCGCATGGTGGAAGACGCGCTGAACAAGGGCATGACGCCCGTGCACGAGGCCGAAACGGCGTTGCAGGCGGGCCGCCACAGCGACGTGGCACGCATCCTGCACAGCGTGCGCGGCTCCGTCGGCACCCTGGGCACGAAGCGCCTGATCCGCGCCGCGTTCGCCACCGAGGAAGCCATCGATGCGGGCCGCCTGGACGAGGTGCCGGCGCTGCTGGCGCACACGGCGCAGGAACTGGAACAGGCGCTGGCGGCGGCGGCGGATTGGTTGTCGCGCCTGCAGGATTAAATCAGGCGGGCACGCCCAGAATCACGCTGGACGCCTTGAAGATGGCCGTCACGTTGCTGCCAAGCTCGATGCCCAGGTCGGTGCTGCTCTGGTTGGTGATGATGGCGGCAATCGTGCCGCCGCGCGGCAAGTCCAGCACCACTTCCGTATTGACGGCGCCCGTCTGCACGCGCGTCACGACCCCGGCCAGCTGGTTGCGCGCGGAAAAGCGCGCGCCCTGGCTGTCCGTCACGAGGATGATGGACGACGCCTTGATCAGCGCAAACGCTTCCGCGCCCGGCACCAGGCCCAGGCTCGCGCTGCTGCCCTGCGTGACGATGGCCACGATGTGCTGGCCACCGGGCAATTCCAGGGTGACTTCATCGTTGACGGCGCCCTGTTTCAGTTCGGTCACCTTGCCCAGGAATTGATTGCGTGCCGTGGTTTTCATGGCCATTCTCCGTATGAGTAAAAGATCGTCGGCGATGCCTTCCGCCTGGCTGCCCAGCTGGCGCAGGTAGCGGGCATGCTCGCGCTCGATGATACGGAAATTGTCGACCAGCTGGCGCCCCCGTGGCGTCAGCCGCGTGCCGCCGCCGCCCTTGCCGCCCGTCAAGCGCTCGACCAGCGGTTCGCCGGCCAGGTTGTTCATGGCGTCGATGGCGTCCCAGGCCGCCTTGTAGCTCATCTTCACAAGCTTGGCCGCCTGCGTGATGGAGCCGCATTCGGCGATGGCGCCCAGCAATTCCACCCGGCCGGCGCCGCCCAGGTTTTCTCCGCCCACCGTCATCCATACCGAGCCTTGCAGGCCGATTTCCGCTGCCGCTGATTTATCCAATGCGTTCACCCAATGCCTTATTTTCTTCCATGCTGTCAATTTGTCCGTCACGCAAGTAAAGCACATGTTCACCCAGAATGCGCGCATCTTCCGGATCATGTGTGATCAGGATCATGGGCACGTCCAGGCGCTGCTGCCACTGGCTCAACTCCAGGCGCATTTTGACACGCAGGGCCGGATCGAGGGCGGCAAACGGCTCGTCGAGCAGCAGCGCGGCCGGTTCGGCCACGAGTGCCCTCGCCAGCGCCACCCTTTGGCGCTGGCCACCGGACAACTCGTCGGGAAACTGGTGCGCCAGTTCCTGCAGGTGGAAGGCGTCGAGCCAATGCTCGACCTTCTGCAATTTTTCGCGCGCGCGCGGATTGAACCAGCCGCGGCGCAGGCCAAAGCCCACGTTCTGGCGCACCGTCAGGTGCGGGAACAGCGCGTAATCCTGGAACAGATAGGCGACATTGCGCTGCTGCGGCGGCAAATTGATGCCGGCGGCGGAATCGAACAGGGTGCGCCCGTTCAGGCGGATATGGCCCGCCTCAGGCGTGAAGAGGCCGGCAATGGCTTTCAGGGTCATGCTCTTGCCGGCGCCGGACGGGCCATACATGGCGATGCGCTGGCTGCTGGAGGTGCATTGCACCTGCAGGTCGAAGCGGCGTTTGCCGGAGCGCAAGGTGGCGCGGAGGTCGAGGTCGAGTTGCATAGGCGTCATCATCTGCGTCATTTGTGCGCGATGCGTCCGGGCGCCAGGCGGCCCGCCGACAGCAGCACCACGATGCAGACCAGGGAGATAATCAGGACCAGCGTATTGGCCACCTCATCCTGGCCCGCCTGCACGGCTTCAAACACGGCCACCGACAGGGTCTGCGTCTTGCCGGGGATGCTGCCGGCCACCATCAGGGTGGCACCGAACTCGCCCAGCGCGCGCACGAAGCCCAGCAGCACGCCGGCGAGGATGCCGCGCCAGGCCAGCGGCAAGGTCACGCGGAAAAAGATCGCCATTTCCGAGATGCCCAGCACGCGGGCCGCCTGCTCCAGCTGGCCGTCGACCGCTTCGAAGGCGGCGCGCGCGGGCTTGAAGACGAGGGGAAAGGCGACCACCGTGGAGGCGATCACGGCGCCCTGCCACGTAAAGATGAGGTTGATGCCGAAGTTATCCTGCAGCCAGATGCCCATCGTGCCGCGCCGGCCCAGCAGCACCAGCAGGTAATAGCCGAGCACGGTGGGCGGCATCACCATCGGCAGGGTCATGAGGGCGTCGAGCAGCTCGCGCCCGGGAAAACGCGTGCGCGCCAGCACATAGCCCGTACCGATGCCGAGCAGCAAATTGAGCGCCGTGGCCCACGCCGCCACCTTGAGCGACAGGGCCAGCGCGGTCCAGGCGATATCCATGCGCGTCCGTTTACCTTATGGCTTCTTGAAACCGTACTTGGCGAGGATGGCTTGCGCCGGCGCCGTCTGCAGGTAGCTGACGAAGCGCTTCGCTTCAGCCTGGTTGGCGCTGTCCTTGATGGTGGCGATCGGGTACAGCACGGGCGCGTCCAATGGCACGTCCAGCACCACGTTCACCTTGTCTTTCATGATGGCCGCGTCGGTGGCATAGACAAAGCCCGCATCGACTTCGCCGCGCGCCACGTAGTCGAGCGACTGGCGCACGTTCTGCGTGCCGATGGCCTTGGGCTGCACGGCGTCCCACAGCTTCGCCTTCTTCAGCGCGCCTTCGGAGTAACGGCCGACGGGCACGCTGGCCGGATTGGCGATGGCCACGCGGGTCACGCTCTTGTGCGTCAGGTCGCTCAAGTTCTTGATGCCCAGCTTGCTATCGTGCGGCACGATCAGCACCAGGCTGTTGCCGACGAAATCCATGCGGTCGGCCGGCAGGACGAAGCCCTGCTTTTGCGCCGCATCCATGGTTTCCTGGTCCGCCGAGGCAAACACGTCCACGGGCGCGCCCTTGACGATCTGTTGCAGCAGCACGCCCGAGGCGGCGAAGTTCAGGGACACCTTGCTGCCCGGATACTGCGCCTCGTAGCTCTGCGCCGCATCCTTGAACGCATTCGTCAGGCTGGCCGCGGCCGACACCACCACTTCGCCGGCAAGGGCGGAGGTGGCGGCGGTGGCCAGCAGGGCGGTGCCAAGCAGGCGGGCGAGGGAGGTGAGGCGCATGATCGTATCCTTGTAAAGTGAACGGTGAACAAGGAGCGTAATATACACTTATATATAGCGTTCTGCCATTGCATGGGTCAAGGCAATGCCAATGACATTGACAGGCGGGAATGGGCGGACTATTTTTAACAAGAGACAACTATCCACTACTTTCCAGGGGTAAACGATGGGATACGCAGCGCTACTGCTTGGCCCCCTGATGCTCCTGGCGGTCATTCTTCTGGCATTGCTCATCGAGAGGCGGCATCCCCTGCAGCAACAGCCTTCGGGGGCGTCACGCTTCAATCTTGCGTATATGCTCATCTATGCCGCCAGCGGCGCCATGCTGGCCCCGCTCACGGCCATCGTCACGGTACAGCTTGTCAATGCGGCCGGCGGCGGGCTCATCAATCTAGCCTCTTCAGGCTGGATGCTGGCGCCGGCCTTCCTCGCGTATGCCCTGACCATGGATTTTCTGGAATACGTCTTTCATCGCGTGCAACACCGCGTACCCGCCATGTGGGCCATGCATTCCTTCCATCACAGCGATACGGCCATGAATGCCAGCACAACGACGCGGCACTATTGGGCCGAAGCGGGCATCAAGGCACTCAGTATCTATCTGCTGGCGGGGATCTTATTCAAGACCAATATGGTGATTCTGGGAATGTACGGGATACTGAGCTTGTATCATGTTTTCCCGCACATGAATGTCCGGGTCGGCTTTGGCCGTTACTGGATGCTGTGCAATTCACCGCAGTACCATCGCGTTCATCACTCGGTGCAAGCCGAGCATTTCAACTGCAATTTCGCGGGGCTGTTCCCCGTCTTCGACTGGCTGTTCGGCACCCACCACATTCCCCGCGCGGGAGAATATCCCCCGACGGGGCTGGACACGGGCAAGGCGCCGGGCACCTTGCTTGACGCGCTGACGTGGCCGGTGCGCAGCAAGGCCCCGTCCATCCCCTAGACGCGCACCGCCGCCGCCTCGTCGCGCCGCGCATACTTTTGCGCGATCACGGCGCAAATCATCAGCTGAATCTGGTGGAACAGCATCAGCGGCAAGATCACCATACCCAGCGAACGCGTGGAAAACAGCACCTTGGCCATGGGCACGCCGCTGGCCAGGCTTTTCTTCGAGGCGCAAAAGACGATGGCGATTTCATCTTCCTTGTTGAAACCCAGGCGGCGGCTGACAAAGGTCGAAATACCCAGCACCAGCGCCAGCAGCAGCAGGCTGATCAGGCCCAGGGCCACCAGCGTTTCCACCGAAATCGTATGCCACAGGCCTTCGCTGACGGCTTCGCTGAAGGCCGTATAGACCACCAGCAAGATCGAACCCTGGTCGACGTATTTCAGGGTGGCCTTGTGGCGGTCGACCCAGCGGCCGATCCAGCGGCGCAGGAACTGGCCGGCCAGGAAGGGCAGCAGCAGTTGCAGGACGATGGACAGCACGGCGTCCACCGACGACTTGCTTTCCGCGCCCTTGGCCACCAGCAAGCCCACCAGGATGGGGGCGAGGAAAATGCCGATGAAGTTCGAGGCCGAAGCGCTGCAGATGGCGGCCGGCACGTTGCCGCGCGCCATGGCGGTCATGGCAATGGAAGACTGCACGGTGGACGGCAAGGCGCACAGGAACAAGATGCCCATGTACAGGTCAGGCGTCAGGAAGGTCAGCGCCAGCGGGCGCAATGCCAGGCCCAGCAGAGGAAACAGGACAAAGGTGCTGGCCAGCACCAGCAAGTGCAGGCGCCAGTGCATGGCGCCTGCCACCACGGCTTCGCGCGACAGCTTGGCGCCGTGCAGGAAGAACAGGGCGCCGATGGCGACGGTGGTGATATTGCCGAAGACCACGGCCGTCTGGCCCGTGCAGGGCAGAAACGTGGCCAGCGCCACGGTGACGAGCAGGGCGATGGTGAAGTTATCGGGTTTCAGATTGCGCAACAGGGCAGCGGGAGAAAAAGAAGACATGCGGTAGCCTGGTAACGGCGCAGCCTTGCAACAGAATGCTGTGCCGGAGATGACAAACAGCGCCGGGAGCGGCGCCAGTGCTGGCTATTCTACTTGTATTTCCCGGCTCCTTGCCTGGCGGCATCGGCATGGCTGGCCGGGTCAAACCGTGCGGACAAAAAAATGCCCTGTCCGCAGACAGGGCAACCCGGAGTAAAGTACAGCGCGAGGGCTTAGCCGGCGGCTTTGACTTTCAGCTCGTTCTTGATTTCTTTCACGCCGCTCACGGAAGCGACGATCTGCACGACGCGGTCACCCGCTTCGGCGCTCGGCACGTCGCCCGACAGGACGACCACACCTTGCTGGGTTGCTACCTTGACGGGCAGGGCAGCGGCTTGCGCATCGGCGCTCAGGGCGGCCTTGGCCGAGGAAGTGATGGTTTCATCAGGGACGGCAGCGGCGGCGTTGGCGGCCACGACGGTGTCAGCAGGAGCTTGTGCTTTTGGTGCGGAGTCAGCGGCATGCGAAGCGGTGATCGAGGCGCCCGACAGTACGATAGCGGCAACCAGGGTATTGAACAGTTTCGATGTTTGCATGGTAGTTCCTCTCAATGAAGTTAAAAGCTTCTTACTTGGATAAAGCAACACTTTGAAGCGTCACATCTACCCATACAGCAAGCACCGTGCCAGCTTTTAATTTCCATTCAAAATCAACGACTTAGCTTTAGACTCGATTTTTCCTGCCCGTTTCGCGGCGTTTCGGGCCGAAAATCCGGGTTTTTTGTCGCCTGACAGCGACAGCCTGTGGCAACAATATCAATGTTTTACAATAAGTCGTTGATTATTAATACTTTATTTTTGTCGCTATTCAGCGACAGGGTCGCCTTCGCCCCGGAACAGGGCCGGCGTCAGCTCGTATTTCTGCAATAAACGGTAGAACTCCGTGCGGTTGCGGTCGGCCAGGCGGGCCGCGTCGGCCACGTTGCCATCCGTCAGACGCAACAGCTGGATCAGGTAGTCGCGCTCGAAGCGCTGCTTCGCTTCGTTATAGCTGAGCGCTTCCAGCGATGGCACGCGCAGCGCGCGCTGCACCAGGCTCAAGGGCACCAGCGGCGCCGTGGCCAGCGCGCACACTTGCTCGACGACATTGACCAGCTGGCGCACATTGCCGGGCCATGGCGCCGCCACCAGGGCCGTCAAGGCGTCGGGTGCGAAGCCGTTCAGGGGTTTCTCATACTTGGCCGCCAGCTTCTGCAGGAAATGGTTCGCCAGCAAGGCGATGTCTTCGCGGCGCTCGGCCAGCGGCGGCAGGGTCAAGGTCACGACGTTGAGCCGGTAATACAGGTCTTCGCGGAATTGCCCCTCGGTCATCGCCACGTCCAGGTCGCGGTGCGTGGCGGACAGGAGCCGCACGTCCACCGGACGCGTCTGGTCTGCACCCACGGGGCGCACGGCCCGCTCCTGCAGCACGCGCAACAGTTTCACCTGCAGCGGCAGCGGCATGTCGCCGATCTCGTCCAGGAACAGGGTGCCGCCATCGGCCGCCTGGAACAAGCCTTCGCGGTTGCCGACGGCGCCCGTAAACGAGCCTTTGACGTGACCGAACAGTTCCGATTCCAGCAGCTGCTCGGGAATGGCGCCGCAGTTGACGGCGATGAACGGCGCCTTGGCGCGGCGGCTGGCATTGTGCAGCGCGCGCGCCAGCAATTCCTTGCCCGTGCCGCTGGGGCCGCGGATCAGGATGCTGGCGTCGGATCCGGCCACCAGCTTGGCTTCGGCCAGCAGCTCGGCCATCTGCGCGCTGCGGCTGATCAGCTCGGCACGCCAGCTCTCGTCGCCGGACGCGGGCGTCGGCATGACGGTGGACAAGTTGATGGCATACGCCACTTTTTCCATCAGCAGCTTGCCATCGAACGGTTTCGTCAGGTAGGCAAACGCGCCGCGCGCCGTCGCGTCGACGGCGTCGGGAATGGTGCCGTGGGCTGTGAGCAAAATGACGGGCAGGGCCGCATGCTGGCGGCGGATTTCATCGAACAGGGCCAGGCCGTCGCGGCCCGGCAATTGCACGTCGGTAATAACCAGGGCGGGCAATTCCACGGCCAGGCGCGCCAGCGCCGCTTCCGCGCTGCCCACGGCCGTCACGCGATAGTTGCCCGCCTTCAAGCGGATGGTCAGCAGGCGCAACAGGTCGGGATCGTCGTCGACCAGCAAGATGTGGGCGTGCTCGCTCATTTCGGCGCTCCCGCGGCGGGGCGCACGGACAGGCTGCGCTCGATGTTTTTCAGCGCTTCGAGCTTTTCATTGAGCTGGTCGATGCGGCGCTGGGCGTCGCGCAGCTGCGTGTTGAGCTTGTCGATGCCCTCGTCCTGGCGGCGCAGTTCCGCATATTGGCTGCCCAGCAATTGCGCCAGCGGCGCCAGCAGTTGCGCATCCTTGCCCGTGGCCGTGGCCAGCGGTTCCAGCAAGGCTTGCGCGCGGGCCAGGTCGCCGGGACCGCGCAAGGCCGCCTGCAGCATGGCGCGGCGCAGCGTGTTGTGCGGCGCGTGATCGGCCTTCGCCAGGTCCAGCTGCGCCTTCACCAGTTCCGACGGCGTCATCAGGCGCAAGGCGCCCTGATACGCCAGCAGTTCCGCCAGCTGGGGATCGGCTACCACCACCACGCGCGGCGGCGTCTGCACCAGAACGGGCGTCTGGGTGGGGGGCTTGGCGGCGCAAGCGCCCAACAGCAGCGCGCAGGCGGCCATGCCGGCCAGGGGAATTCTCGTCATCATAAGGGCAGTTCTATCCGAAAATGCGCGCCGGCGGAGCGCGGTAAAAGAGTGACGCTGCCATCGTGGGCGGCGATATATTCGCGCACGATGGACAGGCCGATGCCATTGCCGTTGCGCGCGCCGGCCGCCTGGCGCACGCCCTGGTAAAACGGCTCGAAGATGCGCGCGGCATCCTCGGGCGCCACGCCGGCCCCCTCGTCGGTGCAATCGATGCACACACGGCCGCCTTCGCCAGACAGGGTGAAACGCACGGTGCCGCCTTCCGGGCTGAAGCGCACGGCATTCGACAGCAGGTTCGCCAGGGCCGTGGCCAGCTTGTCGCGGTCGGCCTGCACGATCAGCGACGCGCCCTGCACCTCGACCGTCAAACGGCGCGCCAGCCATTGCAGGCGCTGCCCGGCCACCACATCTTGCAGCAAGACCAGCAAGTCCACCTTGCTGCGCGCCAAATGCTGGGCGTCAAAAGCGGCGGTATTGTAGCGCAGCAAGTCTTCGATCTGGGTTTGCAGGGACGCCGTGTTTTGCTGCAGGATGCCGGCGATTTCGCGCTGGCCGTCGCTGAGCTTTCCCGCCACCTCGTCTTCCAGCAAAGCCACGCCTTCGCGCAGGGCCGCCAGCGGGGTTTTCAGCTCATGCGAGATGTGGCGCAGAAAACGTTCCTTGTCGGCATCGAGATCGGCCAGGCGCTGGCGCAGCCAGTCGAGCTGCTGGCCCAGGCGGCGCGTGTCGGCCGGGCCGCCGACGACGATGGGCTGGTCATAGCGCTTGTCGCCCAGGCGCTCGATGGCCGTCTCGATGCGGCGCAGCGGGCGCGACAACAGAAAGCCGAAGCAGGTGGCCAGCACGGCCGCCAGCAGCACGGCGCCGCCCACCAGCACGCCCAGCAGGCGGCGCTGGCGTTCCAGCTCGGCCAGCAGGGCGTCGTTGCGGCTGCCGATTTCCGTCTTGCTTTCGCGCGCCAGGCTGTCATTGATCTGCGTCATGCGGGCAAATGCGCGGTACACGACGGCGTGGCCATCGC
This sequence comes from Janthinobacterium sp. SUN120, assembly GCF_030397735.1. NCBI lineage: Bacteria > Pseudomonadati > Pseudomonadota > Betaproteobacteria > Burkholderiales > Oxalobacteraceae > Janthinobacterium > Janthinobacterium sp. SUN120. The sequence continues at coordinate 356,085 of NZ_JAPUBW010000004.1, read as the reverse complement.
GCTTGCGGCGCTTACCCGCTTGCAAGACTTCCCACGCCGCTTGCGCCTGCACCGTCCATTCATCGGCCAACTGCGGGGCGAACTCGGGCGTGGCCCGGTTCAGCACTTGCAGCGCCGCCGTCGCTTCGTCGCGGGCCGCCGCGTAGCGCTCGCGGAAGACGGGATCGTCGAGCACGAGGAATTGCCGTGCGCTGCGCTCCATGGCCAGCGTGCGCTCGGACAGGCGCTGCGACTGTTCCGTCAGGGCAATCGCCTGCGCCGCCGTCTCGCGCCCCAGCCGCGCCAGGTGTTCCAGGGTCAGCAGGGCTTGCACGGAGGTGGCCGTCAAAATGCCCGTCGTCAATATGAAGGCGGCAAATAGCAGTTGGCGAAAGGAAAGTCGGGACAAGGTGGGCGCCTTCGGTTCAGTCTGGAGTGCAAAAGGCGCATGGTACGCTAAGCGTTCATCGCGGGGCGCCACCTGTCAAAAAATAGCCTATCTGACAATGTTATTGCTTTTGCGATCGGCAAGCAAGCCACGGCGGCGGCGCGCAGATACTCCTAGTACAATAGGGAAAAACTCCATACAGGCATCAAAGTGGCCCCGGCCCTGGCATTACGCCACTTTGCCCCCACATGTGATGCAGCCCCACCGACACTCCGAATCACCTACCGCAGAGATCCCATACCGCATGAGCACATTTGAAAAAGTCAGCAGCAACTTCATTCCAGTCTTGCAGGCAACCATCGAGCAATATGTCGAGCCAGCAACGGGCATGCGCCATATCCACATGCATACCGAGCAGGCTGAGATGGTGTTCCTGGTGGCCTTTCCCACTGTGCCGGAAGTAAGCGACGGGCGCGCCCACATCCTCGAGCACCTGGCCTTGTGCGGCTCGGCCCGCTACCCCGTGCGCGACCCCTTCTTTTCGATGCTGCGCCGCTCGACGGCCACCTTCATGAATGCGATGACCTACCCGGACCGTACCGTGTACCCGTTCGCCAGCACCGACCGCAAGGATTTCTTCAACCTGCTCGACGTCTACCTGGACGCGGCCTTCTTCCCGAACCTCGATTACCTGAACTTCCGCCAGGAAGGCTGGCGCCACGCATTCGAAGGCGACAAGCTGGTGTACCAGGGCATCGTCTTCAATGAAATGAAGGGCGCCTTCAACAGCCCCATGCGCGCGCTCGACAGCGGCATCGCCAGCGCCTTACTCAAGGGCACGACGTATGAAGTGGAATCGGGCGGCGATCCGCTGGTGATCCCCGAGCTGACGCATGAAATGCTGAAAGAATTCCACGCCAGCCACTATCACCCTTCGCAAGCCGTGATCATGACCGCCGGCAATATCGAAGCGTCGGCCGTGCAAGAGCAGGTGGCCGAACGCGTGCTGTCCAAGCTCAGCGGCTTCAGCCCGCGCCGCCTGCCGCAACTGGCGCCCGCATGGACGGCGCCGCAGGAAAACGTGGTGAAAATTCCATCGCAGGAAGCGCGCGACGATGAATTCGGCCTGCAATTCGCCTGGCTGATGGGCGAGTCGAGCGATCCCATCGCCTACTACCACGCGCATTTGCTGTCGCACGGCTTGCTGGGCGAATCGTCGGCGCCCGTCATGCGCGCCATGGAATCGGCCGGCTATGGCCGCCCATCGGACATGAATGGCCGCGACGCGGGCATCCGCCAGATGGTGTTCCACATCGGCATGGAAGGCTTGACGCAGGAACAGATGGCCGACGCGCACCAGCGCATCTGGACGGCCCTGGAAGAGACGGCGCAAGAGGGCATTCCCGCCGCCGTGCTGCACGCGGCCTTGCGCGATATCAAATACAGCCAGCGCGAAATCAGCAGCGGCCGCATGCCTTACGGCCTGGGCCGCCTGCTGCACGCCTTGCCGCTGGCCATGTATGACGGCAACGTCATGGATGCCTTCGACAATGCGGACATCCTGGAAACCCTGGAACAGCAGATCGAAGACCCGGAATTCTTCAAGCAGCTGGTGCGCGAGCTGATCGCCAATCCAACCCGTCTGACCACGCACGTGGTGCCCGACAGCGCCTACTTCACGGACCGCGCCGCGCAGGAAGACGCCACGCTGGCGGCCCTGCAAGCGAAGCTGACGGACGCCGAGCGCGAGCACATCATCGCCGAGTCCGCCGCGCTGGAAGCGCATCAGCAACTGCCGTCGAATTCGGAAGTCTTGCCGCGCATCCGCCCCGGCGACGTCAGCGCGCTGCCGCGTCCGGCACTGCCGATTCCTGCCGCCGTCGACGGCGCCGTGGCGTTCAGCATTGCCTCGAATGGCATCAGCTATGCCAACGTGCTGTACGACGTGTCGGGCTTGCCGGAAGCGTCGTGGCCCTGGCTGCGCCTGTACACGGACCTGGCGCCGGAGCTGGGCGTGGGCGACATGTCGTTCGACGACGCCAGCGCCTGGCGCCAGAGCATGGTGCCATCGTTCCACATCGGCCTGGAAGCCATTCCCCGCCCGCAACAGGCGATGCGCGTGGAATTGTCGTTCTCGGCCAGCGGCTTGCGCGAAGAACACGCGGCGATCGCCGCCGTGCTGTCGGCCTGGATCGCCAAGCCCCGCTTCGATGAAGAAGAGCGCCTGGCTTTCCTGATCGAAAGCCTGGTGCAAGACAAATTGAGCAGCCTGTCCGAATCGGGCAACCGCTACGCCATGCTGGCCGCGGCGGCACCGCTGTCGCCCACGCGCCGCTTCGACGACATCGTCGGCGGCCCGGCGGCCTTGCCGTTCTACCGCCGTTTGCAGCAGCTGAGCAAGACTTCCGAGGGCTTGCAGGAAATCGCGCGCGAGCTCGACACCCTGCACGCGCACATCATCGCCCAGCAGCCAACCGTGCTGTGCGCCGGCCTGGAGCAGGATGGCATCACCCTGGCCCGCTTGCTGGAATTGCCGGCAGCCAGCACGGATGCCGCCGCAGCGACAGAAACGCCAGCGCCGGCAACCTTGCCGCTGGCCAACACGGCCCTGCATGCGACGAGCCAGATCAACCATTGCTTCGTGTCCTGGGCCGTGCCTGGCGTACACAATCCGGACGCGTCCGCCCTGGCCGTCGCCGCCGAACTGATGACCAACCAGGTGCTGCATACGGCCCTGCGCGAAAAAGGCGGCGCGTATGGCGGCAGCGCCAGCTATGCGGCCGGCGCCGGCACGTTTACCCTCAGTTCCTACCGCGATCCGCGCCTGGCCGGCACGTACGCCGACTTCGGCACGACCCTGGATCAAATCCTCGACGGCGATTTCTCGCAGGAACAAGTGGAAGAAGCCATCATCTGCGTCATCAAGGGCCTCGACAAGCCCCATTCGCCGTACGCGGAAGCGCTGACGGCGTGGAACATGCAGCAGCGCGGCACGACGGAAGCCGTGCGCCAGCAATTCCGCACCGGGGTATTGACCTGCACCCTGAGCCAGATCAAGGACGTCACGCGCACCTGGCTGAAAAACGGCCAGCAGAGCCGCGCCGCGTTTGCAGGCAACACGACGCAAGACCTGGCCGGCCTGGACGTGGTCGATCTGCTGGCGCTGGCCAGCTAAGGCGTGGGCTTAACAAGTGTTTTGACTTGGCTGTTGCAACGCCTGACAAAACCATAGCGAGCGGCAGTGATTTGTGGCCGAGAAGCGCAACCGTACTCTAGTACGGTGAGCATCGCCGGCCGCAAAGCGCGACGCGCAGCAGGTTTGGTCAGGCGTTTCCAGGTACGGCGTTCGGCTCCATGAACATCAACTCCCATTGATGTCCATCCAGGTCCTGGAAACTGTGGCCATACATGAAGCCGAAATCCATCGGCTCCTTGTAGATGCTGCCGCCCGCCTGGACGGCCTTCGCCACCAGCTCATCGACTTCGCCGCGGCTCTCCGCCGACAGGCACACGAGCACTTCCGTCGCCACCTTGGTATCGCACAGCTGCTTGGGCGTAAATTGCTTGAATTTATCGTGCGTCAACAGCATCACGAAAATGTCGTCGGCGACGATCATGCACGTTGCCGTTTCATCGGTGAAATGGGCATTGAAACTGAAGCCCAGCGCCGTGAAAAACGCCACGGAGCGTTCCAGCGACTGGACGGGCAGATTGACAAATATTTTGCGGGCCATCATGTCTCCTTCAGGTGAGATGAAAAATGCTGCCCGCCGATTCTACACCGGCTTTTTATGTGCCAGCGCGTCCCACGGTCTTCGGCGCGTAGCCGAAATAGCGGCTGAACGCAGCGCTGAAATTGGACGGATGGCGATAACCGGTTTGCCAGCCCGCCTGCGCCACCTGGCAACCATTTTCCAGCAGTAACTTTGCCCGCTGCATGCGCAGCGCCAGCAAGGTGCGCTGCGGACTGTCGTTGTAGCGGTAGCGCCATCCCTGCTTGAGCTTGAACAAGCTCAGGCCCGCTTGCGCGCACAGGTAATCGAGCGTCAGGTCTTGCGCCATCTGCTCCTGCATCAGCGCATGGACGCGCTCCAGCTTGATCATCTCGGCCTCGGACCAGCGCGGGATGGAAGCGGGCGCGGGCGCCGGCCGCAGCGCCCGCAACCGTTCCGCCAGGACACTGAGCACGCCGATATGCACGGCCAGCGGATCCGTCGCGCGCAGCAGCGCCCGCGCCTGCAAAGCGGACGCCGCCGTGGTGGCCGCATGCGCCAGCTGGCGCGCGCCACCGTGGGGCAGCAGGGATGCCAGGCCTTGCGGCCAGTAGCGCGCCAGCGCGTCTTCATCGACCAGCACGCGCAATTGCGCCGCCCGTTGATTCGCCTCGAAACGGCGCTCGCCGCTGACGTGCTGAAACGCCGTCACCGTCGTATGGCCGGCCCGGAAACGCAATTGTTCGCCATCACGCGTCGTGTAGCCGGACACGCCTTCCAGGCCGATGGTGATCACCATGCCGCCCGCATCGTCATGCTTCGATTGCTCGACGAGCGCAAGGCGCGGACGGTAATCGGAATGCACGAGCAGCAAGCCCTGGTCGACCTGGCGCTGGTCCGCGCGGCACTCGCCCATCCCGGGGTCCAGTTGGCGCCGCGTCCAGCCTGCCGCTTCCCTGTCCTGTTCCCTCATCGCTCCCCCTGTTTTTCCGCGCGCCGTCGCGCATACGAAATGCGCCGTGTCGCATACAAATGCAAATGATAATTATTCTCATTGTTGCATAAAATAGGTGCTCTTGCCCACCTCACCGAAAGGAAGCACCATGCCATTCACCACACAACACGCCTTGCAACCGTATTGGGACCTGGCCGTCGCGCCCGTCCAGGCCGATGGACTGGCCGCCGCCCTGGAATTGGGCATTTTCGAATTGCTGGCCACGCCGCACACGCCGACGCAACTGGCCGACGCCCTGTCGCTGCACGCGCCGCATACGGCGCTGCTGCTGGAATTACTGTGGAGCATGCAGGTGCTGGAACGCGATGCGGCCGATGCTGATGCGCAGCGCTACCGCTGCACGGCCGCCACCTTGCAGTATTTCTGCCGCGACTCCGAGGCCTTTTGCGGCGACGCCTGGCTGTACCGGCTGCATGCGCTGCGCCATTTCGCCACCCAGCTGAGTACGCTGGTGCGCGAGGGCGGCAAGGCCGCGCCCTACAGCACGGCAAGTGGCATCAACTGGGCCATTGCCGCGCAGCAGCAGATTGGCCAGGAACAACGCGCCGTCACCATGCGCGCAGCCCTGTCCGTGATGCAGCGCATCGCCCCGTTTGCAGACGGCCACACGCCGCTGCGCCTGCTCGACCTGGGCGGCGGACCGGGCTGGGTTGCCATTGCGCTGGCGCAAGCCCATGCAGGCTTGCACGGCGGCGTCTTCGACTGGCCGGAAACGGTGGCCGTGGCAGCCGCGAACATCGCCCATGCGCAACTGTCTGACCGCCTGGAGACTGTGGGCGGCGACCTGGCCAGCGACGATATCGGCAGCGGCTACGACCTCATCTGGTGCTCGTCCGTGCTGCATTTCGTGCCCGACATGGCGGCGGCCTTGCGCAAGATCCATGCGGCGTTGACACCCGGTGGCGTCTTCGTTTGCGTGCAGGCGGAAATCGCCCCGGCAGCCGGCGACGCGGCGCGCGTGCTGCCGTATTACTTGCCGATGCGCATGCTGGGCCGCACGGTAACCCAGCAGGGAGAATTGGCGCAGCTGCTGCGCGACACGGGTTGGCGGCAAGTGGAACAATACAGCGCCAGCGATTTCCCCATGGCGCCCGTGCAGGTACTGATTGCACGCACTTGAATTTCAGGCGTTTTCAATCGCCCCATTCTGCAGCGATTCGATGATCAGGCCAGCCAGCCGCTCGACGGGCGGCCTGGACACGCTGGAGGCGCGCAGCAGTTCCAGCGACAGCGGGGGCAGGGCGGGCAAGCCCGCCGCCACGTGATCGAGCGCGCAGACGGAAGACGGCAAGCCCAGGCTGGTGCGCACCGTCACGCCCAGCCCGGCCGCGGCCGCCGCCCACAGTCCCGCCAGACTGGGACTGGTAAACGCCGTGCGCCAGGCGATGCCGGCATGGTCCAGCGCCTGCGTGGCGCAGCGCTGGAACAGGCAGTCGCGGTCGAAGGTAATGAGCGGCAAGGGCTCGCCCGATTCGGGCTGCCAGGCCAGGCTGGATGAGGCGATCCAGCGCATGGCCGGCTCGGCAATATGCTGGCGCTGCGGCAGCGGATACTCGGCCACGTCGGCGATGCAGGCGCCGCCCCACAGCAGAGCCAGGTCCAGCTGGCCCATGGCCAGCCCTTGCATCAGGGCCGTGTTGCGCGCCACGTGCGCCTCGATGCGCACTTTCGGATGCGCGCGGGCAAAGCGCCCCAGCACGTCGGGCAGCAAGGCTTCACCGAAATCCTCCTGCAATCCGAGCCGTATCCAGCCTTCCAGTTCCGCGCCGCGCAAGGCGACGGCCGCCTCGTCGTTCAGTTCCAGCAGGCGGCGTGCATAGCCGAGCAGCACTTCACCGGCCGGCGTCAGCGCCAGGCCCCGGCCATCCTTGCGGAACAGGGGCATGCCCGCCTGCTCCTCGAGTTTTTTCAGCTGCGCGCTGACGGCCGAGGTGGAGCGGCCCACCTTGTCGGCCGCGCGGGCAAAGCTGCCCAGTTCGATGCCAGCCACATAGCTGCGCAAGAAGGCGATGTCAAAATTCAGCAAGCTCATGGCGCAAATACAATCGTCCTGTTTTATGGGATGGTGACTGGTAAATTATCTGATATTCAGAACGATCGTACTGCGCAACACTGTCAGGGTCAACCACTTTCCCCTCCCTGCCATGACCACCAGCTGCCCAGCCGTTCCCGTTCCTGTCCCCGCCACCGCGCCCGCGCTGGGCGATGCCCACCGCTGGAAAGTGCTGGCCGTCGGCGTGGCGGCCAATGCCAGCTTTTCCGCTGCCGCCAACGGCATGCCCACGACGGCCATCTGGCTGCGCAGCGGCTATCACCTGAGCAATACGCAACTGGGGGTGGCGCTGGGCGCCATGGGCCTGGGCGTGGCCCTGACAGAATTGCCATGGGGCATGGCCACCGACCGCTGGGGCGACCGGCCCGTGCTGCTGACGGGCTTGCTGGGCACCATGCTGGCCTTATTGACCCTGCTGCTGTGGATCACACCGGCTGACGGGTCTGTGCCGCCGTTATGGGCGCTGGCGGCCGGGCTGGCCCTGGTCGGCGTGCTGGGCGGCAGCGTGAATGGCGCCAGCGGGCGCGCCGTGATGCGCTGGTTCGGCGCGGGCGAACGGGGCTTCGCCATGAGCATCCGCCAGACGGCCGTGCCGCTCGGCGGCGGCCTCGGCGCCCTCGTCCTGCCCAGCCTGGCGTCACGTTACGGCTTCATGCCCGTGTTTGGCGCCCTGGCCCTCGTATGCGGCCTGTCGGCGTTTTTTACGTGGCGATGGATGCATGAGCCCGATTTCTCTGCCGAGGCCGCCACGGGGCCGCAAAACGCGTCCACGGGCCTGATGGGGGTCAAGCCGCCTCCGCCGCTGCAAGGTCCACTCAAAAACCGCAAAGTCTGGCGCATGGTGGCCGCCATCGGCTTGCTGTGCGTGCCCCAGTTTGCCGTGCTCAGCTACGCCACCGTGTTTCTGCACGACCATGGCCACCTGGGCCTGGCCGCCATCACGGCCGTGATGGTGGCCCTGCAGGCGGGCGCCATGGTGATGCGCATCTGGAGCGGACGCCACACGGACCGCCACGCGAACCGGCCCGCCTATCTGCGCGGCTCGGCCCTGGTGGCGCTGGCGTCGTTCATTGTGCTGGGATGCATCGCCTGGCTGCAGGCGCCGGGCTGGCTGCTGATGGCCGCCGTGGTGGCCGCCGGCATCGCCGTGTCCGCCTGGCATGGCGTGGCCTACACGGAACTGGCGACGGAAGCGGGCGGCGCCAACGCTGGCACGGCCCTGGGCATGGCGAACACGGCCGTCTACGCGGGCCTGTTCCTCACGCCGATCGCCATCCCGCACTTGCTGGCGGCCAGCAGCTGGCCCGTCGTGTGGTGGCTGGCGGGGCTGGTGGCGCTGGCTACCCGCCCCCTGTTTCCGAAAGACTAGGGCAACGTCCTGATCCGATAAACGCAGCGCATGGCATTGGCCAGCACATGCTGCTCGCGCACGATGCTGGCGCCTGGCCCCACCACTTCCTGGAACAGCTGCAATTCGGAGCGGCAAAAACCCTGGCAGGTGCGCGCGGCGGCGCAGATGGGGCAGTGGTCTTCGATCAGCAGCCAGTCGTCGCCATCCGCTTCCACGCGCGCCATATAACCCTCTTCATCGCGCACGGTGGCCAGTTGCTGCAGCCGCGTGGGCAAGTCCGGCGCCGAGCACGCCAGCGCATACGCGCTGCGGCTTTCCTCTTCGCGCTGGGTGATCAGTTTATCCAGCCCCGCCTCGCCGAACAGCTGGCGTACGGAACCGATCAGCTTGATCGTCAGCTGCGCATGCGTGTCGGGAAAGCGCGCATTGCCCGCCTCCGTCAAGACCCAGTTCTGGCGCGGCCGGCCGGCGCCCGCCTGCGCTTCCTGGCGCCCCTCGATGAGACCCGCCGCCACCAGCTTTTGCACTTGCTGGCGCGCCGCCTCGCCCGTCATGTCCAGGGTCTTGGCCAGGGTCGCCGTGGAGACGGGTCCCTTGGTCTTGATGAAATACAGGATGCGCTCCGTCGTTTGCGGCGCCTCTTGATTATCCAAACGTTTACTTGTGTAATTCATTTCACTCAACTATCATGGGGCCAGTTAACCAACTAATTGCTTGCATAATAGGCCGGTAGCTCCCCGCTGTCGAGGAGTTTCCACGTCCGCATGCCGGCAAGGTACTCTTTTGACAGGATTTTCCCATGCAACTGTCTCACTCGATCTGGCTGTTTCACGCCATCCTCGCCACCGGCCTGGCCCTCTGGCTCACCCTGGCCACCCTCAACAATCTGCACGCCTTCCACGGCGCCGTCTGGGCCATCGGCAACACCATGCGCATGGACCCGCTGCGCCAGGACCCGACCATCCAGACGCCGCTGCTGCGCCGCGCGCTCACGTCCCTGGTCTTGCACCGCCTGAGCCTGTTGACGGTGCTGGCGCTGCAACTGCTGGCCGCCATCGCCGCCTGGACGGGCGTGGCGCTGTTGCTCGGCGCTTCCCTGACGCAAGCGCTGCCCTGGCTGAACCTGGCCCTGTGCGCCATGGCCGCCTTCCTGCTGCTGATGCACCTGGGCGGCCTGTGGTTCGGTTACTGGATCGCCCAGGAAAGCTTGCAGACGACGCACCTGGTGCTGCTGCTGTGGACCCTGGGTTTGTTCTTCCTCTTCAACGCGCAGCGGACCTGACCAGCCTCCGCTGCGCCTCTTCCTCTTTCTCCCTTTCAATGCAGTAAAGGACTTCATCATGAATACGAAACTCGTCGGCGCTTCCGCGCTGGCCATCGCCCTGGCCGTCGCGGGCGCCGCGCTGTATCCGCGCGCCAACTCGCATGCGGCCGATGCCGCCGCCTACCCCGCCACCAAGGTGGCGCTGGTCCCCGTCGTGCTGGGCACGCAGGAACGCTTTTTTGCGGGCGTGGGCGAACTGGAAGCGGCGCGCCAGGTGCAGGTGGCGGCCGAAACGGGCGGGCGCGTCACGCAGATCCGCTTCGAGTCGGGCCAGAGCGTGGCGGCCGGCGCCGTGCTGGTACAGCTCAATGACGCCCAGGAACAGGCAATGCTGCTGCGCCAGCGCGCACAGCTGAAAAACGCGGAAAGCAGCCATGCCCGCACGGTGCAGATGGTCAGGGAAAAGGCCGCCACGCAGGAGCAGCTCGATGCGGCGCTGGCCGCGCGCGACGCGGCCCTGGGCGACGTGCGCCAGACGGAAGCGCTGATCGCGCAAAAGACCATCCGCGCGCCATTCGCCGGGCAGCTGGGCATCCGCAAGGTGCACGCGGGCCAGTACCTGAACGCGGCCGACACGGTGGCCAGCCTGATCGACACGAAGGCCTTGCTGGTGAATTTCGCCCTCGATGAACAGAGCAGCGCGAATCTGGCGCCGGGACAGGCCGTGCAAGTGCTGGTGGACGCCTATCCGCATGAAATCTTCACGGCGAAGATCAACGCCATCGACCCGCTGGTCGCCCGCTCGCGCATGGTGCAGGTGCAGGCGGCGCTGAGCCATCCGCGCGGCGCCCTCAAGGCGGGCATGTACGCGAACGTGCGCGTGGCCCGCGAGGCTGGCCAGCAGCTGACGGTGCCGGAAACGGCCGTGACCTACAGCGCGTATGGCGATACGGTGTTTGTGGCGCAGCAGGAAGGAAAACAGCCGCTCACCGTCAAGCGCGTGGGCGTCAAACTGGGCGAGCGGGCCGGGGGCCGCGTGGCCATTCTCGACGGCTTGCGCGAAGGGCAGCGCGTGGTCGCCTCGGGCCAGCTGAAACTGGCCGACGGCATGGCCGTGCAGGCCGTCGCCAATACCCTGGACGAGGCGAAACGCGCCGCGCCCAAGGCCGGTTCTTGAGGAAAGGCCAGCACCATGAAATTTACCGATTTATTCGTGCGCCGCCCCGTGCTGGCGCTGGTGATCAGCACATTGATTCTGATGCTGGGCGTGATCGCCATCCTGCAGCTGCCGATCCGCCAATACCCGATGCTCGAATCGTCCACCATCACCGTCACGACCAACTATCCGGGCGCCTCGGCGGAACTGATGCAGGGTTTCGTGACGCAACCCATCGCGCAAGCCGTATCGTCGGTGGAAGGCATCGATTACCTGACGTCGTCGTCGGTGCAGGGCAGCAGCACCGTCACCGTGCGCATGGAATTGAACCGCGATTCCACGCAAGCGTTGACGGAAGTCATGGCCAAGGTCAACCAGGTGCGCTATAAATTACCGGAAGGCGCTTTCGACCCCGTCATCGAGCGCGCGGCCGGCGATTCCTCGGCCGTCGCGTACGTCGGCTTTGCCAGCGAAAGCGTGTCCGCGCCCGCGCTGACGGATTACCTGGCGCGCGTGGTGCAGCCGATGTTCGCCACCATCGACGGCGTGGCGAAAGTCGACGTGTATGGCGGCCAGCAGCTGGCCATGCGTTTGTGGATCGACCCGGCCAAGCTGGCGGCGCGCGGGCTGACGGCAGCCGACGTGGCCGACGCCGTGCGGCGCAATAACTACCAGGCGGCGCCCGGCAAAGTGAAGGGACAATTCGTCGTCGCGAACATCAGCGTCAACACGGACCTGACCAGCGTGGAACAGTTCCGCGACATGGTCGTCAAGAAGGGCGGCGATGAAAAGGACAGCGCCGCCCTGGTGCGTTTGAAGGACGTGGGCACCGTGGAACTAGGCGCGGCCGCCACGGAGACGAGCGGCATCATGGACGGCGTGCCGGCCGTGTATCTGGGCTTGTCGCCCACCCCCGGCGGCAACCCGCTGGTGATCGTCGACGGCATCAAGAAGCTGCTGCCGGAAATCCAGAAAACCCTGCCGCCGGGCGTAAAAGTCGAGCTGGCGTTCGAGACGGCGCGCTTCATCCAGTCGTCCATCGACGAGGTGGCGCACACCCTGCTCGAAGCGCTGCTCATCGTCGTCATCGTCATCTACCTGTGCATGGGTTCCCTGCGCTCCGTGCTGATTCCCGTCGTGACGATCCCGCTGTCGATGCTGGGCGCGGCGGCGCTGATGCTGGCCTTCGGCTTCAGCATCAATCTGCTCACCCTGCTGGCGATGGTGCTGGCCGTGGGCCTGGTGGTCGACGACGCCATCGTCGTGGTGGAAAACGTGCACCGGCATATCGAGGAAGGCAAGACGCCCGTGGCGGCCGCCCTGGTGGGCGCGCGCGAAGTGGCCGGCCCCGTCATCGCCATGACGATCACCCTGGCGGCCGTGTATGCACCGATCGGCATGATGGGGGGATTGACGGGCGCGCTGTTCAAGGAATTCGCGCTGACTTTGGCCGGCGCCGTGGTGGTGTCGGGCGTGGTGGCGCTGACCTTATCTCCCGTGATGAGCTCCCTGCTGCTGCAGCCGAAACAAGCGGAAGGGCGCATGGCGCGCGCCGCCGAGCATTTCTTCGAAGGCCTCACCAGCCGCTACGCGCGCCTGCTGGACCGTTCGCTGCACCACCGCTGGTGGAGTGCCGGTTTCGCCGCGCTGGTGATGGTCAGTCTGCCGTTTTTGTACCTGCTGCCGCAGCGCGAACTGGCGCCGGCGGAAGACCAGGCCAGCGTCTTGACGGCGATCAAGGCGCCGCAGCACGCCAACCTCGATTACGTGGAACGCTTTTCGTACAAGCTCGATGAGATCTACAAAAATATCCCCGAAACGGACTCGCGCTGGATCATCAATGGCGGCGAAGGCCCGGCATCGAGCATCGGCGGCATCAACCTGACGCCGTGGGCCGAACGTTCGCGCAATGCGGCCGTCATCCAGGCCGAATTGCAGCACGCCGTGGGCGACGTGGAAGGCACCAGCATCTTCGCCTTCCAGCTGGCGCCCTTGCCCGGATCGAGCGGCGGCTTGCCCGTGCAAATGGTGCTGCGCAGCGCGCAGGATTACGCCACCCTGTTCCGCACGATGGAAGACGTCAAGCAGCGCGCGCGCGACAGCGGCCTGTTTGCCGTCGTCGACAGCGACCTCGATTACAACAACCCCGTCGTCAAGGTGCGCGTGGACCGCTCCAAGGCGAACAGCCTGGGCATCCGCATGCAGGACATCGGCGAATCGCTGGCCGTGCTGGTGGGCGAAAATTATCTGAACCGCTTCGGCATGGATGGCCGCGCCTACGACGTCATCGCGCAAAGCCCGCGCGAACAACGCTTGACGGCGCAAGCCCTGACGCAGCAGTACGTGCGCGCCGACGATGGCAGCCTGCTGCCCCTGTCCGCCGTCGTCTCGGTGACGGAACAGATCGAGCCGAACATGCTGACCCAGTTCAACCAGCAAAATGCGGCCACCTTCCAGGGCGTGCCGGCGCCGGGCGTGACCCTGGGCGACGCCGTCGCCTTCCTCGACGGCGTGGCGAAAACCCTGCCGCCCGGCTTCAGCTACGACTGGCAATCGGACGCGCGCCAGTTCGCCACGGAAGGCAATGCGCTGCTGCTGGCCTTCCTGGCGGCCGTCGTCGTGATTTACCTGGTGCTGGCGGCGCAGTATGAAAGCCTGACGGACCCTTTGATCATCCTGATCACGGTGCCGCTGTCGATTTGCGGCGCGCTGATCCCGCTGGCGCTGGGCTACGCCACCGTCAACATCTACACGCAGATCGGCCTCGTGACCCTGATCGGCTTGATCAGCAAGCACGGGATTTTGATGGTGGAATTTGCCAACGAATTGCAGGTGCATGAACGGCTGGACCGCCTCAGCGCCATCCGCAAGGCGGCGCAAATCCGCTTGCGCCCGATCCTGATGACGACGGCGGCCATGGTGGTGGGCCTGGTGCCGCTGCTGTTCGCGTCCGGCGCCGGCGCCAACAGCCGTTTCGGCCTGGGCGTGGTGATCGTTTCGGGCATGTTGATCGGCACCTTCTTTACCCTGTTCGTGCTGCCCACCGTGTACACCTTTCTGGCCCGCCGCCACACGGCCGACCATGCCACGCCGCGCGCGCGCGATTTGTCGCACGCGCTGAAGGAATCCCCATGAAAAATTACCGCTATCTCGTCTCCCTTTTCCCCCTGCTGGCCGGCTGCGCCGTCAGCCCCGCCTACGTCACGCCGGGCACGCCCGCCATCGCCCTGGCCAGCCCGCAGCAGGCGCGGTTTGCGCCAGGTCAAACGGCTGCCAGCGAAGCCGCCTGGTGGACGTTTTTCGACGATGCGCGCCTGTCGCGGCTGATCGCCAGCGCGTTGACGCACAACCTCGATATCGCGCAGGCGCAAGCCAATCTGCTGGCCGCGCGCGCCACCTTCGACGAGCGCCGCCTCGACGAACTGCCCGCCGTCACGGGCCAGGCGGGGTGGCAGCGCAGCGTGCAGCAAGACACCCCCGATAGTCGCGCCGCCGGCACCAGCACGCGCGTGGGTTTCGATGCGCAGTGGGAGATCGACCTGTTCGGCCGCCTCGCGCATATCAGCCGCTCGGCGCAGGCGCGCGCCGACGCGGCGCAGGCCGATTTGCGGCAAGTGCAGCTGACGATCGCCGCCGAAGTGGCGCGCAATTATTACGAGGCGCTGGGCTACCAGCAAAACCTGGCGCTGACGCAGGCGCAAGTGCAAAGCTGGCGCGATACCATCGCCCTGATCGACGCGCGCATCCGCGCCGGCAGCGGCTTGCCGGAAGAGCGCCACAACGCGCTGGCCAACCTGGCGCGCAGCGAGGCGGCCTTGCCGCCGTTGCAGGCGGGCTTGCGCCAGGCACAGTACCGGCTCGATGTGCTGAGCGGCCAAGCGCCGGGCGCCATCGCGCTGGCGACAGCACCGCGGCAGCAGGCGCCGCTGGCGGGCCAGCTGCCGCTGGGCGACGTGAACCGCCTGATCAAGCAGCGTCCCGACGTGGTGCGCGCCGAGCGCCTGCTGGCCGCTTCCAGCGAAGACGTGGGGGCGGCAACAGCGGACCTGTATCCGCGCCTGAGCCTGGGCGGCTTTTTGGGCTTCTTTGCGCTGCGCGGCAGCGGCGTATTCGACGGCGGCGCGCGCGCCTTCGAAGTGGCGCCTTCCGTCAGCCATCCGGCCTTCCGCCTGGGCAGCGTCAAGGCGCGCTTGCGCGGCACGCAGGCCGAAGCGCAAGGCGCGCAGGCGCGCTATGCGCAAACGATGCTGTTGGCGCAGGAAGAGGTGGAAAACGCCGTTACGCAGCTGGCGGAAAACCAGACGCGATTGGCCTCGCTGCTGGAATCGGCGCGCCACGGCAACGCGGCCCTCGGCATCGCCAGCACGCGCTATGCGGGCGGTGCCGGCAGCTACCAGGCCGTGCTGGAAAACCAGCGCGCCTTGTACGATATCCGGCGCGAAGCGCTGCTGGCGGAAACGGCGTCCTACGTCGATGCGATTGCCCTGTACAAGGCGCTGGGATGGGGGCACACTATGTGATCTTTTTAGCTCGGAAAGGCACGCGATGTTCACGCAAGGCAGTTGGCTCAATCCACCGGAAAACTGGTCCGCCGACGGCGCGCAATTGCGCGTGACGACGGACACAAATACGGATTTCTGGCGCAAGACTCACTATGGATTTATCCGCGACAGTGGCCATTTTTTCGGCACGCAAATCGACGGCGATTTCACGGCGCAGCTGCACGTGGCGGCGCAGTACGCCGCGCTGTACGACCAGGCCGGCATGATGGTGCGCATCGACGAGCAAAACTGGATCAAGTGCGGCGTCGAATTTTCCGACGGCCAGCTCTTATTGAGCACGGTATTGACGCAGGACAAATCCGACTGGGCCGTCAGCAGCGCTCCCGCCATGCCGGACGGTTTCTGGCTGCGCGTGACGGTGGCGCAAGGCGCGATCCGCGTGCAGTATT
This sequence comes from Janthinobacterium sp. SUN120, assembly GCF_030397735.1. Taxonomy (NCBI): domain Bacteria; kingdom Pseudomonadati; phylum Pseudomonadota; class Betaproteobacteria; order Burkholderiales; family Oxalobacteraceae; genus Janthinobacterium; species Janthinobacterium sp. SUN120. The sequence goes on along the minus strand of NZ_JAPUBW010000004.1, from coordinate 340,215 downwards.
CGACCGATGGCCAGCGCTGGCCGCTGCTGCGCCTGGCGCCATTTCCCGAGGCCGGCAGCTACCGCGTCGGCCCCATGTGCTGCACGCCGGAACGCGCTGGCCTGGAGGTGGTGTTTTCCCGGTTTTCCATCGGCCCGGCGCAGCAAAAAGACTTGCACGATTTGAGTTAGATCAAGCGGTCCACGTCTCGTGCAAATGGCGCCACAGCAGCGTTCCAGCCGGTGTCTTCTCATACACGACGGTCGACAGCCGCTCCGTATTTTCTCCCCCCGGCAGCGACTGGAACTCACGGTAGGACACGGTGGCGCCGGCCGCGTTGTCCTGGATCAATGCCAGGTCGGAAATACGCATGATGAGGCCCGGACGGCTGCCGCCGGCGCCCTGGAAAAATGCCGTCAAGCCGGCATGGTCGAGCTGCTTGCCGCCGGGTGACACCATCGTGAAACCGGGCGAAAAACGCGCGAGCAAATCGGCGCAATGTTCGGGCGCCGTGGCTACGCCGGAGAGCCACTCGCGGATCAGCACATGCGTGGATAACACGTCGTCAAAACAGGGGTTCGTTGTCTTCATTTTTTTGCTGCTCCATGGTGATGTAAAAGGTCGAGAACGGCGCGGTTATCGATGCGCGCGCACAGCGCCAAAGGCAGCACGCACGCGCTGGCGGCCAGCGCAAAACACCAGTGAAAAACCTGCGCCGCGCGCAGGTGCTGGGCGGGGTCGTCCAGCGACGTAATTCCCTGCGCCGCCAGCAAGCCATTCAGCAGTACGCTGAGCAGCGCCACGCCCAGGCAAAAGCCCAGCTGGCGGTTGATATTCCACACGGCGCTGGCCTGGCTCAGCTGCCCATCCGGCGTGCGCAGGAAGGCCGTGCTTTGCGCCGTGCTGCTGCACAAGCCGCCGCCAAAGCCCATCACGGCATACGCGCCGGCCAGCCAGAACAACTGGCCCGCCGCATCCACGCGCAGCAGCATCAGCATGCCCGCCGCCTGCAGCAACGCACCAGCGATGAACAAGGGTTGCGGCCCCACGCGGCGATAGCTTTTCCCCGTGAGCGAGATGGCCGCAAACGAGGCCAGCGCCCACGGCAGCATCAGCGCGCCCGCCGTCGATGCCGACATGCCCAGCACGCCCTGCAAATACAGCATGGCCAGCAGGCTCACGCCCATGAAGACGCCCGGCACCAGCAGGTACATCAGCATGGCGATGCGCAGCAGCGGTTCGGCGGCCAGGCGCAGGTTGAGCAGCGGCGTCGATTTGCGCAGCGCGCCGCGCACGTAGATCCAGGCGCACGCGGCGCCCAGCGCCAGCACGCCGGCGCCGGCAAGCAGCTCGCCCGGCGTACCGAGCATCGTCAAGCCCAGCAACAGCAAAAGGATGGCTGTGCTGCCCGCCACAAGGCCGCCCGTGTCGAGGCGGGGCACTTGCGCGCGCGGCGGGTCGGGACGCAGCCAGCAGGCGGCCAGCAGCAGCGCCAGCGCGGCGAACGGCACGTTCAGATAAAAAATCCAGCACCACGACAGGCTGTCGACGATCACGCCGCCCAAGGCGGGCGACAGGGCGGGCGCCAGCAAGCCCACCAGCATGATGACGGACGACAGGCCGGGACGCTCGGCAGGCTGATACAGCTGGTAAGTCATGCTTTGCCCCAGCGGGATCAACAAGCCGCCGCCCAGGCCCTGCACGCAGCGCCAGGCGATCAGCGCCTCGATCGAAGGCGCCAGGCCGGCGCCGATGCTGGCGCATAAAAAAGTTAGCAACGATGCCATGAACACGGTTTTGCTGCCATAATAGGCAGCCAGCCAGGCGCTGGCGGGGATGACGATGGTCAGGCCAAGGATGTAGGCCGTGCTGATCCAGGCCAGCTGCGCCACCGAGGCGTGCAGGGCATGGCCGATGTCGGGATAGGCGACGCTGGTGATGAACATGTTGATCAGGTCGACGAAAAACCCCAGCAGATAGATGGCCGCGACCTTTTTGCGATAGTCCATGGTGCTCCGAATGGCAAACGGCCAGCTTAAGCTTTCATCGCCATTTGCGTAACGGGCCAGCCCCGATTACACTGTCAAAGAAATTTTGACAAACTCCCGCAACCCGCATGTATCCTCATATTTATTTATGATCAGTCTTGACCGTTTGGGTATTTTTATCGCCATCGTCGACGCCGGCTCGCTCACGGCTGCCGCCGCCGTGCTGGGCCAGAGCAAGGCCGTCGTCAGTTTTAACTTGAAACAGCTGGAAGCGGAGCTGGGCGTGTCGCTGCTGACGCGCAGCACGCGCAGCCTGGCGCTGACCGATGTGGGACGGCGCTTTTACGAGGATTGCCAGCGCGTGCTGAGCGAAGCCCAGGGCGCCATCGAGACGGCGCGCCAGGGGCACCAGGGCTTGCGCGGCACCCTGCGCCTGACCACCACCGTCGAATACGGCAGCCGCACGGTGATCCCCGCGCTGATCGCCTTTGCCGCCGCCCATCCGCAGCTGCAGATCCAGCATTCCTCGTCGTCCTCGCATGAAGACCTGATCTCGGGCGGCTACGACCTGGCCATCCGCATGGGTTCCCTCAACGATTCGAGCTACCGCGCCGCGCTGATCGAGCCGTATGCGATCTGGCCCGTCGCCTCGCCCGCCTACCTGGCCAGTCTGCCCGGCCGGGACATCGCCACCTTGCCCGACCTGCAGCGCGCGCGCTGGCTGGCGCACAGCCGCCTCGCTACGCCCCTGCGCTGGGACGTGCAGACGCCCGACGGTGCCGCCGTCTTCGTCGCGCAGGACGATGCCGCCATCCATTCCGACTCCGCCTCGGCCCTGCTGGGCTTTGCCCTGGGCGGCTGCGGCGTGGCCCTGCTGCCGCAATGGCAGGTGGAAGGGGACGTGCGCGCGGGACGCCTGCGCCGCCTGCTGCCCGACGTCGTCTTCCCGGAACAGGGCGTGTATGCCGTGTATCCGAACACCCAGCATATTGCGGAAAAAGTACGCGCGTTTATCGACTTCTTGCGCGCCTTCGTGGGCACGCCCGCCTGAGGTTTCACGTGGCGCCACGGCGCCCATGTCACGTCGTCAATACTTGTTGAATACAACGATTTCCAAAGGGCAAACGAGCGCCCATTTCGCTTTTCACGGCCTACACTGGAAGGACGTTGTTCACCGATTGGAGACCATCATGGCACATACATTGGCAGCAGTTTTCGCCGTGCGCGACATGGCCGAGCGCGCCCGGCACGACCTGATCACGGCGGGCTTTCCCGGCGCCAACATCCGCCTGCACGATGCGGGCAGTGACGACTTTTCCGCCACGGAAAACATCCGCCGCGACGACAGCGACAGCCTGCTCGACAGCGTCAAGCATTTCTTCACGGACCTGTTCGGCAGCCACGCCGACCGCCACATCTATGCGGAAGCCGTGCGGCGCGGGCATGTCGTGCTGACACTGGAAGGGGCGAGCGACGCCGATATCCAGCGCGCCACCGACCTCGTCGAGCGCTATGCGCCGCTCGACATCGATGCGCACGCCGAGCACTGGCGCACAGGCGGCTGGCAGGGCGCGCCGCAAGACGACGGCGCGCGGCGCCAGGGCGCCAGCATGCAGCAGGGCGCGTCCGCCGGCAACCTGAACGAGACGGCAGCATCGCAGCAATTTGCGGGCGGCATGGCGCCGCCGTCATCCGGCGCGGGCGCCAACGCGCGCCGCTACCCCAGCGCCGACAACCTGCCTGGCACCAGCTACGACGACGAACAGTACTACCGCAACCACTGGAGCGCCACCTACGTCGCCACCGGCGCGCGCTTCGAGGACTACGATCCCGCCTACCGCTATGGCCATTCGATGGCGAACAGCGACAGCTACCGGGGCCGCCCGTGGGATGAGGTGGAAGCGGAGCTGCGTTCCACGTGGGAGCACACGTATCCGCAATCGGCGTGGGACAACTTCAAGGCGGCCATCAAACATGGCTGGGAGCGCATCACGTCCTGACGCGCGGCGAGGGGATGGCTCTGTCAGCGCCCCTCGTGCGTGAGCTTGAGGAAGTGGTTCAGGATGTGGAAGTGGTCTTCGAAGAATTGCTCTTCCATGGCCGGCAGGGCACTCACCGGCACCCACTGCGCCAGCGCCGCATCGTCGGCCGCCGTCACGGCCGGCAGCTGGCGCGTCTTCAAGTCAAAATAATGCGCATGCGTGATGGTGCGCCCCCGCTGGCTGCGGTCCGGATGGTCGAACACGGCCACGCCGACCAGCGCCTCGACCAGGGTGGGCGCCAGCACGCCCAGCTGGGTTTCTTCCGCCAGTTCGCGCAGGGCACCCTGCAGCAGGCGTTCGCGCGGCTCCAGAAAGCCGCCGGGCAGCGCCCACAAGCCCTTGCCCGGATAGCCGCCGCGGCGCACCAGCAAGACGTGGCCGCCCGTCTGCACCAGCGCGTCCACGGTGGTGAAGATGGGCGGATACGGCGCCACGCGCCAGCGCGCCTTGTACGCTTCGATGGCGCGGTATTCCTGCACCAGCGGCGCGTACCACGGCAACAAGGTCCACGCCTTCAGATACTGGCCGATGGCCGCCGGCAGCAGCTGCGCCACGGCGCTCAGCGACACGTCCACGTCTTCCGCCTCGAACAGCACGTTGCGGATCGCCGTCGCGCCGATGGGCGCACCGGGATCGATCTCCAGGTTGAGCAGCTGCCAGTGCGGGAAGTGGTGCAGGTAATAACTGGTGGCATCCTTGAAACAGGCCACCAGGGTGACGCGCTGCACCGCGGGCACGGCGCCCGCCACGGCGCGCCGCACGGCATCGGCCCACAGGCCATCGTCGTAGTAATCGCGCACGGCCACGTAATGCACGCGCGCGCGCTGCGCCTCGGGCAGGGTGGCGGCGATCATGGCGGCCCGCTCCTGCCACGTAAACGGGTTCTTCGGGCTGCGCGCATGGAAGGCGGAACCAAGCACCACCACGACGCTGGCGGCGGTGGCCAGCGCCTTTTGCAGCAAGCCCGCATGGCCATTGTGAAAAGGCTGGAAGCGGCCGATCAGGATGGCCGCGTCGGCAGGATAGGATGAGCTCATGCGTCGTCTCCGGTGGGGTAGTGGGCGGCGATCGGCAATTGACGCCCGCTGCCAAAGGCGCGCGAACGCACGCGGATGATGGGCGCCGCCTGGCGCCGTTTGTATTCATTGCGGGCGACCATGCCGAGGATGCGCGTCACCAGTGCGCGCCCCTCGTCCGTCTCGCGCAGCTGGTCGACCAGGGTCAAGGCTTGCGCGCCTTCTTGCGCCGGCAGGCGGCGTCCCTCGATATGCCATTTCAAGATTTCATCGAGCACGGGATAGGGCGGCAAACTGTCGGTGTCGCGCTGGCCCGGCGCCAGTTCCGCCGACGGGGGCTTGTCGAGCACGGCGACGGGGATCAGTGCGCGCCCGGCACTGGCGTTGAGGTGGCGCGACAGGGCGAACACCTCCGTTTTATACAGGTCGCCGATCAATCCCAGTCCCCCGTTCGTGTCGCCATACAGGGTGCAGTAGCCCACCGAGATTTCGCTCTTGTTGCCGGTGGTGAGCAGCAGGGCGCCGAAGGCGTTCGAGTATTCCATCAGGATGGTGCCGCGCACCCGCGCCTGCAGGTTTTCCAGCGGCAGTCCCTGCAGCTTGCCGTCGAAGGCTTGGGCATAGCCCGCTTCGTATTGCGCCACGATGTCGCGGATGGCATGCGTGTGCAGGACGATGCCCAGGTTGGCGCACAGGGCGACGGAATCGGTGACGGAGCCGGCGCTGGAAAACACGGAAGGCATGGTGATGCCTACCACGTTGTCCGCGCCCAGGGCTTCCACGGCCAGGGCCAGGGTCAGCGCCGAATCGATGCCGCCCGAGCAGCCGACGACGACTTTCGTAAAGCGGCAGCGGCGCGCATAGTCGCGCAAACCGAGCACGATCTGGCGGCGCGCAAATTCCACGGCGGGGATGCCGTCCGGGTCGGGCACGGGAAACGCCGCGCCGTCCGTGCACGTAAAACCGCCGTCGGCAAAGCGCAGCAATGCATCATCCTCGACGAAGCGGGCCGCCTCGAATTGCACGCCGAGGGTGGGGGACATGGCGAACGAGGCGCCGTCGAACACGAGTTGATCCTGGCCACCCACCTGGTTGACGAAGAGCAAAGGCAAGTTCACGCGCGCGCAGGCGGCGCCGAACACGGCATGGCGCTGCGCGCGCTTGCCGATGTCGGACGGGCTGGCGTTGATGCTGACGACCAGGTCGGGCCGCGCCGCGTGCAGGGCGTCGAACGGGTTGACGGCGTAGGCGCGGCCATCGTCGTTCCAGCCATCCTCGCAAATCATGAAACCGACTCTACAGCCGGCGATATCGAGGGTGCAGGCGCCGGGCGGACCCGGCTCGAAATGGCGCCCCTCGTCGAAGATGCCATACGTCGGCAGCAGCTGCTTGTAGTATTCGGCCACGATGCGCCCGTCGCGCATCGCCAGCAAGGCGTTGTACAGGGGCTTGCCGACGCCGGGATTGGGCCGCGCCGTGCCGATGACGGTGACCAGCGCCGGCCAGCGCGTGGACGCTTCCAGCAGCTGATCCAGCGCCTGCTGCATGTCGCGCAGGAAGGCGGCGTCCTCGAACAGGTCGCCCGGATAGTACGCACACAGCGATAACTCGGGGCACACGAGCAGGTCGGCGCCATCGCTGCTGGCGCGGCCCATGCGCGCGATGATGGCGGCACAATTGGCGTCGAAATCGCCCACGGTGGGATTCATCTGGGCGAGGGCGATGGTCAGCATGGCGATCCTTCATTGGTTACGCTTGAAACCACTATCCTGCCTGAAAAATTTTCTGAGCGTACTGATGCAATCGTGCAAGCCTGCCGATCAGGGTACTACAAGGTCTTGAGCCAGGCCCGCAAGCGCGTGCGCGCATTCGTATAGGGCGACGCCGTATTGAACTGGATCATGCGTCCCATCGTGTAATGCGTGTACCAGGGCTGGCCATACAATTGCGCATCGTCATGGCTTTCAATCAGCGCCAGCAGCTGATCTTTCGCCTGTGCCAGGCGCTGCAGCAAGTCGTCCATATTCAAGTCAGCATAGTCGGCATAGAAGCGCTGCGCCAGTTTTCCCAGAGCGTTCCACGTGAAACCTTCGGCGGGAAAGGCGATGTCCTCGATGCGTTTGCCGTCGCGCAGCTGCGCGTGCCAGTGCAAGACCAGCTCATTCCAGCCAACCAGGTAGGCGAGCAGGTCGCACACGCTCATGCGCGTGCCCGCCACTTGCCCTTCCAGCACGGGTTCCCGCGCCAGTGTAGGCGGCACGCGCGCCAGTTCCTGCATCAACTTCGCATACGTGCTGTCGATGGCGGCTATCAGTGCCTGCTTGCTGTCCGGGATCGCCATCAGGCCGCCTTCACCACCGGCAAGCCGGCCGCCTGCCAATCGTCGTAGCCGCTGCCGAGACGGCGCGCGTGCAAGCCGTGCTGGCGCAGGGCCGCCACGGCCTGCACGGACAGCACGCAATACGGGCCGCGGCAATACGCGGCGATTTCTGCATTCTCCGGTAATTCGCCCAGGCGGCGCTGCAAGTCATCAAAGGGAATATTGACCGCACCGGGCAAGTGGCCAGCGGCGAATTCCTGCGCCGGCCGCACGTCGAGCACGGTGATGCTGGCTTCGCGCATGCGTTCCAGCAACTCGTCGCCCGTGATCGCTTCCACGTGGTCGCCCCGGCCCAGCGCCTGCAATTCGCTGCGCTGGTGCTGCGCATACACGTCCAGCGCGGCCAGCAGTTGCACGATGGGGCCGCTGCCCAGCCGGTACAGCACGCGCTTGCCGTCGCGCCGCGCCAGCACGAAACCGGCGCGCCGCAACTGCTGCAAATGCTGGGAGGTATTCGCCACGGACAGGCCCGTCAACTCCACCAATTGCTCCACCGCATACTCGCCGTGCACAATCTGCTCGAGCAGGCGCAGGCGCGGCGCGCTGCCTAAAATATGGGCAAACCCGGCGGAACCGGTGAGAAGTTCGATATCGGCATTTTTCATTGACACGATGCTAGCACCCTTATAACATTCAAGCAATCAATTGAATGTTAGGAACAGCAATGCAAATACTCTGGCTCGATGCGCTGGCGATCGGCGTGGGCGCGACGGCAGTCATGGATGTGTGGGCGGTGGCGTTAAAACGCTTCTGGTGCATTCCCTCGCTGAACTTTGCGATGGTGGGACGCTGGCTGGGCCATCTGCCGCGCGGCACCTTCACCCACGCCAACATCGCCCAGGCGGCGCCCGTACACGATGAAGCCATCCTGGGCTGGACGGCTCACTATGCGATCGGCGTGCTGTTTGCGGCCGTGCTGCTGGCGCTGGAGGGCGAGAAGTGGGTGCAAGCGCCGACCTTCGCGCCGGCCCTGCTGGCGGGCCTCGTCAGCGTGGCCGCGCCGTTTTGCATCTTGCAGCCGGGCATGGGCGCCGGCCTGGCCGCCAGCAAGACGCCGCATCCGACGGCCGCCCGCCTGCGCAGCCTGATGGCCCACACGGCGTTCGGCATCGGCCTGTACCTGGCAGCGCTGCTGTGGTCGACAGTCCGCTAGGACGTCAGCGGCGGCACGGGTGCGGGCGCCGGCGCGGCTGCCACCGCCGACATGGCCGGTGCCTCGGGCTGGGCCGGCACCGTGCTCAGCACCATCGTGCTGGGCTTGGCGATCGCGATATGCGCCGCGTCCAGGCGCTTGAGCAGTTCGAACAGCAGCGCGCTGCGGATGCCCGAGGTCAGACGCGGCGACGAGGCATAGCCGGTGGCGTTGAACAGCAACAAGCCATTGTCGATGCCGTCGAGCTGTACGCTGGGCGCCGGCGTGTCGAGCACGTCGGGATTGTCGACAAAAGTGGACAGGATCAGCGCGCGCGCCGCTTGCGCATCCGTGCCCAGCGGCAACGGCAGCTTGACTTGCACCAGGCCCAGCGGATTGGCCAGGGTGACGTTGCGCACCGTCTTGGTGATGAATTCCGAGTTCGGCACGATCACCGTCGAGCGGTCGCTCAGTTGAATTTCCGTGGCGCGCACGTTGATGCGGCGAATGTCGCCCTCCACACCGCCGAGTGACACCCAGTCGCCCACTTTCACCGGACGTTCGGCCAATAAAATCAGGCCGGAGACGAAGTTCTGCACCACCGCCTGCAAGCCAAAACCGATACCCACCGACAAGGCCGACGCCACCCACGCGATGCGTTCCAGGCCGATGCCGGCGGCCGACAGGGCCAGCGCCACGGCCAGCACGCCGCCGATGTAGCCAAACAGCGTGATGAACGACACTTGCATGCCGGAATCAAGGTTGGTGGTTGGCAAATAACTGTTTTGCAGCCAGCGCTTGAACAAGCCCAGCGCAACAAAACCGGCGAGCAGCACCAGCAGGGCCTGGATCAGCGCGGCAGGGCGGATCGCCACCTCGCCGATGGCCAGGCCATCCTGCAGCTTGCCGACCCGCTGGAACAGCTCGCCCGGCCCTTCGCCGAACGGCGCCAGCAGCAGCATCAGGGCCAGCAGCACGACGATGGCGCGGCCTATGCCCGACAGCAACACGGCCGCCTGGTCGCGCGCCTTGGGCGTGGCCAGCACGGGGTTGGCCACATCCGGCGGCGGCGGGGTGGAAGCCAGCAGCATGCAGATATCGTCGACCAGCACCGTCAGCAGATAGGTGCTGCACAGCACCACGATGACCCAGGCGATTTGCTTGGCGACAAAGCTGCCGAACGCCACATAGCCGACCAGCAAGCTGATGACGCTGGACGCCAGCGCCAGCCACAACAGCACCGTGACGCAGCGCAGCCACAGCGGCGTGACCAGGGTGGCGGGATCGGCCTCGCGCAACTGGCGCCAGCAGCGCTCGGCGCGCATCAAGCCGTAGGCGATGGTCGTGCTCATCACCAGGGCGACGATGCAGTTGACGGCCACGGCCGTCGACAGACCCGCATTGATGACGATGGTGACCCGTTCCGTCGCCCACACGAGCACGACGATGAAGGAAAACATCGACGGGAAATTGCGCATGCGGTGCGCCAGCGCGTCGGGCAGGGGCAGCAAACGCCACGACACGCGACGTGGCGACAGCAGCGCGTGGCCCAGTCCCGCCGTAAAACCGGCAAAACAGATGATGCCGATCAAGCTGCTGAGAAAAGTCGAGGTTTTGTCCGACAGGCCGCCCTCCCAGCGCAAGCCCATGGCCAGCAATTCCGCCACCAGTCCCGGCGTGGCCAGCGCCAGCACCAGCACGGCCAGCGCATGCAGCGAGCGGCGCAAGCGGCCATGCGGCACGCGCGTGGCCGTCACCACCAGCAAGTAGCGCGAAGCCCAGACGCTGGCGCCGATCACGGCCACGATGGCGGCCAGCAAGCCGCCCCAGGCCGACCATGGCGTGGCGCTGGCCGCGTTCGCCAACTCCAGCTCCAGCGCCCGCAGGCGCTGCAAGTTCTGCGGCAATTCCGCATGCAGCTGTTTCCAGAAAGAACCAGCCAAAATCGACGCCGTGCGTTCACCCAGGCGCGCCTGCAACTGCGCGCGGCGCACGGTCGACACTTGCTCCGAGGCCTGCGCCGCTTCCACGGCCAGCAAGCGCGCCAGTTTCACCTGCGCATCGAGCGCGCTGCTGGTGCGGTCCAGCTGGCTGCGCTGCGCCGCCACGTCGGGCGCATCTTTTACCCCCGCCGCCGGCTTGCCCAGCTCGGCCAGCCGCGCCTGCACGCTCGACAATGTCGGCGCAAGCGCGTCGGCCACCTTGTCCGCTTCGGTGCTGGCCGCCAGCGCATCGGCGCGCATCTGCGACAGGGTCGCGTCATCGAGTTCCGCCTCGCCATCGAGCGCCTTCTGGATGCCGGTAATCTGCTTGCGCAAGCCGTCGAGGCGCTGGTCGGCCGTGGCGGCGTCATCGACGGGCTGCGACCAGGCGGGCGGCGCGGATAGCGAGCACGCCAGCAACAATGCCAGCAGGAAAGGGAAGAAACGGAGACGGAAAGAAGTCATGCGGACCTATGCCTGAAAATGAGAAAAACTGCCGGACTGGCGGCGGCGCCGGTCATGGCGTGCCGCCCGGCGGGTGCCTGCCAATATAGCTGAAAACACCGGCAAGCCGCAGGATCAGCGGAACTGGCGTGTGCCTCCAGGCGCGACTAGGCATATTGCCCTATGGAAATGTCACTCAAAAAGGTCTAGGATCGTCGTCCGCTTGGCGGCGCGGCACCCATCTGCACGCCGCCGACCTTTTCACCATTCCCTCCGTATTGAGACAGCCATGAAGTTTTTATCCAACCTGACCATCGGCACACGCCTCGCCACAGGCTTTGGCGCCATCGGCGCCATGCTGATCATCATCTCTTGCCTGGGCATCGCCATGCTGGGCAAGATCAACCAGGGCACCGGCCATATCGTGCATGACAGCATGCCGAAGATCGAGCTCGCCAACAGCGTGTCGGCCAACATCAACGACATCGCCATCGCGCTGCGCAATATGATGCTCAGCGCCGATCCGGCCGACCAGCGCAAGCAAACGGACGCCATCCTGGCCGCGCGCCAGGCGGCGGCCAGCAATCTCGGCAAGCTCGCCCGCATGCTCGATTCCGACCGCGAACGCGCCTTGCTGGCCAAGATGAACGACGCCAACACGCGCTATGCGCAGGGGCAAGAAGCCTTGCTTGAACTGATCAGGAGCGGCACGCCGGACGACAGCAGCGCCTACCTGTACGGCCAGCTGCGCCCCGTATTGCTCGTCTATAAACAATTGATTGCTGAACAGATCAGCTTGCAAAACACCCTGGCCAACACAGCGGGCGACAACGCCAATGCCACCTATGCCAACACACGTACCTTGCTGATCGGCATGTCGCTGGCGGCGCTGGCCATCGCGGCGGCATTGGCGTATGGCATCACGCGCTCGATCACCGGCCCCGTCACCACGGCGCTGCAGGTGGCCAACACGGTGGCCGCAGGCGATTTGCGCAGCCAGATCACCGTGCAATCGCGCGATGAAATGGGGCAACTGTTGCAGGCGCTCAAGCGCATGAACGACAACCTGGCGCAAACGGTGGGCACGGTGCGCGCCGGCACGGAAACGATCGCCTCGGCCTCGTCCGAAGTGGCGGCGGGCAGCCTGGACCTGTCTGCGCGTACGGAGCAGCAAGCCAGCTCACTGGAAGAGACGGCGTCGTCGATGGAAGAGCTGACGTCGACCGTCAAGCAGAATGCCGACAATGCGCGCCAGGCGCACGTGCTGGCCGACACCGCTTCCGGCGTGGCGCAGCGCGGTGGCGCCGTCATCGCGCAAGTGGTGGCGACCATGCGGCAAATCGACGCCTCGTCGAACAAGATCGCCGACATCATCGGCGTCATCGACGGCATCGCCTTCCAGACCAACATTCTGGCCTTGAACGCGGCCGTGGAAGCGGCGCGCGCGGGCGAACAGGGCCGCGGATTTGCCGTCGTGGCGACGGAAGTACGCAGCCTGGCGCACCGCTCGGCCGCCGCGGCCAAGGAAATCAAGACCCTGATCGACGACTCGACCCAAACCGTGGCGGCCGGCAGCGAGCTCGTGCACCAAGCGGGCGACACCATGAGCGACCTGGTCGACAGCGTGCGCCGCGTCACCGACATCATGGAAGAAATCACGTCCGCCAGCGCGGAACAGACGGCCGGCATCGAGCAAATCAACCAGGCCATCAGCGAGATGGACAACGTCACCCAGCAAAACGCGGCCCTGGTAGAAGAATCGGCGGCCGCGGCGGCGGCCATGCAGGAGCAGGCGGCTACCCTGGCACAGGTGGTGAGCGCCTTTAAGCTGGAAGCCGGCGCACCGGCAAGCAAGCCGGCAATCGCCGCGACAACCGTACCGCGCCAGCAAGCCGTCGCCCGGCGCGTGCCGGCCGCCAGCAAAGCTGCACCGGCAGCAACGGCATCATCCGACTGGGAAGAGTTCTAAGACAGCAACGCCACAGGTGCCTCTCGGCGCCTGTGGCGTCATGCAGCATGGGCTGCTTCCTGTTACGTGACCTGATCCATGTCAATCAACAATCCAGTTTGACACGGTGCGGCTAGGCCGAGAGTTCTCTGCGGATGATCTCCGCGCCGGCACTGAGCGCATTGAGCTTGCCTCTGGCTACGTGACGCGACAAGGGCGCCATGCCGCAGTTGGTGCTTGGATAGAGTTTGTCGGCATCGACAAACCGCAGCGCCTTGCGCAGGGTGTCGGCCACTTCTTCCGGCGTTTCAATGGCATTGTTTGCCACGTCGATGGCGCCGACCATCACTTTTTTGCCGCGTATGAGTTCAATCAGATCGATGGGCACACGCGAGTTGTGGCATTCCAGCGAGATGATGTCGATATTCGATTGCTGCAGCTTGGGGAACGATTCCTCATATTGACGCCATTCGGAGCCCAGCGTATTTTTCCAGTCCGTATTGGCCTTGATGCCGTAACCATAGCAAATATGCACGGCCGTTTCGCATTTGAGCCCTTCGATCGCCCGCTCCAGGGTGGCAATCCCCCAATCATTCACCTCATCAAAAAAGACATTGAATGCCGGTTCGTCAAACTGGATGATGTCGACGCCGGCCGCCTCCAGTTCCCTGGCTTCCTGATTGAGGATCTTGGCGAATTCCCAGGCCAGTTTTTCGCGGCTCTTGTAGTGGCTGTCATACAGCGTATCGATCATCGTCATCGGGCCTGGCAGCGCCCATTTGATCGGCTGCGTGGTTTGCTGGCGTAAAAACCTGGCGTCGTCGACAAACACCGGTTTCGGGCGGCTCACGGCGCCAACGACGGTCGGCACGCTCGCATCGTAGCGGTCGCGGATTCTGACGGTCTCGCGTTTGTCAAAATCGACGCCGTCGAGATGCTCGATGAACGTGGTGACGAAATGCTGGCGGGTTTGCTCGCCATCACTGACGATATCGATGCCGGCCTGCTGTTGTTCCTGCAGCGACAAACGCAAGGCATCCTGTTTGCCTTCGATTAATTCCTCGTCCTGTAATTTCCAGGGCGACCACAGCTTTTCAGGCTGCGCCAGCCAGGAAGGTTTGGGCAAGCTGCCGGCAGTTGAAGTAGGCAATAATTTTTTCATGATGATTGATGTCGTGTATTTGATTAATCAGAGAGCGTAATTGGCAGCCCATTGTTCCAGAATATGCTTGTACGGCTTGATGAAATGCTCTTCCGTATATTTGCCCTGCTTGACGGCCAGCTGGCTGCGCTCTTCGCGGTCATAGACAATTTGCGTCAGCGAGTAATCCTGATTCTTCAGGCTAGGCTGATAAACTTTTCCCGCCGCTGAATTGGCATTGTAAATTTCGGGCCGATAAATCTTTTGAAACGTTTCCATCGTGCTGATGGTGCCGATCAGCTCAAGATTGCTGTAGTCACCCAGCAGGTCGCCGATAAAATAGAAAGCCAGGGGTGCAGCACTGTTTGGCGGCATGAAATAGCGAACTTGCATCCCCATTTTTTCGAAATATTCATCCGTCGACGAAAATTCATTCTGTTGATACTCGACGCCCAGGATGGGGTGCTGATTTTCAGTGCGCTGGTAGGTCTTGCTGCTCGAGGCGCTGATGCAGATAACGGGCGCCTTGTTGAAGTGTTCCTTGTAAGTATTTGACCTGACAAAGTGCTTGAACAGCTTGCCATGAAAATCGCCGAAATCCTCCGGTGCGCTGAATGCAGATTGATTGTTGTTGTGCTCTGGCAGCAACACGCTGAAGTCGTAATCGCGGACGTAAGAGGAAAAGTTATTTCCTGCAATGCCGGCGATGCGTTCGCCGGTTTTTTTGTCGATGATGGTCGGCTTTAATATCTCGATCAAGGGGATATTGCCGCCTTTGACGTCAATATTCAATTCGACGGAAATGATTTCAAGCTCGACAGAATAGCGGTCCGCCTTCGGATTATCCCAATGCGCCAGGCTGTTGAAACGGCTGTCGATCATTTTCAGGGTGTTGCGCAAGTTCTCCTGGCGGCTCGTTCCCCTGGCCAAATTGGCAAAGTTGGTCGTCAGGCGGGTATTGTCCGATGGATGATAGTTTTCATCGAAAATAATGCTTTTGATGCTGAATGCAAAATCTTTGCTCATGGTGATCTGGTGTCCTGAATTCTGCGAAAGGATGAATGGGGTAATTGCTTGGTGACCGTGGCGATGCGTTTCAGGCTGCGACCACCTCTTCAGCGGTGACCGGGCTCGCATGGCGCGTCAATGCGATCAATGGCAATGCCCGTTGCACGGCCAGCGCGGCCCGCTGGATCAGGGCCTCGTCCTGCACGCGGTAGTCGACGAAATCCTTGTCGGTGGCATACACGCCCAGCGGCAATGTGCGCGCCTGGAAAAAGCTGAACAGCGGACGCAACTGGTGGTCGATCATCAGGGCATGGCGCTCGCTGCCGCCGGTGGCCGCCAGCAGGACGGGCTTGTCGATCAGGGCATCCTGATGAATGAAGTCGAAGAAATGCTTGAACAGTCCCGTGTAGGAGCCACGGTAGACGGGCGTTGTCACCACCAGGATGTCGGCTTGCTCGACGGCAACAAGTTCCTGTTCCACCGTCTCGGGCAGGTGGGAGCGCCAGACCGCGCCGGCCAGCTGTGGTGCGAGCTGGCCCAGTTCGACCAGGCGTTGTTCGCACAGCACTTCCTCGGCGATCAGGTCCATCAGGTGCTCTGCCAGGGCGGCCGCCTTGGAAGGGCGTTGCAGCCCGCCGGAAACCGCGACTAAACGAAGTGGACGTGTCATGTTTGCTTTCATGTGGATGGATGCGCCAGGGCCGTAAAAGTGCAGGCAACAAGGGGATCGATGATAGCGGCGGGAATCGATGAAGTATAATGGTCTTATTTCATACATCCATGAACATGGCTCATCTCAATGCTTGAACGCATCCACCTCAGCATCGTCCAGCAGGTCGAGAAACAAGGGTCGCTGACGGCCGCCGCAGGCGTGCTGCACCTGACCCAGTCGGCCCTGAGCCACAGCATGAAGAAGCTGGAGCAGCAACTGGGCACCGACGTCTGGCTGCGCGAAGGGCGCAACCTGCGCCTGACGCAAGCCGGCCAGTATCTGCTGGCGGTGGCGAACCGGGTGCTGCCGCAACTGGACCTGGCCGAAGAACGCCTGGGCCAGTTCGCGCAGGGCGAGCGCGGCGCACTGCGCATCGGCATGGAATGCCACCCGTGCTACCAGTGGCTGCTGAAGGTGGTGTCGCCGTATCTGGCCGCATGGCCCGACGTGGATGTGGACGTCAAGCAGAAGTTCCAGTTCGGCGGAATCGGCGCGCTCTTCGGCTACGAGATCGACTTGCTCGTCACGCCCGACCCGCTGTACAAGCCGGGGCTGACGTTCGAACCCGTGTTCGACTATGAGCAAGTGCTCGTCGTGGCCAAGGGCCATGCGCTGGCGGCGGCAGCCTATGTGCAGCCCCAGCAACTGACGCAGGAAGTGCTGATCAGCTACCCCGTGGACATCGAGCGCCTGGATATTTACAATCAATTCCTCTTGCCGGCTGGTGTCACGCCCAAGCGCCACAAAGCCATCGAAACCACCGACATCATGCTGCAGATGGTAGCCAGCGGCCGCGGCGTGGCCGCCCTGCCGCGCTGGCTGGTCGAGGAGTACGCAGCCAAGATGGACGTGGTGCCTGTGCGGCTGGGCGAGCGCGGCATCGCCAAGCAGATTTTCCTGGGGGCACGCGAGACGGACACCGCCATCGACTACGTGCGCGCCTTCATCGCACTGGCGCGCCAGCCGGCCAGCGCCAGTGCGCAGTGACCGCAGCGACGCCATGGGTCATCTCTTGATGCATCCCGCTCAGCTCGGGTCCGCCGGCCACATCACGCACGCCTATTCCCTGGAAGTCAGTGCCAAGGACATGCCGGCGTTGAGCGCGGCGGCGCCGCGGATAGCGCCCGCGTCCACCATTGCCATTCCCTACCTGCCGCGCGAGGACGACGCCGCGCGGCTGGCCGCGGCCCGCACCGTGCGCACGCTCGGCTTCGAACCCATGCCGCACTTGTCCGCCCGCCGTATTGCTTCGTTCGCCGAATTTGAGTCATTCATCCAGCGCGCCGTCGCCGAAGCGGGCGTCGAGCGCTGCTTCGTGATCGCCGGCGATCCATCCACCGCGATGGGGCCGTTTTCCGACAGTGCCGCGCTGATCGACACAGGCGTGTTCGAGCGCGCAGGCATGAAGGTGATCGGCGTGGGTGGTCATCCGGAAGGCCATCCGGTCATGAGCAAGGCCGAGCAGTGGGATGTGCTCGAACGCAAGTGCCGCAGCATCGCGCAGCGCGGCATGACGCCCTTGATCGTCACGCAGTTTGCGTTTGATGCCGACATCGTGTTGACGTGGCTCAAAGCGCTGCGCGAGCGGGGCATTGACCATCCCGTGCGCGTGGGCGTGCCGGGTCCCGCGAGCATCGCGGTGCTGGCCCGCTATGCCGCATTGTGCGGGGTGAGCGCCTGCGCATCGATGTGGTCCAAGTACGGCGTGTCCATCGGCAAGCTGTTCGGCACGGCGGGGCCGGACCTGTTTGTCGAGCGCCTGGCCGCCGGGCTGACAGCGGCACACGGCGAGGTCAGCCTGCATTTCTTTCCCTTCGGCGGCATCGCACAGTCCGTCAAGTGGATAGAGCAGTACCGTTCCCGCGCCCACCCGGCCCCTGGCTGACGAGCGCCCCGCCGGCGGCAGCGCGCCGCCAGCGACAGGCGCCATCCGTCCGGTTTACTCCACCGTCACCGATTTGGCCAGATTGCGTGGCTTGTCCACATCCGTGCCGCGCGCCAGCGCCGTGTGGTAGGCCAGCAATTGCAGCGCGACCACGTGCAGGATCGGCGACAAATCGCCGTAGTGCTCGGGCAGGCGGATCACGTGCAAGCCTTCGCCGGAGCTGATGCGCGAATCGACGTCGGCGAAGACGTACAGCTGGCCGCCACGGGCGCGCACTTCCTGCATGTTCGATTTCAGCTTTTCGATCAGGGCGTCGTTCGGCGCGATGGTGACGACCGGCATTTCATTCGTCACCAGGGCCAGCGGGCCGTGTTTCAGTTCGCCGGCCGGATACGCTTCGGCGTGGATATACGAAATTTCCTTCAGCTTCAAGGCGCCTTCCAGGGCGATCGGGTAGTGCATGCCGCGGCCCAGGAAGAGGGCGTTTTCCTTGCGCGCAAATTCTTCCGACCAGGCGATGATTTGCGGCTCCAGCGCCAGCACAGACGCGATGGCGACGGGCAAGTGACGCATGGCTTTCAGGTGCGCCGCTTCCTGTTCTTCGCTCAAGCGGCCATTGACTTGCGCCAGGCACAGGGTCAGCAGGAACAGGCCGGCCAGCTGCGTCGTAAACGCCTTGGTGGAAGCCACACCCACTTCCACGCCGGCGCGCGTGATGTAGGCCAAGGCGCATTCGCGCACCATGGCGCTGGTGGCCACGTTGCAGATGGTCAAGGTGTGCTGCATGCCCAGGCTGCGCGCATGTTTCAGCGCGGCCAGGGTGTCGGCCGTTTCACCGCTTTGCGAAATCGTCACCACCAGCGTGTTCGGGTGTGGCACGCTGTCGCGGTAGCGGTATTCGCTGGCCACTTCCACGCTGACGGGCACCTTGGCGATGGCTTCGATCCAGTACTTGGCCGTCATGCCCGCATACGAGCTGGTGCCGCAGGCGAGGATCAGCACGCGGTCGATCTGCTTGAAGATGGCATAAGCGTTGTCGCCGAACAATTCCGGCATGATGCCCGTCACGCCTTCGAGCGTGTCGCCGATGGCGCGCGGCTGCTCAAAGATTTCCTTTTGCATGTAGTGGCGGTACGGACCCAGCTCGGCCGCGCCCGTGTGGGCGTGCACGGTCTTCACTTCGCGCTCGACGGGCTTGCCATCCACGTCGACGATCCAGCAACGTGACAGTTGCAGGTCGACCACGTCGCCTTCTTCCAGGTAAATGATCTGGTCCGTCGTGCCGGCCAGCGCCATGGCGTCGGACGCGACAAAGTTTTCACCATTGCCCAGGCCGACGATCAGGGGCGAGCCCTGGCGCGCGGCGACCACGCGGTGCGGCTCGTCGCGGCAAAAGACGGCGATCGCATACGCGCCGTCCAGGCGTTTCACGGCCTGCTGCACGGTTTCAAACAAATCGCCGTTGTACATGTGCTCGACCAGGTGGGCGATCACTTCCGTGTCCGTCTGGCTCTGGAAGACGTAACCCAAGGCCGTCAGTTCGGCACGCAATTCGTCGTGGTTTTCGATGATGCCGTTGTGCACCAGCGCCACGCGGGCGTTCTCTTCCGTCGGGGAGAAGTGCGGGTGGGCATTGAAGGAGACAGGGGCGCCATGCGTGGCCCAGCGCGTGTGGGCGATGCCCGTGAAACCGCTCAAGCCTTCTTCCGCGATCTGCTTTTCCAATTCCGCCACGCGCGAGGTGGAGCGCGAACGCTGCAAGCGGCCATCCGCATGCAGGGCGATGCCGCAGGAATCGTAGCCGCGGTACTCCAGGCGCTTCAAGCCTTCGAGCAGGATGGGAGTGATATTACGTTGCGCTACCGCGCCGACGATGCCGCACATGGAAACCTCTGTCTAAAATTTAATCAATGCAAGCATGCTAATGCAGAGTGAATGAAATATGCTTTCTAAATCTGTGCATTTTTGACCGAATATTTCATACTCATTTTGTGATGAAATATTATTTCATTTAGAATCAATTTATTTTCCAATTCATCAAAACCATGAGCGATAGCAACATTACCCTCGACGAGATCGATCGTCGCATCCTGAACGCCTTGCAAATTGATGCATCGCAAACCAACAGTGAGCTGGCGCAAGCGGTGCACGTTTCGGCGCCCACCTGTTTGCGGCGGGTCAAGCATTTGCGGGAAAGCGGCGTCATCGAACGGCAAGTGGCCATCGTCGCGCCGCAACTGGTGGGCGCGCGCCTGACGGCCATCGTGGAAATCACGCTCGACGTGCAGGCGGCGGAACGCATGGCGGAATTCGAGCAACTCGTGGCGGGCGAGTCCGCCGTGCTGCAATGCTACCGCGTCTCGCCCGGCCCCGACTTCGTGCTGATGGTGCAGGTGGCCGACATGCCCGCCTACCACGCGCTGGCGCACCGCCTGTTTGCCGCGCACGCGAATGTGCGGAACGTGAAGAGCTATTTTTCCACGTTCCGCAGCAAATTCGAGACGCGCATCGCCGTGTGATTTTTTACTTTCATTTATCCACTGCTTGCACACCGCTTGCCCACACACTTATACGGTGCTTTTCCACCGCTTATGCCGAACTTGCCCACAGGCTTATACACAAGCATGATGCGGGCAAGCCATGGCAGCAGAGCAAGGGATGCGCGGGGAAGCAGCGTCAGGCGGCCCGCGATGGCGCCGCACCGGGATGGAAAGAGTAGACAAGCTACTGCCAGCTTGACTTGTTCACCGGCTGCACACAGCTTGCCAACAAGTTAGTAGTCCAGTTATCGACAGGCTTATCCACAGCCTGTCCGCGGCGGCAGACGGGAAAACTCAGGGGCGCACTTCCGCTTCGGCATAGAAGCGGTAGCCGGCGTTGCGGGCGGTATTGATGGGCAAGGCCAGGCCCGCCGCCTGTTCCGCCTTGCGGCGCAAGCGGCTGATCTGGGTGTCCAGGCGGCGCTGGTCGTAGGTGAGAAAATCCTCGCCCAGCGATTGCACGATCTGCTGGCGGCTGACGATGCGTTCCGGCTCGGCCATCAGCACGTGCAGCACGGTGACGTCCTGTTGCGACAGCGCAATAGCGCCGCAGCCGGGCGGCAAGAGGCGGCGCGGTCCCAGTTCCAGCACCCAGGCCGTGGCGGGCGGCGGCGCGTCGGCAGGCGGCGCACCCAGGCGCCGCGCCAGCGCGCCCAGGGTGGCGGCCAGCTCATCGAGGTCGGCGCTCTTCGGCAGGTAATAGTCGGCACCACCGCCCAGTCCGTTGACCTTATCCTGCGTGGCCCCGCGCGCCGTAAACACGACGATGCCGATGGGCTGCCCCTGCGCGCGCAAGGCGCGCACCAGCACCATGCCTTCGCCATCGGGCAAGCCCAGGTCGATGATGGCAATGCGGTGCACGGCCGGCGCGTAGCAGGCGTGGAAGGCGGCCAGGTCGGCCACGGCGCTGACGCGGTAGCCGCAGTCGCCGAGAAACTCGGTCAACTCGTGGCGCAGCACGGCTTCGTCTTCAAGCAGGATGAGGTTCAACATGGCGCAAGGATAACCGATCGCCGTGGGGCCGGGAAGTTGTCTTTCTGACTCCCACACTGGCCGTGGTAAGCTGCCTCGCCATGAAAATCCTGCTCGCCCTTTGCCTGTTATTCACCGCCCTGTTCCCCCATGCTGCACTTGCAGTTGCCGCGCCCGTGCCTGCGCCGCTGCTGCTGCCGGCCAGCGGGCAGCCCGTGTCCGCCAGCGGCCACCTGCAGATGCTGCGCGATGCCACGGGCCGGCTGGGGCCCGATGCGGCATTGGCGGCGCCAGGCTGGCGCACCTTGCCCGGCGCCGTCAGCGCCGGTTACACGCAGGACGCCGTCTGGCTGCGCCTGGACGTGACGCGCGCGGCAGGCTCCCCCGATGAATGGGTCGTGCGTTTCAGCAACGCCGTGCTCGACGACGTGCGGCTGTACCGCTGGGACGCGGCAGGCCACTGGGTCTTGCAGGAAGCGGGCGCCGACGTGGCGCGCGGCAACTGGCCCATCGATGCGCGCCAGGTGGTGTTTCCGCTGCGCCTGCAAGCCGACACGCTACAGCGCTGGCTGGTGCGCCTGCACAGCAAAAAAGCCATGTCGACGGAGCTGACCTTGCTGCCCAGCGATGCCTTCGACAACGCTTCGCGCCGCGAATACCTGTACTACGGCTTGCAGTTCGGCAGTTATTTGCTCTTGATCCTGTTCCATATCTTTTTCTGGCGCATGACGCGCGAAGCCCACAGCGGCTGGTATCTGCTGTACGTGCTGACGAATGCCACGACGGAAGCGCTGACGATCGCCATTCCCCAGCAAATCTTCACCATGCCGAACTGGCTGTCCGATCCCATGCTGGGCGTGTCGATGGCGATGTCCATCGCCGTCGGCGCGCGTTTTTCCACATTGCAACTGGAACTGCCCGCCCTGTATCCCCGTTTCAGCCGCGTCGTGGTGGGTTTGACGGCCGCTGCCGCGCTGTGCGGGGCGTTGCTGGTGCTGCACGGCGACTATGCCGCCGGCGTGCTCGTCGTGCAAATGACGGCCTTGCCATTGATCGTGCTGTTCATCGCCCTGGCCAGCTGGCTGGCGCTGCGCGGGCATCGTCCGGCGCACGCTTTCCTGTTTATCTTCGGCATCTTTTACGCGGGCGTGGTGATCAGTTTCCTGCGCAATATGGCCATCGTGCCGCCGAACTTCTGGACCAACCATGCGGCCACCCTGGGCGCCTTCGTGCACATGATGCTGATGAGCCTGCGCCTCAACCGCCGCTACGCCGAATTGCGCCGCGCCAAGGACCGGGCACAGGCGGAGGCCGTCAGCGCCGTGCGCGCCCTGAATGAACGCCTGGAAGAGCAGGTGGCGCTGCGCACCGTGGCGCTGCGGCAGGAAATCGGCCGGCGCGCCGTGCTCGAAGGCGAATTGCGCGCCGCGCTGGAAGTGGAAACCCGCACCCGCGAAGAGCAGCAGGATTTCGTTGCCATGGTGTCGCATGAATTCCACACGCCCTTGGCCATCATCAATACCACGGCCCAGCAAATTGCCCGCAACACGGACGCGCCGCGGGAAAAAACCCTGCAGCGCTGCCAGAACCTGCGCGAAGCGAGCGGCCGCATGACGGCGCTGGTGGATGAATACCTGAGCGCCGACCGCATGGAAACGAGCGCGGCAACCTTCCGGCCCCTGCCATGCGACTTGCCCGCGCTGCTGACGGCAGTGCTGGCCGAATGGCCGCCGGGCCGCATCGAAGCGAGCGTGCAGGCGCTGCCCGCCAGCGCCGTGGTGGACGCCAGCCTGCTGCGCGTGGCCCTGCGCAACTTGCTCAGCAATGCCGACCGGCACGCGCCGCAAGCCCTGGCGATCCGCGTGCAGGCCGGCACGCTCGAGGACGGCCGCGTGCAGATCGCCGTCAGCAACGAAGGCGAGCCGCTGCCCGCCGATGAAATCCCGCGCCTGTTCCAGAAATACTTCCGTGGCCGCATCGCCCAGCACAAGCCTGGCGCCGGCCTGGGCCTGTACCTGGTGCAGCGCATCGCCGAATTGCACGGCGGCCAGGTGATACTGGCCAGCGCCGGCAACAACGGCACCATCAGCTTCGCCCTGCGCCTGCCCGTCTGACGCCCGCGCGCATTCCCGACTAAATCAGTCGGGAATCGCTCAGGTTTGCTCAATTTTAAATTTCCCCGTTCTGATATCTTTCCGTTCAGAAATCTTTGTAGCTTTTTATAACGTTTATATTTAAAAAAGCAACAAAAGCCGCAACGGACGCCGTCCACGCACAGCACAGGGAAAACATGCACCGCAACCAACTCGCCAGCCACCTCACCGGCCCCTCCTTGTTCGCGCCGCTTTCCTGACCCGTTCTTTCCCCATTTCCCGCTCGCGCCAGCCCGGCCAGGTCCGCAGGCGCGCGGGCGTCTCCCTATTCATCTCAACAAGGACATCGCATGCACCGTCACGGATCGTTGAACCACATCTACCGCCTCGTCTGGAGCCACGTCTTGAACGCCTGGGTCGCCGTCGCGGAAACCTCGCGCGGACGCGGCAAGGGCAGCCGCCGCAAACTGGCCGCGGCAGCGGCCGCCATGACGGCGCTGGCGCTGGGAGGGCCGGCACAGGCCGCGCCCACGGGCGGGCAGGTGGTGAGCGGCACGGCCAGCATCAGCCAGCAAGGCGGCACCACCACCATCCATCAGTTCAGCGCGCAGGCCGCGCTGAACTGGAACAGTTTTAACGTGGGCGCCAAGGAAACCGTCAACTTCGTCCAGCCTTCGGCGAGCGCACTGGCCGTCAACCGCATCTTCGACAGCAACGGCACGCAGATCCTCGGCAGAGTCAACGCGAATGGCCAGGTGTACCTGATCAATCCGAACGGCGTGCTGTTCGGCCGCGGCGCGCAAGTCAACGTGGGCGGCCTGGTGGCTTCGACGCTCGACGTCGACAGCGCCAGCCTGGGCGGTTCGAAACACGCGTTCGGCGGCCAAGGTACTGGCAAGGTCGTCAACGAAGGCACGCTGCGCGCGGCCGATGGCGGCTATGTCGCCCTGCTGGGCCGGCAAGTGAGCAACCAGGGCGCCATCTCGGCCCGCCTGGGCACGGTCGCCCTGGGCGCCGGCAGCGCCGCCACCCTGAGCTTTGACGGCGCGCGCCTGCTGCAACTGCGCATCGAGCAAAGCACCCTGAACAACCTGGCCGAGAACGGCGGACTGATCCGCGCCGATGGCGGCCAGGTGCTGATGAGCGCAGGCGCCCGCGATTCGCTGCTGGCCAGCGTCGTCAACCACACGGGCGTCATCGAGGCGCGCAGCGTGGAGCAGCGCGATGGCAGCATCATCTTGCTCGGCGGCATGGCCGCCGGCACCACCCATGTGAGCGGCACCCTGGACGCCAGCGCCCCCGCGGGCGGCAATGGCGGCTTCATCGAAACGAGCGCCGCCCACGTGAAGATCGGCAACGATACCCGCATCAGCACGGCCGCTGCCCAGGGCCGCGCCGGCACCTGGCTGATCGACCCCGTCGACTTCACCATCGCCGCCAGCGGCGGCGATATCAGCGGCGCCGCCCTGACGGCCAATTTGCGCAACGGCAATGTCGTGATCCAGAGCACGCAAGGCAGCCACGGCACGGCCGGCGACGTGCACGTCAACGACCAGGTCAGCTGGTCGGCCAATGAACTGACCTTGAATGCGCAGCGCAACATCAATATCAACGCCAACCTGAACGGTTCCGGCACGGCCAGCCTGGCGCTGGAATACGGCCAGGGCGCCGCCGCTGCCGGCAACACGGCCGTGTATCAGCTGGGCAACGGCGCACAGGTGAGTTTGCCCGCCGGGCAAAACTTCAGCACCAAGCTGGGCGCGGACGGCGTGCGCACCGGCTACACGGTGATTACCCAGCTGGGCGCTTACCGCAGTGTCACGGGCACCGACTTGCAAGGGATCAATGGCAAACTGAACGGCAATTTTGTGCTCGGCGCCGACATCGACGCCTCGGCCACCGCCTCGGCCGCCTGGAACCCCAATTGGTGGGATGCGGGCTTCGTGCCGCTGGGCAGGGATGCGGCCTTTGGCGGCATCTTCGACGGTCTCGGCCATTCCATCAATCAGCTCAGCATGATGTCCGGGTCCGGCGGCGGCAGCGGCTTGTTTTCCATTACCACCAAGGATGCCCTGATCCAGAATGTGGGCTTGAATGGCGGCCGCATCAAGACCCACTATTACGCCGGTGGCCTGGTGGGCGACAATAAGGGCACGATCAAGAATAGCTATGCGGCGCTCGACGTCATCGCCGATGGCTTCATCAGCGGCGGCTTGGTGGCGCGCAACAGCGGCACCATCGTCAACAGCTACGCCTCGGGCGCCGTCAGCAGCAATACCCAGAGCGGCGGCCTGGTCGGCATCAACCAGGGAACGATCAGCAACAGCTATGCCACGGGCAGCGTGGCGGGCAAGACCGAGATCGGCGGCCTGGTGGGCACCAACTGGGGAGCTGGATCCGTCAATACCAGCTACGCGGCGGGGCGCCTGCTCATCGCCGACGGCGGCACCAACTTCGGCGGTTTGATCGGCAGCAACAGCGCGCCCCAGCAAATCAGCAACAGTTTCTGGTCTATCGACGGTACGGGCCAGGCGACCTCCAAGGGCGGCACCGGCCTGACGGACACGCAGATGCGCACGGCCAGCAGTTTTACGGGATTCAATTTCACCACCACGCCTGGCGCGCAGGGCAATAACTGGGTGCTGGTCAACGTGGACGGCAACTTGAATAATGCCGGCCATGGCGAAGGCGGGACCTATCCCATGCTGGCATCCGAGTATTCCACAACGATCTACAATGCGCACCAGCTGCAATTGATGTCCATGGCACTCAATGGCAGCTACGTGCTGGGCGCCAACATCGATGCCAGCGCCACGGCGGGCGGCAAGGGCGTCTGGGGCAGGAATGGATTCATTCCTGTCGGCATGGCAAACGGCCTGGGCGGCGGCATAGAAAATATCTTCACCGGCAGCTTGAACGGCCAGAGCCATACCATCAGCGGACTGACCATCGCGTCCGACTTCGATATCGTCGGCTTGTTCGGCTATGCGGATAGCTCCTCCGTCATCAGCAATATCGGCTTACTGGGCGGCAGCATCAGCGGCGTCATCCACGTCGGCGCCCTGGCAGGCTACGGCAGGGGCCTCATTTCCAACAGCTACAGTAGCGCAACGGTCAATGGCCGCGAGTCCGTTGGCGGCTTGCTCGGCACGAACGACGGCAATATCAACAACAGCTACGCCAGCGGCGCCGTCAGCGGCAGCACGTCCGTGGGCGGCTTGATCGGCCTCAACATGAGCGGTATCGTCGAAAACACGTACGCGACGGGCATGGTCAAGGGCGAAACCAGCAAGGGCGCGTTGATCGGCACCAACTTCAGCCAGGTAAACAACAGCTTCTGGACCAGTACTGACGGCGTCTCGGGCATCGGCAGCGGTGGCGGCTCACAGTCGAACGTGCACGCCTTGAGCGATGCGCAACTGCACTCGAAATCGAGTTTCGGTGGCTGGGACATGGCCACGAACGCCGGCAGCGGCGCCATCTGGCGCATCTATGAAGGCCAGACGGCGCCGTTGCTGCGCAGTTTCCTGACCGCCCTGACCGTCACCTCGGATGCGGTCAGCAAGACTTACGATGGCCAAAGCTATGCGGGGGGCCTGTCCAATGCCCGTTACTCGATCGCTGGCGCTGCCGACTCCGGGCAAGTCTTTTCCTCAAGCAACAGCGTGTACGGCGCCATTCGCGATGCCGGTCTCTACAACGCCGCCGGCACCTACCTGTATTCCGGCCAACAAGGGTATGACATCGACCTGCAGGCGGGCGCCCTGACGATCAACCGGGCCGTCATCAGTCTGAACGGCACGCGCACCTATGACGGCAGCGCCAGCATGGCGGCCGGTCTGCTGACACTGAACGGCTTGGTGCAAGGCGAGAGCCTGTTGCTGTCGGGTAACGGTATCCTCGACAACAAAAACGCGGGTGGAAAAAAGACCATGGCCAACGGCACGCTGACGCTGGCTGACGGCAGCACGGGCCAGGCCAGCAACTACACCTTGGAAGGCGGCAGGCACAGCGCCACCGTCAACCGCGCCACGCTGAATGTGCAGGGCGTGGGGGCGGCCAATAAAGTCTATGACGCCAGCACGGGCGCCACCTTGACGGGCAAGGCCAGCGTGCAGGCGCTGGGCGACGACCAGCTGAACGTAAGCGGAGGCACCGCCCGTTTTGCCGACAAGAACGCCGGCATGGGCAAGGCCGTCACTCTCGACGGATTTACCTTGCAGGGCGCGGATGCGGCCAACTATGTGCTGGTGCAGCCGAACAACATCACGGCCGACATCGGCAAGGCCAGCGTGGTCGTCGCCGGCGTGGGTGCGGCGAACAAGGTGTATGACGCCACCACCGGCGTCATCCTGACGGGCAAGGCCAAGGTGCAGGCGCTGGGCGGCGACCAGTTGAGCGTGGCCGGCGGCGTGGCCCGCTTTGCCGACAAGAACGCAGGCAAGGGCAAGGCCGTCATCGTCGATGGCTACAGCCTGCAAGGTGCGGATGCGGGCAACTATGTGCTGGTGCAGCCGAACAACATCACGGCCGACATCGGCAAGGCCAGCGTGGTCGTCGCCGGCGTGGGTGCGGCAAATAAAGTGTATGACGCCACCACGGGCGCCACTTTGACAGGCAAAGCCAGCGTGCAGGCGCTGGGCGATGACCAGCTGAACGTAAGCGGAGGCACCGCCCGTTTTGCCGACAAGAACGCGGGCATGGACAAGACCGTTACCCTCGACGGCTTTGCCCTGCAAGGCGCGGATGCGGCCAACTATGACCTCGTGCAACCGGGCAAGGTCACGGCCGACATCAGTAAAGCTACTGTCAGCGTGAGCGGCGTGGGTGCGGCAAACAAAGTGTATGACGCCACCACGGGCGCCACCCTGACGGGCAAGGCCAGCGTGCAGGCGCTGGGCGGTGACCAGTTGAGCGTGACCGGCGGCGTGGCCCGCTTTGCCGACAAGAACGCGGGCATGGGCAAGACCGTCACCCTGAGCGGCTTTGCCTTGCAAGGCGCCGATGCGGCCAACTATGACCTCGTGCAGCCGGGCAAGGTCACGGCCGACATCAGTAAAGCTACTGCCAGCGTGAGCGGCGTGGGTGCGGCAAATAAAGTGTATGACGCCACCACGGGCGCCACGCTGACAGGCACGGCCAGCGTGCTGGCGCTGGGCGACGACCAATTGAGCGTGGCCGGCGGCACTGCCCGCTTTGCCGACAAGCACGCCGGAACAGGGAAAAACGTCATCGTCGACGGCTACACCTTGCAGGGTGCGGATGCGGGCAACTATGCACTCGTGCAACCGGGCAACATCACCGCCGATATTGCCAAGGCCAGCTTGCTGTTGACGGCCACGGCCACCAGCCTGACGGGTGGCCGCACGCCAGAACAGTTAAGCGGCAAGGTCAGCGGCCTGCTGGGCAGCGACACCCTGGGGGACGCCACCAGCGGCACCCTGGCCTGGATCAGCCCGGCCACGGCCCGCAGTCCGGCCGGCACCTACGCCATCACGGGTAGCGGCCTGGCTTCAAACGACTATGCCTTCGTGCAAGCCGAGGGCAATGCCGGCGCCCTGACCTTGAAGTCGGCCAGCCTGCCACCACCAGCCCAGGCAGCCGTGGTGCAACTGCAGGCGCAAGTGCTGGGCAGCTTTGCCGACACGCGTCCCGGCACGCTGGCCGCCGCACCCACCATTACCGTCACGCAGACGGATGCCCCGGCCGGCACTGCCGCCGCCAGCAATGCCTTGCCAAACACCAGCATGCAGATCGGCAGCCGCGGCCCGGCCCTGCAAGTCGTCCTGGGCGGCGTCAAGCTGCCCGCCAACATGCTTAACGTAAATCAATAACACCATGACTCATTCCTTGACTCCGCGACACCTGATGCAACAACCGTTGCTGTCCCTGCTGCTGCTGGCCTTTGCGCCATGCGCCATAGCACAAACCACCCCGGTCGTGCCCGATGCGGGCGCCATCCTGCGCCAGTTGCAGCCAGCCACGCCCGCCAATGTTGCTCCCGGCGCGCCGGCGCTGCGCATCGAACAGAAAGAGGGCGCGCCGCTGCCCGCCAGCGCGCCCTTTCTCGTCACGCAGATCGACATCGCCGGCAACAGTGCGTTCGATGCGGCCACCTTGCAGGCGCTCGTCGCCAGCGCCCATGGCACGACCTTGTCCCTTGAGCAACTGGGAGAACTGGCGGCCCGCATCACCAGTTACTACCGCGCCCATGGCTATCCGCTGGCGCGCGCCATCGTGCCCGCCCAGACCATCCGCCAGGGCATCGTGCGCATCGACGTGCTCGAGGCGCGCTACGGCAAGGTGGGCATCGACAACCGCAGCGACGTCAGCGACGCCTTGCTGCACGCCACGCTGGCGCCGCTGCAAACGGGCCAGACCATCAGCCAGGCGGAACTCGACCGCAGCTTGCTGTTGCTGTCCGACATACCGAATGTCGCCATCACGGCCACGCTCACGCCCGGCGCCGAAGTGGGCGGCTCCGACCTGCTGGTCGATGCCTGGTCCGGTCCTCGCATGGCTGGCGCTGCCTTCCTCGACAACAATGGCAACCGCTACACGGGCCGCGCCCGCCTTGGCGCCACCGTGTACCTGTACAACCAGCTGCACCAGGGCGACGTGGCCAGCGCCAGCGTGCTCAGCTCGGGCACGGGCATGTCGTATGCGCGGCTCGGCTATGACCTGCTGCTGAACGGCGCCGGCACGCGCGCCGGGGTGGCCATGTCCGCCCTGCGCTACCGCCTGGAAGGCGCCATGCGCCCGCTGCACGCACATGGCACGGCCCAGGTCGCCAGTGCCTGGCTGCGCCATCCGCTGCTGCGCAGCCGCGATGCGAACATGTCGATCCAGCTGCAATATGACCAGGTGCACTTGCGCGACCGCATCGACGCCAGCGCCATGCGCAGCGACCGCCGCCTGGACAACCTGAGCGCCACCCTGGGCGGCGACGTGCACGATGCCGCCTTCGCTGGCGCCATCACCAGCTGGAGCGTGGCCGCGACGGCTGGCAAGCTCGACATCAGCGACCCGCTGACGCGCCTGAACGATGCCTTCAGCGCCCGCAGCCATGGCAATTTTGCGAAATGGAACGTCAACCTGTCGCGCCTGCAAAACCTGGACCAGCGCAACGCCGTGTACCTGGCCTTCGCGGGACAGTGGGCGGACAGCAACCTCGATTCCTCCGAAAAGATGAGCGTGGGAGGCCCGTACACGGTACGCGCGTATGACGTGGGCGCGGCAGCTGGCGACCTCGGCTATTTCGGCAGCGCCGAATGGCGGCATGAACTGAGCGCCAGCGACGCGGGACAATGGCAAGCCGTGGCCTTCGTCGACAGCGCACGCGTGACGGTGAACCAGCAGCGCTGGACGCCGGGACCGAACAGCGCACGCCTGCACGGCGCCGGACTGGGCGTGAACTGGGCGGACGGGCAGCAGTGGAATGCCCGCGCGTACGTCGCCAAGCCCATCGGCGGCACGCCCGTCCTGCTGGCGGCGCGCAGTTCGGCCCGCCTGTGGGTCGAACTCAATCGCCGCTTCTGATGCGGCGGCAACAGCCGGAAGCCCGACTTTCGGCTGTTGCTTGATCCAACGCAAGACTTACCCACCAGCTATCCACCGTCTGTGCACGGCTTTTCCACAGGCTTACCCACAGCAATATGTGGGAAGCAGGTGACAAAACTGCAGTTATCCCCACTTGTACCAACGCTATCCAGCGCTTATCCGCAGGCTTACACACAGAGTTATCCACAATCCGCAGGAAAAGGCGATTGCATCGCTGGCAAGCCGCTGGAATCAGCGGAAAAGGCAGCGACACGCGCATGGCGGGCCAGATTGAAAAACTTGCCTACAGCTTATACGCAGGCTTGCACACAGGCTTATGCGCCACTTGTGCAGCGGCTTGCCCACAGAGTTATCCACATACAAAAAAGGCAGGCCATGCGGCCTGCCTGTGTGCAAGGGCTGACTGCGCCGCTTACTTCTTGATTTTCACGGGACGCGTCCAGCCGTCGATGGTCACCTGGCGCGCGCGCGACACGGTCAGCTTGCCGGCCGGTGCATCTTTCGACAAGGTCGTGCCCGCGCCCAGGGTGGCGCCCTTGCCGACGGTGACGGGCGCGATCAGCTGGCTGTCGCTGCCGATGAAGGCGTCGTCTTCAATGACCGTGCGGAACTTGTTCACGCCATCGTAGTTGCAGGTAATCGTGCCGGCGCCGATGTTGACCTTCGAACCGATGGTGGCGTCGCCGATATAGGCCAGGTGATTGGCCTTGCTGTGCGCGGCAATCTGGCTGTTTTTCACTTCGACGAAGTTACCGATATGCACGTCTTCCGCCAGGACCGTGCCCGGGCGCAGGCGCGCGTAGGGGCCGATGATGGAAGCGGCGCCGACGATGGCGTCCTCGATATGGCAGAAGGGCTTGATGTGCGCGCCAGCGGCCACCGTGGCGTTGATGAAGACGTTGTTGGCGCCTACGCGCACGCCGTCGCCCAGTTCCACACGGCCTTCGAACACGCAGCCCACGTCGATGGTGACATCGCGGCCGCAAATGAGTTCGCCGCGCACGTCGATGCGGGCCGGATCGAGCAGGGTCACGCCCCGTTCCAGCAGCGCTTGCGCGATATTGTTCTGGTGGATGCGTTCCAGCTGGGCCAGCTGCACCTTGCTGTTGACGCCCGCCACTTCCCACACGGCGGCCGGATGGGCCGAAGTGACGGCCACGCCATCGGCGACGGCCTGGGCGACGATATCGGTCAGATAGTATTCCCCTTGGGCATTGTCATTCGACAAGGCCGACAGCCATTGCTTGAGCTGCACGGTGGGCGCGACCATGATGCCGCTGTTGATCTCGCGGATGGCGCGCTCGGCGGGCGTGGCATCCTTTTCCTCGACGATGCGCACGATGGCGCCGTGCTCGCGCACGATGCGGCCCAGGCCAAACGGCTCGTCCTGTTCCACGGTCAGGATCGCCAGCTTGTCCTTGCCGGCCGCCTGCACCAGTTGCTGCAGGGAAGCGGCGCTGGTCAGCGGCACGTCGCCGTACAGGATCAGGGTCGGCACGCTGTCATCCAGCAAAGGCAGCGCTTGCTGCACGGCATGGCCGGTGCCCAGCTGCTGCGCCTGCTCGGCGGCGTCGATCTGCACGCCATGGTTCACCTTGTAGCCGTCGAGCAACTTCAGCACCGCTGCGCCCCCATGCCCGTAAATCACGCATAATCGGGACGGCGCCAGGCCGCGCGCCGTGTCGATGACGTGCGACAACAGCGGCTTGCCCGCCAGCGGGTGCAATACCTTGGGCAGTGCCGACTGCATGCGTTTGCCCATACCGGCAGCGAGAATGACAACGTTCATAGACCGTCTTTTATAAGTTAAGAATATGAAAAAGTTTAACACGCAGGCCCCGTCTTCCACGTCTTCCAGCCGCTTGATGTATGCCTTACTGGCCATCCTGCTCGTCGTCATGGCCGGTTGCAGCGGCTTGCGCCTGGCCTACAACAATGGCGATACCGTGCTGTACTGGTGGCTGAACGCGTATGTCGACCTGGACCGCGACCAGAAGGGCTGGGTGCGCGACGATATCGACAAGCTGTTCGACTGGCACCGCAAGACGCAATTGAAGGATTACGTGGAAATCCTGCGCACGGGCCAGAAGCAGTTGCAAGGCAATGCCACGCAGGCGGACCTGCTGGCGGATTACAGCGAGATCAAGCAGCGCACCCAGGCGCTGTTGCTGAAGGCGGCGCCCGAGCTGGCCGACCTGGCGCGCTCGCTCAAGCCCGAGCAGATCGCGCAGATGGAAAAGAAGTTCAAGTCGAACAATGAGGATTACCGCAAGAAATACCTGAGCGGCGACCAGGAGAAACGCCAGAAACTGCGCTACAAGAAAGCCATGGAGCAATTCGAACTGTGGTTCGGCAGCTTCAGCAGCGAGCAGGAAGCCCTCATCCGCAAGGCGTCCGATGCGCGTCCGCTGAACAACGAGATCTGGCTCGACGAACGCATGCGGCGCCAGCAGAACGTGTTGAGCCTGGTCAAGAAAGTTCACCAGGAAAAACTCGGCAAGGAAGCCACCGTGACCTTGATCAACACCCTGATCAAGGACAGTTTCGAGCGCCTCGAGCATTCCGAGCGCAAGGCCTTCTTCGATGCCTACGAAAGCAGCACGGCGCAGATGGTCATGACGGTGATCAAGATCGCCACGCCGGCGCAAAAAGCCCATGCCGTCAAGCGCATGCAGGGCTGGATCGACGATTTCAATTCCCTCGCCACGCAAGCCAAATAGCCAGGCAGCGCCAGCAGGGGGGAGGGGGCCATATGCTATAGTGGCCCCCATCGAATTGAAGAAATACCCATGCAAAAGAAAATAAAGAAACCCGCCAAAGTCCCCGTCCACCACGCGCCGCCACCGAACCAGGTGCGCATCATCGGCGGCCAGTGGAAGCGCTCCGTGCTGCCTGTTTTGCAGGCACTGGGCTTGCGCCCGACACCGGACCGCGTGCGCGAAACCGTGTTTAACTGGATCAACCACTTGCGCGACGGCGACTGGACCGATGCCCAGGTGCTGGACCTGTTCGCCGGCAGCGGCGCACTCGGCTTCGAGGCGGCCAGCCGCGGCGCCGCCGCCGTCACCATGGTCGACACCCATACGCCCGTGATCCGCCAGCTGGAAGAAAACAAGACGAAATTGCGCGCCGACAATGTCCAGCTGCTGCGCGGCGACGCCTTGCTGACGGCGCAAGGCCTGGCATCGCGCGGCCAGCGTTTCGACCTGATCTTCCTCGATCCGCCCTACCAGCAGGATTTCCTGGCGAAAGTGTTGCCGCTGTGCGCCAACCTGCTCAAGGAAGGCGGCATGGTGTATGCGGAATCGGGCTTGCCGCTCGTCTTCGATGCAACCAGCGCTCTGGAAAAACCGGAGTGGATGGCGCCGTGGGAAGTCATCCGCGCCGACAAGGCGGGCACCGTTTATTATCATTTGCTAACTTACAACAAAGTGCCGGCTACTGCCTGAATCTGCCTATAAATGAGGCAAAAAAGCTCCCTGGCCCGAGGCGCA
The DNA here is from genome assembly GCF_030397735.1 of Janthinobacterium sp. SUN120. Lineage (NCBI taxonomy): Bacteria > Pseudomonadati > Pseudomonadota > Betaproteobacteria > Burkholderiales > Oxalobacteraceae > Janthinobacterium > Janthinobacterium sp. SUN120. Next base: position 305,899 of record NZ_JAPUBW010000004.1, on the reverse strand, counting down.
ACACCAAGGTGGTCACCAATTTCAGGCATAATGCGCGTCTATATTGGTGCATCGTCAGGGAGCCGCAATGGTTGTAGCCGTTTATCCAGGAACATTCGATCCGCTCACGCGCGGTCATGAAGATTTGGTGCGCCGCGCATCGGGTCTGTTTGACAAGCTGATCGTCGGTGTGGCCGACAGCAAGAACAAGCAACCGTTTTTCTCGCTCGACGAACGCCTGGAAATCGCCAACGAAGTGCTCGGCCACTATCCGAATGTGCAAGTGGAAAGCTTTTCCGGCTTGCTCAAGGATTTCGTGCGCAAGCATGAAGCGCGGGTCATCGTGCGCGGCTTGCGCGCCGTCTCCGACTTCGAATACGAATTCCAGATGGCGGGCATGAACCGCTACCTGCTGCCCGATGTCGAAACCATGTTCCTGACGCCATCCGACCAGTACCAGTTCATTTCGGGCACCATCGTGCGCGAAATCGCGGCGCTGGGCGGCGACGTCTCCAAGTTTGTCTTCCCCTCGGTGAACCGCTGGCTGCAAAACAAGATTGCCGCCAACGCTGCCTCATCGCAATAAGTAAGAGTGAAATCATGGCATTACTGATCACCGACGAATGCATCAATTGCGACATTTGCGAGCCCGAGTGCCCGAATGACGCGATCTACATGGGCGCGGAAATCTACGAAATCGATCCTAACAAGTGCACCGAATGCGTGGGCCACTTTGACGAGCCGCAATGTCAGCAAGTGTGCCCCGTCAGCTGCATCCCCTTCAATCCCGCCTGGCGCGAAAGCCCGGAGCAATTGATGGCCAAGTACGAACGCCTGCAGGCGGAACTGCCCGCCGCCAAAGCCTGAGCTTTTCTTCCGCGCCACTCCCGGGCCACGTCTGCGTGGCGCCAGCTTCTGCCAACTGTTCTACACTGTGTGCTGACTTATCCACAGCCCATGGTTTCCACGGAGGTAGAAGATGCAAATAAGCACATCCCGTTTGGGCCGCTCCCTGGCCACCGCCTGCCTGTGCGCCAGCCTGTGCACCGCCGTGGCACGACCAGCGCTCGCCGTCGAGGTGGGCGGCGTCAAGCTGGACGACACGGTGCAGCTGGCCAGCCGCGAATTAAAACTCAACGGCGCCGGTGTGCGCTACAAGGTCATCTTCAAGGTGTACACGATCGCGCTGTACCTGCCGGAAAAGAAAACCCAGCTGGCCGACATCCTGGCGCTGCCCGGACCGCGCCGCCTGGAAATCGTCATGCTGCGCGACATCACTTCCGACGAGCTGGGGCAAGCCTTCATGCAAGGCTTGAAGCGCAGTTCCGACCAGGCCGACCGCACGCGCCTGCTGAGCCAAACGATGCAGTTCGGCGCCATGTTCGAAATGGTGCCCGGCCTGAAGAAGGGCGACATCCTCACCGTGGACTGGCTGCCGGAAGAGGGAACGTTGTGCAAGCTGAACGGCAAGCAGGTGGGCGACACGGTGCCGGACCTGGCTTTCTATAATGCGCTGCTGAAAATCTGGATAGGTGCCCATCCGGCCGACACCATGTTGCGCGCGCATTTGCTGGGCGACATGGCGTAATCGGCTGGCGGCTGGCGTAAAAAAAGCCGGCGCAGGCCGGCTTGTCATTCTGCAACAGTTGCTCGCTCACGCACGCGTCGACAGGGCGCGCAATTCGGCGGCATTGCTTGGCGATACGCCATCCATCTTGCCGAGCGTGCGTTTCAAGGCTTGCGCTTCGCGCATCTGCTGGCGCGCCAGGCGCTCTTCGCGGCTCAGCTTGGGACGCACCACCAGCATCATGGCGCGGGCGATGCCGACCAGCAAAGGCTTGAACAGCAGGGCGAAGGCGCCCACGGCGACGATCACCAGCACGAGTTGCAGGGCGTTCAGCAGGGAAATCTCCAGCACGGGTGCGGATACTGCGTACAGGGCGGAGGCGAAGGTAGACATAGTGTTCCAGTGCATTATAGAATTTGCCAGTACTATAGTGCAGTGCAACATATAAATCTAATTCCATTTCTTGATACCAATTATATGAATCGTGAATGGAAAACTGTAATATTTTTTTACGAGTGAAAATATTCGTGCCCGGCGCGGTTTACACTCTTAAGTAATCAATTCAACTTTTATCTTGGGCTTTCCATGAGTTTTCTGACGCTGGATCTGAACTTGCTGCGTGTTTTCGACGCCGTCATGACGGAACAAAACCTGACGCGCGCAGCCGGCCACCTGGCGATGACGCAGCCGGCGGTATCGAACGCCATCAAACGCCTGCGCGAGAGCCTCGGTGATGAATTGCTGATCCGCACGGCCTATGGCGTGAAACCCACGCCCCGCGCCGAAGCGCTGTGGCCGTCCGTGCGCTCGGCCCTGGCCAGCCTGGAAGCGGCTGTCACGCCGGAAACCTTCGACGTATCGAAAACACATGCCACTTTCCGCATGGCCATGGCCGATGCGACGGCCGCGTTCTGGCTGCCTTCGCTGATGCGCTCGATCGAACGGGAAGCGCCCGGCGTCAACGTACGCATGATGCCGCTGACCACGCGCGAACCGCGTCCCATGCTGCTGCGCGGCGACATCGACCTGGCCGTGGGCTTTTTTCCCGGCGTGGCGGCACAATTGTCGAGTGAAACGGGTTCGCCCATCCGCCACGAGCGCCTGTATTCCGGCAAGTATGTGTGCGTGATGCGGCGCGGCCATCCGCTGGCCGACAAGGAATTGACCCTGGATAACTACTGCGCGGCGAACCATTTATTGGTGAGCTTTTCCGGCCGCGCGCATGGCTTGATCGACGAGGCGCTGTCGCAGATCCACCGCGAACGGCGCATCTTGTTGACGGTCAACCAGTTCTTCACGGCCGGAAGAGTCGTCGCCAATTCCGACCTGATCACGGTCTTGCCGCGCCATTTGATCGCCTCGACGGGCATGACGGAATCGCTGCTGTACAAGGATTTGCCGTTGACCTTGCCAGCCGTCCACCTGGACATGCTGTGGCACGAGCGCGACGCCCGCAGCCCCGCCCACAAATGGCTGCGCAACCACCTGGAAAGCATGAACACGCCCACCCTGCGCACGGCCACGGCGGCCGGCGGCGGCGTGGCGCCCAAGCCGCACGTCGAGTAAGACTTGCGACAGGACAAAAAAACGCCTGATATCTCATCAGGCGTTTTTTTTATGCGTGGCTGCTGGACCTGTAACCGATTCTAAAACCGCCCCAGTGCTTGCCCTCGACGTGGATGGGCACGGATAAATCGTGCATGACTTCGCCCGTGTCGCGTTTATAGGTCTGCAACAGGAACGCCTTGGTGTTGCTGCCGCAGCGCTTGCCCGTGCGGTCGCTGAAGATGCGCTTGGTGCGGTTATTTACGATATCGGTGGCGTAATCGCCCGTCAGCGGCTGAGAAAACTTCTTGTTGTGCGTTGGAAAATATCCATTGTTGTCGACGGCGCCCGCATACGCCAGGTGGGGCAATGCCGCCAGCACGCCTTCCTGCAAGTCGGGCAGCACCTTGTCCGTGAACGCGTCGAATTTCGTGTTGTGCTTGGGCGGATCGGTATTCGGGATGGGGCGGTAATGGCGGTCGAACAGGGCGTCGCGCGTGATGCGCCCCGAGGCGATCGCTTGCTCGAAGAGTTTGCCCACGTCGCGCGCGGCGCGCTGGGCCGCCTCGCGGATCTCGTCGTGCGGCGTGGCCACGCTCGATTCGCCCAGGGCGCCGGCGATCACTTCGGCCCGCTCGGCCAGGGCCATGGCCGATTGCGTGGCGCGCGGCAATTCGGCATTCGTCGACAGCATGCTGTCGCGGATTTGCCCGATGGCGTCGGCGATCACTTGCGTCGTCTCGACGTGTTCGCGCGAGGCGCGGGCGATTTGCCCGATCTCGTCCTCGGACTCGCCCGATGACTGCTCGATATGGCTGAGCGAGGCGTGCACGCTTTGCACATTGCGCGCCGCTTCCGTGACGCCGGCCGCCAGCGAACTCATGCCACGTGCGGCTTTTTCCGACTGTTCATTGATTTCGCGCACCATCACGCTGATTTCATCGGAGGCTTCCTTGGTGCGCTGCGCCAATTGCCGCACTTCCCCGGCCACCACGGCAAAACCGCGCCCGTGTTCGCCGGCGCGCGCCGCTTCGATGGCGGCGTTCAGCGCCAGCAAGTTGGTGCGCGCGGAAATATCGGAAATGGCTTCCGTAAAGCCCGTGATGCGTTTGGATTTTTCCTGCAAGCTCAGCATGTTGCTGGAAGCGCCTTGCGCTTCCTCGCGTGCGTTATTGATGCGCTGCAAGCCCTGGTCCACTTCGGCGCGCGCCGCCACGCTTTCCACGCGCACGCCGGCGGCCACCTTGGCGGCCCGTTCCGCATTGGCGGCGATCTTTTCCGTCATCGCGGCATTTTGTACGGAACTGTCGGCGATGTCGCTGGCCGTGCGGACATCGAGTTCCACCTTCTGTTTGACGGAATCGACAAAATACGAGGTTTCCGCCGCGCCGATCATGATGGCATCGATGGCGTTGCCCACCGTGTCGGCGAACTGGTGCAAGCCCGGCTCGCCGCGCGGACGGCCGGCAAACGCCAGCAGCGCGGCGCCGATGGCGGCGGCCACGCAAGCAATCAGATAGGGATGGTCGCCGCCCGAGAGCAACAACAGATAGGCCAGGCAACAGGCGACGGCCATGGCCAGGATCGTGAATACAAAGAAACGCACCAGCTGATGCTGCAACTGCTTCATTTGTCCCCCGCTGCGCGAACCCGTCACGTCCCGCGAAAGGGACGTGCCGTAACCGTATGCGGGTGGGCACGATTGCCCACTTTGCACCCTGAAGTGACCGTCTGCGCGGCGTTTCAGGCGGCTACCGGATAGCAGAATTGTAGTTCTACCCTACAACATTTGTTCCGATAGCTCAATCAGAAAAGTGGGGCGGCTACACCAGGGTCACTTAATTGGCAATTTGGTCGTGTTTTTGACCTCTTCCATGACGGCATAAGTGTGGGTTTCCCGCACACCTTTCTGCAACAGCGTCTTGCCCAGGAATTCGCGGTAGGCGGCCATGTCCTTGACGCGCGCCTTGACCAGGTAATCGAAACCGCCGGCCACCATGTGACATTCCAGTACCTCTGGAATGATTTGTACGCTATGCTTGAAGGCGTCGAACACTTCCGGTGTCGTGCGATCGAGCACCACTTCGATGAACACCAGCAGCGACACGTCGAGCAGCTGCGGGTTCAACTGGGCCGTATAGCCCATGATGTAACCGGATTCGTGCAACTTGCGCACGCGCTCCAGGCAGGCGGCCGGCGACAGGTTCACGCGCGCGGCCAGCTCCACATTGCTGATGCGTCCATCGCTCTGCAATTCCATCAAGATTTTCTTACTGATCTTGTCCAGCATTACCATCACCCCCAAATTAATATTATTTGGTTAAATTGTCGCATCAAAAACTATCTATTGCTAGTCCCCTGTATTACCAGAATTAATCCATAAGAATCCCCTTTACAATCGAATCATCTTAACGTCCGACTTTCTGTATTTTTTTGCACCAAAAAAGAGCAAGAATTACGTCAGTTTTCGTCCCCTTTTCCTTGTAAAGAGCACTTATGCACCCTGCAGGCCCCTCGGCTTTTACCCCGATTCCTTTTGCTGCGTTCCAGGCAGAAATCCTGCCCGAAGCGACACCACAACGCGCCGCCGTCACCGCCGCCTATAGGCGCGATGAGGTTTCCGCCGTGCAGTGGCTGTTGCAACAAGTGCGCCCCAGCAGCACCGAAACGATAGCCGAAGGGCAAGCCCTGGCGCACCGCCTGGTCTCGAACGTGCGCCAAAAACGCACACGCGCCTCCGGCGTCGATGCACTGATGCACGAGTTCTCGCTATCGTCGGAAGAGGGTGTTGCATTGATGTGTCTGGCTGAAGCGCTGTTGCGTATACCCGACAGTCAAACGGCCGACCGTCTGATCGCCGACAAAATCAGCAAGGGCGACTGGAAGAAACATCTGGGCGAATCGCCGTCGCTGTTCGTCAACGCGGCCACCTGGGGCTTGCTGATCACGGGCAAACTGGTCAGTACCAGCAGCGAATCGGGCCTCGGTTCGGCCATGACCAAGCTCATCGCCAAAGGCGGCGAACCGCTGATCCGCAAGGGCGTCGACCTGGCCATGCGCATGCTGGGCAACCAGTTCGTGACTGGCCAGACCATCGAGGAAGCGTTGAAGAACAGCCGCGACAACGAAACGCGCGGCTACCGCTACTCGTACGACATGCTGGGCGAGGCGGCCCTGACGCAGCAGGACGCAGCCAACTACTACGCCTCGTACGAAACGGCGATCCATGCCATCGGCAAGGCCTCGAACGGCCGCGGCATCCGCAACGGCCCCGGCATTTCCGTGAAACTGTCGGCCCTGCACGCGCGCTACAGCCGCGCCCAGCGTGCCCGCGTCCTGGAAGAATTGTTGCCGAAAGTCAAAGCGCTGCTGTTGCTGGCCAAACAGTACAACATCGGCTTCAACATCGATGCGGAAGAGACGGACCGCCTGGAACTGTCGCTCGACCTGATGGAAGCACTGGCCTTTGATACAGATTTGGCCGGCTTCGACGGCATCGGCTACGTGGTGCAGGCGTATCAGAAGCGTTGCCCGTTCGCCATCGATTTCCTGATCGACCTGGCGCACCGCAGCGGCCGCAAGTTCATGGTGCGCCTGGTGAAGGGCGCGTATTGGGATGCGGAAGTCAAACGCGCGCAAGTCGACGGCCAGGAAGGCTATCCCGTCTACACGCGCAAGGTCTACACGGACGTCTCTTACCTCGTGTGCGCGCAAAAACTGCTGGCGGCCAGCAGCCTGATCTATCCACAGTTTGCCACGCATAACGCGCAAACCCTGTCGACCATCTACACGTGGGCGAAACGCGACGGCATTACCGACTACGAATTCCAGTGCCTGCACGGCATGGGCGAAACCTTGTACGACCAGGTCGTCGGCCCCGACAACCTCGACAAGCCGTGCCGCATCTACGCCCCCGTCGGCTCGCATGAAACCCTGCTGGCCTACCTGGTGCGCCGCCTGCTGGAAAACGGCGCCAACTCGTCCTTCGTCAACCAGATCGTCGACGAAAGCGTGGCCATCGATAGCCTGATCCGCGATCCGCTGGAACAGGCGCGCCTGCAGGGCGGCTTGCCGCACCCGTCGATTCCATTGCCGCTGGACATGTTTGGCAGCGAACGCAGGAACTCGGCCGGCCTGGACCTGTCGAATGAAGACACCTTGCGCACCCTGGCCACGGGCCTGGCGCAGCAGCAGACGTGGCAGGCGGCACCGCTGATCGATGGCGCCGTCAGCCTGAACGGCCCCACGCACATGCTGCACAACCCGGCCCAGCACGACGACGTCGTGGGCAAGGTCATGGAAGCCGGTCAGGCCGACGTGGAAACGGCCCTGGCCAGCGCCAGCGCCTTTGCCATGGATTGGCAAACCACGGAACCGTCGCTCCGTGCGCAAGCGTTACTGCGTGCGGCCGACCTGTTCGAGGAACACCATATCGAGCTGATGGCCCTGGCCGTGCGCGAAGCGGGCAAGTCCCTGCCGAACGCGATCGCGGAAATCCGCGAAGCCGTCGACTTCCTGCGTTACTACGCGGCGCAGGTGGAACACGCGCCGAATACCCTGGCGCTGGGGCCCGTCACCTGCATCAGCCCGTGGAATTTCCCATTGGCCATCTTTACGGGCCAGCTGGCCGCTGCCCTGGCGGCGGGCAACGTGGTGCTGGCCAAGCCGGCCGAGCAAACGCCGCTGATCGCCCACCGCGCCGTGCAATTGCTGCATGCGGCGGGCGTGCCGCGCGGCGCGCTGCAATTCTTGCCCGGCAGCGGCGAGATCGTCGGCGCCGGCCTGTGCAATGACACGCGCGTCAAAGGCGTGATTTTCACGGGCTCGACGGAAGTGGCGCAATTGATCAACCGCAACCTGACCGCGCGTGCCGTGGCCGAAGGCATCGACATTCCCCTTATCGCCGAAACGGGTGGCCAGAATGCCTTGATCGTCGATTCGTCCGCCTTGCCGGAGCAAGTGGTGCAGGACGTCATGTCGTCCGCTTTCGACAGCGCCGGCCAGCGCTGCTCGGCCTTGCGCGTGCTGTTCCTGCAAGCGGAAATCGCCGACAAGACCATCCACATGCTCAAGGGCGCCATGCAGGAATTGCGCGTTGGCAACCCTGACCGCCTGGCCACGGATATCGGTCCCGTCATCGATGCGGAAGCGCAAGGTAACTTGCTGGCGCACATCAACAAGATGAAAACCATGGCCATCGACCATTATTCGCTCGATTTGCCGACCGTCAAAGGCACGTTTGTCGCCCCGACCGTGCTGGAAATCAAGTCGCTGGCGCAATTGACGCAGGAAGTCTTCGGCCCCGTGCTGCACGTGATCCGCTACAAGCGGTCCGAACTGCCGCAACTGGTGCAATCGATCAATGACAGCGGTTACGGCTTGACCCTGGGCATCCATACGCGCATCGATGAAACCATCGATTTCATCACCAAGCGCGCGCACGTGGGCAATATTTATGTGAACCGCAACATCGTGGGCGCCGTCGTCGGCGTGCAACCGTTCGGCGGCGAAGGCAAGTCCGGCACCGGCCCCAAGGCGGGCGGCCCCCTGTACCTGAAACGCTTGCAGCGCAATGCGCCGACCGGCGCGCAGCACCAGCGCCAGGCGCCGCCGGCCCTGGATGCGCTCACCGTGTGGGCGAAGATGCATGGCCACGACCAGGTGCAGCAACTGGCGCAGGACTATGCACGCACCACCTTGCTGGGCAGCACCACCGTCTTGCCAGGCCCGACGGGGGAGCGCAATACCCTGAGTTTTGCCGCGCGCGGCACGATTCTGTGCGCGGCCGCCACCTCCGGCACCTTGATGAACCAGCTGGCGGCCGTGCTGGCCACCGGTAACCAGGCCCTCGTGCTGGCGCAAGCGCCGGATCTGATCCCCGGCGACTTGCCGGCCGCGCTGAAGGACCGCATCCAGGTCGTCAGCAGCCTGGCGTCCGTCAAGCATGATTTCCAGATCGCCATGATCGAGCCTTGCCTCGATGGCCAGCTCAAGCCGCTGCTGGCGGCACGGGAAGGGGCCTTGGTGGGCACCATCGCCACCACGCAAGAGGGTGTCATCCCCCTGTGGCGCCTGGTCGCTGAGCGGGCGCTGTGCGTGAATACGACGGCGGCCGGCGGTAACGCCAGTCTGATGATGCTCAGCGTCTAAAGGAACCCGAGAAAAAGTCCATGGCATTGTTGCCTTGCCTGGCCGTACATTCGTACTGCCTGCGGCAAGGCGCCTAGCCCTGAACATTTTTCAGGCTCCTTTATTGAAATAAGAAGGGCGGAACCAGTGGTTCTGCCCTTTTTTTATGCACGCTAGCTGAAAAATCAGTTAGCCAGGCGCTGGCACAGCTGCTGGATCACCGTCAACGCGTACGGCGAAGCGACGGTTTGCACGAAGCGCATGAAGTCGACGGCAGCCTCTTCGTTGGCGTTGTCGGAAATGGTGCGCATGACGGTAAACGGCACGCCCAGTTCAAAACACACTTGCGCCACGGCCGCGCCTTCCATTTCGACGGCCAGCAGGTCGGGGATATCTTCTTTCAGCTGGTTCATATGCGCGGCGCTGCTGATGAACTGGTCGCCGCTGGCGATCAGGCCGCGATGCACTTGCGCGTGCTGCAGGCTGAATTGCGCAATATCCGCCGCCTTGAGCACGCTGGACACATCGTCACGCAGGAAATCTTCCGCGGCGGCAGCCAGTTGCGTGCTCAGTTGCATGTCCGTGGCAAAGCGCTGCAGTCCCGTCAGCGGCACTTCGAAGCGGGGAAACAAAGGACGGGCATCCATATCGTGCTGCAACAGCGCTTCGGCCACGACGATATCGCCGACTTTCACGTGTTTATCCCCACTGCCGGCCACGCCGGTGAAGACGATGTGGGTAACTCCGTACTTTTCCACAAGGATAGAAGCTGTCATGGCGGCGGCAACCTTGCCCAGACGCGACAGGACGCACACAGCGTCAATATTCCACAGGGTTCCCAGGGTGTAGTCGCGCATGCCGTGCGAACGCCTCTGGGGGCCTTGCATGGCTTCTACCAGCCCTTGCTGTTCTTCGTGCAAGGCACTGATGATGCCTAAACGCATTTTTTTGTGTGAATTCATGCTGTTTTTACAGGTTTTTTGGATTGCCAAACGGTTTACAGGGTGAAAACAGCTATTTCGGTGACTTTTCCATCGTTCGCGTTTGTCTCTGTGTTTTAAATAAAGATGTATACATAAAAATAGTAGTGATAGTAAACGGCCATTTTTTTGTGGATAAGTCGGTATACCGTATAAAAATCATCGACTTGGCGCACAAAAAAGTAGGCGCACAAGCATTGTATCTACGGAGGACTTGTTTGGGATAAAAATCGGGCTGTGGACAAAGATCGACTTTTCCCACATCTCATCCTGTGGATATGCAGGCACTTATCCACAGCAGCAAGCAGAAATCACGGATTTTCTTGCTGTCGTGACATGGTTGACGTGCTTTGCATACCGCTGTTGTTGTCCGGCAATCCATTTTGAGCAGCCACGAGCGCGGTTCTTGCATGGACGTATGCGTTCAAGCGATTCCTGGAAGACGGTTTGGCAGTGGCTTTGACTGTCGCCGTTGGCTTTTTTTTTGGCGGTTTTTGCATGCTTTTTGGAAATATCCCCGGACTTTCGCTTTTTTTATCGGTTTACAATAGATCTATATATAAAAATAGTAGTAATAGTAAACGCGTTTTTTTCTGTGGATAAGTCGCTTTTTTTCAACAGGATCAATCGTTTACGCGAAAAATAAAGCGTGCATAATCGCTGTATCACGCGAGGAGCAAAATTGTATAAAATGCGGGCCTGCGCAAAAGTTCGTGTTTACGCACAAGTCATCCTGTGGATATCAAGTGACTTATCCACAATCGTCTCAAATTCCCCCTCTTTTTCACATCGAACCGCTTGCTGGCACTGTGCCTGCTCAAGCCTGTTGACGTTTCCATTTTGCAAAACGGTTTGGCAGTGCTGTGCGCGTGATGCCGGCCGTGCCGGTTTTCGTCGCGCAGTTGTTGGCGCCATTTTTTTTTTGTCAGTCAAAGCAGCTTGCCGGTTTTTTTTTTGCAGACAGCCTGGCGTAGCTTCTTGACGGCGAAGGGTAGGCAAAGCGCGCGTTGTCGGGTTTACCTTAACAAGTTCGTATACAAGAATAGTAATAGTAGTTAACGGCGACATCTTCTGTGGATAAGTCCGGATTTATCCTTGTAAACAATCGCTTGGCGTACGGATAAACGCTGAGTAAGGGTTGTATCTGCCGGGGATGGTTTTGGGATAAAAAAAAGGCGTCCAAAAAAATTTTCGTTTACGCACATATCGTACCTGTGGATATCCATACGGTTATCCACAGCTTGGCGACCCTGTTTTTGAGCTTGCCGTGATGCTCGGCCGTATCGCGGGCCACGATTAATGTCGCCCTGGCCCGGCACTGGTGGTAATCTCAAGGCGGCTCAGCAGCCATGCATGCATGAAGAAAGACAGACTCTGGTACAGGGACGCGGCGGGGAGACACGCCGCGCGACAGCTTGATGGCATACCGAAAGGAGCTTCATTGGAATCGGCAGGCGAATACGACTACATCATCGTGGGCGGCGGCACGGCAGGTTGCGTGCTGGCCAACCGGCTCACGCGCGACAAGGACGCCAACGTTTTGCTCGTGGAAGCGGGCGGCAAGGACGATTACGTGTGGATCCACATCCCCGTCGGCTATCTGCATTGCATCGGCAATCCCCGCACGGACTGGCTGTATTCCACGCAGGCGGATGCGGGCCTGGGCGGGCGCAGCCTGATCTATCCACGCGGAAAAGTGCTGGGCGGCAGCTCTTCCATCAACGGCATGATCTACATGCGCGGCCAGGCCGGCGATTACGACCACTGGGCCGACCTGACGGACGACGCTTCCTGGCGCTGGGACAAGGTCTTGCCGCTCTTTAAACAAAGCGAGGATTACTACGGCGGCGCCTCGGAAAACCACGGCGTGGGCGGCGAGTGGCGCGTGGAAAAACAGCGCCTGTCCTGGGATATCCTGAATGCATTCCGCGATGCGGCGCAGCAGGTCGGCATCCCGAAAACCAGCGATTTCAATGGCGGCGACAATAGCGGCAGCGCATATTTCGACGTCAACCAGCGCCGCGGCATCCGCTGGAATACCTCGAAAGCGTTCTTGAAACCGGCATCGCGCCGCCCGAACCTGACCATCATGACGGGTTGCCACGTGGAACGTCTGCTGCTGGAAACGACGGACGCGGGACCGCGCTGCGCGGGCATCGTGTTTACGGGCGGCGGCACGCAGTGGCAGGCGACGGCCCGGCGGGAAACCCTGCTGACGGCGGGCGCCATCGGTTCGCCGCAATTGCTGCAATTGTCCGGCATCGGCCCGGCCGCCTTGCTGCAGCAGCATGGGATTGTGCCGGTGCTCGATGCGGCTGGCGTGGGTGGCAATTTGCAGGATCATTTGCAGCTGCGCATGGTTTACAAGGTGCAGGGCGTGAAAACCTTGAATGTGATGGCCAGCAATATCGTGGGAAAAATGCAGATCGGCTTGCAATATGCGCTGTTCCAGAGCGGGCCCATGTCGATGGCGCCGTCGCAGCTGGGAGCGTTCGCCAAGTCCGATCCGCAGCAAGCCACGCCGAACCTGCAATATCACGTGCAGCCGCTGTCGCTGGATAAATTCGGCGAACCGTTGCACTCTTTTCCCGCGTTTACGGCCAGCGTGTGCAATCTGCGCCCCACCTCGCGCGGCCACGTGCATATCGCGTCGGGCGACAGTTATGCGGCGCCGAAGATCGTGCCCAATTACCTGAGTACCGAGCAAGACCGCGCCGTGGCGGCCGACGCCTTGCGCCTGACGCGGGCCATCGCTGCCGCGCCGGCGTTAAGTAAGTTTGCGCCACAGGAATACAAGCCCGGCGTGCAATTCCAGAGCCAGGAAGAACTGGCGCAGGCGGCCAGCCAGATCGGCACCACCATCTTTCACCCGGTCGGTACCTGCCGCATGGGCCTGGCCAGCGATCCCTTGAGCGTGGTCGACAGCCAGCTGCGCGTGCTCGGCGTGGCTGGTTTGCGCGTCGTCGATGCTTCCATCATGCCGTACATTACTTCTGGTAATACGAACTCGCCCACCGTGATGATCGCGGAAAAAGCGGCGCAAATGATACACGCGGCCTGGAAATAGCTGGGCAAGCGTGCGAGTTTGCGCCATTCGGGCCGGCGAAAAATCCCCGTAGTTATACTGTATTGTGCGTTAAATTTAAGTTGTGTATTATAAAAATGACTAAGTAGTACAAAAAGTACAACTAGGAGACACGATGTCAAACGTAATCTTGGAAACAAGAAATTTGACCAAGGAATTCAAGGGATTCACCGCTGTGAGCGACGTGAACCTGAAGGTAGAGCGGGGCCATATCCACGCCTTGATCGGTCCGAACGGCGCCGGCAAGACCACGTGTTTCAACTTGCTCACCAAATTCCTGGTCCCCACTTCCGGACAGATCCTGTTCAATGGGAAAGATATCACGGCCGCCAAGCCGGCCCAGATCGCGCGCATGGGCGTGATCCGTTCCTTCCAGATTTCCGCCGTCTTCCCGCATTTATCCGTGCTGCAAAATGTACGCATCGGCTTGCAGCGCCAGCTCGGCACCTCGTTTCACTTCTGGCAAAGCGAACGGGCATTGAACCAGCTCAACGACCGCGCCATGGCCTTGCTGGCCGAAGTCGACCTGACGGAGTTTGCCGACACCATCACGGTCGACATGCCGTATGGCCGCAAGCGGGCGCTGGAAATTGCCACCACCCTGGCGATGGAGCCGGAAATGATGCTGCTCGACGAACCGACGCAAGGCATGGGTCATGAAGACGTGCACCGCGTGACGGAACTGATCAAAAAAGTGTCGGCTGGCCGCACGATTTTGATGGTGGAACACAATATGAGCGTGGTGTCCGGCATCTGCGACAAGATTTCCGTCCTGCAGCGTGGCGCCATGCTGGCCGAAGGCAGTTACGCGGAAGTGTCGCGCAATCCGCAAGTGATGGAAGCGTACATGGGCACCACCCACGCGGAACTGGAAGGGGCGCATTGATGGCGACACGAGCGAATGGCGGCGCACCCGCGCTGGAAATTGCACAACTGCACACCTGGTATGGCGAATCGCACATCCTGCACGACGTGAACCTGAAAGTGGAGCAGGGCGAAGTGGTGACCTTGCTGGGCCGCAACGGCGCCGGCCGTACCACCACCTTGCGCGCCATCATGGGGCTGACGGGCGCACGCACGGGCTCCATCAAAGTCAACGGCGTCGAAGCGATAGGTTTGGCCACGCACAAAATCGCCCACCTGGGCATCGGGTATTGTCCTGAAGAGCGCGGCATTTTTTCCTCGCTGTCGACGGAGGAAAACCTGTTGCTGCCGCCTACCCTGGCCAGCGGCGAGAAGGGCATGTCGGTGGAGGAAATCTACGCCATGTTCCCGAACTTGCAGGAACGCCGCCACAGCCAGGGCACGCGCCTGTCGGGCGGGGAACAGCAGATGCTGGCCGTGGCGCGCATCCTGCGCACGGGCGCGCGTTTGCTGCTGCTCGATGAAATTTCCGAAGGCCTGGCGCCCGTCATCGTGCAAGGCTTGGCGCGCATGATCACCACCCTGAAAGCGAAGGGTTACACCATCGTCATGGTGGAACAGAATTTCCGGTTTGCCGCGCCGCTGGCGGACCGGTTTTATGTGATGGAGCACGGTCAGATCGTCGAGACTTTTGCTGCATCCGAACTGGAGGCCAAGATGCCGGTATTGACCGAGCTGCTTGGCGTGTAGTCCCCATGTAGTCTGTTGTACTCGTCATCGTCCAGCAATCGACTGAATAGCAAACAATAATCCCAACGGAGACACTATGAAACGTAACGCTATCGCCATTGCCACCGCCACTCTTTGCGCCCTGGGCTTGTCCAGCGCCGCGCACGCCCAGGTATCGGGCGACACCATCAAGATCGGTTTTATTTCCGACATGTCGGGCGTGTATTCCGACGTCGACGGCCTCGGTGGCGCGGAAGCCATCAAGATGGCGATCGCCGATGCCGGCGTGGTGCTGGCCGGTAAAAAGGTGGAATTCATTTCCGCCGACCATCAAAACAAGGCCGACATCGCCGCCTCGAAGGCGCGCGAATGGTTCGACCAGCAGGGCGTCGACATGCTGATCGGCGGCACCAATTCCGGCGCCAGCCTGGCCATGGCCAAGGTGGCGGCGGAAAAGAAGAAAATTTTCATTGCCATCGGCGCCGGTTCGTCGCGCCTGACGAATGAGGAATGCACGCCGTACACCGTGCATTACGCGTATGACACGGTGGCGCTGGCGCGCGGCACGGGCGGCACCATCGTCAAGCAGGGCGGCAAGAACTGGTATTTCATGACGGCCGACTATGCGTTTGGCCATTCGCTGGAAAAAGACACGGCCGAGGTCGTCAAGGCGGCCGGCGGCAAGGTGCTGGGCAGCGTCAAGCATCCGCTGGGCGCTTCCGATTTCTCTTCCTTCCTGCTGCAGGCGCAAGCGGCAAAACCGCAAATCCTCGGCCTGGCCAATGCCGGCGGTGACGCCATCAACAGCATCAAGGCCGCCAACGAGTTCGGCCTGACGAAATCGATGAAGCTGGCCGGTTTGCTGATCTTCATCAATGACATCCATTCGCTGGGCTTGAACTTGACGCAGGGCATGTACCTGACGGACGGCTGGTACTGGGACTTGAATGCGGAGACGCGCGCCTGGTCGAAACGCTATTTCGCCAAGATGAAGAAGGAACCGTCGATGCTGCAGGCGGCCGACTATTCGGCCGCGGCGAACTACCTGAAGGCCGTCAAGGCGCTGGGCACGGACGACACGGAAAAGGTCATGGCTTATCTGAAAAAGACCAAGATCAACGACATGTTTACCCAGAATGGCGAAGTGCGCCCCGATGGCCGCATGGTGCACGATATGTATTTAATGGAAGTCAAGAAACCGTCCGAGTCGAAGTACCCATGGGATTACTACAAGGTGATCGCCACCGTGCCCGGCGCGCAAGCGTATGTGACCAAGGCCGAGTCGAAGTGTTCGCTGTGGAAGTAATGCTGTAGCAATCTCTACAGAGTGCCCGCCGCTGCGCGGGTGCTCTGTCCTGCACGCTTCGCCCGCAGGGTTCGCCTTGCGCCGCCGCTCCCGTTTGCGGTGACGCGTTTCCCTTGATACCACACCGCTACCCGGCGGTGCTTTTTATACTGTGATGCCATGGAAATTTTCGGCGTTCCAATACAAGCGATGATGAGTCAGCTGCTGCTGGGTCTCGTCAACGGCTCGTTCTATGCCATGTTGTCCCTCGGTCTGGCCGTCATCTTCGGCTTGCTTAATGTGATTAATTTCTCGCACGGCGCCATGTACATGATGGGCGCCTTCCTGGCCTGGATGGGCCTCAGCTATTTCGACATTAATTACTGGGCCATGCTGGTCATCGCCCCGATCCTCGTCGGCCTGGTCGGCATCCTGATCGAAAAGACCATGCTGCGCTGGCTGTATAAACTCGACCACCTGTATGGCTTGCTGCTGACCTTCGGCATCACCCTGATCATGGAAGGCGTGTTCCGCTCCTTCTACGGCGTGTCGGGCCAGCCGTATGCCGTGCCCGAAGCACTGGCCGGCGCGACGGACCTCGGTTTCATGATCTTGCCGAACTACCGCGCCTGGGTGGTCATCGCCTCGCTCTCCGTCTGCCTGGCGACCTGGTTCGTCATCGAAAAAACCAAGCTGGGCGCCTACCTGCGGGCCGGGACGGAAAACCCGAAACTGGTGGAAGCGTTCGGCATCAACGTGCCGCTGATGGTGACGTTGACGTTCGGCTTCGGCGTGGCCCTGGCCGGTTTCGCCGGCGTGCTGGCGGCGCCCATCATCCAGGTCTCGCCGCTGATGGGCTCGAACCTGATCATCGTCGTGTTTGCCGTGGTGGTGATTGGCGGCATGGGTTCCATCATGGGCTCCATCCTGACGGGCCTGGGCCTGGGCGTGATCGAGGGCCTGACCCGCGTGTTCTACCCGGAAGGCTCGGCCACCGTGGTGTTCGTGGTGATGGTCATCGTGCTGCTGCTGCGTCCCGCCGGCTTGTTCGGCAAAGAAAAGTAATCCTCATCAGTCATGTATTGGAGCTACCACGATGAATAAGAATGTAGGCTACGCCATTGCCTTGCTGCTGGCGTTGGCGGCCCCGTTTTACGGCTATCCCGTCTTCCTGATGAAGTTGCTGTGCTTTGCCCTGTTTGCCTGCGCTTTCAACTTGCTGATCGGCTATACGGGCTTGCTGTCGTTCGGCCATGCGGCCTTCTTCGGCGGCGCCGGCTATGTCACCGGCTATGCGCTGCGCACCTGGGGTTGGCCGACCGAGCTTGGCTTGCTGGCCGGCGTCGTCACGGGCGCCTTGCTGGGCCTGGTGATCGGCGGCCTGGCGATCCGCCGCCAGGGCATCTACTTTACGATGATCACCCTGGCACTGGCGCAGATGGTGTACTTCCTGGCCTTGCGCCTGCCGTTCACGGGGGGAGAGGATGGCTTGCAGGGTGTTCCACGTGGAACCTTGCTGGGCACGATAGACCTGGGCAATGACACCGTCCTGTACTACGTCGTGCTGGCCATTTTTGTCGCCGGCTTCGCCCTGATCGTGCGCACCATCCACTCGCCGTTCGGACAAGTGCTCAAGGCGATCAAGGAAAACGAACCGCGCGCCATCTCGCTGGGCTATGACGTCAACAAGTACAAGCTGATGGCCATCGTGCTGTCCGCTTCGCTGGCCGCACTGGCCGGCGCCACCAAGACGCTGGTGCTGGGCTTTGAAACCCTCACCGACGTGTACTGGGGCATGTCGGGCCTGGTCGTGCTGATGACCTTGGTCGGCGGCATGGGTACCTTGTCCGGCCCCATCCTCGGCGCCGTGTTGATCATCGCGCTGGAAAACAAGCTGGGCGATGTTGGCACCTACCTGGCCACGCACACGGGCATCGAGTGGTTCGGCACCCTGGGCGAATCGGTGGGCATGGTGACCGGCGTGATCTTCGTCATCTGCGTGCTGATGTTCCGGCGCGGCATCGTCGGCGAAGCCATCGCGCGCTTCGGCGGCAGGCCAGCCAAAGCCGCTGTCTGATTTTCAAGCAACGCCGGACGGATCGTCCGGCGTTTTTCATTGTGCGTCCACTGTTACCTTAACGGAGAGAACCACCATGCAAACGACGATCACGCGCGCGGGGAGCAGCCTGTGCACCCTGCTGGCGTTGGCAGCCTGCGGCAGCAATCATGCACCGGAAGAACGTAACCAGATACCGGGCTACCTGGGCACCATCACGCGGACCGACTACGACGGCAAGACGAACGATCTGCTGACGGCCGGCCTGGGCAAGACGGGGCTGGCGGGAGCGACTCCCGCGTATGCGAACGCGGAGCAGCCGACGCCGGTCGAATTGCGCCGCAATGCGATCTACGCCAATTACCGCGCCGTGCTCGACATTGCCGCCAACAGCGGCTACGGCACCTTGTACGGACCGAACGTGGATGCGTCCGGGACCGTGGGTACGGGCGAAGGACTGATCGCCGGCAGCGAATACATCGCGTATGCCGACGATGGCACGGGCAAGAGGAATGTCACCTTGATGGTGCAGGTGCCGGCCAGCTTCGACCCGGACCATGCCTGCATCGTCACGGGCACGTCCAGCGGCTCGCGCGGCATTTACGGCGCCATCGGCAGCTCGGGCGAATGGGGGCTGAAAAAGGGTTGTGCCGTGGCGTATGCCGACAAGGGTTCCGGCACGGGTCTGTATGTGTTTGAAGATGACAGCGTCAACCTGCAGAACGGCGTGCGCGCGGGCAGGGTGGCCGCCGGCAAGAACGCGCTCTTCGCGCCGGACTTGAGCGATGCCGACCGGCTGGCCTGGGCCGCTGCCAACCCGAACCGCATCGCCTTCAAGCACGCGCATTCGCAGCAGAATCCGGAAAAGGATTGGGGCAAGGTCACCCTGCAGGCCATCGAGATGGCGTATTACGTGTTGAACGAGCGCTATGGGGTGCTGGCCCGCGACGGCAGTTCGCGCGTCGTGCGGCTGACGCCGAAGAACACGATCACGATTGCCTCCAGCATTTCCAACGGCGCCGGCTCGGCCTTGCTGGCGGCGGAACAGGATAGCAAGGGCTTGATCGGCGGCGTGGCGGCCAGCGAGCCGCAAGTCCAGCCGGCGCCATCGACTGCCTACAGCGTGCGCCAGGGCGGGGCGGTGGTGGCCAATCCCGGCCGCGCGCTGTTCGACTACGCCACCTATGCCGCCCTGTACCAGCCATGCATCGCTTCCGTGGTGGGCAATGCGGGCCGCTGCACGGCGCTGGTGAGCAAGGGCATGCTGAACGGCGCCGACCTGGCGGCGCAGCAGGCGGACGCGAAGCAGCGCTTGCGCGCGTATGGCTGGTTAGCGGATTCCGATCCGCTGCAGGCGGCGCACGCGGGCACGAATATCCTCGTGGCCGTCACGTATGCGTATGCCTACGGCAAATTCTCCGTGACCGATAAAGTGTGCGGTTTCACGTTTGCGCAGACGGATCTCAGCGGCAATCCGATCGCGTTTACCACGGCGCAAAAGGCTGTCAGCTTTGCCGCGCAGAGCGGCATCGTGGGCAATGTCGTGTACGAAAACAGCGTGGGCGGCGCCAGGGTGTACACGGCCGGCGTCTCGCCGTCGAGCAGCCTGGCGGACCAGTCGCTCGACGGCTTCCTGTGCCTGCGCAGCCTGGCGACGGGACGCGATGCCGTCAGCAACGCCAACTTGCAGGGTACGCTGGCCGCGCAAAGCGTGCGCGTACGGGCAGGCATGGCCGAGGTGCAGGCGACGGGCAAACTCAATGGCAAACCGGCCCTCATCGTGCATGGCCGCAGCGACACCTTGATTCCCGTCAATCACGCCTCGCGCGCCTATCTGGGGCTGAACGCAGCGGTGGAAGGGACGAATAGCCGCCTGCGTTATATCGAGGTGACCAACGCGAACCACTTCGATTCCTTCAGCAGCGCCTTGCCGACCCTGATCGTGCCCCTGCACGTGTACCTGAACCGGGCGCTGGACGCCATGTATGCGCACTTGAACGCCAAGCAAGCCTTGCCGCCATCGCAGGTGGTGCGCACGGTGACGCGCGCCGATGCGTCGACCCTGATCACGAATGTCAACGTGCCGGCCATTGCGGCAACGCCGGCGGCCGGCAATGTCATCAGCGTGACGGGCACGGTGGTGGATATTCCCAACTAGCGGCTGCTCGTGGTCGCAAGGCTAGCCACGCGCCATGCGTGGCTTTTTTTATGTCTTGTATGTTTTTACAGCGCGGCCGCATAGATGGCGCGCGCATCGCCGCGCGTGACGGGACGGGGATTGTTGCCCAGCAAGCGCGTCTGCAGCATGGCTTCATCGGCCAGCCGGTCCAGGTCGCTGGCCGCGATGCCCACCTCGCGCAGGGTGCGGGCGATGCCCGTGGCCGAGGCAATCTCCTGCATGGCGTCGATCAAGGCATTCGCCCGCGCCTCGTCGCTGCCCGTAATGCCGGGCTGCACGATGGCTGCCAGTTGCGCGTACAGGGGCGCCGCGTGGGACAGATTAAAGCGCAGCACGTGTGGCAGCACCAGCGCATTCGACAGGCCATGTGGCACGTGGAACAGGCCGCCGATGGGATAGGCGAGCGCATGCACGGCGGCCACGGGGGCGTTGGCAAACGCCTGGCCGGCCAGCATTGCGCCCAGCAGCATGGCTTGGCGCGCCGGCAAGTGGCTGCCATCGCGGCAGGCCGTGAGCAGATTGCCGGACAGCAGCGACAGCGCCTGGATGGCCAGCATGTCGGACAAGGGATTTTTCAGCAGGCGGCTGGTGTACGCTTCGATCGCATGCACCATGGCATCGATGCCGGTGGCAGCCGTCACGGCGGGCGGCAAGCCCAGGGTCAGGCGGGCGTCGAGGATGGCCAGGTCCGCATACAGTTGCGGCGCGACCACGCCCATCTTGCTGGTGGCGCCCGTGGTGACGATGGCGATGTGCGTCACTTCCGAGCCCGTGCCCGCCGTGGTCGGCAATTGCACCAGGGGCAGGCGCTGGCCGTGGACATTGCCGATGCCGTACAGTTGGGCCAGCTCCTGGTGGCCGGGGACCAGCACGGCGATCAGCTTGGCCACGTCCAGCGAGCTGCCGCCACCGAGGCCGATAATCAGTTCCACGTGAAACATCCGGGCCTGGGCCACGCCTGCCAGCACGATGGCTTCGGGCGGATCGGCTTGCACGTCGGAAAAAACATGGGTGTCGATGCCTGCTGTCCGCAAGCTGTGCAGAGGGGCATCGACCAGTCCCGTGTGCAGAAACCCTGCATCGGTGACGAGCAGGGCGCGGCGGACGGTGGGGAAGTGATGGGCGATATGCGCGCCCAGTTGGGCGGCGGCGCCCGGTTCAACGATCAGATGCGGCACGGTGCGGAACTGGAAGGCGGGCATGCAGACTCCTGGCGGCAAGGACAGAAGCCAAGCTTACTCCGCTTTCCCGCTCCGCGTATGTTTCACGTGGAACCATTTAGTCTTGCAGCTGGCTGGCCAGCCCCAGGCTCACGAGCAGCGACAGGCTGGAGACGGCCGCCAGCACGCGGAACGTGCGCGCACCTTGCCGATACTCGCGCACGGCCGCATAGGCCAGGCCGGCACCCATCAGCAGGTTGAGCAACAGCAGCTTGCTCATTCCCACTCCAGCGCGCCGCGTTTCCATTCATAGGCCAGGCCGATGGTCAGTACGCCCAGGAAACCCATGACGGCCCAGAAGCCATGCAAGCCCAGTTCATTGACGTTGGCCGCCCACGGCATCAGGAAGATCACCTCGATATCGAACAGGATGAACAGGATGGCGACCAGGTAGAAGCGGATGTCGAACTTCATGCGCGCATCGCCGAACGCTTCGAAGCCGCATTCATACGGCGACAGTTTTTGCGGGTCCGGCTTGTGCGGACCCAGCGCGCGGCCCAGCAGCATGGGCACGATGCCGACGAGGATACCGATCAGAATGAACAGGAGAACGGGAAAATAGTTTTCGAGGAGCATGGGGATTCCTCTCAGTGGCTGGACGACAGTTTCATCAGCACGATGCCGCACACGATGAGGACGGCGGCGCACACGCGCATGGTGTTGACTTGCTCGCCCAGAAAGACGATGCCGACGATGAAGGCGCCGACGGCGCCGATGCCCGTCCAGATCGTGTAGGCCGTGCCCAGGGGCAGGGTGCGCATGGCCAGCGACAGCAAGCCGAAGCTGGCGATCATCATGACGATGGTAATGACGGAGGGAGTGAGTTTGGTGAAACCCTCGGAGAGTTTCATCGAGTATGCCCACACGACTTCAAATACGCCGGCAATGAGTAATAGTATCCAGGCCATGGCGGCTCCTTATACAGAGCGGGCCGTCCCGGTGTGTTCCCATGATGGGGGAGGCCGTCCTCCTGGATGATCGTCCCGCTGGCCACTGGCGTGGTCACGTTGACGGACGATGCGGCAATTGTAGCAAACATTTCACACCACCGCAGCCCTCTGCCTGACCACGTTGCGTGTTCCACGTGAAACAGAAATCGTCGTTGACTGGCCCCTGCTGAGTAAAAATTAAGCAAAAAATGCGCTGCGCAAGGTTGCGCTTGCAAAAAGACTCTATAATCGGAGCTCTCATCCCGCATTTTTACTTGCACTGTTACCTATTTATCATGTTATTTCCTACAGAATTCGACGTCATCGTTGTCGGTGGTGGTCACGCCGGTACCGAGGCGGCCCTCGCTTCCGCCCGCATGGGGCAGAAGACGCTATTGCTCACGCATAATATTGAGACACTGGGCCAGATGTCGTGCAACCCTTCCATCGGTGGCATCGGCAAGGGCCACCTGGTCAAGGAAGTCGATGCCATGGGCGGCGCGATGGCGATCGCCACCGACGAGTCCGGCATCCAATTCCGCATCCTGAATTCCTCGAAAGGCCCGGCAGTCCGCGCCACGCGCGCCCAGGCCGACCGTATTTTGTACAAGGCCGCCATCCGTACGCGCCTGGAAAACCAGACTAACCTGTGGCTGTTCCAGCAAGCCGTCGATGACCTGATCGTCGAAGGCGACCGGGTCGTCGGCGCCGTCACGCAGATCGGCTTGAAGTTTCTCGCGCGCGCCGTCGTGTTGACGGCCGGAACCTTCCTCGACGGCAAGATCCACGTGGGCTTGAATAACTACTCGGCCGGCCGTGCCGGCGACCCGCCCGCCATTTCCCTGTCGGCCCGCCTGAAAGAGCTGAAACTGCCGCAGGGCCGCCTGAAAACGGGCACGCCGCCGCGCATCGATGGTCGCACGATCGACTTCTCCGTGATGCAAGAGCAGCCGGGCGACCTCGATCCCGTGCCCGTCTTTTCTGTCATGGGCAACACGGCCATGCACCCGCGCCAGGTGCCATGCTGGGTTACGCACACGAATAACCAGACGCACGACATCATCCGTGCCGGCCTGGACCGCAGCCCCATGTACACGGGCGTCATCGAAGGCGTGGGGCCCCGCTATTGCCCCTCGATTGAAGACAAGATCCACCGTTTCTCGGGCAAGGAATCGCACCAGATCTTCCTCGAGCCGGAAGGCTTGACGACGCATGAGTTCTATCCGAACGGCATCTCCACGAGCTTGCCGTTCGACGTGCAGATCGCCCTGGTGCAGTCGATGAAGGGCATGGAAAACGCGCACATCCTGCGTCCCGGCTATGCCATCGAATACGATTATTTCGACCCGCGCGGCTTGAAGGCATCGCTGGAAACGAAGGCCGTCGCCGGCCTGTTCTTTGCGGGCCAGATCAACGGCACCACGGGCTACGAGGAAGCGGCCGCGCAAGGCATGCTGGCGGGCCTGAATGCGGCCTTGCTGACGCAGGACAAGGAAGCCTGGGTACCGGGCCGCTCCGAGGCCTATCTGGGCGTGCTGGTCGACGATCTGATCACGCAGGGCGTGCAGGAACCGTACCGCATGTTTACCAGCCGCGCCGAGTACCGTTTGAGCCTGCGCGAAGACAATGCCGACATGCGCCTGACGGAAATCGGCCGCGCCCTGGGCTGCGTGGGCGACGCCCAATGGCAAGCGTTTGAAACGAAGCGCGAAGCGGTGGCGCGCGAGCTTGAGCGCCTGCGTTCCACGTGGGTCAACCCGCGCATCCTGGCAGCCGCCGAATCGGAGCGCATCGTGGGCCAGGCCATCGAGCGCGAGTATTCGCTGGCGGACTTGCTGCGCCGTCCGAACGTCGCCTACGACACCTTGATGAGCATGACGGGCATCGAAGGCCAGGCCCTGGCCGGCCCCGGCGTGGAAGACGCGGCCGTGCGCGAGCAGGTGGAAATCCAGCTCAAATACGCGGGCTACATCGAGCGCCAGAGCAAGGAAATCGAGCGCCACGAACACTATGAAAACCTGGCCTTGCCAGAGGGTTTCAATTACCTGGACATCGGCGCGCTGTCCGTCGAAGTGCGGCAAAAACTCGACAAGCAGCGCCCGGAAACCCTGGGCCAGGCTTCGCGCATTTCCGGCGTGACGCCGGCGGCGATTTCGCTGCTGCTGGTCCACCTGAAAAAGCGCGGCTTCGGTGCCGCGCAGACCACCACTTTAAAGGACGAGGTTGTTGAATGAAGCAGTTTGACCGGGCCGCATTGGCCCAGATTTTGAATGAAGGCATCGCCGCGCTGGGGCTGGACCTGAGCGCGGATCAGACGGAAAAACTGCTCGATTACCTGGCCTTGCTGGCCAAATGGAACAGCGTGTACAACCTGACGTCGGTGCGCGATCCGCTGCAGATGCTGACCCTGCACGTGCTCGATTCGCTGGCCGCCGTGCCGGCCTTCGCGCAGGCGAAAAACGTGCTCGACGTGGGCGCCGGCGGCGGCTTGCCGGGCATGGTGCTGGCCATCGCGCGGCCCGATGTGAAGGTGTCGATGATCGACACGGTGCATAAAAAGACGGCATTCCTGACGCAAGTGAAGGCCGAACTGGGCCTCGCCAACGTGACCGTGTACACGAAACGCGTGGAACAGCTGGAAGTGCAGCAGAAATTCGACGTGATCACCTCGCGCGCCTTTGCCGACCTGTCCGACTTCGTCAACTGGTCGAACCACGTGCTGGCCGAGGGCGGGCAATTCATCGCCTTGAAAGGGGTGGCACCGCCAGATGAGCGTGAGAGACTGCCGGCAGACTGGCAAGTGACGGAATTGCGGCCTATCCAGGTGCCAGGGCTAAATGCAGAGCGTCATCTGGTCTTTATAGCAAGAATTTAAAAACCGGAAATTAAACGGTATAAATCATATAAACAGTTTATACGGTATAAACGATATAAATGATTTATATCGTATAAACGAAATAAATAATATAAATCGTTTCGGCCGGGTGCCGGGGCGCACGATGAAGTTTGCATCTCTTTACAACTAGAAGATACATGGCCAAAATTTTTTGTGTAGCAAATCAAAAGGGTGGTGTTGGTAAAACCACAACAAGCGTCAACCTCTCCGCCGGTCTGGCCAAGTTGAACCAGCGCGTGCTGCTGGTCGACCTCGACCCGCAAGGCAACGCGACCATGGGCGCCGGCATCAACAAGGCCGGCCTGAAGGCGTCGACCTATGAAGTGATGCTGGGCGAGTCCGATGTCAAGACGGCACGCCAGCGTTCGGAAGCGGGGCGCTTCGATGTCTTGCCGTCGAACCGCGAGCTGGCCGGCGCGGAAGTGGAGATGGTCGAACTGGACAACCGCGAACGCCGCCTGAAGGATGCGCTGGCCGAAGTGGACGGCGAATACGACTTCATATTAGTAGATTGCCCACCGGCATTATCGATGCTGACCCTGAACGGCCTGTGCGCCGCGCATGGCGTGATCATCCCGATGCAGTGCGAGTACTACGCGCTGGAAGGTTTGTCCGACCTGGTCAACACCATCAAGAAGGTGCACGCCAACCTGAACCCAGATTTGAAGATCATCGGCCTGTTGCGCGTGATGTTCGATCCACGCATGACATTATCGCAACAAGTGTCGGCGCAGCTGGAGCAGCACTTCGGCGACAAGGTATTCAATACCATCATCCCGCGCAATGTCCGCCTGGCCGAAGCGCCATCGTACGGCTTGCCCGGCGTGACCTTCGACCCCAGCTCGAAAGGTGCCCAGGCGTATATCGCCTTCGGCGCCGAGATGGTCGAACGTATCAAACATATGTAAACAAGGGGCGAGCGCCTGCACATTGCGATGTAAGCGCTTACTCTGAAAACACGATTAGGACAGCATGGCTACGAAAAAATTAAAAGGACTGGGTCGCGGACTCGACGCCCTGTTGGGCGGCGGCGGCGACTTTGCCAGTCCGGACACGAATCAACCGTCGAACTTGCCCGTGTCGCAAATGCAAGCGGGCAAATACCAGCCGCGCACGCGCATGGACGAGGGGGCCTTGAATGAACTGGCCGCCTCGATCAAGGCGCAGGGGCTGATGCAGCCGATCCTGGTGCGGCCGATCGGGCAAGACACCCTGAGCGGCGTTATCAAATATGAAATCATCGCTGGCGAACGCCGTTTCCGCGCCTCGCAGCTGGCCGGCCTGACGGAAGTGCCGGTATTGGTGCGCGACGTGGACGATCTGGCCGCCGCCGCCATGGCGCTGATCGAGAACATTCAGCGCGAAGACTTGAATCCGCTGGAAGAGGCGCAGGGCATCCACCGCCTGATCGCCGACTTCAGTTTTACGCATGAGCAAGCGGCCACTGCGCTGGGACGCTCGCGCAGCGCCGTGTCGAACCTGTTGCGTTTGATGAACCTGGCCAATCCAGTGCAAACCATGCTGATGGCCGGCGATATCGACATGGGCCATGCGCGCGCGCTGCTGGCCGTCGATGCGGCCAGCCAGATCACCCTGGCGAACCAGGTCGTGGCCAAGCGCCTGTCGGTGCGCGAAACGGAAAAGCTCGTCACCCGCACGGTCGAGGAAGCGGCCAACCCGGTCGAACCGCGGCAGAAGGAAAAGTCCGGCGACATCGCGCGCCTGGAAGAAGAGTTGTCCGATGCGCTGGCCACGCCCGTGGTGTTCAAGATGGGCAACAAGGGCCGCGGCCAATTGGTGATTGATTTTGCCGATCTTGACGTGCTCGATGGTTTGTTGACCCGCTTGCGTGGTTAAATAGCAAGCTGCAAAGACAGGGGCCATGCGGGTGTGGACGATCCAGCCATGCTTTCCAGATGCACCACGTGATTCCTTGATAACACGGCTGGAAGCGGCCAGACAAGCGACTTTGCCATATAGTGGTGCAAAAGGCGGCGAATAGTCGGTAAAGCGTCAGTTTCACGCAGCAATTGCCCTGCTGCGGTGCAGCAACGTTTGACTCTATAGATCAAAGCCAACTATAATCCCGTGTCTTTGCGTGTGTAGATTTTTCTGGGAACTTGGCAATTGAGTGATTCACAACAAAGTATTGCCAAGCCAGTCTACAAAGTAGTTGCATTGCAGCTAGCAATCGCTATCAGCTTTGCCACGGTCACCCTGTTTTTTGGTGGCAATGTCAGAGGCTGGTCCGCCGCATACGGCGGCGCTATCGCAGTCATCGGTAGCCTGGTGTATGCCCTGTTGGTGGTTCGCGGTTCTAGCGACGCCAATAAGGCATTCCGGGCGCATTTGCGCGCAGAAGTGGTGAAAATATTTATCACAGCGGTGCTGTTTATATTGGCACTGGTGTTGTTTCAGTCGGCCGCCTGGTTATGGCTGATCTTGGGTTTCGCGGTGGCAACCTTAGCATACTGGTTTTCATTGCTCGCTGTTTAATCATTGGTTTTGGGGCCTGTTGAGCTCTGAAACGACAAATCTAAATTCATTATGACCACAGAACACGCTATTGAAGCGGGCCATGCTGCCCCGGCCAACGCCACAGAATACATCAGTCACCATCTGGCCCACCTGAGAAGTGCCGACGGCATGATCAATCTGGATACGTTCTGGATTTCGGCCATTCTGGGCTTTGTTTTCCTGGCTGTTTTCTATATGGCGTCGCGCCGCGCGACGGCTGGTGTCCCTGGCAAGTTGCAAAACTTCGTCGAAATGGTCATGGAAATCGTCAATGACACTATTAATGGGGCCTTCCACGCGAAAAGCAAGGTCATCGCGCCGCTGGCCATCACTATTTTTGTGTGGGTCTGGTTGCTCAACGCGATGGACTTCCTGCCGGTTGACCTGTTGCCGAAGATCCTGAGCTGGTTTGGCGTGCATAAACTGCGCGCCGTGCCGACCGCCGACGTCAACCACACCTTCGCCATGTCGCTGTCGGTCGTGCTGTGCGTGATCGCCTTCTCGATCAAGGCCAAGGGCCTGGGCGGCTGGATCAAGGAACTGTTCACGGCACCGTTCCATGCGAGCGGCCTGATCGGCACGATCGCCCTGGCACCTGTCAATTTCCTGCTGCAAATGGTTGAGCTGGTTGCAAAACTGATCTCCCTGTCGCTGCGACTGTTCGGCAATATGTATGCCGGCGAACTGATTTTCATCTTGATCGCGTTGTTGCCTTGGTGGGCACAGTGGGCGTTGGGTGGTCCATGGGCAATTTTCCATATCTTGATTGTAACTTTGCAAGCTTTTGTGTTTATGGCGTTGACGGTTGTGTATCTGAGCCTTGCGGTTGAGAAACATTAATCATTAACTTTATATTTTGTTTTTTTAGTATCTTTCGTTTTTAAATTTAGGAGAATTTTATGCAAGCTCTGATCGCACAAGTACAAAGCATGACCGTTCTGGCAGCAGCAATCATCATCGGCCTGGCCGCAATCGGCACCGCTCTGGGCTTCGCTATCTTGGGTGGCAAATTCCTGGAAGCTTCGGCACGTCAACCAGAACTGATGCCACAACTGCAAACCAAACTGTTCGTTATCGCTGGTCTGCTGGATGCTATCTCGATGATCGGCGTTGGTGTTGCTCTGCTGTACACGTTCGCTAACCCGTTCCTGTCCGCTCTGACGGCTGTTGCTCAGTAATTCGCTCCAACCCTAGGAGAAACTTTTAGTTAGGAGCAAAGGTATGGACATCAATATGTCGCTCATCGGCCAGATGATCACCTTCGCGGTGTTGGTCTGGTTCTCGATGAAGTTCGTATTTCCAGCGCTGAACAACGCGCTGGATGAGCGTGCCAAACGAATCGCGGATGGATTGGCTGCGGCCGATCAAGGTCAGGCTTCGATGGCAGTCGCTGAAAAGCGTGCGCAAGAGGCATTGAACAGTGCACGTGAAGAAGCGTCGCAACGCGTTGCGGACGCTGAAAAGCGCGCGCAGCTGGTTGCTGAAGAGATCAAGCAAAATGCACAAGCTGAAGCTGCGCGTATCATTGCGCAAGCCCAGTCGGACGCCGAACAGCAACTGTCGAAAGCACGCGAACAATTGCGCGCTCAGGTGGCTGACCTGGCTGTCAAGGGTGCCGAGCAGATCTTGAAGCGTGAAGTAAACGCTACGGCTCACGCCGAAATGTTGCAGCGTCTTGCTGTCGAGCTGTAATCATGGCAGAACTCGCAACCGTCGCCCGTCCCTACGCGGAAGCTTTGTTCCGCGTAGCCCAAGCTGGTAAGGAGTCAAGCAACCTCGCGGCGTGGTCCGAACTGGTGTCCGAACTGGCACAGATCGGTAGCCACCCCGAGGTACAGGCGTACGCGCGCAATCCGAAAGTTTCGGAAAGCGACGTCGCCGCCACCATCCTGTCGTTGTTGAAATCGCCGCTCAATGAGGAAGTGAAAAACTTCGTCACGATGTTGATCGAAAATGGCCGCATCAGCCTGCTGCCGGAAATCGGCGCGCAATTCCATGCCTTGAAAAATGGCCTGGAAGGTGCGGCTGACGCCGAGATCACGAGCGCTTTCGATCTGAGCGAAGGCCAAACGGCCGAGCTGGTCGCAACGCTGGAAAAGAAATTCAGTCGTAAGCTCAACCCTGCCGTCACAGTGGATCCATCGCTGCTCGGCGGCGTGCGCGTGGTTGTTGGCGACCAAGTGCTCGACACCTCGGTGCGCGCCAAGCTGCAGCAACTGCACGCTGCACTGGTGTCGTAAGACACGCGCTTCGGCAGGCCAGCTTAGACAGACCCTTACCCCTCGCGCAAGCTGAGAGAAACACTTTTAGGAGTTAGTATGCAACTCAACCCATCTGAAATCAGCGAGTTGATCAAGAGCCGGATCCAAGGTCTTGACGGCGGCGCTGAAGTGCGTAATCAAGGCACGGTTATTTCCGTCGCCGACGGTATCTGCCGCATCCACGGTTTGTCGGACGTGATGCAAGGCGAGATGCTGGAATTCCCAGGCAACACGTTTGGCCTGGCCATGAATCTGGAACGCGACTCCGTCGGTTCCGTGATTCTGGGTGCCTACGAGCACATCTCCGAAGGCGACACGGTGAAATGCACCGGCCGCATTCTGGAAGTGCCAGTCGGTCCTGAGCTGCTCGGCCGCGTTGTCAACGCGCTGGGTCAGCCGATCGACGGCAAAGGCGCCATCGAGACCAAACTGACGGCCGCGATTGAAAAAATCGCCCCGGGCGTGATCGCCCGTGAATCCGTTTCGCAACCAATGCAAACCGGCCTGAAATCGATCGATGCGATGGTTCCAGTTGGCCGCGGCCAGCGCGAACTGATCATCGGCGACCGTCAAACCGGCAAGTCGGCTGTGGCGATTGATGCGATCATCAATCAAAAAGGCCAGGGCATGAAGTGTATCTACGTCGCGATTGGCCAAAAAGCCTCGTCGATCAAGAACATCGTGCGCTCGCTGGAACAGCACGGCGCGATGGAATACACCATCGTTGTCGCCGCTTCCGCTTCGGAATCGGCCGCCATGCAATACATCTCGCCGTACTCCGGTTGCGCCATGGGCGAATACTTCCGTGACCGCGGTGAAGATGCACTGATCGTCTACGATGATCTGTCCAAACAAGCTGTTGCATACCGTCAAATCTCGCTGCTGCTGCGCCGTCCACCAGGTCGCGAAGCGTACCCAGGCGACGTGTTCTACCTGCACAGCCGCCTGCTGGAACGCGCAGCACGCGTGAACGCCGACTATGTCGAGAAGTTCACCGACGGCGCCGTCAAAGGCAAGACCGGTTCCCTGACGGCACTGCCGATCATTGAAACGCAAGCTGGCGACGTGTCCGCATTCGTTCCAACCAACGTGATTTCGATTACCGACGGTCAGATCTTCCTGGAAACCTCGCTGTTCAACGCTGGTATCCGTCCTGCAATTAACGCCGGTATTTCCGTATCGCGCGTCGGTGGCGCCGCCCAGACCAAGGTCATCAAAAACCTGTCCGGCGGTATCCGTACCGACTTGGCGCAGTACCGTGAACTGGCCGCGTTTGCGCAGTTCGCTTCGGACCTGGATGAATCGACCCGCAAGCAGCTGGACCGCGGCGCGCGCGTAACGGAATTGCTGAAGCAAGCCCAATACTCGCCACTGTCGATCTCGCTGATGGCCGTATCGCTGTTCTCGGTGAACAAAGGCTTCATGGACGACGTGCCAGTCAAGCAAGTGCTGTCGTTCGAAGCTGGTGTCCACGCTTACATGAAGACCAAGCAAGCTGCTCTGCTGGCCAAGATCGAAGAAACCAAGCAACTCGACAAAGACAGCGAAGCAACTCTGTCGGCGGCCATTGCTGATTTCAAGAAATCCGGCGCATATTAAGCGGCCAGGCGGCGCCCACCTTTGAGTGAGGCGCCGCCCTACGCGCAGAAGGAGTAAGGACTCATGGCATCAAGCAAAGAGATACGAGGCAAGATCAAGAGCGTAGAGAATACGAAGAAGATCACCAAGGCGATGGAAATGGTCGCCGCGTCCAAAATGCGCAAGGCGCAAGACCGGATGCGGGCCGCCCGTCCCTACAGTGACAAGATTCGGAATATCGCCGCCAATCTGGCGACCGCCAATCCGGAATACACGCACCCGTTCCTGGCAGCTGCCCAGGGCACGCAAGCGAAGGCAGTGGGTTTCATCGTTGTCACGACCGACAAGGGTCTGTGCGGCGGCATGAACACCAACATCCTGCGCCAGGTGACGTCGAAGTCGCGCGAGCTGGAAGCAGCTGGCAACCGGGTTGAAGCAGTTGCCATCGGTAACAAGGGTTTGGGTTTTTTGAATCGCATCGGCGTCAAGATCATTGCGCACGCCATTCAAACCGGTGATACGCCCCACCTGGACAAACTGATCGGACCCGTCAAGGTCATGCTCGAAGAGTTCCAGGCAGGCAAGATCGATGCAGTGTACCTGTGCTACACCAAATTCATCAACACGATGAAACAGGAACCAGTCGTGGAGCAATTGCTGCCCCTGACGGCCGACAAGATGGTCGCCGACAAGGGTGCCCACTCGTGGGATTACATCTACGAGCCGGACGCGCAAAGCGTGATCGACGAATTGCTGGAGCGCTATGTAGAAGCGCTGGTGTACCAGGCAGTCGCGGAGAATCTGGCGTCCGAGCAATCGGCACGGATGGTCGCGATGAAAGCTGCAAGCGACAACGCGGGTAGTGTGATCGGCGAATTGAAGCTGATCTACAACAAGACCCGTCAAGCTGCGATTACCAAAGAACTCTCCGAAATCGTCGCCGGTGCGGCTGCGGTTTAAACGAATTTAACTATATTGAAGGAACGAACATGGCTGATGGCAAAATCGTTCAGTGTATCGGCGCTGTGGTGGACGTTGAGTTTCCCCGCAACGCGATGCCTAAGGTATTTGATGCCTTGAAGATGGCAGGCTCGGAACTGACCCTGGAAGTACAACAGCAGTTGGGCGACGGCATTGTCCGTACCATTGCACTCGGCTCGTCCGATGGCCTGCGTCGCGGCATGATGATCCAGAACACCGGCAAACCAATCATGGTGCCAGTCGGTAAAGCAACCCTGGGTCGCATCATGGACGTGCTGGGCAACCCGATCGACGAATGCGGCCCTGTGTCGCACGAGCAGATCGCGTCGATCCACCGCACCGCTCCTGCATACGACGAACTGTCGCCATCGCAAGAACTGCTGGAAACCGGCATCAAGGTGATCGACCTGGTTTGCCCGTTTGCAAAAGGCGGTAAAGTTGGTCTGTTCGGCGGCGCTGGCGTAGGCAAGACCGTGAACATGATGGAACTGATTAACAACATCGCCAAGGCGCACAGCGGCGTGTCCGTGTTCGCCGGTGTCGGTGAGCGTACCCGTGAAGGTAACGACTTCTATCACGAGATGGCTGACGCGAAAGTGGTCGATCTGGAAAACCCAGAGAACTCCAAAGTGGCGATGGTCTACGGTCAGATGAATGAACCGCCAGGTAACCGTCTGCGCGTTGCGCTGACCGGCCTGACGATCGCGGAATCGTTCCGTGATGAAGGCAAGGACGTTCTGTTCTTCGTCGACAACATCTACCGCTTCACGCTGGCCGGTACCGAAGTATCGGCACTGCTGGGCCGTATGCCATCGGCTGTGGGTTACCAACCGACCCTGGCGGAAGAAATGGGCCGTCTGCAAGAGCGTATTACGTCGACCAAGACCGGTTCGATCACCTCGATCCAGGCCGTCTACGTTCCAGCCGATGATTATACCGATCCGTCGCCTGCTACCACGTTTGCTCACTTGGATTCGACCGTTGCGCTGTCGCGTGACATCGCTTCCCTGGGTATCTACCCAGCCGTGGACCCACTGGATTCGACCTCGCGTCAGCTGGATCCGTTGATCGTTGGTCAAGAGCACTATGACACCGCGCGTGCCGTGCAAACGACCCTGCAACGCTACAAGGAATTGCGCGACATTATCGCGATTCTGGGTATGGACGAGCTGGCACCGGAAGACAAACTGCTGGTCGCCCGCGCACGTAAGATGCAGCGTTTCCTGTCGCAGCCTTTCCACGTCGCTGAAGTCTTTACCGGCGCGCCTGGTAAATACGTTTCGCTCAAAGACACGATCAAGGGCTTCAAAATGATCGCTTCGGGCGAACTCGATCACCTGCCGGAACAAGCGTTCTACATGGTCGGCACGATCGAAGAAGCAATCGAAAAAGCCAAGAAACTTAACTAAGTTAAGTCTGGGCCTAACCCCGCCCCTTAGAAGGCGGGGTTCTTCAACCCGATAGGACACACATGGCACACACAATTCACGTTGACGTGGTTTCCGCTGAAGAACTGATTTTTTCAGGCGAAGCAGAATTCGTCGCGTTGCCGGGTGAACAGGGCGAGCTGGGTATCTACCCACGTCACACGCCTTTGATTACCCGCATCCGTCCGGGCGCGGTCCGCATCAAGGTAGTCGGCCAGGCTGAAGAAGAGTTCGTCTTCGTTGCCGGCGGCCTGCTGGAAGTGCAACCGGATACCGTGACCGTCCTGGCCGATACCGCGATCCGCGGTCACGACCTCGACGAAGCGAAAGCGCTGGAAGCGAAGAAGTTGGCGGAAGAAAATATCCACAACAAGGATTCGGGCATCGACTACGCGCAAGCGCAAGCCGAGCTGGCCAGCGCGATTGCGCAGCTGGCAGCGATCCAGAAGCTGCGCAAGCTGTAATCAGCGAGCCAGCAACAAGAAAGGCAGCCTTCGGGCTGCCTTTTTTTATGCTTTGACGGCTATTCCTGGCGCTTCTGCCTGCTCCTTTCCTGCCCCGCCTTCAAGATCGTCTTCCACCTGGCGCGCGCGGCGATGCGCTCGAGCGGCGTCTCCTCGCCGCGCCGGGCGTCGCGCAGCAGCTTGTGATAATTGCGCAGGCGATCCGCATCGACGGCGCCACGCACCTGGCAGCCTGGTTCGCTGGCGTGCTGGCAGTCGCGGAACTGGCACGTCGAGGCGAGCGCCGCGATGTCGTCAAATGTGGCCGCCAGGGTCTGCGCATCGGCGTCGGCCTGCCAGCTGCGTAAGCCCGGCGTATCGATGATGCAAGCGCCGCTGGCGCACAGGTGCAGCGAGCGCGCCGTCGTCGTATGCCGGCCACGGCCGTCGCCATGGCGCACGCCGTTGGTTGCCTGCTGCGCCGCAGACAAGGTATTGGTCAGACTGGACTTGCCGGCGCCCGATGAACCGAGCAGCACCAAGGTCTGGCCGGCACCCAGCCACGGTTCCAGGATGGCCACGTCATACGCATGGCGCGTATCGATGGCAAACAGGGGCACGTGGGACGGCAGGCGCTGTTTGAGCTGCGCCAGCTTGCCCTGCACGTCGTCGGCCACGTCGGCCTTGCTCAGCACCACCACGGGGCTGACCTGGGCCGCCAGCACGATGGCCAGATAGCGTTCCAGCCGGCGTGGGTTGAAATCCCCGTCCAGTCCCATTACCAGCAGGGCCGTATCGACATTGTTGGCGAGCACTTGCCGCCGGCCGTCATTGCCGCGCCGGGCGATTTGCGTGACTGGGGATAAGTGCGCCGTTATCCACAGCGTGCCGTGAGCATCGTGTTCGGCGGCGACCCAGTCGCCGACCGTGAGGACGGTGTCTTGCGCCAGCAGCTCGTGCAACAGGCGCGGCAGGACCTGTGCCGGGTGTTCCCGGGTGCCGTCGTGCACGAGAAGGCTGTCGCGGTGGACGGCGCTCACGCGCAGCAGTTGTGCGGCAGGGGAAGATAAGTCGAGTTGGGTGGCTGCGCCGGCGATGGCCTGCTGCAGCCCGATAAGGCGTAGTTGCGCAAAATCGAATGCGATCATGGTAGCGTGATTCCAAATTCTGTCGTCCGCGTACGGACGTGAAGCCTGCGCGTGCAGGCACCGCCAGTCGTTATGACTGGCACGAAAGAAAGGGAAGTCGGCTACGCGATCACGCGTATGGGCAATGGCGGGCTAAGGGTCTTAGCGGGGAAAGACCGTGATCAGGCAGCCGACAGCACGGCAGTATCCGAATGGCGCATGTTGTCTACTCCTGTTGTGTGAGGGAAAACGCCAGTGTGCCAGCGGCGCGCGCCGCCGTCAACATTAGCTGCACATGCCGTAAGCGCTGCGCTCGGGGAAATAGCGGTACGTAAACGTGCGCACCGGGTAGCGCTTGCCGGCGACGAGCATGTCGGGCATGGATAAATCAAAGCGCTGCGGCAGCTGGCGCGGCAGTTGCAGGCGCAGGCGCCACTGGGTTTCGGCGCTCGAACCGACGGCGGAAAACATGATGGGCAGCTGCTCGATGACGTCGACGATTTCCGCCTTGCGGTTCATGCCGCGCTGGTAGATGGTCAGCACCTTGGCTTCGGCGAAGGACTGCTGTTTTGGTTCTTCCAGCAGGAAGGACAGGCGCGTGAAGCTGGCTTGCGTGCCGATGGGAAGAGTAAAAATCAGCGCCAGCTCGGTGCCGCCATCCTTCAGGGTGACAGGCGGTGTGGCATACACGCTGATACCGCGCGGCAGCTCGAAGCGTGAACCCTCCGTCCACGTCTTGCACTCGGGCGTGGTGGCCTGGTACAGGCTGGGCGCCGTGTAGTCGTTGCAGGCTGAAACCAGCAGCAGGGGCAGGGCAAGGAGGGCGGAACGGCGCATGGGAGTCACGGTTGGGATATGAGCCGACAGTGTAAGCGATCCCCCCGCGATCCACCAGCGGCGCTAGGAATGCCCGGGTGGCGCGCGCCGCACCGATTGCAGCTGGCAGTGCGTCGCCTGCAGCGCATCCTTGATGGCGTCGAGCGCCAGTTGCGGCCGGGCTGCGCCGCACATGAAGATATCGACGGCGGCAAAGCCGCATTCCGGCCAGGTGTGGATGGAGATGTGCGATTCGGCCAGCAGCACCACGCCCGTGACGCCCTGGCCGGCGCCAAAGCTGTGGAAATGGCTGTGCAGCACCTGGGCGCCGGCCGCGACGGCCGCGTCGCGCAACAGGCGATCGAGCGCGGCGCCATCGCGCAGGCGTTCCGGTGCGATGCCCGACAGGTCCGCCAGCAAATGGGTGCCTAGGGGCAGATGCGGTGTGGCTGTCATGCTTACTTGTGGCTGCCGCCGCTGGAGCCGCCGCCATAGCTGCCGCCGCCGCTGCCCGTGCGCGAACTCCAGCTGCTGCCGCTGCTGCTGCCGGCCACCTTGAACATGCGCACCCAGTTGGCGGCGGTAACACTGAAGGTCACCATCAGGGCGTAGATCACGTATTTACTCATGGGGGATTCTTTGCATTCTTGTCGAGAAAAGCGGCAGGCAGGAACAGCGCCAGGCAGCCCAGCAAACTCCACATCAGGGTGCTGGAGAATGAGACAAACATGGGGACCGCATTCAAGACCAGCACGATGACGATGAAGACCTTGGCGATGCCGCGATGACTGAGCTGGATATTCTGCACTTTGGCGCCGCCATGGAAGGCGCTGCCGAACCAGGCGGCCATCTGGTCATGGGCGACGGGCGCGGAGCGCGACCAGGTCATTTCCTCGCCGGTGAGCTCCGCCGCCAGTTTGGTCTGTCCCTGCTCGAATTCAAACACGCGCGTGCTGTCGCCGACGGCCACCTTCCAGTTGAAGGCACCCGCCGCATACACGACCTGCGAGCCGTAGTCATACAGTTTGCGGTAGGTGGCGCCATCGAGCGTGCAGGTATCGGCGTCCAATGAGGCCCAGTTGGGCCAGTTCGGCAGCACGTTCGAGCGCGACCAGCCATCGTCGGTTTCCACCAGCCAGAAGAAGCCGGCGCGCGCGCCATACAGCAGGTATTCGTTCCACTCGCTGCTTTCGTCGTCGGCGCGGCGCATCATGCCGATCACCGTGAAATCCACATTGTTGATCTTCGCGCTGGCGCCCAGCTCCAGGGTGAGGTCGGCGTTGTCGTGCACCTGCTTGCCGATGGCCAGCACCTGCGCTTCCGGACCGCTGGCGTCGAGTTGCGCATGGCAGGCGGGACACACCAGCTGCGCTGCAGCGCCGGGCACATATTGGATGCCGCTGCCGCAGGACGGGCAGTCGAGCGCATCGAGCTTGCCGCGGTACTTGCCGGCGCTCCTGGCGATGGTATCGTCGTCGCGCAGCAGCTGGCACTTCAAACTGTCCAGGGTGACGGCGACGCCCTGGTAGACGATGGGTTGCGGGCCATCCGTATAGTCGAGCGTGACAAAGCTGGCGTAGTTGCGGAAGTCCGCCACCTGGATGCGCCAGCCAGCGCCCACCTTGAAGGGCAATTCTCCCTGGCCGGCGATGCATTCGGCGCTGCGGATCTCGGCCGCCGTGTACGGTTCGCCGCAGATCGTGTAGCGCCTGCCCGGCGCCAGCTCGGCAAAGGCAGGCAGCGCGTCTTGCGTGCTGCGTACGCGCGTCAGGGTGTACAGGCCGGACGAGTCGCCCAGCCACGCCGTGCTGGCGTCGTCGAACAGCAGATACCACTCGTTCCACGTACCGGCGCTGTAGCGCTGCTGGATGCGGCCGACGACGGTGAAGTGCACGCCATCGTGCACGCCGGCCGTGCCGATCTGGATCGGCGAATAGTCTTCCAGGACGGCCGACATCTTGCCCACGTCCCTGACGGAATCGGCGTCCTTGAGGATGGTGCTGTGGCAGTACTCGCACACGGCGAGTACGGAAGCGTGCGAGCGGAAGCGGACTTCCGCGCCGCAGCTGGGACAGGAAACAGTTTGCATGCAGTCGTATTTCGCTCTAATCAGCCGATCAGTTTTTTCAGCAGTTCAGCCTTTGCGCCGTCGTAGTCGGCCGGCGAAATGAGGCCCTTGTCGAGCAAGCCCTTGAGCTTTTCCAGCCGCGCCTCGATCGGTTCTTCCACGGGGGCCGGTGGCGCCGCAGGAGCCGGGGCGGGCTGCTGCAAGGCGCCACCCATGCTTTGCGCCATCACCTGGCCGATCGACAGTCCGGCACCGAGGCCCGCGCCGATGCCTGCCATGCCGCCTTCGTTCTGCGCCGCCAGCGGGATCGCATTGGCCACCTGGAATTTCGTGTAGCCGCTCATCTTGTCGGCGCCCAGGCCGCCCTTCATGCCGGCCGAGATGCGCTCGTCCAGCGCCGCCTGCAATTCTTCTGGCAGGCTGATGCTGGCCACGTTGAATTCATCGAGGCCCACGCCGTAGCGGGAAAACGCCTGCGCCAGGCCATCCTTGACCTCCTGCGCCATCAGCGCCTGGTTGGCCGCCATGTCGAGGAAGGGGACATTCGCGCCGCCCAGCGAGCTGGCCATGCTCGACATCAAAATGCCGCGCAATTGATCTTCCACTTCGTCGCGCGTATACACTTCGCGCGTGCCGCTGATTTCGGTGAAGAAGGTGCGGGCGTCGGCGATGCGGTACGAGTACATGCCGAAGGCGCGCACGCGGATCATGTCGAAATCCTTGTCGCGGATGGTGATCGGCTGTGGCGTGCCCCATTTGCGGCCAGTTTGCACGCGCGTGCTGAAGTAATACACGTCCGACTTGAACGGCGAATCGAACAGCTTGTCCCAGTTTTTCAGGTTGGTCAGCAGCGGTAGGGTTTGCGTCGTCAGCTTGTGCGTGCCGGGACCGAAGACGTCGGCGATCTTGCCTTCATTGACGAAGACGGCGACCTGCGATTCGCGCACATTCAGGATGGCGCCGTTCTGGATCTCGAAATCCTGCATGGGAAAACGCCAGGCCAGCACGCCTTCCGTCTCTTCGTTCCACTGCAGTACGTCGATAAACTGCTTCTTGATAAAGCTGCCGAGGCTCATGATGGATATCCTTGAAAAAGATAAAGCGGTGTCAGGAAATGCAGGCGGCGTTGATGGCGCCGATCGACAGCGAAATGGCGGCCAGCAAGCCGCCGAAAGCGCTGTTGTTCGATTCGATCTGGTCCTTCGACATGCGCAGCAGGCGCGTGGTCACCACGTAGGCCAGCAATTGCACCACCATGGCGCCGAAGGCCCAAGCGAAGAACTGCTGGTAGTCGGCCGTGTGCATCAGGGATGAGGCGATGGTGGCGGAAAAGCCCAGCAGCGCGCCGCCCAGCGACAGGGCCGCGGCCTGATTGCCCTGGCGAATCAGCAGCACTTCGTTATATGGCGTGACGCGCGTGTAGATGATAAAAAATACAATCAGTAGCCCGGCGGCCAGTAAAAGATGGATCAGATAGTTTAGGATGGCGGGCACGGCATTCCTCACAATGAGTATTTGATAACGTCAACGCATATTAGAACAAAAAAAAGCCCCATGAACAAAAAGATTCTGATTTTGTCCGTCTTCGTGGTCGCCTCCTGCGGCCTCGCGTATGAGCTGATCGCCGGCGCCATGTCCAGCTATCTGCTCGGCGACTCCATCCTGCAGTTTTCCACCATCATTGGCTGCTACTTGTTCGCCATGGGTGTAGGTGCTCACTTTTCCAAGTATGTACGGGACGATGACGTGCTCTCGCGTTTCGTCGACATCGAACTGGCCGTGGGCTTGATCGGCGGCCTGTCGGCCGCCATCCTGTTCATGACCTTTTCGTGGATGGCCGCGCCATTTCGCACCTTATTGTATGTGATGGTGTTCCTGATCGGCGCACTGGTCGGCATGGAAGTGCCGCTGGTGATGCGGGCCCTGAATTCGCGCCAGACGGAATTTTCCGAGCTGGTCAGCCGCGTGCTGACCTTCGATTACCTGGGCGCGCTGGCCGTTTCCCTGCTGTTTCCGCTGGTGCTGTCGCCGTACCTGGGACTTGTGCGCACGGGTTTCCTGTTCGGCATGCTCAATGTGGGCGTGGGCCTGTGGACGATCTGGGTGTTCCGCGCGGAACTGAAGAACCTCACGGGGCGCTTCCTGCGCGCCTGCGCCGTGATGCTGGTGCTGATCGCCGGCTTTGCCATGTCGGACCGCATGGTGGCGTGGGGCGAGCACGGCTTGTTCGGCGACCAGATCGTGTATTCCACCACCACGCCTTACCAGCGCCTGGTGATCACGCGCTGGAAGGACGATACGCGGCTGTACATCAACGGCAACCTGCAGTTTTCTTCGCGCGACGAGTACCGCTACCACGAGGCGCTGGTGCACCCTGTGCTGGAAGCGTTGCCCTGGGCGCGCCGCGTGCTGGTGCTGGGCGGCGGCGACGGCCTGGCGCTGCGCGAAATTCTGCGTTATCTCCACATCGAACACGTCACCGTGGTCGACCTCGACCCCGCCATGACTGCCGCGTTTACCACGCGCCCGGAACTGGCAAAGCTGAACAACAATTCGTTCTCGGACAAGCGGGTTACCGTCGTTAATGCCGATGCCGCCGTCTGGCTGCGCAACAACGGCGACATGTTCGACGCGGCCATCGTCGATTTCCCCGACCCGTCCAGCTTCGCGCTCGGCAAACTGTACTCGGTGCCGTTCTACGATCTGGTGAAAAAGCACCTGGCGGCCAAAGGCCTGATGGTGGTGCAATCGACGTCGCCGTTCTTTGCGCCGCACGCTTACTGGACCATCAATTCGACCCTGCGCGAAGTGGGCATGCGCACCTGGCCCTATCACGCCTACGTGCCCTCGTTCGGCGAATGGGGGTTTATCCTCGCTTCACCCCAGCTCGACTACAAACCGCCCACCAGCTATCGCCTGCCGATGCGCTACCTGAATGCGGACACCACGCGCGAAATGTTCATCTTCCCGCCCGACATGCAGCCGTTGCCCATGGCGCCGAATCGCCTGAATACCCAGTCGCTCGTGCATGAATTCGAGCAGGACTGGAACCGGGTGATCCGCTGATGCAGCGCCGTTCCTTCATGCTGTGGGCCGCCGGCGGCACGGCAGCGGCCGTCGCTGGCATCGGCAGCATCGCCGCGTATCTGCGCTGGCAGGAGATCACGCCGAAGGTGCTGTATCCGGGCCGCAGCGAGGGGCATTATTTGCGCAAGCTGCTGCGCGAGCGCACGGCGCTGCCGGCGCCCTCGGCAACCGTCACCACCGACGTGGCGATTCTTGGCTCCGGCATCGCCGGCCTGACGGCCGCCTGGCGTTTGAATAAATTGGGGCACAAGGACTTCCTCATGATCGATGGGCCCCAGCCGTACGGCAACGCGGCCGGCGGGCAGTTCGGCGACCTGGCCTATCCGACAGGCGGTCACTATCTGCCGCTGCCTTCGCCCGAATCGACCCATGTGCGCGAGATCCTGTTCGACCTGGGTATCATCCAGCGCGACCCCATGGCGGAAAAGCCGACTTACGACGAGCGTTACATCCTGCACGCGCCCGAGGAGCGCCTGCTGTTCAACGGCCACTGGCAGGATGGCTTCATTCCCACCGAAGGCGTTTCTGCCGAAGAACTGGCGCAACACGAGCGTTTCTTTGCCGAGGTGCGGCGCCTGCGCCAGGCGCATGGCAACGACGGCAAACGCGTCTTCGTGTTCCCGACAGTGGCATCGTCGCAAGACCCGGCCTGGCAGGCGCTGGACAGCATCACCTTGAAGCAGTGGATGGAGCGCGAAGGCTATACCTCGCCCACCCTGCACTGGTATTTGAATTACTGCTGCCGCGACGATTACGGCACGCGCTACGACCAGGTCTCGGCCTGGGCCGGCCTGCATTACTACTGCAGCCGCTGGGGACAGGCAGCCAATGCGGGCAACGGCGCCTGGCTGACCTGGCCGGGCGGCATGCAACCGGTCGCCACGGCCATGGAGCAGGCCTCAGGTGTCAAGCGTCATGCGGGTACGGTGGTTTCCCTCACGACGACGGAGCAGGGCGTGGAGGCGCTGTGCCTGGAACTGGTCGATGGCCAGCCGCGCACTTACCTGGTCAAGGCGCGCAAGGCCATCTGCGCCATGCCTTTGTTCGTGGCGGCCCGCGTGGTGAACAACATCGCCGAGTATGGCTTTGACGCGCAGCGCGATACGCCCGCGTATGCGCCGTGGCTGGTGGCGAATTTTTTACTTAAACGCTTTCCCGACGAACTGCCGCATGCGCCGCTATGCTGGGACAACGTGGTGTACCAGGAGCCGGGCCTCGGCTACGTCGTCTCGACCCACCAGGATATCCGCGTACGCCCGCCCGAGAAAACCGTCTTCAGCGCCTATGTGGCCCTGTCCGACCGCACGCCGCAGGAAGCGCGCAAGTGGTTAGATGTGGCCACGCCCGAGCAATTGCTGGCGCTGGCCAGCGCCGATTTGAAGACGGCGTATGGACGCGATTTTGCCAGCTGCGTCGAACGGGTCGACATCACCGTGCGCGGCCACGCCATGGCGGCACCATTGCCAGGATTTCGCAGCAATGCGGGCTTGAAGGCGCTGCGCGAGCACGATGGCGCGATTCTGTTTGCGCATGCCGATTTGTCGGGCTTTTCCGTGTTCGAGGAAGCGGCGTGGTGGGGGGACCGCGCGGCGCGCCTGGCGGCTAAATAAAAAGGCCGGCGCGAACGCCGGCCAGAGCCCCCTAAGGCTCGAACCTGTGCTTCCTTGTTCTTCTTATTTATTTTTATTAATGACGTCGATGAACACGGCCGCCAGCAGCACCAGGCCCTTGATCACCTGTTGGTAGTCGATGCCGATGCCCATGATGGACATGCCGTTGTTCATCA
Source organism: Janthinobacterium sp. SUN120 (assembly GCF_030397735.1). Taxonomy (NCBI): domain Bacteria; kingdom Pseudomonadati; phylum Pseudomonadota; class Betaproteobacteria; order Burkholderiales; family Oxalobacteraceae; genus Janthinobacterium; species Janthinobacterium sp. SUN120. The sequence goes on along the minus strand of NZ_JAPUBW010000004.1, from coordinate 262,365 downwards.
CGCCCATGATGAAGGCGCCGATGACGGCGCCCATCACCTTGCCCACGCCGCCCGAAGCCGAGGCGCCGCCGATGAAGCAGGCGGCGATCACGTCCAGCTCGAAACCTGTTCCCGCTTTCGGCGTGGCCGTGTTCAGGCGCGCCGCGAAGATCAAACCGGCCAGCGCGGCCAGCATGCCCATGTTGACGAAGGTGTAGAAGCTGACCCGTTCCGTCTTGATGCCGGACAGGCGCGCCGCCTTCTCGTTGCCGCCCACCGCATACACGCGGCGTCCCAGTACGGTGCGGTTGGTAATGAAGGTGTAGGCGACGATGAGCAGCGACATCACGGCCAGCACGTTGGGAAAGCCGCGGTACGACGCCAGCAGGTAGCTGAAATACACCATCACGGCGGCGAAGATGGCGTTTTTCAGCAGGAAGAAGGCGCGCGGCTCGTTTTCCATGCCGTGTTTCAGTTGCTTGGCGCGACTGCGCAGCGAGGTGATGATCAGCGCCGCTGCGGCGATCACGCCCAGCAGCAGGGAAAAGCCGCGCAGGTTTTCGCCGCCGAACGGGTCGGGCAGGAAGCCCGAGCTGAGCATCTGGAAGCCTTCCGGGAAGGGGCCGACCGACTGGCCAGCCAGCAGTGCCAGGGTCAGGCCCTTGAATACCAGCATGCCGGCCAGGGTGACGATGAAGGAGGGGATTTTGAAGAAGGCGACAAAATAGCCTTGCGCGCCGCCGATGACGGCGCCGGCCAGCAGGCAGATGATGCTGGCGGCGACAAAGTTCATGTTGTAGTTGACGATCAGGACGGCCGCCAACGCACCGACGAAGCCGACCACCGAGCCGACGGACAAATCGATATGGCCGGCCACGATGACCATCAGCATGCCCAGTGCCATGATGACGATGTAGCTGTTTTGCAGCACCAGGTTGGTCAGGTTCAGCGGCTGCATCAGGGTGCCGTCGGTCATGTACTGGAAAAAGCCCATGATGACGATCAGGGAGAGCAGCATGCCGTAGTCGCGCATATTGTTCTTCAAAAAGCCGGCATAGCTTTTCGCTTGCGGTGCGGCCGCTGGCGCGCCTGCCGCCGTTCCCGCTGTCAGTTTATTGTCCATTGTTTTCTCCGTGTGTAACGATCGCGCGCATGATTCGCTCCTGCGATGCTTCTGCTGCGCTCAGTTCTGCCGCGAAGCGGCCTTCGTTCATGACATAGATCCGGTCGCACATGCCCAGCAATTCCGGCATTTCCGACGAAATCATGATGATGCATTTGCCTTCGGCGGCCAGCTCGCTGATGATGCTGTAGATCTCGTATTTGGCGCCCACGTCGATACCGCGGCTCGGTTCATCGAGGATCAGGATGTCGGGGCGCGAAAACAGCCACTTTGCCAGCACCACTTTCTGCTGATTGCCGCCGGACAGGTTGACCACTTTCTGCGCCACGCTCGAGCAACGGGTCTTGAGCTTGCGGCGGAACTCCTCGGCCACGCTGAATTCACGCTGCTCGTCGATCACCATGCGCTTCGAAATTGCGTCCAGGTTGGCCAGGCTGGTATTCTTCTGGATGTCCTCTTCCAGGATCAGGCCCAGGCCCTTGCGGTCTTCCGTGACATACGCAAGGCCATGCGCGATCGCCTTGCCGATGGTGCTGACGTCGATTTCCTGGCCGTTCTTCAGCACCGTGCCGCTGATGCGCTGTCCGTAGGCGCGCCCGAAAATGCTCATCGCCAGTTCCGTGCGCCCGGAGCCCATCAAGCCGGCGATGCCGATGATCTCGCCCTTCCTGGCGTGCATGTTGATGCCCTTGATGACAGGGCGCTCGGCATGCTCGGGATGGAACACGCGCCAATCGCGCACTTCGAAAATGGTCTCGCCGATGGTGGGCGTGCGCGGTGGATAGCGGTCGGCCATCTCGCGCCCGACCATTTTTTCGATGATGCGGTCTTCGCTGACTGGCTCCATGCGGCAGTCGAAACTGTCGACCGTGTTCCCGTCGCGCAGCACCGTGATGGCATCGGCGACTCTGGAAATTTCATTGAGCTTGTGCGAGATCAGGATAGAGGCGATGCCCTGGGCTTTCAGGCCCAGCAGCAGGTCGAGCAGGGCTGCGCTGTCGCTCTCGTTCAGGCTGGCCGTCGGCTCGTCGAGGATCAGCAGCTTGACGTCCTTGCACAGCGCCTTGGCGATTTCGATCAGCTGCTGCTTGCCCACGCCCAGGTTGGTGATCAGGGTGTCCGGGGACTCTTTCAGGCCGACTTTGTGCAGCAGTTCGCGCGTCTTCGCTTGCGCGTATTCCCAGTCGATGACACCCATGCGGGCCGGCTCGTTGCCGAGGAAGATATTCTCGGCGATCGACAACTGGGGCACCAGCGCCAGTTCCTGGTGGATGATGATGATGCCGATTTCTTCGCTGTCCTTGATGCCGCGGAAGTGCCGCGTCTGGCCCAGGTAATCGATGTCGCCCGTATAGCTGCCATGGCCGTAGACGCCGCTCAGCACTTTCATCAGGGTCGATTTGCCGGCGCCGTTTTCGCCGACGATGGCGTGGATCTCGCCGCTGCGTACCCGCAGGTTGACATTGTCGAGCGCAACGACGCCCGGGAATGTTTTGCGTATCCCGCGCATTTCCAGGATAGTGTTCGTCATATAACCTCTCTGGCACGGCCGCGCTGGTCGGCGCCGGTCGTGCGGCAGTCTTGTTCTTGATCGTGCATGAAGCGAAAGGCCCGGCAGCGCCGGGCCTTCAGTACCGTCGATGCTTATTTCACTTGCGCTTCCGTGTAGTAGCCGCTGCCGGTGACGAGTACCTGCTTCCAGTTCGCCTTGTCGACGGTGACCGGTTTTAACAGGTAGGACGGCACGACTTTCACGCCGTTGTTATAGGTCTTGGTATCGTTGACGGTCGGGACTTTGCCCGACATCATCGCGTCGACCATGTTGGCCGTCACCTTGGCCAGTTCGCGCGTGTCCTTGAACACGGTCGATGCCTGTTCGCCGCGGATGATCGATTTCACCGACGGGATTTCCGCATCCTGGCCTGTCACGACGGGGAACGGTTGTTTCGGCGTGCCGTAGCCGACGCCCTTGAGCGAGGACAGGATGCCGATGCTCAAGCCGTCATACGGCGACAGCACCGCGTCGACGCGCGCATTGCCGTAGTAGGCGCTGAGCAGGTTGTCCATGCGCGCCTGCGCCACGGCGCCGTCCCAGCGCAGGGTGGCGACCTTTTCCATGCCCATCTGCTTCGAGCGCACCACCAGCTTGCCGCTGTCGATGTAGGGTTTCAGCACCGACAGCGCGCCGTTGTAGAAGAAGTGCGCGTTGTTGTCATCGGCCGAGCCGCCGAACAGCTCGATGTTGAACGGGCCCTTGCCTTCCTTGAGTTTCAGCGCCGATTCGATATAGCCCGCTTGCAGCACGCCGACCTGGAAATTGTCGAAGGTGGCGTAGTAGTCGATGTTTTTCGTGCCGCGGATCAGGCGGTCATACGAAATGACCTTGATGCCCTTGTCGGCCGCCTTTTGCAGCACGTTCGACAAGGTGGTGCCGTCGATGGCGGCGATCACCAGCACCTTGGCGCCCTTGGTGATCATGTTTTCCACCTGCGCTAGCTGGTTCGGGATATCGTCGTCGGCAAACTGCAAGTCCGTCTTGTAGCCGCGCTCCTTGAATACCTTGACCATGTTGTCGCCGTCGGCGATCCAGCGCATGGACGACTTGGTTGGCATCGAGATGCCGATCGCGCCCTTGTCGGCGGCGCTTGCCACGGGTATTACCGCCATGCCGGAGATGGCCAGCGCCAGGCTCGCGGTCAGCATTTTCATTGTTGTTTTCATTTCAGGTCTCCACCGTCTTCGATAGTTGAATGTGCCAGGGCCGTCGTCCCAGTGGGCGGGCTCCGTGCGGATGGCCGATTGCAGGCCACGGCTGATACTAGTTTGTCCATCCATCCCTCACCAATCACTTTTTTCGCATTGGCGATATCCAAAACGATATCGATCGATCAATTGATGCAATGCGCCATAACCCTGCTTCCCGCCTGCTGACAGGGCAGAAACGGGGACCGCGCGGCGGCTTTTTTTGGTGCACTGCAATACCAATAATCATCATTCAATTTGGTGATTTTCGTAATTGCGGCGACACAGGGCGGCGCGCAGAATCGCTCCGAACTTGACCGATTGCCTTCCCATCACGTCCCTTTGAAAGCTTGCCATGCAGCCGATTTCCCCCGTCTCCCTGTTGCCCGCCGACCTGGCGCAGGCCCTCCTCATCGGCCGCATCTGGCGTGACGGCCCTTGCGTCGTCGCCGTGCGCGGCGGCGAGGTGGTCGACCTCACGCAAACGGTGGCGACGGTGGCCGAGCTGTTCGAGCGTAGCGATGCGCTCGATATCGCCCGCCATGCGCCCGGCGTGGCGCTCGGCCCCGTGCAGGCGCTGCTGGAGCAGGCGCTGGCCGCGCCGGCCGGCGAGCCGTTGCTGCTGGCGCCGTGCGACCTGCAGGCCGTCAAGGCCTGCGGCGTGACTTTCGCCGTCAGCTTGCTCGAACGGGTGATCGAGGAACAGGCTGGTGGCGACGCGGCACGCGCGGCGAGCCTGCGCGCCGTCCTGCAAATGACCCTGGGCGGCGACTTGTCCGCATTGAAGCCCGGCTCGGACGCGGCGCAGCGGCTGAAACAGCAGCTGCAGCAGCGCGGCGCCTGGTCGCAGTACATGGAAGTGGGCATCGGCCCCGATGCGGAAGTGTTTACCAAGGCGCAGCCGATGTCGTCGGTGGGTTGCGGCGCGCAGGTGGGCTTGCTGCCATCGTCCGCCTGGAACAACCCGGAGCCCGAGATCGTCCTGGCCGTCAACAGCCGCGGCGAGGTGCTGGGGGCGACCTTGGGCAATGACGTCAACCTGCGCGACATCGAAGGGCGCAGTGCCCTCTTGCTGGGCAAGGCCAAGGATAACAACGGTTCCTGCGCCATCGGTCCCTTCATCCGCCTGTTCGACGAACACTTTACGCTCGACACCGTGCGCCAGGCGGAAGTGTCGCTGCTGATCGAAGGCGCGGACGATGGCTTTGTGCTCGAAGGCGCCAGCTTCATGCGCGAGATCAGCCGCGACCCGCTGGACCTGGTGCGCCAGACGGCAGGCCAGTACCACCAGTATCCGGACGGCTTCATGCTGTTCCTGGGGACCATGTTCTCGCCCGTGAAGGACCGCGGTGCGCAGGGCGGCGGCTTTACGCACCACCTGGGCGACCGGGTGACGATTGCCAGCGCCGCGCTGGGCGCGCTGGTCAACGAAGTGCAGCGCTGCGATGCGATTCCTCCCTGGACGTTCGGCGTGCGCGCGCTGTACCAGAACCTGGCCCAACGCGGTTTGCTTTGATTATTTATTAACTAAGAACGCTTAACAAAACCGTAGCGAGCGGATGAGAGTTGTGGCTGAGTAGCGGAGCTGTGCGCATGCACAGTGAGCATCGGAGGCCGCAAATCTCGACGCGTAGTAGGTTTGGTTATGCGTTCCTAAAAAGAGAGACACCATGCAACATGCAATCTACCCCAGCCTGGCAGGCCAGCGCGTCGTCATCACGGGCGGCGGCACCGGCATCGGCGTGGCCATCGTCGGGGCGTTCGCGCGCCAAGGCGCCCACGTCACCTTTCTCGACATCGCCCGCGAAGCGTCGCTGGCGCTGCAGGAAAAGCTGGCCGACCTGCCGCAGCCGCCCGTCTTCCGTTATTGCGACCTGACGGATCTGGGCGCCCTGGCCGCCACCTTCGCCGAGATCGAACACAGCGCGGGCGCTACGGATATTCTCATCAACAACGCGGCCAATGACGACCGCCACCAGCTGCAGGACGTCACGCCCGCCTACTGGGACGAGCGCATTGCCGTCAACCTGCGCCACCAGTATTTCTGCGCCCAGGCTGTGGCGCCGGCCATGCGCGCCAAGGGCGGCGGCGTGATCCTCAACCTGGGGTCGATTTCCTGGCACCTGGCGCAAGCGCGCCTGTCGATCTACATGACGGCGAAAGCCGGTATCGAGGGCCTGACGCGCGGTCTGGCGCGCGACCTGGGCGTCGACGGCATCCGCGTCAATTGCATCATTCCCGGCGCCGTGCGCACGCCGCGCCAGGAAAAACTGTGGCATACGCCGGAGGCGGAAGCCGTGATCCTGCAGGGGCAATGCCTGCAGCTGCGCGTGGAGCCGGAAGACGTGGCGGCGCTGGCGCTGTTCCTCGCGTCGGACAACGCGGCCAAGTGCGCCGGCCGCGAATACTATGTCGACGCAGGCTGGTACGGCGCATGAGTACCCCAAACAATCGCCAGTCGCTGCGCTTCCGTTCGCAGGACTGGTTCGACAATCCCGACCACATCGATATGACGGCGCTGTACCTGGAGCGCTTCATGAACTACGGGATCACGGCCGAGGAGCTGCGTTCGGGCCGGCCCATCATCGGTATTGCGCAAAGCGGCAGCGATATCAGCCCCTGCAACCGCATACACCTGGAACTGGCCCAGCGCGTGCGCGACGGCATCCGCGATGCGGGCGGCATCCCGATGGAGTTCCCGCTGCACCCGATCTTCGAGAACTGCCGCCGTCCGACGGCCGCGCTGGACCGCAACCTGGCGTATCTGGGCCTTGTGGAAATCCTGCATGGTTACCCGATCGACGCCGTGGTGCTGACGACGGGTTGCGACAAGACCACGCCGGCCCAGCTGATGGCCGCCGCCACGGTCGACATCCCCGCCATCGTGCTGTCGGGCGGTCCCATGCTCGATGGCTGGATGGACGGCGAACTGGTGGGTTCCGGCGCGGCCATCTGGAAGGGCCGCCGCCAGTTGTCCGCCGGCTTGATCGACAACGATAAATTCCTGCAGATCGCCGCCGCCTCGGCGCCGTCGGCCGGCCACTGCAACACCATGGGCACGGCATCGACGATGAATGCGCTGGCCGAGGCGCTGGGCATGTCCCTGACGGGCTGCTCGGCCATCCCCGCGCCGTACCGCGAGCGGGGTCAGATCGCCTATGAAACGGGGCGCCGCATCGTCGGCATGGCGCATGACGACGTGCGCCCGTCGAGCATCCTCACGCGCGAGGCGTTTTTGGACGCCATCATCGTCAACGCAGCTATCGGCGGCTCCACCAACGCGCAGCCGCACCTGATGGCCATGGCGCGCCATGCGGGCGTGGCATTGCATTCGAGCGACTGGATGGAGCACGGCTACGACGTGCCGCTGCTGTTGAACATGCAGCCGGCCGGGAAGTATTTGGGAGAGCGCTTCCACCGCGCCGGCGGCGTGCCGGCCGTGATGTGGGAGCTGCTCAACGCGGGTTTGCTGCACGTCGAGCGCCCGACCGTCACGGGCCAGACGATGGCGGCCAACCTGGCGGGGCGCGAGAGCGCGGACCGCGAGATGATCCGCCCGTTTGCCGCGCCGCTGAAGGAAAAAGCCGGTTTCATGGCCTTGCAAGGCAACCTGTTCGACTTCGCCATCATGAAGACCAGCGTGATCTCGCCCGCTTTTCGCGAGCGCTACCTGTCGCGCCCCGGCAGCGAAGGCGTATTCGAAGCGCGCGCCATCGTCTTTGACGGTTCAAACGATTACCACGCGCGCATCAACGACCCGGCGCTCAATATCGACGACAGCTGCATGCTGGTCATGCGCGGCGCCGGCCCTGTCGGCTGGCCCGGTTCGGCCGAAGTGGTCAACATGCAGCCGCCTGACGCCTTGCTGAAGGCCGGCATTCTGAACCTGCCGACCCTGGGCGATGGGCGCCAGTCGGGCACGTCGGACAGTCCCTCGATTTTGAACGCCTCACCGGAAAGCGCCGTGGGCGGCGGCTTGGCGCTGCTGCGCACGGGCGACATGATCCGCGTGGACTTGAACGGGGGCCGCTGCGACATGCTGGTCGACGCGGCAGAACTGGCGCGCCGCGCCAAAGAGCTGCCGCCGCCCGTCAACGACAGCGCCACGCCATGGCAGGAGCTCTACCGCGCCAGCGTGGGCCAGCTGGAAACGGGCGCCTGCATGGAGCTGGCGTTGAAATACCGCGCCGTGGGACAGACCCTGCCACGCCACAACCATTGATTTTTGAAGCCGCAACACCCGCAGTGAAAAAACGTTGTTAATAAAATCCACAAGGAGACACACAATGAACAAGATCATCAGTGCAGCCATCATGACCGCCATGCTGGCATTGACCAGCAGCGCCGCCCTGGCCGATGCGAAAAACCCGAAGATCGGCTTTTCCATCGACGATTTGCGCGTGGAACGCTGGACGCGCGACCGCGATTTCTTCATCGCCGCCGCCGAAAAGCAGGGCGCCAAGGTCTTCGTGCAGTCGGCCGACGCCAGCGAGCAGCGTCAGATTTCTCAAATCGAGAACCTGATCTCGCGCGGCGTGGACGTGCTGGTGATCGTGCCGTTCAACGCGACGGTATTGAACAACACCGTCAAGGAAGCGAAAAAGGCCGGCATCAAGGTGCTGTCATATGACCGATTGATCCTGAACGCCGATATCGACGCGTATATCTCGTTCGACAACGAGAAAGTAGGCGAAATGCAGGCCGAGGGCGTGACCAAGCTGCAACCGAAGGGCAATTACTACCTGCTGGGCGGCTCGCCGACCGACAACAACGCCAAGATGCTGCGCGAAGGCCAGATGAAAGTGCTCAAGCCGTTCATCGACAAGGGCGATATCAAGATCGTCGGCCAGCAGTGGGTGAAGGACTGGAGCGCCACCGAAGCGCTGTCCATCGTGGAAAACGCGCTGACGGCCAACGGCAACAAGATCGACGCCATCGTCGCCTCGAACGACGGCACGGCCGGCGGCGCCATCCAGGCTCTGGCTGCGCAAAAACTGGCAGGCAAGGTACCTGTCTCGGGCCAGGACGCCGATCTGGCGGCGGTGAAACGCGTGATCGCCGGCACGCAGTCGATGACAGTCTACAAACCGCTCAAAACCATCGCTGCCGAAGCGGCCAAGCTGGCCGTGCAACTGGCGCGCAATGAAAAGCCGGCCTACAACTCCAGCTATGACAACGGCTTGAAAAAAGTCAGCACGGTGCTGTTGAAACCAACGCCCTTGACCAAGGCGAATGTGAACGTTCTCGTCGACGACGGCTTCTATACCAAAGCTCAGTTGGGCAACTAAAAGCTGGGGTCAGACCCGCCGGGGGAGTACGCCCCAATGGGGCGCACTCCGATCCCGCAGGGACTGACCCCTGATTTCTCTTGCTTCTTGGTGAATGAATGTGAGCTCAGATGTCTGAATATCTGCTTGAAATGAAAGGCATCGTCAAACAGTTTGGCGGTGTCCGCGCGCTTGACGGCATCGACCTGCAGGTGCGGGCCGGCGAGTGTATCGGCCTGTGCGGCGAGAATGGCGCCGGCAAGTCGACCCTGATGAAAGTGCTGTCCGGTGTGTACCCGCACGGCACCTGGGATGGCGACATCCTGTGGGATGGCCAGCCCCTGCGCGCGCAATCGATCCGCGACACGGAAGACGCGGGCATCATCATCATCCACCAGGAGCTGATGCTGGTGCCGCAGCTGTCCGTGGCCGAGAATATCTTCATGGGCCGCGAGTTGACCCTGCCGGGTGGGCGCATGCATTATGCGGCCATGTACAAGCGCGCCGACGAGCTGCTGCGCGAACTGAAAATTCCCGAATTGAACGTGGCGCAGCCCGTGATGAATTACGGCGGCGGCCACCAGCAACTGGTGGAAATCGCCAAGGCGCTCAACAAGAATGCGCGCTTGCTGATTCTCGACGAGCCGTCGTCGTCGCTGACGGCGTCGGAAATCGCCGTGCTGCTCGATATCCTGCGCGCGTTGAAGGCCAAGGGCGTCACCTGCATCTACATTTCGCACAAGCTCGATGAAGTGGCGGCCATCTGCGACACCATCGTCGTCATCCGCGACGGCAGGCACATCGCCACCACGCCGATGGCGCAGATGAACGTCGAGCGCATCATCGCGCAGATGGTGGGCCGCGAAATGAGCCAGTTGTATCCGCAGCGCGCGCAGCCGCCGGCCATTGGCGAGGTGCTGTTCGAGGCGCGCCATGTGACTTGCATCGACGCCGACAACCCGCAGCGCAAGCGCGTCGACGATGTGTCATTCACCCTGCGCAAGGGCGAAATCCTCGGTATCGCCGGTCTGGTGGGGGCGGGGCGTACGGAGCTCGTCTCGGCCCTGTTTGGCGCCTACCAGGGGCCGTGCGAGGCCGAAGTGTGGCTCGATGGCCGGAGAATCGATACCCGCTCGCCGCAAAAGGCCATCGCCATGGGCCTGGCCATGGTGCCGGAAGACCGCAAGCATCACGGCATCGTGCCGGACCTCGACGTGGGGCAGAACATCACCCTGGCCGTGCTGGAGCAATTCGCGCGCGCCACGCGCATCGACGGCGAGGCGGAATTGACGGCCGTGCGCGGCGAGATCGCCCGGCTGGAGCTGAAGGCGGCCAGCCCGTCGCTGTCCATTACGAGCCTGTCGGGCGGCAACCAGCAAAAGGCCGTGCTGGCCAAGATGCTGCTGACGCGCCCGCGCGTCCTGATTCTCGACGAGCCCACGCGCGGCGTGGACGTGGGCGCCAAATATGAAATCTACAAATTGATGCTGGCGCTGGCCGACCGGGGCGTGGCCATCATCATGGTCTCGTCGGAGCTGGCAGAAGTGCTGGGCGTGTCCGACCGCGTGCTGGTGATGGGCGAAGGCCGCCTGCGCGGCGACTTTATCAACGATGGCCTGAGTCAGGAAACCGTGCTGGCGGCGGCGCTGGACCAGCGCCCGGCACCCGCCGCCAACACCGCAAACAAGGAACCCGCAGCATGAAACCGCACAGTATCAAACAGCTGTTTACCCAATACAAGATGCTGGCCCTGCTGATCGCCGTGGCGCTGATCTGGGCCTTCTTTTCGTGGAAGACGGAGGGCAGTTTCCTTACGCCGCGCAACCTGTCGAACCTGCTGCGCCAGATGTCCGTCACCGGCATCCTCGCCTGCGGCATGGTGCTGGTGATTATCGCCGGCGAGATCGACCTGTCGATCGGCTCCCTGCTGGGGCTACTCGGCGGCATCGCCGCCGTGCTGGACGTGACGCAGCACTGGCCGCTGGCCTTGAACCTGGCGGCGGTACTCGGCTGCGGCCTGGTGATCGGCCTGCTCAACGGCTACCTGACGGCGTACCGGGGCATCCCGTCCTTCATCGTCGGCCTGGGTGGCATGCTGGCGTATCGCGGCATTTTGCTGGGCATCACGGGCGGCATCACCATCGCGCCTGTCTCCGAGCCGATGGTCTACCTGGGGCAGGGCTACCTGCCCGCGGTGCCCGGCATCGTGCTGGGCATCGGCCTGTTCCTGCTGGCCGCTTTCCTGACGTGGCGCGCGCGTGCCAGCCGCGCGCAGCATGGCTTGCCGCAGACGGCGCCCTGGGCCGACGGCTTGCGCCTGGCCGTCATCGGCGCCGTGCTGTACGCCTTCGTGCAAACCCTGAATGGCTATGAAGGCATCCCGCTGCCCGTGCTGTTGCTGCTGGCCTTGCTGGGGCTGTTCAGCTATATCACCAGCCAGACCGTGTTTGGCCGCCGCATCTATGCTGTTGGCAGCAATATGGAAGCGACGCGCCTGTCCGGCATCAATGTGAAAGCCGTCAAGCTGTGGATCTTCGGCATCATGGGCCTGATGTGCGCGCTGGCGGGTCTGATCAACACGGGTCGCCTGGCGGCCGGTTCGCCGTCGGCCGGCACCTTCAGCGAACTCGATGCCATCGCCGCCTGCTTCATCGGCGGCACTTCGATGCGCGGCGGCTCGGGCACCGTGTATGGCGCCCTTATTGGCGCGCTGGTGATGGCCAGCCTGGATAACGGCATGTCCATGCTGGACGTGGACACCTACTGGCAGATGATCGTAAAAGGCAGTATCCTCACCCTCGCCGTGTGGGTCGATGTCAGCACGCGTGCCGGACGCCGCTAGCCGTGAAACGATCTGGCACGGGAGGAGACACCATGAAGATGCCGACCGCGCACCGGATCGCGCTACTGTTTAACGGGAATAAAATCTATGACCGCGACATCATCGCGGGCATCGCCGCCTACCTTAACACCACGCGCGTGTCGTGGGACCTGTTCCTGGAAGAGGATTTTCGCTGCCGCCTGCCGGGCATCGAACGCTGGCAGGGCGACGGCATCATCGCCGATTTCGACGATCCCGCCGTCTGCGCGGCGCTGGCGCACAGCCGCCTGCCGGTGGTGGCCGTGGGCGGTTCGTATGCGCGCGCGGAGGATTACCCGGCCGGCATTCCGTACGTGGCGACCGATAATTTCAAGATCGTCAAGCTGGCCTATGAACACCTGGTGGAAGCGGGATTGAGCCGCTTTGCCTGTTTCAGTCTGCCCGAGGCCGATGTCAACCGCTGGGCGCAGGAGCGCGAAACGGCGTTTTGCACCTTGATGGAGCGCGACCACATGCATGCCGACGTGTACCGGGGCGTCGCCACCAGCGCGCCGTCATGGGACGAAGCGGTGGAGCAGCAGATCGCCTGGCTCAACAGCCTGGAAAAACCCGTCGGCATCATCGCCGTCAGCGACGCGCGCGCGCGCCAGTTGCTGCAAGCGTGCATGCACGCCGGCATCGCCGTGCCCGAGCAGGTCGCCCTGATCGGCATCGACAATGACCCGCTGGCGCGCATGCTCACGCGCATTCCCTTGAGTTCCGTGATCCAGGGCACGGAGGAAATGGGCCGCACGGCGGCGCATTTGCTGCACCAGATGTTGAATGGCGCACGCCTGTCAGGCACGCGCATCCTCGTGCCGCCGGCGGGCCTGAACGTGCTCGCCTCCACGCGCCACCAACCCTTCCAGCATCCGCAGGTGATGCAGGCGCGCCACTTCATTCGCCAGTATGCCTGCCAGGGCATCAAGACGGAGCAGGTGGCCGATTACGTGGGCGTGTCGCGCTCCTCGCTCGAAGCGCACTTCCGCCACGAGCTGGGGCGCAGCGTGCACGATGAAATCCTGCATTTCAAGCTCGATGCGGCCAAGACCCTGCTCGCGCGCGGGCCGGGGCAGGTGGCCGAGGTGGCCGTGCGTTGCGGCTTTACCACGGTGCAGTACATGCATGCCGTCTTCAAGCGCGAACTCGGTTGCACGCCGCGCGAATTCCAGCAGCGCAGCCGGCCGCCGCCAGCCCCCGGGCAGGCGCCATGATGCATCTGCTGCACAACGCGCGCGGCATGCGCGTGGCCATCGATGCGCACGATGCCAGCATGCGGGCCTGGTGGGCGCCTGACCGTTATGGCCGGCTGGCCGATGTGCTGGACGCGGTGCCCCCAGCGGCGCGGTCCTCCGCGGGCTGGCAGTGCGCATCGCCCGGCGACGGCCACTTGCAGTTGCAGCTGGCGCAAGACGGCCTGTCGGTACGCCTGACCTACCGGTTTGACGACGACGGCAGCCTGCACCTCGACTGCGTCGCCACGGCCGATACCGTTTCCCGTTTTGCGCTTGCCGCACCCCGCTTCAACCTGCAGGGCCGCCGTGCCGGCGTGGGCGACCACGTGCTGCGCCTGGCCGCCGACCGTTACTGGCCTTGGCCAGGCGGCAGCGCGGGTGACGCCGCGCTCGATGTGGCGGGCAGCGCGTTTGACTTCCGCCAGCCGGCGCCGCTCGCGTCGCGCCTGGCCTGGCCCGCGCTGGCCCACTTGCCGGGATTCCGGCATGATTTTTACTGGACGGGCAGCGGCCAGCTGCGCGAGGCGGCGCGGGTTGCCGACCCCGCGTCGGGCCGGGTCCTGCGTTTTTCCAGCACCCAGGACAGTTGCCATCTGTATTCCGATGCGCGCTGTTTTTCCCTGCTGGCGCAGGGTGTGGAAATGCAGCCGGGACAGGCGATGCGCTTTAAGCTCGCCTACCGTTTGGGCGTGCAGGATCTCGACGCGTTTGACATATCCGAACCGGTATCAATGATGTCAAATAAGTGATTGGTCAGATATGCGGGGCAGTTCTACCATGGGGTAGTTTTTCCCTCATTTATTTTTGTCCTGACCGACGCTGCGAGCCTGCCCATGAACATACTCACCATCGATGCCGGCACCACCAATACGCGTACCTTGCTGTGGCGCGCAGGCGCCGTCGTCGCCCAGGCGCAGCTGGAAACGGGCGTGCGCAATACCGCCATCGATGGCCATAACGGCGCGCTGAAACAGGCGCTGCGCGACACCATTGCCTGCGTGCTGGCCAGCGCGGACATTGCGCCGTCCGAGGTGGACCTGGCGTTGGCCTCGGGCATGATCACCTCGCCCATGGGAGTGCGCGAAGTGCCGCATTTGCCGGCGCCCGCCGGCCTGGCCCAGCTGGCGCAAGGCATGCAGGCGGTGGACTTGCCCGACGTGCTGGCGCAGCCCCTGTGGCTGATTCCCGGCGTGCGTAACCAGCATGGCGCCGTCGGCCTGCATAACGTCGAGGCGATGGACATGATGCGCGGCGAAGAGACGGAAGTCGTCGCGTTGCTGGAACGCCTGCAATTGCGGGGCGCGGCGACCTTGATCATGCCCGGCTCGCATACCAAACTGATCAGCGTGGACGAGCAGCGCCGCATCCTCGGCTGCAGCACCACCATCGCGGGTGAACTGCTGCAGGCGATCACGCAGCATACCCTGATCAAGCAATCGGTCGATGGCGGTTTTGCGCAGACCCTGGTGCCGAAAATGCTGCTGGCCGGCGCGGCGGCGGCGCAAAAAACAGGGCTGGCGCGCGCCTGTTTCAGCGTGCGCACCCTGGGCCAGTTCAGCGCCGTCGAATGCAACGAGCGGGCCAATTTCCTGATGGGCGCCGTCCTCAGCGGTGATTTGCTGGCGCTGCGCAACAGCACCGCCATCCAGATGCGGCCCGATACCCCGCTCGTCATTACCGGCAAGCCCATGCTGCGCCAGGCGCTCGGGCTGCTGATCGAAGAACACGGATTTTTTTATGGCAAGCGCATCATCGTCGACGACCAGCAGCAAGCCAATCTGGCCGGCCACGGTGCGCTGCTGATCGCCGCCGCGCGCGGCTTGATTTCCCCGCAGGAGACAGTATGAGTGACAACAAGAACAAGCGTCCCTTGCGTTCGCAAGCGTGGTTTGGCGGTGACGACAAAGACAGTTTCATTCACCGCAGCTGGATGAAGAACCAGGGCTATCCCAGCGACGCCTTCGATGGCCGTCCCGTCATCGGCATCTGCAATACCTGGTCCGAACTGACCCCCTGCAATGGCCATTTCCGCGACCTGGCCGAGATGGTCAAGCGCGGCGTGCTCGAAGCGGGCGGTTTTCCCGTCGAATTCCCCGTGATGTCGCTGGGCGAGACGAACCTGCGCCCGACGGCCATGTTGTTCCGTAACCTGGCCAGCATGGATGTCGAGGAATCGATCCGCGCCAATCCGATCGACGGCGTGGTGCTACTGACGGGCTGCGACAAGACCACTCCGGCCCTGCTGATGGGCGCGGCCAGCGTGGACTTGCCGACCATCGTGCTGTCGGGTGGTCCCATGTTGAACGGTAACTACCGCGGCAAACCGATCGGCTCCGGCACGGACGTGTGGAAGTTTTCCGAGGACGTGCGCGCCGGGCGCATGACCTCAAACGAATTCAAACAGGCCGAATCGTGCATGTCGCGCTCCGCCGGCCACTGCATGACCATGGGCACGGCTTCCACCATGGCCAGCATGGTCGAGGCACTGGGCGTGACCCTGCCCGGCAACGCTGCCATTCCCGCCGTCGATGCGCGCCGCAAGCTGCAGGCGCAGCTGACGGGCCGGCGCATCGTCGACATGGTGCATGAAGACCTGAAACTGTCGCAGATCCTCACGCGCGAGGCGTTTGAAAACGCCATCATGGTCAACGGCGCCATCGGCGGCTCGACCAATGCCGTGATCCACCTGCTGGCCATCGCCGGGCGCATCGGCGTGGACATGCGCCTGGGCGACTGGGACCGTCTGGGGCGCGACATTCCCTGCCTGCTGAACCTGATGCCGTCGGGTCAATACCTGATGGAAGATTTTTATTATGCGGGCGGCCTGCCCGTGATCATCCGCGATCTGCTGGGCAAATTGCATGGCGAGGCGCTCACCGTCACGGGCGCCAGCATGGCCGTCAACGTGGCCGAAGCGGAAAATTTCAATCCCGAGGTGATCACGCCGCTGGCGCAGCCCTTCAAGGACGAGGGCGGCATCGCCGTCCTGCATGGCAACCTGGCCCCGCGCGGTGCCGTCATCAAGCCGTCCGCCGCCTCGCCCGAACTGATGCAGCACCGTGGCCGCGCCGTCGTCTTCAACAGCATCGAGCATTATAAAAAGCGTGTCGACGATCCGGCCCTTGATATCGACGCCAGCTGCGTGATGGTGCTGCAAAATTGCGGCCCGCAGGGTTATCCGGGGATGGCCGAAGTGGGCAATATGGGACTGCCGAAAAAACTGCTGGAGCAGGGCGTGCGCGACATGGTGCGCATCTCGGACGCGCGCATGAGCGGCACGGCCTACGGCACAGTGGTGCTGCACGTGGCGCCGGAAGCGGCCGTGGGCGGGCCGCTGGCATTGGTGCGCGATGGCGACATGATTGAACTGGATGTGGCGGGGCGCCGCTTGCACCTGGACGTCGACGAGGCCGAACTGGCGCGCCGGCGCGCCGAGTGGAGCGCACCGCCGCCGGCCATGCAGGGCGGCTACCAGGCTATGTATATCAAGCACGTGACGCAGGCCGACGAAGGCGCGGACCTGGACTTTCTCGTCGGCTGCCGCGGTTCCGCGGTTCCGCGCGAATCACACTGAAAAACAAGGAAAAATGATGGGGACACAGGCCCAACTACTGGTCGATGCGCAGAACTTCCTCGGCGAGGGCGTGCGCTGGTGCGAACGCAGCGGCCGCGTTTTCTGGACGAATATCGAAGGCTGCCAGCTGCATGCGCTGGTGCTGGCCACGGGCGAGCGCCAGACGTGGGCCATGCCCGAGCGCCTGGCGTGCTTTGCGCTGACGGACAGCGACGACGTGCTGCTGCTGGGACTGGCTTCGCGTCTGGCCTGGTTTGATGCGCGCAGCGGGGCCGTCACGCCCTTGCACACGGTGGAGGGGGACTTGCCCATGACGCGCCTGAACGATGGCCGCTGCGACCGCCAGGGACGCTTTGTCTTCGGCACGCTCGATGAGCGCCCGTGCCGCGATGCCGTCGCCAGCTTCTATCGCCTCAACCTGGACCTGACCCTGGAGCGCCTGCCGCTGCCGCAGATCGCCATCTCGAACAGCATCTGCTTCAGCGTCGATGGCACGGCCATGTACTTCTGCGACTCGATGAAGAAGGCGATCTACCGCTGGGACGATTATCTGGGGGGCGACGCCAGCCGGGTGCGCGTGTTTGCCGTGCTCGATCCGGGCCCCGGCGCCGCCGATGGCGCTACCGTCGATGCGGATGACTACTTGTGGAGCGCGCAATGGGGAGCCGGCAGGGTCTTGCGCTTCGCGCCGGACGGCAGCGTCGAGCGCGCGATAGCCTTGCCCGTGTCGCAGCCCAGCTGCGTGAGCCTGGGCGGGCCACACTACGACGAATTGTTTGTCACGACGGCGCAGGAGAGCTTGAGCCGGGCCCAGCTGGCGAGCGAACCGCTGGCCGGGGGATTGTTTCATGCGCGCCAGGTGGGCGTGCGCGGTTTGCCGGAAGTGCGCTTTGGCGCCCTGCCGGCCTGACAGGAGAGAGCAAATGCAGAAGCACACGGTTTTCGAGGGCATTATCGAACGGGGTATGGTCGGCATCGTGCGCGCCTCTTCGGCGCAGGCGGCCGTGCAGATTGCCGAGGCATGTATCGCCGGCGGCATCACGGCGCTGGAAGTGGCGTTCACCACGCCCGATACCCTGGGCGTGCTGCGCACCCTGCGCGAACGCCATGGTCATGAGGTGCTGCTGGGCGCGGGCACGGTGCTCGATACGGAGACGGCGCGCGCCGCCATCCTGGCCGGCGCCCAGTTCATCATCTCGCCCGGCGTCAATGTGGAGACGATTGCGCTGTGCCAGCGCTACCAGGTGCTGGCCATGCCGGGGGCGATGACGCCGACGGAGATCGTCACGGCCCTGCAGGCCGGCGCCGACATCGTCAAGGTCTTCCCCGCCGAGATGTTCGGCCCCGCCTACATCAAGGCCCTGCGCGCGCCCTTGCCGCAGGCGCCATTGATGCCCACGGGCGGCGTGACGGTGGAGAACCTCGACGAATGGTTTGCCAGCGGCGCCGTGGCCGTGGGCATCGGCAGCAGCCTGAGTGGCCCGGGCGCCACGGGAGATTACGCGGCCATGACGGCGCGCGCGCAAGCCTTCGTGGCGAAGATGGCGGCCGTGCGGACGGCTAAGTCTTCTGGCTAGCTCCCACCGGGACGGGAATCTGCTACGCTAAAGGAGCAATGTCGCACGCCTCATAGACCAGAATATGTCCAACATCGCCCGCATCCTGCAAGACAGCCGCATCATCGCCATCGTCGGCATGTCCGACAAGCCCGAACGCGCCAGCCATGAAGTGGCAGATTACCTGCTGCGGCATGGCTATCGCGTGTTGCCCGTCAATCCGGCCCTCGCCGGACGCGATGTGCTGGGGCAGCGCGCTTACGCCACCCTGACGCAGGCCGCGGCGGCTGTCGCGCCAGCGTGCATCGACATCGTCGACTGCTTCCGCAAGTCAGAAGATATTCTGCCCATCGCCGAGGAAGCCATCGCCGTCAAGGCTGGCTGCCTGTGGCTGCAGCTCGACGTAGTCAACGAGCAGGCGGCGCAGCTGGCGCGGGCGGCGGGCCTGGAGGTGGTGATGGACCATTGCACAAAAATCGAGCACCGCAAGCTGGCGGTGGCGGCATGAAGGCGCGCACGCAGTTCCGTGCCGGGAAGGACTTCGACCTGAACGAGGATTTCGCCGGCAAGCGCCTGCTGGGCGCCGCCACTAAGGCGGCGAACAAGAAGCTGACGGCGGCCCAGTGCAAGGCCCTGGACCGCGAGGAAACCGTGGCCCTGACGGCGCAGATCGCCGAGTGCCAGAGCATGCTGTACGCGCAGCACAAAAAGAAGGTGCTGCTGGTCTTGCAGGGCATGGATACGTCGGGCAAGGATGGCACGGTCAAGGCGATCTTCAGCAATATCAACCCGATGGGCATCCGCGCCGTGGCGTTCAAGGGACCCACCGATATCGAACTGGCGCACGATTACCTGTGGCGCGTGCACCAGCATGTGCCCGTGAAAGGCGAGATCGCCATCTTCAACCGCAGCCATTACGAGGATGTGCTGATCACGCGCGTGCAGGACATGATCGACAAGGCCGAATGCCAGCGCCGCTATGCGCAGATCCGCGATTTCGAGCGCATGCTGAGCGAAACGGGCACCGTCATCCTGAAAGTCTTCCTGCATATCTCGAAGGACGAGCAACGCGGACGGCTGCAGGAGCGGCTCGATGATCCCGACCGCCAGTGGAAGTTCGATCCCAACGATATCGCCCAGCGCAAGAAGTGGGATGGCTACCAGCGCGCCTATGAAACGGCGATCCGCGAGACGGATGCCGACCACGCGCCGTGGTACGTGGTGCCATCGAACTCCAAGACGCAGCGCAACCTGGTGGTCGCGTCCCTGCTGCTGGAAACCCTGCAGGGCATGAAGCTGGAATACCCGGCGCCGGACCCGAAACTGTCGTCTTTCAAGGTCGAGTAGAGCTCGGGGCAGTTCAGCGCCGCGCCTGCGAAATCTGCCGCGCTGTGGCATAGTATCCCTCGTCGATAATTCAAACCAGACCGGAGATGCATATGCTGCAGTTGAAAGATCCTACCTTGTTGCGTCACCAGGCTTACGTGAATGGAGCCTGGGTCGATGCCGATGGTGGCCAGACGATTAATGTGAGCAATCCCGCCACGGGCGAGCATATCGGCACGGTGCCCCTGATGGGCGCCGCCGAGACGCGCCGCGCCATCGAGGCGGCCAATGCCGCCTGGCCTGCCTGGCGCAAGAAGACGGCCAAGGAGCGCGCGGCCGTGCTGCGCCGCTGGCATGACCTGATCCTGGAAAACGCCGACGACCTGGCGCTGATCATGACCACCGAGCAGGGCAAACCCCTGCCGGAAGCGAAGGGCGAAGTGCAGTTCGGCGCCTCGTTCATCGAGTGGTTTGCCGAAGAAGGCAAGCGCGTTGCGGGCGATACCCTGCAATCGCCTTGGCCGGACCGCCGCCTGGTCATCACCAAGGAGCCGATCGGCGTGTGCGCCGCCATCACGCCGTGGAACTTCCCCGCCGCCATGATCACCCGCAAAGTCGGCCCGGCCCTGGCCGCCGGCTGCCCGATGGTCCTGAAACCGGCTGAAGCAACGCCGTTTTCCGCGCTGGCGCTGGCCGTGCTGGCCGAGCGCGCAGGCGTGCCTGCGGGCGTGTTCAGCATCGTCACGGGTGCGCCGAAAGACATCGGCGGCGAAATGACGTCGAACCCGATCGTGCGCAAGCTGACGTTTACGGGTTCGACCCAGGTGGGCCGCCTGCTGGCGGAACAGTGCGCGCCAACGATCAAGAAACTGTCGCTGGAACTGGGCGGCAATGCGCCGTTCATCGTCTTCGACGACGCGGACCTGGATGCGGCCGTGGAAGGCGCCATCGCCTCGAAATACCGCAATGCGGGCCAGACCTGCGTGTGCGCCAACCGCCTGTACGTGCAGGACAGCGTGTATGACGCGTTTGCCGACAAACTGGTGGCCGCCGTGGCCAAGCTGAAGGTGGGCAATGGCATCGAGGCGGGCGTCACGCAAGGTCCGTTGATCGACGCCAAGGCCGTCGCCAAGGTGGAAGAACACGTGGCCGACGCGCTGGGCAAGGGCGGCCGCCTGCTCGCTGGCGGCAAGCGCCATGCGCTGGGCAACGGCTTCTTCGAGCCGACCATCATCGCCGACGTGACGAACGACATGCGCGTGGCCACCGAGGAAACCTTCGGCCCGCTGGCGCCCCTGTTCCGCTTCAAGAAGGACGATGAAGTCATCGCCCTGGCCAACAACACGGAATTCGGCCTGGCTGCCTACTTCTATTCGCGCGACATCGGCCGCATCTGGCGCGTGGCCGAAGGCCTGGAAACGGGCATGGTCGGCGTCAACACGGGCCTGATCTCGAACGAGATCGCCCCCTTCGGCGGCGTCAAGCAATCGGGCCTGGGCCGTGAAGGGTCGACCTACGGTATCGAAGACTATCTGGTCATCAAGTACATCTGCATGGGCGGTATCTAGGATGCTTGATTAAATCTACTGCGCGGCGCGCTTTCCGGCCTGCGATGCGCGCTGCCTCGGCGGCCCCGTACTCAGTACAGCTGCGCTTTTTAGCCAGATGGGGCGTCGAGCCTCGTTGCCGCTCGCTACGATTTTCTCAAGCATCCGTGACGTCCGTTATCGACGGCTGTTACGAACCGATCCTAACCTGTCCAGCATGCCCTTGACCGCTTCCATCTGCGTGCCGCTCTTGCGGTAGAAATCCGGGTCGATCGGATTGATGCTGGTGTAGCCCCAGAAATCCCAGCAGCCTTTCGGGTTGTACGGGTAGACGGGGCTCGGTTCGGCCTGCGGATACAGCACGATGATCTTGTTGGCGTCCGCCACCTGGTTGTAGCCGGTGCTGGTATAGAAACGGTCGCCGATGGCTTGCGTCGTTTGCAAACAGCCGTGGAACACCACGTGCACGCGGCAGCTCTCGCTGTCGCAGGCTTTCGGGATGTAGGCGTAGCCCGTATTGTTCATGCTCGAGTACGCGTTCTGGATGAAGCTGCGCTGGTTGAAGGCGATCAGCTTGCCCGTCAGCGTGGTCGACGCGGGCTGCAGGTCCGGGTACAGGTGCTGCAGGATGTCGCGCGCCTGCACGAAGTCGCAGTCATTGATGAAGGGCGACGCCGTTACATCGCAAGCCTTGTCCTGGTTGTTGTCCGTGATGATGGCATGGCCTGCGCCGACATTGTCGACGAAGCGGATCTGCTCGGCCGGCGTGCCCGCCAGCGCATAGAATTTCCCCACCTGTTCCACCACCGGCCGCGTCACGGTCTGGTCTTTCGTTCCGCTGAACAGATACACGCGCTGGCGTTTCAGGTTGGCCGTGTCGTCGATGAGGCGGGCGCGCGCGAAGTCGTTCGCCGCGCGCAGCAATTCGCTGGCGACAGGCGGCGCCACCTGCGCGCTGCCCGGATTCATGCAGGTGGTCAGGGCATTCGTCAGGTAGGGGATGTAGGGGAAGCGGCCTGGCTGGCCCGAGCAGAAATACGGGCCGCCCGCGATGATGCCGGCGCCGGCCACCGTGGCCGAGTAGGCGACGGCAAACTGCGCCGCCATGAAGCCGCCCGAGGACAGGCCGGACACGGTGGTCTGGCTCAGGTCAGCCTGGTAGCCGGGCAGGGCGGGAGCATCCCTGGTCGCGGCGGGCTTGGCAGCTTTGGCGGCCGTGGCGGCGAGCGCGCCGCCTGGCGCCAGGGTGAGCAGGCTGGCGGCCAGCAGGGCGGTGGGTAATGCGGTCAGGTGCGGGAAGGGCATGGCGACTCCACAAGGCAAGAAATGGGATAGGAAGGCCGAGCATAGGTAAAAAAACTGTGCGTTGGGCAAGTACTGCACTGTCGTTGATGTCGCTCAAGCAATCGCTGTTGTTGTCCGTCTCATACGCGTGCGCGGCGTTTGACATAGAATGGTTTTTTTCCGTTCAACCATGGTGCCCTTCATGTCCAAGACCCTTGCCCAGCTGTTCGCGCTGACCACCCTTGCCGCCAGTGCCAGCCTGGCCATGCCGGCCCATGCTGCCGAAGCCGCTACAGCTACCGCTGCTCCGGCCGCCTGCCCCGCGATTCTCAAGCAGACCTTCAACCGCCTGCAGGATGAAGCGCCGCAAAACCTGTGCCAGTACGCGGGCAAGGTGGTGCTGGTGGTCAATACGGCCAGTTATTGTGGTTTTACTAATCAATATGAAGGGCTCGAGGCGCTGTACGCCAAGTACGGCAGCAAGGGCCTGGTGGTGCTGGGCTTCCCGTCGAACGATTTCGGCAAGCAGGAGCCGGGCAACAGCAAGGAAATCGCTGATTTCTGCTACAACACCTATGGCGTGAAGTTTCCCATGTTCGCCAAATCGGTGGTCTCCGGCCCCGCGCCGAATCCGCTGTATGTGGACTTGATCAAGCAGACGGGCAAGACCCCAGCCTGGAATTTCCACAAATACCTGATCGACCGCCACGGTAAAGTGGTGGAAAGCTTCCCGAGCAAAGTGACGCCGGACGACAAGAAACTCGTTGGCGCGGTGGAAAAAGCGCTGGCGCTGTAAGTTGCCGACACGCAAGCAGGCTTGATCGCCTGCTTTTTTTTAATGCCGCGCTTGTCGTCTTGCCATCATTGTCCTAAGCTGGTTGTTCGCGTTTGTCACAACCAAGGAGAACATCATGGCGTATGTCGATGGATTTGTGGTGCCCGTACCGAAAGCCAAGCTCGAAGCCTACCTGGCCATGTCGCGCAGTTGCGGCGCCATCTGGCGCGAGTACGGCGCGCTGGAATTTCGCGAATGCGTGGGCGACGATGTCAAGCCAGGCAAGCTGACCTCGTTCCCGCAGGCGGTGGACTTGCAGGATGGCGAAGTGGTGGTGTTTTCCTGGATCGTGTATGCGTCGCGCGCCAAGCGCGATGAAATCAACGACAAGGTCATGAAAGACCCGCGCCTGGCCGAGATGATGGATCCGGCCAAGCTGCCGTTCGATGGCAAGCGGATGATTTATGGTGGTTACGAGATGCAGGTAGATATCAGGTAACCAGCTGCGCCGGTATCGCCCCGCGTAGCGCGTTGCACACGACAATCGCTTCGGCCCGCGCCAGCATGGCCCGCGTGATGATGGTTTCCTGCGCGTCCCAGGCGGGATCGGCCAGCATGGCGGCGCGTTGCACGCCGGGCAGCAGGCCGCAGGACAGGGGCGGCGTATGCCAGCGGCCATCGAGGCGGATGAAGACATTGCTGCGCCCGCCTTCCGTCAGTTCGCCCCGTTCGTTAAAGAACAGCATGTCGAAGCTGCCTCGCGCCTCGGCTGCGCGCCAGGCCGCGTCGTAGCGTGCGCGCACGCTGCTCTTGTGACGCAGGAACAGGTCGTCGGCAGTCGTGGCGTCGGGTGCCAGCAGGATGGTTACCGTGTCCGGCAGGGCAGTGAGCGCACCGCTTTGCGTCGTGAACTGGCCATCCTGGCGCAGCGCCAGGCGCAGGCGGAAGGGCGCGTCGTCGGGACGCGCCGCGCAGGCCGCCTGCAGCGAGGCACGCGCGGCACTGTCACTCCAGGCAAAACCGAAGTAGGCGCAGGAGGCGGCCAGGCGCGCCAGATGGCGCTCCTGCTGGCGGCAGCCGCCGGTGCGGCTGGCGTGCAGGGTCTCGAACAGTTCGAAGTCGTTCGTGAGGCCCGTGAGGAAGCGGGCCTTGAGCTGGCACTCCGCAAATTCCTCGTGCGGGTCGCTGTCGAGCACGATGCCGGCACCCACGCCCATCTCGCCGCGCCGGATGCCGTCAGGGCCAGCCGGCTGCAAGGCCAGGGTGCGGATCGGTACTGACATGCAGAAGTCGCCCACCGCGTGGGTAGCGCCGGCGGCGGGAGGGTCGAACCAGCCGATGGCGCCCGTATAGATGCCGCGCGGCGCCGGCTCCAGCTCGGCGATGATTTCCATGGTACGGCGTTTCGGTGCGCCCGTGATCGAGCCGCAAGGATACAAGGCCAGGAAGATGTCGGCCAGGCTGGCGTCGTCGCGCAGGCGCGCCTGCACGGTGGAGGTCATTTGCAGCACGCTGCTGTAGCGCGTCACCTCAAACAGGGCCGGCACCTTGACGGAGCCGGTGACGGCGATGCGGCCGATGTCGTTGCGCAGCAGGTCGACGATCATCAGGTTTTCCGCGCGGTTCTTCGGATCGTTGGCCAGGGCGCTGGCGCGGCGCGCGTTTTCTGCCGTTTGCTCAGGCGGGGCGGCAGGCGCCGTGCCTTTCATGGGGCGCGCCATCAGCTCGCCTTGCGCATGGCGCACGAACAGTTCCGGCGACAGCGACAGCAGGGCGCCGCCATCGGGCAGCATCACCAGCGCGCCGTAGGGCACGGGCTGGCGCGCGCGCAGCCGCGCATACAGGGCCAGGGGCGAGCCGAAGGCGTCGAAGCGCAAGCGATACGTGTAGTTGACCTGGTAGGTGTCGCCGGCCACGATGTAGTCGTGGATGCGGTGCAGCGCACGCGTGAATTCGGCTTGATCCACATTCGCGCGGATATCGGCCACGCCGGCTGGCGCTGCGTCGGCGTGGACGCGCGCGTCCAGCCATTGCGCCACCTCGTCCTGCGACAGCTGCGTGCAATGGTCGAAGACAAGCACTTGCGCCAGCGGCGGCGCGTTGATGCCTGCCGCGCGCGGCGGCATGGCCAGCAAATGCGCCCCCAGCTCGTAGCTGCACACGCTGACGGCGTACTGGCCGCGATGTAAGGCGTCTTGCAGGCCTTCCAGCAACTCGGGCCACGCTTGCCCCTCGGTGCATTGCAAGACCGCCGCCAGGCCCGTGTACAGGCGCGAACCGGCGCCCGGGGTACTGGCGTCGTCGAGCAGGGCGAAACAGTCGGTATGCATGGGGACAGCCGCGGCGGTGACTTACCCCAGCAGCATGGCGATTTGCAGCGCCGCTTCCTGGGAGGGATTGATCTTGAAGCCGCTCTTGGCGTAGCGGTGCCAGCGTCCGATGACGAAGCCGACGATCAGGGTGGCGCGCGCCGCCACTTCGCTTTCCTTGCCATGGCCTTCGGCGGCGGCCACGCGCAAGGCCTGCTTGAGCGCCAGTTCCACGCGGTCGTAGAACTGGTTCATGCGCACTTGCAGGCGCTCGTCCTCATTGACCAGCGCATCGCCGATCAATACGCGCGTCATGCCCGGATTGCTGATGGCGAAATTGAGCAGCATGCCGACGATGTCGCGCGTTTGCGTCATGCCGTCGCTGTGCTTTTCCGCGATCTGGTTGATCAGGCCGAAAACGCTCGACTCGATGAATTCGATCAGCCCTTCGAACATTTGCGCCTTGCTGGCGAAATGGCGGTACAGGGCCGCTTCCGACACGGCCAGTCTGGCCGCCAGTGCGGCAGTGGTAATCTTTTCGCCTTTCGGCTGCTCCAGCATTGCGGCGAGGGCCTGAAGAATTTGTAGCCTGCGTTGGCCCGGCGGTGTGCTTGCCATATTTTCTCTTGTCGTTAAAAAAAATGCTGCCTTGATGGGGAGGTCCGTCACCGCCGCTAGCGGTGCGGCTTCCGGCGTCAACCGGAAGCCCAGGAGTCCCCTTCAACGCAGACGGTGAAGGCGGCGTGCCAAATGCCGGACAGATTTTACTTTGACATCGACGTAAGCGGGGCGATTTAACGACTTGGGCAACTTCGCCACGCCGATCGGATCCGCCATTTTCAGGTATTGCGTGACCCATGCCGTGCGCAGGCCCAGTTTTTTCGCGCCCTTCAGGTTGGCCAGGGTGTCTTCCACCAGGATGCAGCGGCCAGGGCGGATCTGGTGCTTGCGCATCAACTTGCGTAGCATCAGGGTCGATGGCTTGGGCCGCAGCTGGCGGTGCACATGCATCGCCTCGATGGCGATATGCTGCGAAAAATGCTGGCGCAAGCCCAGGTGGCGCATCACGTCGCTCGAATAGCGCAGCGGCGCGTTGGTGAGTAAAATTTTACGGCCAGGCAGGCGTTTGAGTAAAGCCCCCAGCCCCCGCTCGGCGCGTATCATGGCGCGCAAATCGTCGAATGCATGCGTCTCGTGCAAAAAATGCGCTGCCTGTACCTGATGGTGCTTGACCATGCCCAGCAAGGTGGCGCCATAGCGGCGCCAGTAGGCCGCGCGCGCCGCATTGACGATGGCGTCGTCGGCCGGCGTCACGCCGTCGCCCAGCACGCGGGCAATATACGTGTTCATATTGGCCGTGATGGTGGGGAAGATGGCGTGCGAGGCATTGTGCAGCGTGTTGTCGAGGTCAAACAGCCAGACCGGCGACGAGCGGTTAAGATGGGACACAGGCACAGGAGTCTTTAGGCAAGATGATAAGCAAGATGAAAAATTCAACAATCAGGAAAACCATGCGACGCCAGATTATAGTGATGTTTTGCGGATTATTCTTGCTGCCGTTGCCGGCGGCCTTTGCCGAAGCGCCGCCTGCGGCGCAAAACCGGGGCGCCCTGTTCAAGGTGCAGGACGCCAGCCACACCCTGTATCTGTTCGGCACCATCCACGTCGGCGCGCCCGATTTTTATCCGCTCGAGCCGACGGTGACGCAGGCGCTGCACCAGGCTGGCGCGCTGGCGCTGGAGATCGATCCCGGCGCCGACCCGCGCGCCGCCTTGGGCGCCGTGCTGAAGTACGGCATGGAGGCGCCGGGCAGCCAAGTGCCGCTTGATTGCCGCCAGACCCTGGCCCCGCGCTTGGCGCCGCTGTTGCAAAAATACGGCATTCCAGCCGAGTCGGTGGCGCCGATGAAGCCGTGGATGCTGGCCAGCATGCTGGCCATCGGCGAGTTTTCCACCCTGGGCTACCGCTCCGACCTGGCCGTCGACAATTATCTGTCGCAACAGGCCAAGGCGCGCAAGATCCCCGTGGTGGAACTCGAGTCGATGGAAGGCCAGATGGCGCTGTTCGGCGCCATGTCGCCGGCCGACCAGTGCCGTTTCCTGGAAGACGGCGTGGCGTCGATCGAGGACCAGGAACAAAGCCAGGAAGCGCGCGAGATCGCCAACGCCTGGCGCACGGCCGACGCGGCCGCCTTCGACAGGTTGGCCGCCAAGGCAGCGACAGACCCGTCGTTCGCCGCCCAGTTCGTGCAAAAGGTGTTGCTGGATGGCCGCAACCCCGCCCTGGCCGACGGCATCGCCAGGTTGCTGGCGCGCGAAAAGTCCAGCCTGGCCGCCATCGGCGTGCTGCATCTGGTGGGCACGAAAAGCGTTCCGGATTTATTGCGTCAGAAGGGCTTGAAGGTCGAGCGGGTGTATTGAACTGGTGGCTTAGCCGCGCAACAAACGGCGGCAGAGCAGATGGAAAAGTGTTCAGGGCAAGGCGTACTGACGAAGACAGTACGCATGTACGGCGAGGCAGTACAACGCCGCCATGGACATTTTTTCAGCTGCGGGGAAAGGATACTGGTGCCCTTGACGTGGATCGAACACGTGGCCTCTCCCTTACCAAGGGAGTGCTCTACCACTGAGCTACAAGGGCAAATTAAAAGCGGCGCCAGGTGATCTGCGCCGCCAAACTACTCGCTGTGATGCATTGCGATTTTTTTAGTGCGAACGGATCATAGTACCAAAAGCTTGCTCGGTCAACACTTCCAGCAATAATGAGTGTTCGATGCGGCCGTCGATGATGTGCACCGTGTTCACGCCGGATTTGGCGGCGTCGAGTGCGGACGAGATCTTCGGCAGCATGCCGCCCGAGATCGTGCCGTCGGCGAACATCTCGTCGATTTCGCGCGCCGACAGGTCGGTCACCAGGTTGCCCTGCTTGTCCTGGACGCCGGCGATGTTGGTCATCATGATCAGCTTTTCCGCTTTCAGGATTTCCGCGATCTTGCCGGCTACCACGTCGGCGTTGATGTTGTAGGCCTGGCCATCCTGGCCGAAACCGATCGGCGAGATGATGGGAATGAAGGCGTCGTCCTGCAGCGCCTTGACGACGGCCGGGTTGATCGCGTCGATCTCGCCGACGAAGCCGATGTCGAGGAATTCGCCCGGATGTTCGCGGTCCGGCATCTGCATCTTGCGCGCGCGGATCAAGCCGCCATCCTTGCCCGTCAGGCCCACAGCCTGGCCGCCGTAATGGTTGATCAGCATGACGATATCCTGCTGCACTTCGCCGCCCAGCACCCACTCCACCACTTCCATGGTTTCTTCATCGGTGATGCGCATGCCTTGCACGAAGGTGCCTTGCTTGCCGATTTTTTTCAGCGCGTTGTCGATCTGCGGTCCGCCGCCGTGCACCACGACCGGGTTCATGCCGACCAGCTTGAGCAGGATGACGTCGCGCGCGAAGCCGTGCTTCAGGCGTTCGTCCGTCATGGCATTGCCACCGTACTTGATGACGATGGTCTTGCCATGGAAATTGCGGATGTAGGGCAGGGCCTCGGCCAGAATCTGCGCCTTGATTTGTGGCGACACCGCCGTCAAGTCGTCATTCATGTCCAGGTTCAAGTTAGCTAGTTGATTCATGGCGAGTCCGGAAAATAGATTTGTGGGATTTTACAGGGAAGAAGAAAATCTTGGAGGCATTATAGGGCGATCTTGTTGTATTTTCCCTGATGATCCTATAGTCTGGCCCGATATGCCCCCCAGCCAGCCCTTTTACTGCCCGTTACATCTGCGTCGCATCCTGGCGCGGCAGGACACACACTTGCCAATTCAAACACAGCCATGAGCGTATGCAGCCTGTGCGGCGCCACCTTCCAGTGCGGCCAGCTTGATCCGGACGCCAAGGAACCCTGCTGGTGCGTGGCCCTGCCGCCGGCCGTTCCCGTGCCCGGCAGCACCGCCGTGGGCTGCTGGTGCCCCGCCTGCCTGCAAGAGCGCATCGCCGCCTTGACCCCTCCGGCAGCAAGGCCGGCCAAATAAGCGCATCGGCGCGCTTTTTCCTTTGCAAAAGACCTTGCATTTTGTAGGGGAATACGTTCAGACTTCGATTTTTAAGAATTTCTTACAGGAAAGTTATGCGCTTCAGGGATATCCGCATCGGCGTGCGCATCAATGCCGGTTATGCCATTTTGATCGTGCTGATGCTGGTCGTCATCGTCCTGGCGGGGAGCCGCATCTATGCCATCCGCGCCGAGACCGACGATATCCTGCAGCGCGACTGGGTTGCCGCCAAGGCCACCAGCAAGATCCACGGACTGGCGCGCGAGGCGGCCACGCGCATCGGCAACCTGCCGAGCCAGCACGAGCCGGCGCTGCGCCAGGCGAACCAGGCGCGCCTGGAGGCGATCAAGCAGGGCATCGATGAGCAGGTGCGCATCCTCGACGGTCTCGATGCGCGGCCCGAGGAACGGCGCCTGCTGGAACAGATGCACCTGGCGCGCGCCGACTACTATGTGTCGCTCAAGACGATGTTCGAACTGGTCGAGCGCGGCGAGGAT
This sequence comes from Janthinobacterium sp. SUN120, assembly GCF_030397735.1. Taxonomy (NCBI): domain Bacteria; kingdom Pseudomonadati; phylum Pseudomonadota; class Betaproteobacteria; order Burkholderiales; family Oxalobacteraceae; genus Janthinobacterium; species Janthinobacterium sp. SUN120. Next base: position 232,242 of record NZ_JAPUBW010000004.1, on the reverse strand, counting down.
GCCCGCGCCGAGCAGGCCATGCAGACGCAGACCTTGCCGGTGCTGGAAAAAGTGCTGCTGTACGTGAGCCAGCTCGATGACTTGCAGCAGCAACTGATCCGCGACAGTGCGGCCCGGATACGCAACGACATCGATACCTCGCTGCTGCTGATGGGCGGCATCGGCCTGGCAGCCCTGCTGACCGGTCTCGCCTTTGCCTGGTCGGCGCGCTCGATCACGCGTCCGCTGGGCGAGGCGGTGGCGATTGCCACGCGCGTGGCCAACGGCGACCTCAGTTCCGTCATCGAAGTGACGTCGCGCGACGAGACGGGCGAATTGCTGCAGGCGCTCAAGGACATGAGCACCAGCCTGGCCGTCGAGCAGGACCTGCGCCACGCCGTCGAAGTGGCCGAGGATGCGACCAAGATGAAGTCGGACTTCCTGGCGAATATGTCGCACGAGATCCGCACGCCGATGAACGGCATCATCGGCATGACCCACCTGGCACTGCAGACGGACCTCACGTCGACCCAGCGCAACTACCTGGAGAAGGTGGAATCGGCTTCGAAGAACCTGTTGGCCATCATCGACGACATCCTCGATTTCTCGAAGATCGAGGCGGGCAAGATGGCCTTTGAAAAAGTCGATTTCTTCCTCGAGGACGTGCTGGCGCAGATCGCCGACCTGTCCGTGATGCGCGCCCAGGACAAGGGGCTCGAACTGCTGTTCGACATCGCCCCCGATGTGCCGAACGCCTTGCAGGGCGACCCGCTGCGCCTGGGCCAGGTGCTGATCAACCTGACCAACAACGCGATCAAGTTTACGGACAAGGGCGAGATCGTCGTCAGCATCCGCCTGCAGCAGCTGGAAGAACATGCGGCTGTCTTGCGCGTGGACGTGCGCGACACGGGCATCGGCCTCACGCCGCCCCAGCGCAGCAAATTGTTCCAGGCCTTTACCCAGGCCGACACCTCGACCACGCGCCACCATGGCGGCACGGGCCTGGGACTGACCATCAGCAAGCGCCTGGTGGAAATGATGGAAGGCGAGATCGACCTGGTCAGCGAAGCGGGCGTGGGCAGCACCTTCTTCTTCACGGCCCGCTTCGGCCTGGCCGCCGTGCCGCGCGACAGCCTGTCGCAACTGCAGCATCAGCAGCAATTCCAGGGCCTGCGCGTGCTGGTGGTCGATGACAACCCCAGCGCGCGTGAAATCTTCGTCAGCATGCTGACGGCGCTGGGCTTCGAAGCGCGTGCCGTGTCTGGCGGCGTGCTGGCCATCGGCGCCGTGGCGCAGGCGCGCGCCGAGGGGCGAGGGTACGGACTGGTGCTGATGGACTGGAAAATGCCGGGCATGAACGGCCTCGATACCCTGGCCGGCATCCGCGCCGATGCCGCCGGCATCGATGCGACGCCGGCCTGCATCATGGTCACGGCCTTCCATCGCGAAGCGCTGCTGGAGGCGGCGCGCCAGCGGGACTTGCCGTTCGACGGCGTATTGAACAAGCCGGTCAGCGCCTCGACCCTGCTCGACCAGATATCGTTCGTGTTTGGCGGCGTGACGGGGCAGAGCCGCAAGACGCAGCGCCAGAGCAGCTACCGCGACGACGAACGCGCCTTGCGCGGCGCCTGGCTGCTGCTGGTGGAGGATAATGAGGTCAACCAGGAAGTGGCGCAGCATATTCTCAACGACGCCGGCATCCGCGTCGACATCGCGGGCAATGGCGCCATCGCGCTGGCGAAGATCGAGGAAAACGCCTATGACGGCGTGCTGATGGATTGCCAGATGCCTGTGATGGATGGCTACCAGGCGACGCGCAAGCTGCGCCAGGACCCCCGTTATTCGAATTTGCCCGTGATCGCCATGACGGCCAATGCCATGGTGGGCGACAAGGAAAAATGCCTGGATGCCGGCATGAACGATTTCATCGCCAAGCCGATCGACGTGGCGCAGTTGTTCGGCACCCTGGCGCGCTGGATCGCGCCGGCCACGCCGCAGGCAATGACGGCGGTGGTGGCGCAGCCGGAAGCGGAATTGCCCGTGATCGCCGGCCTGAAAATGGCGGAAGCCATGCGTCGCGTGGGCGGCAATGCCGTTTTGATGCGAAAATTGCTGGACCGTTTTGTGGAAACCCAGTTCGACGCCATGCAGCGCATCGTTGCCGCCATCGAGAACAACCAGCTCGAGACGGCGATCCGCGAAGCGCATACCCTGAAGGGCCTGGCCGGCAATATCGGCGCCGGCGGCCTGGCCGACAGCGCCGCGCGGGTCGAGCACTTGCTCAGCCTGGGTTCGCACGACGGCTTGCCGCAGGCGCTGGCCGCCTGCACCCTGGCGCTCGACGAGCTGGTGCCGAAGATCGTGCTGGCCATGCAGTCGCGCGGTAATGTGGCCGAGGCGGGCGGCGCGGCGGTGGCGCCAGTGGCGGCGGTGGACCGGGCGCACCTGGAAGCGGGCTTGCGCGAATTGTCGCAGCTGCTGCTGCAGGACGATGCGCAGGCCGTCAAGCACTTGGACGGTATCGGCCCGGTGCTGGTCGCGGCCGGGCAGGCGGAACACGCGCGCCAGTTGAAGCGCATGCTGGGACAATACGATTTCGAAGGTGCGCTGGCGCAGCTGGGCGAGGTAGCCGATGCGCTGGAGCTGACACTGTGACAAGGATAACTATGCAGAGCGAAGGACGGGCATGAGAGCGCCGGCAAGCAAGCCAACCATTCTGGTGGTCGACGACACGCCAGACAATATCGACCTGCTGCGCGCGGTGCTGGAAGACGATTACCGCACCAAGATCGCCGTCAATGGCGAACGCGCCCTGAAGATCGCCGCCGGCAGCGACCAGCCCGACCTGATCCTGCTCGACATCATGATGCCGGGCATGAGCGGCTACGACGTGTGCCGCGCGCTGAAGGCCGATCTCGCCACGGCCGGCATCCCCGTGATTTTTGTCACCGCCATGAGCGAAGTGGCCGACGAGCAGCTGGGCCTGGCCTTGGGCGCCGTCGACTACATCACCAAGCCGATTTCGGCGCCCATCGTGCTGGCGCGCATCAAGACGCAACTGGCGATGAAGCAGATGCAGGATTTCTTGCGCGACCAGAACCAGTATTTGGAAACGGAAGTGGAGCGCCGCGTGCAGGAAGTGGCGGCGCTGCAGGACGTCACGATCCACGCCATGGCTTCGCTGGCCGAGACGCGCGACAGCGAGACGGGCAACCATATCCGCCGCACCTCGCACTACCTGAAAGCGCTGGCCGAGAAAGTGCGCGGCCTGCCGCGCTTCCGCGATTTTTTGACGGACAAGAATATCGAACTGCTGTTCAAGACGGCGCCGCTGCACGATATCGGCAAGGTGGGCATTCCCGACCATATCCTGCTCAAGCCGGGCCGTTTCGAGCCGCACGAAATGGCCATCATGAAGACGCACACCACGCTTGGGCGCGACGCCATCTTGGCGGCCGAGCACGAGCTGGGCATCGAGGTCGATTTCCTCAAGTACGCCAAGGAGATCGCCTACAGCCATCATGAAAAATGGGATGGCAGCGGCTACCCGCAAGGCCTGGCTGGCGAAGCCATCCCGATTTCGGCGCGCCTGATGGCGCTGGCCGACGTGTATGACGCCCTGATCAGCCGGCGCATCTACAAGCAGGGCATGGACCATGCGCAGGCCGTGCAGATTATCGTCGAGGGGCGCGGTTCGCATTTCGACGCCGAGATCGTCGACGCCTTCCTGCAGATCCAGGACCAGTTCATCGCCATCTCCAACCGCTATGCCGATGGCGTGTGCGAGATCGCCGACAAGCAGCGGCAGATCGCACCCTTCGCCGAGAACATCAGCTGACTGTCTTGAAGAAGCGCAGCATCTCGCGGCTGGCGTCCGGCCCTTTGCCGTCCGTATAACTGCCGTTATCGCTGCCGCCGGACCAGGCATGGCCGGCGCCGTGGATGACCCAGTGTTCGCCCAGCGGCGAGCCATCGGCCTGGCTGTGCGTGGTGCGCGTGTAGCGGTGGCCATTCGGCACGCTGCCATCGACGGAAGCGGCTTTGGCCGCCTTGCCGCCCGCCTGGCTGCGCACGCCCTGGGCGATCAGTTCATCGCCATTGCGCGGGTTGACGGTGGTGTCGCGGTCGCCGTGGAAAACGATGATGGGCACGCCGCCCGCCGGCGCCTTGCGCTGGGCATTGGGCATGGCACCGCCCTTCATGGCGGCCAGCGCCGACGGCAAGTCCTGCGCCGAAGCGAAGGGCAGACCCGAATGCACGCCGACAGCGGCAAACAGGTCGGGGTACAGGGTGCCGACGATGACGGCCATGGCGCCGCCCGCCGACAGGCCGGCGACAAACACTTCGCGCTCGTTGACCGGGTAGTCGTCGATGACTTGCTGGGCGATGCCGGCGATCAGCGACGGTTCGCCCTGGTCGCGCTGCTGGTCGATGGCGTTGAACCAGTTCCAGCAACGCGAACTGTTGGCGCCCTGCGTCTGCGCCGGGTAGACGACAAAACACTCCTTTTCTTCTGCCAGCGCATTCATTTGCGTGCCGGCGGCAAAATCGTCGGGATTTTGCGTGCAGCCGTGCAGCATCACGATCAGCGGCATGGCCTGGCCATGATAGCTGCTGGGGATATACAGCTTGTACGAACGCGTGCCCGCATGGTTGCGGTACACGCCGTCGATGAATTGCGCGCCGGCGGGTATCTCCGCTGGCGTGGCGGCCGGCGCGTTGAAGCCGGACGGGTGGAAGTTCGGCAGCTCGAAGCTGGGCATGTCGAAGCTGTGCTGGCCCAGGCCTGCCGGCACGCCCAGGCGCGCCATGAAATCCTGCGCGAAGTCCTGCGCCGCCTGCGCTGGTGTGGGGGGCGCGGCGTCAGCTTGCGGTTGCGCTGCCGCAGATGGTGGCGCAGGTGGCTGATTGATATCGCGCATCGGCGGCTGCTGTGTGGACGCCGCCTGCGGCGCCAGGCCGGCGGCGGACAGCGCCTGCTGGATCGCTTCGGTGGCGGCGGCGGGACCGCTGCCCAACAGATTGCGGGTTGCGGCGCGCATCTGCGCCAACATGTTGAGAGGTAGTTTCATGACCATCCTTAACGGTGCCGCGCATCGGCCGGGTCATCGCCGCGAACCAATACGCTAGTGAATTCGCCCTGCGAGCGCCGTCTTGACGACGGTGCTGGCGTGCAGGGCACCTAATACGAAGATCGACTCGATGGTGGCCAGTGCCAGCTCCACGGAGACGTCGCTGGCGATGCTGGCCAGTCCCAGCACCTGTATCTGCAGGCGCTGGCCGGCTGCCTGGATCGCTTCCAGGTCGGCGCGCGAATAATGCTGCATGCCCAATACCAGGCTTTTACGGGCGACGGTTTGTTTCACCACGTCGGCGTGCGTATTGAGTTGATTGCGTATGGCCGTACGGATCAGATCCGTGCGGTTGGAATAAAATCCCTCCTGGACCAGCAGATCAATCTGCCCCAGGTCGATCAAGCCGAGGTTGATCGTGATTTTCTCGGATTCCCCAATTTTGGGCTTGCTGTCTTGCTTGGCCATATCTCTCCAAAAACTCCACGTGGCATCCAATTGCCATCTGTATGGATGGTATTATAGTTCTGAAATATCTCAAGTCAAGCAGGATCTGGCCTGATCACGCTGTAGGACGGGCTCCCGCAGAGTGAGACGGGGCATAAAATAAATTTTAAAAAGATATATTTTTGATTATTTTTTCATCGGAAAATATGTTGACAGTGTCATTGCAGGGCGATGCCGCCGACTCGCCGGCGCGGTTTCGCGGCATAATGAAAGCCTTCACGTTTACCGATGCCGCTCCATGATGGTCGATACTCCGCCAGCCGTTCCGCTCCCCTTGCCGTCGCCGGTACCGTCGCCCTGCGTCAGCCTGTGCAAGATGAACCGCGGCAGCGGCTTGTGCGAAGGCTGCCTGCGCACGCTCGACGAGATCATCGCCTGGAGCAAGGCCGACGACGACTTCAAGCGCGCCGTGTTGGCCGAATTGCCTGGACGCGAATCCCTGCTCGACTTCGAGCCCGATTACTGAGGAAGCCCATGCCGCGATCGCCAGCGCTGTTCCCCGATTCCATTCAGGTGTTCGAACGCGGCTGGCTGTCGTCGAATAACATCCTGGTCCAGGGCAGGGACGACACGGCCCTGATCGACAGCGGCTATGTCACGCATGCGCCGCAAACCCTGGCCCTGCTGCGCCACAGCCTGGCAGGCCGGCCGCTGGACCGCTTGTTCAATACGCACCTGCACTCCGACCATTGCGGCGGCAACGCGCTGCTGCAAGCCGAATACGGCTGCCATACGGCCATTCCCGTATCGGAAGCGGACAAGGTGCGCGCCTGGGATGTCGATGCCCTCAGCTTCCAGGCCACGGGCCAGCAGTGCCCGCGCTTCGGCTTTGACGCCACCGTCTCGCCCGGCGACACGTTGACCCTGGCCGACTTGGCCTGGCAGGCGCTGGGCGCACCGGGCCACGACCCGCACTCGCTGATTTTTTACTGCGGCCAGGAGGGCATCTTGATCTCCGCCGACGCGCTGTGGGAAAACGGCTTCGGCGTGATCTTTCCTGAACTCGATGGCGGCTCCGGCTTTCTGGAAGCGCGTGCCACCCTGGACCTGATCGCCAGCCTGGACGTGCGCGTGGTGATCCCCGGCCACGGGCGGCCATTCACGGATGCCGCCGGCGCCCTGCAGCGCGCGTATTCGCGCCTCGATTACCTGGCGTCCGATCCCGTGCGCAATGCGCAGAACGCCGTGAAGGTGCTGCTGAAATTTCTGCTGCTGGAACGCCAGCGCATCGCCCTCGCCGAGATACCGGCCCTGCTGCGCGGCATGCCAATCTTCGAAGAAGCCAACCGGCGCTTTCTGCGCCAGGAGGCGGCCGCGCTGGCCGAATGGGCCGTGTCCCAGCTGGTGAGGGCCGTAGCGGCGCGCGTCGAGGGTGAGTACTTGCTCAACGAGGGTTGAAGCGGCGGTGCGATAAATTCAGCACGATCGTACTTTTTCTGCACTATAATCAACGTTCAGTGTTTTTTACGTCCGATCAACTTTCCAGCGAGTCCGCCATGGCATTGCCTGTTGCGTTGCAAAACCTCTCCTTACCCGTTATCGCCTCGCCGATGTTCATCGCCAGCGGCCCGGCCCTCGTCGCGGCGCAGTGCAAGGCCGGTATCGTCGGTTCCTTCCCGGCCCTGAATGCGCGTCCCGCTGAATTGCTCGACACCTGGCTCACGGACTTGCAGGCCGAGCTGGCCGCTTTCCAGGCCGCCAACCCGGACAAGAAAGTCGGGCCGATCGCCGTTAACCAGATCGTGCACCAGTCGAACGACCGCCTCGCGCACGACGTGGAAGTGTGCGTGAAACACCAGATCCCCATCATCATTTCCTCGTTGCGCGCGCCGCCCAAGGAAATGCTCGATGCTATCCACAGCTATGGCGGCATCGTGCTGCATGACGTGATTTCGATCCGGCACGCGAAAAAGGCACTGGAAGCGGGTGTCGATGGCTTGATCCTGGTCGCCAGCGGCGCCGGTGGCCACGCGGGCACCCTGTCGCCGTTCGCGCTGGTGGGCGAGGTGCGCAAATTCTTCGACGGCCCGCTGGCGTTGTCCGGTTCCATCGCCACGGGCGACGCCGTGCTGGCCGCGCAAGCGATGGGCGCCGACTTTGCCTACATCGGCTCGCGCTGGCTGGCGACCAAGGAATCGAACGTCAGCGACGGCTATCGCGACGCCATCGTCGATTCCAGCGCGGCGGACATCGTCTACACGAACCTGTTTACGGGCGTACACGGCAATTACCTGAAAAAATCGATCGAAGCGGCCGGACTCGATCCGGAAGCCTTGCCCGAAGCGGACAAGAGCGCGATGAATTTCGGCTCGGGCAGCGCCAAGGCCTGGCGCGACATCTGGGGCGCGGGGCAGGGCGTGGGCTTGATGGATGACGTGCCGAGCGTGGAAGAGATGGTGGCGCGCCTGAAAGCCGAATATGATGCGGCGCGCGCGCGGTTGAAGCTGTAACTCTGCTGCTGCCGGATGACGCGGCATGCCGCGTCATCCAAGCCATCCTTATTCCTGCTTCAAATCCTCAGGCTTGATGGCCCACAAGCCTGGCAGGTTGCGCCAGTAGCCATAGGCATCCATGCCGAAGCCGACGACGAAGCGGTTCGGGATCACCAGGCCGACGATGTCGGCTTGAACCGGTTTTTTCTTGCCGATGGCCTTGTCGGCAAACACGGCCAGGATCACTTCCGAAGCGCCCATGTCCAGCAGGCGCTGCTTGACGTGTGCCAGGGTTTCGCCTTCGTCGAGAATATCGTCGAGCACGATGACGGTGCGGCCCGCTACATTCGAGCGGGGGATGACTTTCCACACCACTTCGCCACCCTTGTCGTCGTCGCCGTAGCGGCTCACGTGGATGTAGTCGAATTCGAGCGGAAAGCTCAGTTGCGGCAGCAGGTTGCCCGTAAATACGACGGCGCCGCCCATCACGCCCAGCACCAGCGGGAACTCTTTCGAATCCTCGGCGTTGAAACGCGTGTTGAGCACATCGGCCATGCGCGTGATCGACGCCTGCACGGCGTCTTGGTCGAACAGCAGTTCCGCGTTCTTGATCAGGTCACGGGCACGGTTGTGATGAAATTCTTGCATGGACTCTTGCATGGCGATGAATGGGGCTGATGGTCAATGCCGGTATTATCCCGCAAATCGGTCTTATTTGTAATCGCGCATGTCGTCGATGATTTTCCCATCCTGCGCCAGGCTGCCCACGGCCACGAGCACCACGTCGCCGCGCAGCTTGGTCAGTTCGCGGATCGAGCCGATGATGGCTTCGGTGCCGCTGGTGTCGAGCGGATCGTCGACTTCGCAATGTAAAGTCATCTCGTCGTTGGCCATGCGCCCCGATACCACCAGCCGTGCTTTTTTGATGTGCGGGTGGCGGCGTGCAATTTCATGCACCTGCGACGGATGCACGAACATGGCGCGCACCTTGGTGGTTTGATCCGCGCGCCCCATCCAGCCCTTGATGCGCGTATTCGTGCGGCCGCACGGCGACTCCGGCGCGTTCGTCAGCACGGCGGACAAGTCTCCCGTGGCGAAGCGGATCAGCGGGTAGTCGGCATTGAAGACGGTGACGACCACTTCGCCTACTTCGCCCGGCGCGACGGGAATGCCGCTGCCCGGATGGACGATTTCGAGCAGCACGTTTTCGTCAACGACCATGCCGGGATTGAGCTTGCCATTGCTGGCCGTTTCATAGGCGATGCTGCCGATGTCGGCCGAGGCATAGGTCTGAAACACGTGCGGCACGCCATTTGCGGCAAACCAGCTGCGCAAGGATTCAGGCAAGGCTTCCGCGCCCATCACGGCCTTGGTGACGCTGCTGATGTCGGCGCCCATTTCGCGCGCCTTCTCGATGATCAGTTTCAGGAATGACGGCGTGCCGATATACGTGTCGGGCTTCAGGTCGACCATCGCCTGCACCTGCATTTCCGTCTGGCCGATGCCGGCCGGGATGACGGTGCAGCCGATGCGCGCGGCGCCGCCTTCGACCATGAAGGCGGCCGGCGTGAAGTGGTACGAAAAACAGTTCTGCAGCAGGCCGCCGGCGCGCACGCCGGCCGCATACATGGGGCGCGCGAAGCGCCACCAGTCGGGGCCGCGGCCTTCGGGATCGAAGATGGGACCGGGCGAGACGAACACGCGCGACAGGGCGTTTTTCGGCGTCGTGTTCAAGCCGCCGAACGGCAGTTGCGCGTGCTGCAATTGCTTGAGGTCGGACTTGCGCGTCACGGGCAGCTGCGCCAGCGCGGCGCGGCTGGTGATGTCGGCTGCATTGACGCCATCGAGGATGCGGGCCCAGCCCGGCGCCTGTTGTGCGCGCGCGATCAGCTGCGGCAGGCCGGCCATCAATTCGCGTTCTCGCGCCTCGGGGGCGCGTGCTTCCAGACTGTCGAGCGTATCGGTCATGTTGCGGATTCTCCAATGTCACGTTGCATTTTTTCGTCAGCCCCGCAACAATCAGGCTGTATGAGCGCTGCAGCAGGGCGGCCATTTCGTCGTCGTCGAGGGCGTCGGGACTGGCGACCAGCACCCATTTGGCCCGCGCCAGGTAGGGCGCCGGGCGAAAACCGGGGCGGTCCGTCAATTCCAGGAAGCGTTCCGCATCGACCTTGAAGCTCATGCCGCGCGTGCTGTGCGCTTCCGCGCCGCACAGCGCGAACATCCGGCCACCGACGCAAAACGCCAGCACGTTGCTCCATTTGATGTCTTGCGTCGCGCCGGGAAAGCCGCAGCACACTTGCTTCGCCCATTCCAGGTCCATGACGGCGACTCCCTATGTCAGGCCAGCCAGCGCTTGCGGCGGCGGTAGAACTTCATGTCACGGAAGCTCTTGCGCCCGGCGCTGGACACGCCCAGATAAAACTCTTTGACGTCTTCGTTGCTGGCCAGTTCCTGGGCTTGTCCTTCCATCACGACCCGTCCGTTTTCCAGGATGTAGCCGAAGTCGGCGTAGCGCAGCGCCACGTTGGTGTTCTGCTCGGCCAGCAGGAAAGACACGTTTTCCTTGTGGTTCAGGTCCTTGACGATGCCGAAGATCTCTTCGACGATCTGCGGCGCGATGCCCATCGACGGCTCATCCAGTAAAATCATCGACGGCTTGGCCATCAGCGCGCGGCCGATGGCGCACATCTGCTGTTCGCCGCCCGAGGTGTAGCCGGCCTGGCTGCTGCGCCGCGTTTTCAGGCGCGGAAAGTAGTGATACACCTTGTCCAGCGCGTCTTTCAGCTCGCCGCGCGACAGGCTGCGCGTGTAGGCGCCCGTCAGCAGGTTTTCTTCGATGGTGAGGTGGCCGAAACAGTGGCGTCCCTCCATCACTTGCGACAGGCCCCGCTTCACCAGTTCATTCGGCGTCAATTGATCCACGCGCTCGCCCTTGAACTGGACTTCGCCCTTGGTGACGTCGCCCCGTTCGCCGCGCAGCAGGGTCGAGATGGTTTTCAGGGTGGTCGACTTGCCGGCGCCGTTGGCGCCCAGCAGCGCCACGATCTTGCCTTGCGGCACTTGCAGCGACACGCCCTTCAGGACCAGGATCACGTGGTCGTAGATGACTTCGATATTGTTCACCGACAGGTAGGGCGGCGGCGTTTCCGCCTGGGTCGGGGCTTGCGTGGCAGTGTGGGTCATGGCTGCTTCTTTAAAATGTTCAACACGGGACCGGCGTTGGCCGGTGCGGTTCCTCTCGCCTACGGCATTACTTCATGCACGCCGGCGTGATCTTTTTCTCTTCCGCGTACTTGTTCGAGGATTCCTCGACCAGCTTGCGCACCAGGGCCTTGTCGCCGACGATCCACTTCGGCGTGATGGCGGTCCACTTCTTGCCATCCCACTGCTGCACCTTCACGGCGCCCGAGCCTTCATGGTCGTCGCAGCTGGTCTTCACGGTGGGGAACATGCCCAGCGCGCCCACTGCTTTTTGGCGCGCATCGTCGACGTTCAGGTTTTCCAGGCCCCAGCGCATCTGTTCGCCCGTGATCGGTTTGCCCTTGCCGAATTTTTCCTGCGCCGTGCGGATCGCTTCCACCCACAGGATGCCGGCCGTCACGCCGCGCATGTGGTAGACGGAGCCGATGCGCGACTGGTCGGACAGGTTGCCCTTGCCGGACGCGTAGAGTTTCTTGCGGATGTCGTCGAGCACGGGGTAGTTACCTGGCGTATTGAAGGTCATCGCCGTGTAGCCCTTGGCTGCGTCGCCCGATGGAATCGTGTCTTCCTCGGAGCCGGCCCACCAGACGCCCAGCATTTTGTCGCGCGGGAAGCCGTTGCGCTGCGCCGTCTTGATGGCCACGGAGTTCATGACGCCCCAGCCCCACAGGATCACGTGGTCCGGCTTGGCCTGGCGGATTTGCAGCCATTGCGATTGCTGTTCGCTGCCAGGCGGCGCGACGGGAATTTTCACCAGTTCGAAGCCGTACTGTTTCGACAGCGCTTCGAGCACGGGCAGCGGCTCCTTGCCGAAGGCCGAATCGTGGTACAGGTGGACGATTTTTTTGCCTTTCAGCTTGTCCATGCCGCCATCCTTGTCACCCAGGTACTTGATCATGGCGGCAGCCTGGCTCCAGTAGCTGGAGATCAGCGGATATACGTAGGGGAAGACCTTGCCGTTGGCGGCGTCCGAGCGGCCGTAGCCGATCATCGTCATGGGGATCTTGTCTTGCGCCACGCGGTCCAGGATGCCGTAGGCGACGCCCGTGGACAGGGTTTCGACCAGGGTGGCGCCGCCCTGCTTGGTTTTCAGGCGTTCATAGCATTCGACGCCGCGCGAGGGGTTGTATTCGGTTTCGCATTCTTCCCAGCTGATCTTCACGCCGTTGACGCCGCCGGCCTGGTTGACCAGGTTGAAGTAGTCGATGATGCCGCCGTAGAAACCGGAACCGCCGGCCGCGTAGGGACCCACGCGGTAGGATGGCAGGGCGATGTACTGCTCCTTGTCCTGCGCCTGCGCGCTGCCGGCCATGGTGAGTGCGGCACTGGCGATGGCGGCGGCCAGCATGAGCGATTTGATGTGTTTCATTGTGTGTCTCCTCTTGTTTTATTTGGTATTCAAGTGAACCGACATCGACTGCAAAAACTTAATGGGGGAAGGGCCAGAGTCTCAACTTTTCCTTCGCGATCTGCCACAGCCTGGCCAGGCCGTGCGGCTCGACGATCAGGAAGAAGATGATCAGCGCGCCGAACACCATCAGTTCCAGGTTCGAGGCCACGCTGGTCGGCAATGCCAGGCCATGCGCGATGGTGTTCAGGAAGACGGGCAACAGCACGATGAAGGCCGCGCCGAGGAAGGAACCGAGGATCGAACCGACGCCGCCGATGATGATCATGAACAGGATGCGGAAGGACAGGTCCAGGTTGTACGCTTCCGGTTCCACCGTGCCCAGGTAGGCGTATGCATACAGCGCGCCGGCCACGCCGCAGTAGAACGAGCTGACGGCAAACGCCAGGAGCTTGGTGCGCATCAGGCGGAAACCGATCACCTCGGCCGCCATGTCCATGTCGCGCACGGCCATCCAGGAGCGGCCCACGTTCGATCGGATCATGTTCTTGGCCAGCAGCGCCATGCCGGCCACGATGGCCAGCACCAGCAGGTATTTGCTTTGCGGCGTATCGAACTGGTAGCCGAGGATGGTCATCTTCTGCACCGTGATGACGCCCGAGGAGCTGTAGTTGGTGAGGTACGGGATCTTGGTCAGGCACCAGACGACAAAAAACTGCGTCGCCAGGGTGGAGGCGGCCAGGTAAAAGCCGCGGATGCGCAGGGAGGGCAGGCCGAAGGCAATGCCCACCATGGCCGCGCACAGGCCGCCGAGGATGAACGACACGAGCAGCGGCAATCCCGGCAGGCGGGCCATGAAGTTATACGAGGCGAACGCGCCCACGGCCATGAAGGCGGCCGTGCCCAGCGACAGCTGGCCCGCGTAACCGGTCAGGATGTTCAGGCCCAGCGCCGCCAGGGCGAAGATCAGGAAGGGGATCAGGATCGCCGACAGCATGTAGGGCGAGGCGAAATACGGCAGGAGGAAGACGGCGACGAGGAGCGTGGCCGTCAGCGCCAGGCGGTCTTGTCGGATCGGGAAAATCTGGTTGTCAGCCTGGTAGCTGGTCTTGAATTGTCCTGCTTCACGGTAAATCATGGCGTGTCCTTTGTGATGGGTGCGTCGTATGCATCATGCGGCGGCGGTGCGGCGTCAGATGCGCCGGATGATCTTCTCGCCGAACAGGCCTTCCGGACGCACCAGCAGGAACAGCAGGGCCAGCACATACGGGAACCAGCCTTCGATGCCGCCGCCCACCATGGGGCCGAGGTAGACTTCGGCCAGCTTTTCCGACGCGCCGATGATCAGGCCACCGACGATGGCGCCCGGCACCGAGGTAAAGCCGCCGAGGATCAGCACGGGCAGCGCTTTCAAGGCGATGAAGGTGAGGGCGAATTGCACGCCGTTGCGCGCACCCCACAGCAAGCCGGCCACCATGGCCACCAGGCCCGCCACGCCCCACACCACAGCCCAGATGCGCTGCAGCGGGATGCCGACCGCCAGTGCCGCCTGATGGTCGTCGGCGACGGCGCGCAGGGCGCGGCCCACCTTGGTTTTCGAGAACAGCAAGGCCAGGCAAATCACCAGCAGCGCGCAGATGCCGGCCGCCATCAGGTCGAACTGCGAGATGTTGATGTCGAAGCGGTCCATCAAAAACTGCATCGGCACGTCTTCGATGGGCAGGTCCAGCTTGTGCACTTGCGAGCCCCACATCAGCTGTGCCAGGCCTTCGATGAAAAAGGTCAGGCCGATGGTGGCCATGAACAGCGTGATTTCGGGCTGGTTGACGAGCGGGCGCAACACCACTCTTTCAATCGCCATGCCCAGTACGATCATGGTGAGCATCGTCAGCGGGATCGCCAGCCACAGCGACAGGCCGAACTTGTCCATGATGCCGACGCAGGTGAGGGCAGCGAAAAACACCATCGCTCCCTGGGCAAAATTGAATACGCCCGAAGCCTTGTAGATCAGCACGAAGCCGATCGCCACCAGCGCGTACATGACGCCCGACAGCAGGCCGCCGATCAGCACTTCAAAGAAAAAATTGATATTCATTGCTATTCCTCGTCTAGTGCGCCACGCCGAGATAGGCGTTGATGACATCCTGGTTGCTGCGCACCTCGTCGGGCGTGCCGTCGCCGATCTTCTTGCCGTAATCGAGCACCACGACCCTGTCGGAGATATCCATCACCACGCCCATGTCATGCTCGATCAGCACGATGGTCGTGCCCAGCTGGTCGTTGACGTCGAGGATGAAGCGGCACATGTCCTGCTTTTCTTCCACGTTCATGCCGGCCATCGGTTCATCGAGCAGTAAAATCTCGGGCTCGGCCACCAGTGCGCGGCCCAGCTCCACCCGCTTTTGCAGGCCGTAGGGCAGGCGCCCCACGGGCGTCTTGCGTATGGCCTGGATTTCCAGGAAGTCGATGATTTCCTCGGCCTTCTTGCGGTGCTCGATTTCCTCGCGCCGCGCCGGGCCCCAGTACAGGGCTTGCAGCAGAAAATTCGACTTCATCTTCAGGTTGCGCCCCGTCATGATGTTATCCAGCACCGTCATGCCCTTGAACAGGGCGATGTTCTGGAAGGTGCGCGCGATGCCGGACTTGGCAGCCTGGTAGCAGTCCATGCCGCGCCGGTGTTCGCCCCGGTAGATGATTTCTCCCTGCTGCGGGCGGTACACGCCATTGATCACGTTGAGCATCGAGCTTTTGCCCGCGCCGTTCGGGCCGATGATGGCGCGGATTTCATGCTGTTTGACGTCGAACGAGATGTCGGTCAGAGCTTTCACGCCGCCGAACGACAGCGAGATGTTCTTCAGGTCGAGGATCACGGGACCCGTCTTGCGGGCCGTGCCGAAATGGGCGTCGGGTTCGTTCATTTGCATCGTGCTGTGCTCCATCATGTGGCCAGGCCCTGGGGCCGGTACGTTTTGCTGTCCCAGATCTGCAGGTCGGCGCTGGTTGAGCCAAGGCGGCCATCCTCGAATTTCACCTGGGTCTCGATGTATTGCGTTGCCTTGCCCTCATACAGGGCGGAAATGAGCACCGCGTACTTTTCGGCGATGAATTTGCGGCGTACCTTGCGCGTGCGGGTCAGCTCATCGTCGTCCGGGTCGAGTTCCTTGTGCAGCACCAGGAAGCGGTGCACCTGCGTGCGGTCCATCAGCGGGTCGGCTGCCAGTTCCGCGTTTACTTGCTCGATGCAGTCGCGGATCAGGCCATAGGTCTCGGCGCGCGCCGCCAGGTCGGTGTAGCCGGAGTAGGCGATGCCGCGCCGTTCGGACCAGTTGCCCACCGCTTCGATGTCGATGTTGATGAAGGCGCACACCTGGTCGCGCGCATGGCCGAAGGCCACCACTTCCTTGATGAAGGGGAAGAACTTGAGCTTGTTTTCGATGTAGTTGGGCGCGAATATGGCACCGCAATTCATCTTGCCGACGTCGGCCGCGCGGTCGATGATCTTCAGGTGGCCTTCGCCGTCGAAGACGCCCGCGTCGCCCGTATGGAAATAGCCGTCGTCGTCGATCACTTCGGCGGTGGCGTCGGGCCGCTTGAAGTAGCCGCTCATGGTGGCGGGCGACTTCACCAGCACTTCGCCATTGGCCGCCAGCTTGACTTCCACGCCCGGCGCCGGCAAGCCGACGCTGTCGAACTTGATATTGCCGTCCGGTTGCAGGCATACATAGGCGCAGGTTTCGGTGGAACCGTACAATTGCTTGAGGTTGACGCCGATGGAGCGGTAGAAGCGGAACAGGTCGGGGCCGATGGCGGCGCCGGCCGTGTAGGCGACGCGCACGCGCGACAGTCCCAGCACGTTTTTCAGGGGGCCGTAGACGAGCAGCTCGCCCAGCTTGTAGCTGAGGCGGTCCGCCAGCGAGACTGGCTTGCCATCCAAGATCTGCGCGCCGCAGCGCTTGGCCACGTCCATGAAATGGCTGAACATGTGGCGCTTGATGCTGCTGGCGTCTTCCATGCGTATCATCACGCTGGTGAGCATGTTCTCGAACACGCGCGGCGGCGCAAAGTAGCAGGTGGGGCCGATTTCGCGCATGTCGATCATCACCGTGTCGCCCGATTCGGGGCAGTTGACGGTGAAGCCGGCCACCATGGCTTGCGCCAGCGAGAACAGGCAGTCGCCGACCCACGCCATGGGCAGGTAGGACAGGATGTCTTCCTCGTCGGTGAGCTGGTCGAAGGCGACGCCGCCAACGCCTGCGGCCAGCAGCGCCGTGTGGCTCTGGCACACGCCCTTCGGCTTGCCCGTGGTGCCCGAGGTGTACAGGATCACGGCGGAGTCGCTGCCCTGGCCCGCTGCCACGGCGGCGTCGAAAAAGCCCGGGTGTTCGCGGTCGTACGCGCGGCCCAGCGTCTGCAGTGCGGCAAACGACATCAGTTCCGGCTGGCGGTAATGGCGCATGCCCCGTTCATCGTCATAGGCGATGTGGGCGACGTGCGGATACAGGGCCTTGAGTTCGAGCAGCTTGTCGACCTGCTCCTGGTCTTCGACGATGGCGTAGCGGATTTCCGCATCCTGCAGCACATAGGCCATGTCGGCGGCCGGCGCGTCCTGGTACAGTGGCACGGGCACGCCGCCGAGGCTTTGCGCAGCCAGCATGGCCCAGTACAGGCGGGGACGGTTGTCGCCGATGATGGCCAGGTTCATGCCACGCTGGAAGCCGATGGCGGCCAGGCCGCAGGCCAGCGCGCGCACCTCGTCGTTGACCTCGCGCCAGGTCCAGGTTTGCCAGATGCCCAGGTGTTTTTCGCGAAAGGCGGGCTTGTCGGATCGTACGGTCCCGTGTTGCAATAAGCGCCGCGGAAAAGTCGGCATTGTTGCTGTGGTATTCGTTTGCACCAGTGTCTCCCTGTTGCTTGTCTCAGGCCCCACCTCGTTGGATGGCGCTCTGTGTTTTTTATGTGTAAGGCGTTTGTGCAATGATAGTAGCTTGCGTTAGTTTGCCAAGTTGTCTTTTCGGGGACATTTACCCACTTTTCGATGGTGCATCGCACAATGACCTACCCTGATATCAGTCTCAAGGATGCCGTGCGCGCGGCCAACTGGGCACAGCTGCTCGATCCCGTGCAAATGGCCCGGGTCGAGGCGGATGTGTTCGAGACTTTCGTGCCGAAAGGCGGCTTTGTCTGCCGCAAGGGCGAGCCGGTGGACAACTGGATCGGCGTCATCAGCGGCATGGTCAAGATGAATAATTTTTCCGCCTCCGGCAAGGCCATGACCTTTATCGGCGTGCCGCCCGGCAGCTGGTTCGGCGAAGGTTCATTGCTGAAGAATGAAATCCGCAAATACGACACCATGGCCCTGCGCGACACGCGCGTGGCGCGCCTGCCCGGCGCCACCTTCCACTGGCTGCTGGAAACGAGCTTGCCGTTCACGCGCTTCCTGCTGATGCAGCTCAACGAGCGCCTGGGGCAGTTCATCGGCATGGTGGAAAACGAACGCTTGCTGGACCTGAACACGCGCGTGGCGCGCTGCCTGGCGTCGATGTTCAACTCGCATTTGTACCCTGGCGTGGAGACGCTGGTGCAGCTGTCGCAGGAGGAAATCGGCCTGCTGTCGGGATCTTCGCGCCAGCGCGCCAACCAGGCCTTGCAGGTGCTGGAAAAAAAAGGCTTGCTGCGTCTCGATTACGGCGGCATCCGCGTGCTGGACCTGGAAGGCTTGCGCCGCTACGAGGCCGATGATGCCATCTGAGAACACGCGTGCCGCAGCCCTGCGCGTACGCCTCGAAGGCGGCTTTGTCGAGTATGCGCGATTCACGGGGCCGCCCGTCGATTTCAACGACTGGACACCGGAAGAACTGGGCGCCATCTGGGGGGCGTTGCATCGCGCGGCGCGCTTCGGCCATGACGATACGGCGCGGCGCGAGCTGGCGACGGCGCTATTGGCACAAGCGACCAGCATGAACCTGGCACCGGCGCTGGCAGGCGACATGTTCCTCGATGCGCTGGACGCGGCCGGCGATTACAACCGGGAATGGGAGTATGTCATCGGCTGCCTGGCCTGCCTGCAGGGCGAGGCACCGGCAGGCACGGCGGGGCAGGCGCGGCGCATTCTCGGCAAAACCTCGGGCTGGGCCGAGTGCCCCTACCAGGCCTACCTGCTGGCGCGCCTTGCTGGCGGCGACGCCCCTGCGCAATTTGCGCAGGCAATGGAGGAGCGTCACGCCCTTTATCCGATGCCATTGACCTTGCATGAATTGGAATTGCTGCCGCAGCTGGCGCAAGCGTCCCTGTTGGCGCTGGCCGGCTCGCGCTACAGCGGCCACTGGAGCCGCGACAGTATCGGCGAGGCCGATCCCGCCGTCGTGCTGGCCGACGATGCGGCGTATGTCGAATTTGCGTGCACGATACTGGAACAGGCGGCACGCCATATCGCCGCCATCCATGACGGCGGCGTGCCGTATGCGGCCGATGCCGCCTTTGCCACGGCAGACTCTCAAGTGCTGGCGCGCGCCGCGCGGGTCGCCGCCTATCGCGATGATGCATGGTTCAGGCCCGTGATCACCGTCTTGCTGCCCTTGGTATGCGTCGCGCCCGGCACGGCCAAGAGCGCGCCGTCGCAGTCGTTGGCGATGGCGCTGGGCCATGCGGTGGAAACCATCCCCACGCCGGAAAGCTTGCTGGCCCTGCGCACGGCGCTGGCGCAGGTGCGCCATGCGGGCATCCGCAAGAAGCTGGACCGCAATCTGAAACCGGCCGAACGGGCGCTGGCCGAACGGCCCGATATCGCCTGGCGGATCGGCATGCCCGGCCCCATGGGCAAGCGGCGCCAGGCCATGCTGGCGCGCCGCCTGGAAGCGGGCTATGCCAGCGATGTGCGTCTGGGGCTGGATCAATGGCGCGCCTTGCGCGACGATGCCGATATCGATACGGTGGCGCGTGCGCTGGTCTGGCGCACGGGTGACGGCCAGGCTTTCATGCTCGATGGCGAGGGAGCCATCGATGCATGGGGGCAGCCGGCGGATGTGCCGCTGCAGGGCGAAGGCGAAATCGGCCTGTGGCATCCCCTGCACGGCAGCGGAGAGCAGCGCGCCGCCTGGCAGGCGCTGGTCGCACAGCGGCGCGTGCGCCAGCCGCTGCGCCAGGTGTATCGTGAAATATATGCACCGCCCGGCGACGGCAGCGCCCCATTTTCCGGTTACCAGCTGTCGCTGCCTACCTTGCTGGGACTGGCCCGCCGCGAAGGCTGGCGGCTGGACGACGATGAAGGCTTGTCGCGCGGGTTCGGCGCCTGGCGCGTATTGCTGCGCCTCGAGGGACGCGTCTATCCAGGCGCGGGCGGCGCCTGCACGTCCAACGGGCTGGCGCCCGCGCAGATGATGCCGCTGGCGCCTGTGGCCTATTCGGAAGCGTGCCGCGCGGTGGATCTGCTGGTCAGCGCCAGCGCGTTGGCGCTGGTGGAAGAGGAGCAAAGCGTGCAGCGCGAAGAGCGCTTGTCTTACCTGGCCAACTTGCCCCCGGGGCCGATGGCGGGCATGCGGCGCATCGTGCTGCGTCAGGTGTTTGCGCAGCAGATCGAAACAGGGCGCATGGCGCTCGAGCCCCGTCACCTGCTGGTGGGCAGGCACGCCATCCACTTGACCACCGGCAGGGTCACGCTGGACGGCGCCGAGGTGGCGGCCGAGGTGGTCGCGAAGGGGAACAAGCTGGCCGCCGTGCCGTGGCTGCCTTACGACGAGGCGCTGCTGGAAAAAATCGCCGCTACCGCCGGGGTGCTGCTGGCGCTGCACTGAGTGCAGCCCGGCTGCTAATCGCGGTATCATAGACACTTCCCAGCACCGCTCCATTTTCGCACCCATGCAGACACCTGACCAAGCCACTCCCGCCTCCCGTTTGTCGCAACTGCGCAGCGCCATGCGCGCGCAGCATATCGACGCCTGCATCGTGCCCTCGGCCGACCCGCATTTGTCCGAGTACTTGCCGGCCCGCTGGCAGGGCCGCGAGTGGCTGTCGGGCTTTACGGGGTCGGTCGGCACCCTGGTCGTGACGCAGGAGTTTGCCGGCGTATGGACCGATGGCCGCTACTGGGAACAGGCGGAAGACGAACTGGCCGGCAGCGGCATCGTCCTGAAGAAAATCCCGTCCGGCGCCAGCGTGCTGTATATCGACTGGCTGGGCGAAACCATGCGGCCAGGGCAGACGGTAGCCGTCGATGGCGCCGTGCTGGGCCTGGCCAATGCGCGCCTGCTGCAGCAGGCGTTGGGCGCGCAAGTCACCCTGCGCACGGACACCGATGTGCTGCAAGCCGTGTGGCCGCAGCGTCCGGCCATGCCCGCCGCCCCCGTGGTTGAACATGCGGCCGCGTATCCCTCGCTGTCGCGCACGCAAAAACTGGCGGCCCTGCGCGCCAGCATGGCGGCCCAGGGCGCCAGCCACCATGTGATTTCCACCCTCGACGATATCGCTTACCTGTTCAACCTGCGCGGCGCGGACGTCAACTACAACCCCGTCTTCCTCGCGCATGCGCTGGTGGGACCCGAGCGCGCCACCCTGTTCGTCGCCGACGGCAAGGTGCCGGCGGCCCTGCGCGCCATCCTGGAAGAGCAGGGCGTGGACGTGGCCGCCTATGACCGCACGGCTGCCGCGCTGGCCGCCTTGCCGGCCGGCGCCACCTTGCTGCTCGACCCGCGCCGCATCACCTTCGGCACGCGCCAGGCCGTGGCCGATGGCGTGCAGGTGGTGGAAGCCATCAATCCGACCACCCTGGCCAAGTCGCGCAAGACGGATGGCGAAGCGGCGCACGTGCGCGCCGCCATGGAGCAGGATGGCGTCGCCCTGTGCGAGTTTTTCAGCTGGCTGGATAGCACCCTGGCCGACCCGCAGCGCGCGCCGTTGACGGAAATCGGCGTCGACGAGCACCTGACGGCTGCCCGCGCCCGCCGCGCCGGGTTTGTCAGCCCCAGTTTCGGCACCATCGCCGGCTTCAATGCGCATGGCGCCATCATGCATTACCACGCCCATGCAGATTCGGCCGCCACTATCGAAGGCGATGGCTTGTTGCTGATCGACTCGGGCGGCCAGTACTGGGGCGGCACCACGGATATCACCCGCGTGGTCCCCGTCGGCGCGATCACGGCCGAGCACAGGCGCGATTTCACCCTGGTCTTGCGCAGCATGATCGCGCTGTCGCGCGCGCAATTCCCGCGCGGCGTGAAGTCGCCCATGCTCGATTCCATCGCCCGCGCGCCCCTGTGGGCCGAGGGCATCGACTTTGGCCACGGCACGGGCCACGGCGTGGGCTTTTTCCTCAACGTCCACGAAGGACCGCAATCGATTTCGCAGTCCGCCATGCCGGAGCCGCAGACAGCCATGGAACCGGGCATGATCACCTCCGTCGAGCCGGGCATCTACCGTCCCGGCCAGTGGGGCATCCGTATCGAGAACCTGGTGCTGAACGTTCCCGCGGGGACGACGCCCTTCGGCGAATTCCTGCGCTTCGAAACCTTGACCCTGTGCCCGATCGACACGCGCTGCGTGGAACGCTCGCTGCTGCGCGATGACGAAGCGGCCTGGCTGAACGACTATCACGCCACCGTGCGTGCGCGCCTGGCGCCGCACCTGGCCGCGCCGGCCGATGCGCCTGCGCTGGCGTGGCTGGAACAGCGCACGGGAGCCATCTGATGCGCTCGACCCGCGCCACGTCCGCCATCGAGCGGCTCAAGGAACGCACCGGCCACCGCCTGTACACGATGGCGCGCACGGGCGATGAACTGTTCTTTCTCACGGAAGGCCCCGGCTTGCCGCCCCTGTGCCCGCCGCTGGAACTGGACGCCTTTGTCGCCTTCGTGAATGGCCTGGGACCGCAAAAGGCGCGCCGCGTCAGCAAGCTCGACGTGGCGTTTGAAAAGCAGCTGACGAAAAAGCCCCAGGACTAAATGCCGACCATCGACTTCCTGCGCGCCTACTGGTCGCCGGCCGAGCTGGCGACGAATGGCGTGATCCTGCTGAACCTGCTTGGCGCACTGCTGCTGGGCTTGCTGGTGGGTTACGAGCGCTCGTATCACGGGCGCGCGGCCGGCATGCGCACCTACAGCCTCGTGTGCATGGCGTCGGCCGCGCTGACGGTGCTGGGCGGCTATCCGGAGTTCTGGTACGGCGGCCATGGCGCCATCGTCGGCAGCGACCCCACGCGGGTCATTCAGGGCATCGTCACGGGCGTGGGTTTCCTCGGCGCCGGCGTGATCATGCGCGAGGGCTTCAATATCAGCGGCCTGACGACGGCTGCCTCGATCTGGGCTTCGTCCGTGATCGGCATCATGGTCGGCATCGGTTTTTATCTGTCGGCCATGGGCCTGGCCTTCCTGTGTGCGATGGCGATGATTTTCCTGTCAAAACTGGAGAACTGGCTGCCGTCGCGCCACGCGGTGGCCATCACCATGCGTTTCAAGCGCGATTTCATTCCGCGCGAAGATGCGCTGCGGCGCATGGCGGCCAAGCGCGGCTACGACATTGCCGGCGGCTCGCTGACCATCGGCAGCACGGACGGCATGCAGGAATGGCGTTTTGTCGCCATCGCGCATGGCAAGAACACGGGCGCCAGCCTGTCGGCCATGTCGGCCGAACTGGCCGCCTTCGAAGGCATCGCCGGCTTCCAGCTGTCGCATGCCCGCAACTGATACGGTTGCCGAGAGGATGGACATGGATGCACAGGCTCAAGAGGTACTCGATTTCTGGTTCCTGCCGCCGGATAACCCCGACTACGGCCAGTCGCGCGTGGAATGGTTCCGCAAGGATGACGGCTTCGACGCGCAGATACGCGCGCGTTTCGGCGCGCTGATCGATGCCGCCATCGAGGGCGGCTTGCGCGCGTGGGATGCGACGCCGCACGGTGCGCTGGCGCGCCTGATCGTGCTCGATCAATTCACGCGCAACGTCTATCGGGGTACGCCGCGCGCCTTTGCCGGCGACGCCCAGGCGCTGGCCCTGGCCGTCGCCTTGACGGACGCGGGGCAGGACCGCCAGCTGCCGCCGATGCTGCGTGCTTTTGTCTACCTGCCGCTCGAACACGCGGAAGACCTGGCCATGCAGGCGCGCGCCGTCGAGCTGTTCCAGCTGCTGTCGCAGGCGCAGCCCGGCTTTGACGGCATGCTCGATTACGCCGAGCGCCACCAGGAAGTGATCGCCCGCTTTGGCCGCTTCCCGCACCGCAACGCCATCCTCGGCCGCGCCTCCACGCCGCAAGAGCTGGAATTTTTGCGCCAGCCGGGATCGAGCTTCTAGAAAATCGCCATGAACGTTACCCTCAATATCATCGGCGCCGGCCATGTGGGCCGTGTGCTGGGCCGTTTGTTCGCCCGCGTGGATGGCACGCAGGGCGGAGCAATCCTGGTGCAGGATGTGCTGACGCGCTCGATGACGTCGGCGCAGGCTGCCGTCGATTTCATCGGTGCCGGCACTCCCGTCGCCAGCTATGCGGCCTTGCGGCGCGCCGACGTCACCATGCTGGCCGTCTCCGACGACCAGATCGGCCCGGCCTGCGCGGCGCTGGTGGCCGAGGGACGCCAGGCGGGCGCCATCGTGTTCCACTGCAGCGGCGCGCTGGCCTCGAACGTGCTGCTGGCCGCCACGCAGGCGGGCGCCTCTGTCGCCAGCGCCCATCCGATCCGCAGCTTTGCCGACCCGCAGCAGGTGGCTGCCACCTTCGACGGCACGTTTTGCGGCGTCGAAGGCGATCCGCTGGCGCTGGCCTTCCTCACGCCCGCCTTGAACGCCATCGGCGCGCGTCCTGTGCCCATCGACCCGGCCGCCAAGACCCTGTATCACGCCGCCGCCGTCTTCGCCAGCAATTACCTGGTGACGGTGCTCGACGCCGCCTTGCGCGCCTACCAGGCGGCCGGCATTCCCGAGCCCGTGGCGCGCGAACTGGCGCAGCCCCTGGTGACGGAAGCGGTGGCGAACGTGTTCCGCCTGGGCGCCGCGCCCGCGCTGTCCGGCCCCATCGCGCGCGGCGACTCTGCCACCGTGCAACGCCAGCAGCTGGCCGTGCAAAGCTGGGATGCCGCCACGGGCGAGTTGTACCGGGCGCTGGTGGCGCCTACGCAGGATCTGGCCAGGCGCAAGCGCGGGGGATGACTCAGGCGGCGTGCACGCCGTTGCGGCCGTGATGCTTGGCCTGATATAAGGCGCTGTCGGCGCGCGAGAAGAAGGCCGATTCGCTTTCCTCTGGCCGGTACTCGGCCACGCCCAGGCTGATCGTCACGGGCAGTTGCGGCGCGGGCAGGCCGAAATCGTGGCGCTCGACGGCGGCGCGCAGGTTTTCCGCCACTTCCGCCGCTTGCGCCAGGCTGCAATTGTTCAGCAGTACCAGGTATTCCTCGCCGCCCCAGCGCGTGATGACGTCGCTTTCGCGCACGGTGGCGCGCGCCACGTCGGCCACGCCACGGATCACCTTGTCGCCCCACAGGTGGCCGTGGGTATCGTTGACGCGCTTGAAGAAGTCGATGTCGAAGAGGATGGCGGACATCGGTTGTTCGTTGCGTTTGGACAAGAGCATGGCGCGCTGGAACAGCAATTCCAGCGATTGGCGGTTCAATAGCCCCGTCAGCGCATCCGTCGAGGCGATGCGTTCGATGCGGCGCTGGTAGCGGTTCACCGTCAGCAGGGTCAAAACCAGCACCAGCAGGGTGACGCCAAAGCTGATGGCCAGGTTGAAGATGAACACGCGCTGCAGCGACTGGACTTCATCGCTGACATTCTGCTCGACCACCAAATACCAGCCCAGTTCGGGAATGAAGCGCGAGTTGACGAGGATTTGCGCGCGCCCCAGCTGGTACGACAGGTGCGTCGGTTCGCTCTGGCGGTTGATGATTTGCTCGGCAATGGCGTTCACGCCGGGCAGGCTGCGGATATTGCCGTGCCCGTTGCGCATGGTCTTGCCCGCCAGCACCAGGGCGCCGGCGCCGTCGACAAAATAGATGTTGCGGTGGAAGCGCGCCTGGTAGCGGTCGATGATGTGGCTCATGGTGGCCAGGGTCAGGCCGATGCCGGTGGCGCCGATGAACTGGCCGTCGTAGTCGTAGACGCGGTGATTGATGAAGATGGTCATGCTGTCGCGGTTGGCCATGTCCACGTCGACATTCGTTTCATAGTCGGTGGTGTCCATGGCGCGCACGCGGTAGTACCAGATGTCGCGCGTCGCTTGCGGGCTGACGGATTTCAGGGTGCCTTCCGCATAGTAATATTTGCTGCTCTTGTCCGAGACGAGAAAGCTGGTGATGGCGCCGTACTTCTTCTTGACCTCGGCCAGGTAGCGCACGATCTGTTCCGGCTTGTTTTCGCCGGCGAGTATCCAGTCGCGCACGAAGGTGTCGTGTGCCATCAGCGAGGAGATGAAGACGGGGCGCAGCATGTCCTTCTGGATTTCGGAATAGATATTGTCGCCCGTCAATGGCAAGGTCTGGTCGGCGATGCCGTGCTCGATGGCCTGGCGCGAAGCCAGGTAGCTGGCCAGGCTGGTGGCCATGAAGCCCGCCCCCAGGATCAGGGTCAGGAGTATGAGCAGGCGGTACTTGATCGACAGAAGACGCATGGAGACGAGGGGTGGCCGGCGGGAAGGCAATCTTGACGCAAGCCAAAAGTATGCAGCAGGCCGGGTATTGGCGCAATGATAACTGGCTTTATTGACAATTTACCTTGGCGAACGCGACAAGATAACCACGACTTACCAAATAAAAGTGCCGATTTGTCGACAAAGATGCAAATTAGCAATAAGATTTGACGAGGGGAATCATTGCGCACCGCCCCTGTCTTGCCGCCCGTTTCAGGCGCGGGACATTACGCGCAGGGAGTGTTGTATGTTATTTTTAAAGAGTACGTCCGTCAGCAAGGCCCCCGGCATCTACGAGGTCGACATCGCTGCGAAACCACCGGGCAAGACCTTCGGCATTTTTCTCGCCACCGATCCCGACCATCCACCGCATGCCTTGCTGGGACAATTGAAGGCGCTCGGCTTCGAGAACACCTATAGTTCGCCCTACCTGCACAAGGATGCGGGCAAGGTGCTGGACCTGCATTTCCAGAAGGATGGCACGGACATCTTCAAGGGCTGGAAAACCGAGGAATGCACGCATAACCTGGCGGCCATCACGGCGCTGTTCGAGGAACACGGCATCACCATCTCGCCGCGCGTCATGTCGATGGCGGAAGCCTACGCCTAAACGCCTATCAAAACCTACTGCGCGTCGGTATAGGCGGCCTGCGATGCTCACTGCCTCGGCGGCCCCGTGCATTAGCACAGCTCCGCTTCTCAGCCACCTCTCCCTTCCGCTCGCTACGGTTCTGTTTGGCGTTGTTTTAAGTAGCGTCAACCCGCCTCCACACCAATGTGATACAGCGCCCACGGGCAGCTGGCGAACCGTTCGGCCAGGGGCAGGGCCGCCACGGCGGCGATGCGGTCCGCATCGTGGATCGCCCATAGGGGCCCCAGGCCGCCCAGCGCCATCGCCTGCCCGTCCAGGTGGGTGGCGACGATAAAACGCTGCGCGCGCGCCTGCGCCATGGTCAGCGCCGCCGCATAGCCATCCACGGCCCGCAGCAGTAGCCGCACGGCATCGTCCTCGGGCGCGCCGGCCGCCTTCAATACCTCGACCAGCAGCGGCCCGCGCAGGGCATGCGCCTTGCCATCGTATTCCAGGGTGGGGTGGATGGTGCGCGCCGGCAAGTTCGCCAGCGCCGCAAAGTCGAAGGCCCGCGCCCGCTCAAAACTGATCTTTTGCTTGTGCATCATCTGGTCGCGCACGGCGTCGAACG
This sequence comes from Janthinobacterium sp. SUN120, assembly GCF_030397735.1. Lineage (NCBI taxonomy): Bacteria > Pseudomonadati > Pseudomonadota > Betaproteobacteria > Burkholderiales > Oxalobacteraceae > Janthinobacterium > Janthinobacterium sp. SUN120. The sequence goes on along the minus strand of NZ_JAPUBW010000004.1, from coordinate 204,895 downwards.
GACCCCGGTTCGGCTTGTCGATGCTGCCCGTGATGGTCAGCAGGGCGGGACCGCGCAGGCCGGCGGGCGCCGCCCGGGCGATTGCGGGCAAGGCCGCGGCGGCCATGCCGGCGGCGAGAAACTGGCGTTTGTGCATGCACTTCTCCTCTGGACTGAAAATCGCTAATGCTCTTAAGTCTATCTTAAGTTCGCTCAACGGTGCGCATTTTACGGTTATTGTCAGTTTGCAATGTCAGCTTACATCTTGTCACAGTTCTTACGGAATGGAGAAAGACGTAGCTTTTTTCGGCTGTTATTGTGTAGTCATCGCACTTCGCTGAACTGCGAATCCAGGCACCATTCACTAATTGAGAGAGAGAACATGATGAAGAAGAAAATCCTGTTTGCAATGATCGCATCCGTTACCGCACTGACCGGCATGAGCGCCGCCCACGCCGAAGGCGCGTATGTGGGTGCCGGCGTCACAGGCAACCGTTATAACTTCGATATTCCTGGCGCCACCAGCGCCGATAATCACAGCGGCTACAAGGCTGGCGCCAAGATCTTCGCCGGTTACGATTTCGATAAAACCTGGGCAATCGAAGGCGGCTATGCCGATTTCGGCAGCAAGGATTACAGCTATGTCACCGGCGCCGGCAACGGTTCCGTGAAAAGCGATTCGCACGGCTACTACCTGGCCGGCAAGGCCACCATGCCCGTGACCGACAAAGTCGGCGTGTTCGGCAAGCTGGGCGTAGCCAAGGTCAAGAACAGCTTGAGCGGCACGGGCTTGTCGACCGGCATCAGCGGCAACGACAAGACGGGCGTGTACGCCTCCGTCGGCGCCCAATACGCAATCAACGAGAAAGTCTCGCTGACGGCGGAAGTGGAACACTTCGGCAAGAGCGCCGACCAGGGCCGCAAGGCTACCGGCCTGGCACTGGGCGCACGCTACAACTTCTAAAAACCTACTGCGCGGTACGCTTTGTAGCCTCCGATGCTCACTGTGCTAGAGCACAGCTCCGCTTCTCAGCCACAATTCGTTGCCGCTCGCTACGGTTTTAAAAACTGGAAGTGTGCTGAAAAAAAAGGCAGTTGCCGCGAGGTAACTGCCTTTTTGCATGGCCGGACCGAAATTACGTGGTCAAGGGCTTGTAGCGGATACGTTTCGGTTTCGCGCCTTCTTCGCCCAGGCGTTTCTTCTTGTCGGCTTCGTATTCTTGATAGTTGCCGTCAAAGAAGGTGACCTGCGAGTTGCCTTCGAAAGCGAGGATGTGCGTGGCGATACGGTCGAGGAACCAGCGGTCATGGGAAATGACCATGACGCTGCCGGCAAATTCCAGCAGGGCGTCTTCCAGCGCGCGCAAGGTTTCCACGTCCAGATCGTTCGACGGTTCATCGAGCAGCAGGACGTTGCCGCCCATCAGCAGGGTTTTCGCCAGGTGCAGACGTCCGCGTTCACCGCCGGACAGGTTGCCCACTTGCTTCTGCTGGTCCGAACCCTTGAAGTTGAAGCGGCCCAGGTAGGCGCGCGACGGCATTTCGAAGCGGCCCACCGTCAGCATGTCGGCGCCGCCGGAGACGTCTTCGAACACGGACTTGTTGTCAGCGAGACTATCGCGGTTCTGGTCGACGATGGACACGCGCGCCGTCTGGCCGATGGCCACTTCGCCGCTGTCCGGTGTTTCCTTGCCGGTGATCATCTTGAACAGGGTCGATTTACCGGCGCCGTTGGGGCCGATGATGCCGACGATGGCGCCTGGCGGCACGGTGAAGCTCAGGTTATCGATCAGCAGGCGGTCGCCGAACGCTTTCGACACGTTCTTGAACTCGATGACTTCATTGCCCAGGCGTTCTGCCACGGGAATGAAGATTTCCTGCGTTTCGTTGCGCTTCTGGTATTCGTGCTCGGACAGCTCGTTGAAGCGGGCCAGGCGGGCTTTCGACTTGGCCTGGCGCGCTTTCGGGTTCTGGCGCGACCATTCCAATTCCTTCTGCAGCGCCTTTTGGCGCGCCGATTCCGTCGCCTCTTCCTGCTTCAGGCGGGCTTGCTTCTGATCCAGCCAGGTCGAGTAGTTACCCTTCCATGGAATGCCGTGGCCGCGGTCCAGTTCCAGGATCCACTCTGCCGCGTTGTCGAGGAAGTAGCGGTCATGGGTGATGGCCACCACGGTGCCGGGGAAGCGCAGCAGGAATTGTTCCAGCCAGTCGACCGATTCCGCATCCAGATGGTTGGTCGGCTCGTCGAGCAGCAGCATGTCGGGTTTCGACAGCAGCAGCTTGCACAGCGCCACGCGGCGCTTTTCACCGCCGGACAGCACGCCAATGGTGGCGTCCCATGGCGGCAGGCGCAGCGCGTCGGCGGCCATTTCCAGCTGCAGATTCAGATTGCCGCCGTCGGAGGTCGAAATGATCGCTTCCAGGCGTGCCTGTTCCGTGGCCAGGGCGTCGAAATCGGCGTCTTCCTCGGCATATGCGGCGTACACGGCTTCCAGCTTGGCTTGCGCTTCAAACACTTCGCCCAGGCCCGACTCGACTTCCTGGCGCACGGTTTTTGCCGGGTCCAGCTGCGGTTCCTGCGGCAGATAGCCGATGTTCAGGCCCGGCATCGGCACAGCTTCGCCCTGGATGTCGGTGTCGATGCCTGCCATGATTTTCAGCAGGGTCGATTTGCCGGAGCCGTTCAGGCCCAGCACGCCGATCTTCGCGCCTGGGAAGAAGGACAGGGAAATATCTTTCAGAATCTGGCGCTTGGGCGGGACGATTTTGCCCACGCGATTCATGGTGTAGACGTAATTTGCCATTAGAAATCTCGGGTGATATACAAAGACGGACAGGATACGGTAAACGCCCGCTTCCGGCCAGCGCTGCGCGCTGCGGAAACGGACGCCAGGGGCAGGACTAGGCGGCGCGCGCCTTGCGGGCCGTCCACAGCCCTTCGGCCGCGTACAGGGCCAGCGCCGTCCAGATGACGAGGAAGCCCAGCATACGCTCGGGCGTGAACGATTCGTGGAAGACCCACACGCCGATCAAGAGCTGGCCTGTGGGGGCGATGTATTGCAATAGCCCCAGCACGGCCAGCGGCAGGCGGCGCGCGCCGGCCGCAAACAGCAGCAGGGGAATGGCCGTGATGGGGCCGGACGCCAGCAGCAGCGCGCGCGTGGCGGTGGAATCCGTGTTGACGAAGCCGCTCTGGCCATGCCACGCCAGCCACAGCATGTAGGCCAGCGCCAGGGGAAATAAAATCAGTGTTTCGAACGACAGGCCTTCCAGCGCGCCCAGCGCGGCCGTCTTGCGCAGCAAGCCATAGCCGCCGAAGGTGGCCGCCAGCAGCAGGGCGATCCACGGCACCTGTCCCGCTTGCCAAGTGAGCCAGGCCACGCCGCAGGCGGCCAGGCCGATGGCCAGCCACTGCAGGCGGCGCAGGCGCTCGTGCAGCAGCAAAAAGCCCAGCATGACATTGATCAGGGGCGTGATGAAGTAGCCGAGGCTGGCGTCGACCACGTGGCCGTTGTTGACGGCCCAGATATAGATGAACCAGTTGGCGGAGAGCAAAAATGCGCTGGCGACGAAGCTGGCCACGACCCTGGGCTGCGCCTTCAGGCTGCCCAACCAGCTCCATTGCCGGCGCACGGTCAGTACGACGCCCAGGAACAACAGCGACCAGACCATGCGGTGCGCCAGGATTTCCTGCGGCGCGATCTCGCCGATGGCGTGGAAGTACAGGGGGAACAGGCCCCAGCACAGGAAGGCGAGGGAGGCGTAGAGCATGCCTGGATTCATGATGGGCTTCGCTGGAGAGTAGACAGTCTGTCATTATGGCTGAAAACATCGGGGGCTGCCCGGCGCCGCTGGCGAGGCGTAGAATGGCAACAAATCAATGGCCGCATGTCCGCGCAGCAAGGCGGAGCGGCACAAAACCACGACCTTGGGGCAGCTGCGGAACCATGCAAAAATACTCTTGCTATTTGCTAATACCTATCATATTGTGCGATGCAACAAAACAAAAACGGGTGCAACCTTGACGTCGGAACATAAAAAAAGCGGCCTTGCCGGCTTGACGCTGGCGGCCGTCGGCATCGTTTACGGCGATATCGGCACCAGTCCGCTGTACACCCTGAAGACCGTCTTCGACCCGGCCCACGGCCTGCTGCTCTCGCACGAGAATCTGCTGGGCATCGTCTCGCTGATTTTCTGGGGCCTGACCCTGATCGTTTCGCTCAAGTACGTGACCCTGGTGTTGCGCGCCGACAACCGCGGCGAGGGCGGCATCATGGCCCTGATGGCGCTGGTGCTGTCGTCCGTCAGCCGCCTGTCGCGCTGGCATTTCCCGCTGATGGTGATCGGCGTCTTCGGCGCCACCCTGTTCTATGGCGACAGCGTGATCACGCCGGCCATTTCCGTGCTGTCGGCGATCGAAGGCCTGGAAGTGGCCACGCCCGCCTTCAGTCCCTACGTGGTGCCGCTGACGATCGCCGTGCTGGTGGGCCTGTATTCGGTGCAGTCGCACGGCACGGCCGGTATCGGCCGCTATTTTGCTCCCGTCATGGTGCTGTGGTTTGCCGCGCTGGCCGGCATGGGCGTGGTCAACATCATCAAGTCGCCGGCCATCCTGGCCGCGCTCAATCCCCTGCACGCAGCCACTTTCCTGATGAATAACGGCTTCGTCGCCTTCGTCGCCCTGGGCGCCGTGGTGCTGGCGCTGACGGGCGCCGAGGCGCTGTACGCCGACATGGGCCACTTCGGCAAGAAGCCGATCCGCCTGGCCTGGTTCCTGATCGCCTTTCCCGCGCTGGCGCTGAACTACCTGGGCCAGGGCGGCTTGCTGCTGGCGCATCCGGAAGCCGTCTCGAATCCGTTTTACCAGCAACTGGGCGCGTGGAGCGTGTATCCGCTGGTGATCCTGTCGACCATGGCCACCGTGATCGCCTCGCAGGCGACCATTTCCGGCACCTTCTCGATGACCAAGCAAGCGATCGCGCTGGGCTTCCTGCCGCGCATGCGCGTGCGCCACACGTCGGAAAGCGAAATCGGGCAGATCTACATCCCCGCCGTGAACTGGCTGCAACTTGCCGTGGTGCTGCTGGCCGTCATCGGTTTCGGTTCCTCGGAAAACCTGGCCGCCGCCTACGGCATCGCCGTGACGGCCACGATGCTGTCGACGACCATCCTGACCTTCTTCGTCATCCGCTACCGCTGGAAGATGAACCTGGCCCTGTGCTGGGCCGCCACGGGCTTTTTCCTGATCATCGACGTCAACCTGGTGTCGGCCACGGCCCTGAAACTGTTCCACGGCGGCTGGTTCCCGCTGCTGCTGGGTTCGATTTTGTTCATCGTCATGCTGACCTGGAAGCGGGGCCGCCAGCTGGTGTTCCAGAACCTGGAAAAGCATGCGATTCCGCTCGACGATTTCCTCTCGTCGCTGTTCATCGCGCCGCCGCTACGCGTGCCCGGCACGGCCATCTTCCTGCGCGGCGAAACGGATGGCGTGCCGCATGCGCTGCTGCATAACTTGCTGCACAACAAGGTGTTGCATGAACGGGTGATCTTCCTCACCGTCTTCATGCATGAAGAGCCGTGGGTGGCGCCATCGGAGCGCGTGCGCGTGCTGGACCTGGGCCACCAGTGCTACCAGGTGAATGTGCATTACGGCTTCAAGGATGAACCGGACATTCCGGCTGCGCTGGCGCAGTGCGCCCAGCAGGGACTGGACTTCGAGATGATGGAAACGTCGTTCTTCATCGCCCGCCAGACCATCATCTCGACGCCGGGTGCCGGCATGATGCCGTGGCGCGAGCACCTGTTCGTCACCATGTCGCGTAATGCGCGCACGGCGGCCGACTACTATCAGATTCCGAGCAACCGGGTGATCGAACTGGGCACGCAGGTAGAAATATAGATATTGTGTCAACGTTGCATTTAGGCACATTTATTGCCTTGCTTACGTCTGCTTACAAATGGGCTACGCGAGTCCTGTTAAACTCCAGCCCGTACCGGTCCGCACCGTACGGGCTTAGCCACACACCAATATTTAAAGGGAAACCATGAAATCGGTATTTCAAATGATCGCCACCCTCGCTTGCGCCGTGGCCCTGACCGCTTGCGGCGCTGCTGCCAACACCCAGAAGCCGGTCGTGCTTGACCCGAATACGCAAGTGAAGGAACTCCTCTTTCCCGACCTGGTGAAAGGCACCGGCACGGCCGCTGCGGCGGGCGATACCTTGACGGTGGCCTATACGGGCTGGCTGTATGACGCGAGCAAGCCGGACGGCAAAGGCGTGCAATTCGAAACGTCGCTCCCTCTCCAGCCTTTTACGTTTATCCTCGGCATCGGCAGAGTGATTCTGGGCTGGGACCGCGGCCTGGTCGGCATGCAGGAAGGCGGCACGCGCCGCCTGGTCATTCCGTATGACCTGGGCTATGGCGTGAGCGGCACCCGCGACAAGTCGGGTGCGGTGGTGATCCCGCCTTACGCCGGCCTGGTGTTCGATATCACGCTGCAAAAAGTGGAAAAAAAGTAAGCACGCGCAAGGTGCACGGACAAAGGGCGACTCCATGGAGTCGCCCTTTTTGCTTTTGCGGCCAATTCAAACTGGTGCCAGTTCCTGGAAGTAATACGTGGCGCCGCCCAGATTGGCCGGCGCGTCATATTGCAGCACTTGCGTGCGGCGCAGCGCCACCGGTGCGCTGAAGGCGGGGCCGTCGTAGACGAAGGTGTGGAATTCGCCGTTTTCGCCGCAGGCGTCGACGCCGGGCGGCAGGTCGGCCAGGAAGGCGGCGTCGAACTCGCGTCCGCAAAATTCGCGCGGCAGGTGCTGGCCATTGATGCAGACGACGATGGCCTTGAAGCCGGCGGCGAGAAATTCATCGACCAGCGCGCGGCGATCCCCGCCCCACAGGGGTAAATGGGCCGTCAGGCCGGCCGCGGCGCAGACTTTTTCTTCCCAGTCGCGGTGCGGCTGCAAGTCGATGTCGCCGAAGATGGCGTGTTCTATGCCTGCGTCTTTCGCCGCGCGCAGCATGGCGATGAATTGCTCCTCGTAGCTGGCCCAGCTGGCGTGATAGCGCTGCAGGCGCGCGCCCAGGCTGGTTGCCTGCGTCTCGAGCAGCTCCGGCGGCACGCCGTGCGAGCGCGATTTTCGGCCATCTTCATCCATGGCCGTGATCAGCAGCGGCACGCTCGTGCCGGCGTTGCGCGCGCGCCACAGGGCCAGGCAGGAATCCTTGCCGCCGCTCCAGGAAATCAGGGCCGTCGTCATGCCGCCGCGCCCGGCTGCACGGCGCGCAGCATGTCGACGTGCTGGATACCGTCTTCATCGTAGGGTGCGCTGACGGTGACAAAGCCGAAGGACTGGTAGAAGCGCTCCAGGTAATGCTGCGCGCCGATGCGGATGGCGTGGCCCGGGTGCTGGCGTTCGGCGCGCGCGATGCCCTCAAGCAATAGCTGCTTGCCGGTGCCCGTGGTGCGCGCCTCGGGCGCCGTCAGCACGCGGCCCAGCGACATTTCCACATACTTGGCGCCCGGCGCCAGCACGCGCAGATAGGCGGCCAGCCGGCGCTGGCCGTCGACCGTTTGCCAGCCCAGCAAATGCATGGCTTGCTGGTCATGGCCATCGAGGTCCGGGTAAATGCACTGCTGTTCGATGACGAACACGCGCTGGCGCAAGGCCAGCACCTGGTACAAATCGTGGGGGCCGAGTTCGTCGAACGTGTTCCATTGCCAGCTGATCATGGGTCATCCTTGATTGAGAGTGGCCATGATTTTACCGGCTTCACGCCGCCGGCGCGGGATAGCGCTGCGCATACCACTGCTTCAGGTGCTCGATGCAGCGCGTCACGCGGGGCGCCACCAGCTGGCGCGACGGGTAGATGGCAAACAGCGCCAGGCTGGGGCGCTCCACGTCGGGAAACAGTTCGACCAGCGCGCCGCTGGCCAGTTCTTCGCGGCAGACAAAGGTGGGCAGGATGCCGATGCCCAGGCCCCGCAGGATCAGGCTGCGCATGAACAGGGTGTTATTCGTGCGCACCCAGTTCGGCACTTCGATGTCGCTGTGCGGCCCCGCATGGCGCAGCGGCCAGCGGCTGCCGAACAGGGCGTGGCTGTAGATGAAGCAGCGCTGGCGCGTCAGGTCCGTGGGGTCCAGCAGGGGACCGTGGCGTTCCAGGTAGGCGGGCGCGCAGCAGATGTGCAGGCGGTAGTCGTGGATGTGGCGCGCCACATAGCTCGAATCGGTGAGCGCCGTGGTGACGCGGAAACCCAGGTCGTAGTTGGCCGCCGCCAGGTCCACGTATTCATCCTTCAGGTCGACGTCCAGGCGCAAGGCCGGCCACTCGGCCATGAAATCGGCCAGGCCCTCGGCCAGCTCGCCCACGCCCAGCGATAGTGGCGCGTTGATGCGCAGGCGGCCCGTCACGTGGGCCGTCGAGTGGGCCACCATGTCCTCGGCCTGCGCCAGTTCGTCGAGCAGCTTGCGGCAGTGCTCGAGGTAGGCGGCGCCCGTTTCCGTCAGGGCCAGCTGGCGCGTGGTGCGCGTCATCAGGCGACCGCCCAGTTCCTGCTCCAGCTGGCCGATGCGCCGGCTCACATACGAGGCCGACAGGTCCAGTTCATCGGCCGCGCGGCGAAAGCTGCCCAGCTCGGCCACGCGGCGGAACAGCTGCATCGCCTGCAATTTATCCATTTCATTCCAATTCGGTCGTATTCGGCATTAGTCAGCTGCATTATTCATCATTTTTCTCCATTTTGATTCGGAATATGCTGGCGGCTTCTCTACTGGAATCCTCATGATGAAAAAATTACTCTTAAGCAGTGTGCTGTTCGCCGCCTTTTCCATCAGCCAGGCGGCCGACGTTCTCGTCGTGCTGTCCGACGCGAACCACCTCGAACTGCGCGATGGCAAGGTCTTCGCGACGGGCTTTTATCTGAATGAATTGATGCAACCCGTCAAAAAGCTGCTCGACGCGGGCCACACGGTGACGTTCGCCACGCCGCAGGGCCAGGCGCCCACGCTGGACGCCAGCTCGGATACGGCCGCCTACTTTGGCGGCGACGCGGCCGCGCACGCGGCGCACAAGGCGCTGCTGGACCAGCTGGCGCTGACGGTGCCGGGCCGCTCGCCCGTGATCAGCCTGAAACGGGTGGCGCAGATCGGCTATGGCCACTATGCGGCCGTGCTGGTGCCGGGCGGCCACGCGCCCATGCAGGACTTGTTGAAGGATGCCAGCCTGGGCGCCTTGCTGCGCCAGTTCCACGCGGACGGCAAGCCGACGGCGCTGCTGTGCCACGGCCCCATCGCCCTGCTGTCGGCCCTGCCGCAGGCGGCCCAATTTACGGCCGCGCTGGAAGCGGGCCAGACGCCGCCCGCGCCCGCCGGCTGGATCTACGGCGGCTACCGCATGACGGTGATCAGCAACCAGGAAGAGGCGGCGGCGCAGGGCGCGCTCGGCGGCGGCACGATGAAGTTCTATCCGCAGTCGGGCTTGCAGGCGGCCGGCGCGCAGTATGTGCAGAACCAGGCGCCGTGGAGCAGCAACGTGGTGGTCGACCGCGAACTGATCACGGGGCAGAATCCCGCCTCGGCGCCGGCCCTGGCGGACCAGCTGCTGCAGGCGCTGCGCTGAAAAAAATCCCCGGCGGCGCCTGGGGGCGCGGCCGGGGATGCGCCCCAAGGCGGTGGGGATTACACGATCGTCAGGGTGACGTCGATGTTGCCGCGCGTGGCGTTCGAGTACGGGCACACGATGTGGGCGGCGGCGACCAGCGCTTCGGCGGCGGCGCGATCCATGCCTGGCAGCGAGATCTTCAGTTCCACTTCGATGCCGAAGCCCGTCTCGATGGCGCCGATGCCGACGTTGCCTTCGATCGACAGGTCCGCCGGCAAGGCGATCTTGTCGCGGCCGCCGACGAATTTCATGGCGCCGATGAAGCAGGCCGAGTAGCCGGCGGCGAACAGTTGCTCCGGATTGGTGCCGACGGCGCCATTGCCGCCCAGTTCTTTCGGCGTGGTCAGCTTGACGTCCAGCACATTGTCGGACGACACGGCACGGCCTTCGCGGCCTCCGGTGGCGGTAGCTTGAGCGCGGTACAGGACTTGTTTGATCGACATGATGGTTTTCCTTGAGTTGATTAAATAGTTGACTACTAAATAGTGTGCTACTTGTTTCGTGGGCTGGTGCCCCAGGATGCCCGTCTGAAGAAGCGGTGTGCGGCGTCCATGTACACAATATATATCGTGCGCTATTTAATTGCAAGCGATTTTATTTGCGCGTGGCGCGGATTGAAGCTTTATTTTCTTGCCTTTGTCGCCAGTATTGCCCTTCCATCGCATAATGGCCACCGCCGCTGGCGCCGATAGTTATGCTTGGCCCCACTTCACTCCCCAAGGAAAAATCATGACCAGCCTCTTCTTTATCCTGCGCATCGCCGTGGCCACGATGGTCGCCTACATCATCGCCACGGCGATTCTGGTCGAGAATTTCCTGCGCCATGTCTTCGGGCAGACGGAAGGCTTTTTTGTCATCGTCGGCGCGCTGCTGGCCAGCGCCGTCGTCACGAATGCGTTTTCGCACGTGCGGCGCGTGCGCCTGATCGCCGGCGCCGTCAATGCCGGCACCCTGTCGAGCCGCCAGCGGCGCCAGATCGAGATTCCGTTCGAGGCGGGCGAGGCGTTCGACATGATCGACGCGGCCATCCGCGAACTGCCGGGCAGCGAAGTGGTCGAAAGCGCACGCGACAGCCTGCAGGTGCAGGCCCGCGTGCGCCGCGCCGCGCCCTACACGCACACGGGCTTGCCCCGCATGCGCCTGCTGGGCTTCCTGGAGCCGCGGCCGAACCAGATTCTCGCCACCGTCACGCCGAATGGTGAAGCGGGCAGCGTCACCCTGATCTGCGAACCGGCGCGCAACGCCTGGACCGACTGGTTCCTCGTCGACCATGGCAGCAACCTGGAAAACGCGGAAGCGGTGACGCGGGCGATGACGCGCCGGGTGGCGCAGCGCCGCCGCGGCGAGCAGGCCGAGGCGCGCCAGACGGTGACGGAAAAGGAACTCACGGTGGCCAAGCTGAGCCTGCTGCATGCGCAGGTCGAGCCGCACTTCCTGTACAACACCCTGGCCAGCGCGCAGTTGCTCACGCGCAGCGACCCCGTGCGTGCCGACGAAATGCTCGGCAACCTGATCCTGTACCTGCGCCACTCGCTGCCGCGCACGGAGCAAGCCATGTCGACCCTGGGCACGGAGCTGGAACGGGCGCGCGCCTACCTCGATATCCTGAAAATCCGCATGGGCGCACGTCTGAACCTGCAAATCGAGGTGCCGCAATACCTGCGCCAGGCGGAACTGCCGCCGATGATGCTGCAAACCCTGGTGGAAAACGCCATCAAGCATGGCCTGGAGCCGAAAAGCGGCGGCGGCACCATCTGGATCATGGCGCGCAGCGGCAACGGCACGGTGATCGTCACGGTGGCCGACGATGGCAAGGGGCTCAGCGACGACGGCGCCGGCACGGGCATCGGCCTGCGCAATGTGCGCGAGCGCCTGCGCCTGACCTACGGCAATGCCGCCGCGTTCGCCATTGTCGCCAATTTCCCCGATGGCGTGACGGCCACCATCACGGTGCCAGACAGCACGGCGCAAGGAGTTTCCTATGCATCAGCCTGAGATGACTTGCGTTATCGCCGAAGACGAAGCCCTGCTGCGCGACGCGCTGGTGGCCCTGCTGGCAGAAGAGTGGCCCGGCTTGCGCATCGTCGCCGCCTGCGACGACGGCGGCGCGGCGCTCGAGGCCATCGCCACCCTGCGCCCCGACATCGCCTTCCTCGATATCCGCATGCCGGGCTTGACGGGGCTGGAAGTGGCGGCCGGCGCGCTGGAAGCGAGTCCCGCCACGCAGGTGGTGTTCGTCACCGCCTACGACCAGTACGCGATCGACGCCTTCGATAACGGCGCCGTCGATTATTTATTGAAACCGATAGCCCGCGAGCGCCTGCAGGCGACCGTGCAGCGCGTGCAGGCACGGGCCGGCAAGAACCAGGCGGGCGACGGCGCGCTGGCCGGCCTGCTGCAGCAATTGAGCAGCGCCTTGCCGGCGGCGGCCAAGTCGCCGCCGCTGGTGTGGCTGACGGCCAGCAGCGGCAAGGATACGCGGCTGATCATGGTGGAAGACATCGCCTATTTTCAGTCCGACACCAAGTACACGGCCGTCATGACGGCGGAAGGCGAGGCGCTGCTGCGCAAGCCGATCCGCGAACTGCTCGACGTGCTCGACCCGGCCATCTTCAAGCAGATCCACCGCTCCACCATCGTCAACATGAAGATGGTGGCGTCCGTCACGCGCGACGAGGTGGGGCGTGGCGCCTTGCGCCTGAAAACGCGGCCGGAAACCCTGGCCGTGAGCCAGCCGTTCATGGCGCTGTTCCGGAATATGTAGGCTGGCTTAATCGGCCGTTTCAAAGCCTTCGAGCACGTTGACGACATTGATGCCGATTTCCTTCACGGCATAGCCCCCTTCGAGGATGAAGGCGGTGGGCAGGTTCAGATGCGCGAGGCGCTCGCCCACGCGCAGGTAGTCGCCGCTTTGCAGGGCGAAGTGCGACAGCGGGTCGCCGGCAAAGGTGTCCACGCCGAGCGAGACCACCAGCGCGTCGGGCGCATACATATTGATGCGCAGGCAAGCCGTTTCCAGCGCGGCGAACCAGCTGGCCGTGGACGTGCCCGGGGGCAGCGGCAAGTTGACGTTGTAGCCGAGCCCCGCGCCGCTGCCCGTTTCATCGGCGTGGCCCAGATAAAACGGATATTCGCTGCGCGGGTCGGCGTGCAGGGAGGCGAACAGCACGTCGTCGCGCTGGTAAAAGATGCTTTGCGTGCCGTTGCCGTGGTGGTAATCGATATCGAGGATGGCGACCTTGCGCGCGCCGTCGTCGAGCAGATGCTGCGCGGCCAGCGCCGCGTTGTTCAGAAAACAGTAGCCGCCGAAGAAATCGCTGCCCGCATGGTGGCCCGGCGGGCGCGTCAGGGCGAACGTGGCCCGCTCGCCCAGGCGCAGCGCATGGGCCGCATTGACGGCGCAGTCGGCGCCCGTCTTGGCCGCCGTCCACGTGCCGGCCGTCAGCGGCGTGCCATTGTCCATCGAGTACAGGCCCAGCTTGGCCGTGAAGTCATCCGGTTCGATATCGCTGCGCAAGGTGCGCACGGGCCACACGGATGGCAAGGCGTCCTTGCCCGCGTTGTCGGGATCGAGCGCCAGCCAGTCGTGCCAGGCGTGGCGCAAAAAATGCAGGTAGCGGGGCGTGTGGATGCGCTCGAGCGACGTCAGCGGCACGCCGTGCGGCGTGACGATGCGGCCCAGGTTGCGCCGTCCCAGCTCGGCCACCACCATGTCGGCCCGCTCGGGCGTCTCGAAGCAGGGCACCAGGGTGCCGCGAAACATTTCGAAGCGGCCCCGGTGCTGGCTGTGCAATTCATTGTAGAAGGTCAGCATGGGGGCGCTTTGCGCAAGGTCAGACTCAGGTGTGCGAGCACAGGGTGCTGGCGCGGTAGGCGGCGACGAAATCGTCGAAGCTGCCGGCTGGCGCCGCTTCCATGGCGCGCTGCTCGGCCAGCGAGCTGGCGGCCATCTCGTCGAAGTACGCGCTTTGTTCCTGCGTTGCCGGCTGCGCGCGGAAATAGGCGGCGTGGCGTTCGCTCTGGCGCAGGCCGAAGGCGGCAAACGAGCCGCCGTTGGCGCGCAGTTCGGCCAATACCTTCGCCGATGGCGTCGCATCCGGGTTGGCCAGTTTGCGGGCTTGCGCGGCCAGGCTGTCCGCGTGCTGCGTGCCGCCAAGGCGCGCGTCGAGCAAGGCCGCCACGGGCGCGATGCGCGCCAGCAACTCTTCGCCCCAGGCCTGCAGGGTGATCTCTTCGCCGTCGCGGCGCAGGGTCAATCCAGGCTTGCGGCCTTCCTTGACGGTGCGGGCGAAATTGTTCGTATAGCACGCGCTTTGCTCGGCCGAGATGGGGCCGCTGTCGTCGAGCGCGCAGAACAGCAGGAAGGCATCGAGGAAGCGGCCCGTTTCCAGGCTGATGCCGACCGGTTCGAACGGGTCGACATCCATGCAGCGCACTTCGATGTATTGCACGCCGCGCAGGCACAGGGCCTGGATCGGGCGCTCGCCCGTGCGGATCACGCGTTTCGGACGGATGGTCGAATAGTATTCATTTTCGATCTGCAGCACGTTGGTGGAGAGCTGAATCCACTCGCCATCCTTCTTTGTGCCCAGCGCCGCGTACGGCGGATACGGGTCGTTGACGGCGTGCGTGAGCGCGTTGACGTAGTCGTCCAGGCTGTTCTCGTGCGGGCGCAGGCCGGACTGGGCGTCGTTCTGGTAGCCGAGGTCGCTCATGCGCAGGCTGGTGGCGTACGGCAGGAACAGGGTGTCGTCGGACAGGGTGTCGAGCTTGTGCGCGCGGCCGCGCAGGAAACCGCTGGATAGGGCAGGCGAAGCGCCGAACAGGTACATCAGGAGCCAGCTGTAGCGGCGGAAATTGCGGATCGTCGCCAGGTAGCTTTCCGACTGCACGTCTTTCGGCGTGGCCGCCGCGTGGGTGGGGCTGGCGCTGGTGTCAGGATTGCCGGCCAGCGCTTGCCACAGCTGCTCGTCGAGCGAGTAGTTGTAGTGGATGCCGGCGATGCATTGCATGGCTTTGCCATAGCGCAAGGCCAGACCGCGCCGGTAGACGTGCTTGAGCATGCCCATGTTCGAGCTGCCGTAGTTGGCGATTTCGATGTCCGCTTCGGGCGGCAGCTGGCACGGCATCGACTGGCTCCACAGCAGCTCGTCGCCGAGGCGGCTGTAGGCGTGGCGGTGCACGGTGTCCAGTTTGCTTAATGTCGTGGCGATATCCTGTTCCGCCGGCGTGATGAATTCGAGCAGCGCTTCGGCGTAATCGGTGGTGATTTCAGGGTGCGTCAGCGCCGAGCCCAGGGCGGCGGGGTGGGGCGTGGAAGCCAGATGGCCGGCATGGTCGACGCGCAGGGTTTCACGCTCGATGCCGCGCAAGCCGCCCAGCAGCGCGCGGTTGGCATCTTCGGTCAGCAATGCCAGGCGGCGAGTCAACAGGTTGGGCAATTTGAGCTTCCTTTCTTGTGCAGCATATAAATAATTTGTGCTGAGATTAACCGAATTTTGGCAAATGCGTCGGCGCCGGCCCAAAAAACGCCGCGTCGCCAGCGTCCGCCCCGGGGAACAGGGACGGCGCTTCGGTCAGGAATTCGCTTGATATTTTAACAAACTGCGGGGGATCTGGCGCGCTGCCGGATCAAGCTTTGCGCAGCGAATGGCGGTCAGCCGTGGCGGGCGCCGCTGACCCGTTCGATGCCGGCCAGGTCGCGCCAGCTTTGCACTTTGTTGTAGCCGGCGTCGGCCAGCAAGCCGCGCACGGATGCCGCCTGGTCGTAGCCGTGTTCCATCAGCAGCCAGGCGCCTGACGCCAGGTGGCGCGCGGCGCCGGAGACGATGGTGCGCAGGGCCGACAGGCCGTCCGCGTGGTCGGTCAGCGCGCCGGCCGGCTCGAAGCGCAGATCGCCTTCGGCCAGGTGGCGGTCGCCGCTGGCGATGTAGGGGGGATTCGAGACGATCAGGTCGAACTTTTCCGTGCCCAGCGCCTCAAACCAGTCGCTGGCCATGAAGGTGATGTTGACGCCGTTGGCGCTGGCGTTGCGGCGCGCCACGGCCAGCGCCGTGCTGCTCACATCGAGTGCCGTGACGACGGCGTCGGGCCGCGTGTGCGCGAGGGCGACGGCGATGGCGCCGCTGCCCGTGCCCATGTCGAGCACCCGTCCGCCGGGCGGCAGGCGTTCGAGCGCCAGTTCCACCAGCACTTCCGTGTCGGGGCGGGGGATCAGCACGGCGTCGTTCACTTCGAACGGCAGGCCGAAAAACTCGCGCTGGCCGACGATGTAGGCGATCGGCTCGCCTTGCAGGCGGCGTGCCAGCAAGGCTGACAACCGCGCCGCTTCGTCGGAAGTGAGGACTCGCTCCGATTGCGTGATCAGGCTCACGCGCGACAGGCCCAGCGCGTGGCCCAGCAGGATGCGGTTGTCGAGCGGATCGAGCAGGGGACGGATTTGCAGGGCGCCGACAGTGCTGCCGGCGGGGATCAGTGTTTCTGGCATAGTGCTTTCAATTATTTCTGACGGCGCAGCAAGGTCCACAGCAAGGTGAGGGCGAAGATGGCGAACCAGATGAACGCCCATTGCGGGATCGACAGGCCGAAGAATGGCTCGCCCGCGTTTTCGCAGGCGCCATACGATTCAAACATGAAGGGCATGAGTTCGGCCGTGAAGACCTTGTTCAGCGCCGTTTCCACCGGGTCGATGCCGCACGAAAAGCCGGGGTTGGCCAGCACGTACAGGTGCTTGGCGCCCACACCCAGGCCGCCCAGGGCCGCCAGCACGCCGACGCCCGCGCCGATCTTCGGCCGGTTGGCCGCCGCGCCGGCCAGGCAGGCGATGCCGATGGCGAGGAACAGGTAGCGCTGGATCACGCACAGCGGGCACGGCGCCATGTTCATGGCATGCTGCAAATACATGGCCACGCCCAGCATCAGGAAACACAGGGCGGCGGTCAACAGGAGGACGGTGCGTGAATTTTTCATGGGCGACACGGTGAGGTGGATGGAATCGAGCTGGTCATTTTCGCACAAGGCCGGATTTTTATTGCTTAGCCGCTACTTAAACCCTTGATTTGGCTGGATACTTTAACAAGTGTTCAGGGCAAGGCGATGCAACGCCGCCATGGACGCTTTTTAATCGCCCAGCGCTGCCAGCAGCTCCGCCTGGTGCTCTGCCGCCAAGGCATTCGTCAAGTCCGTCAAATCCCCATCCATGATGAAGTCCAGCTTGTACAAGGTCAAATTGATGCGGTGGTCTGTCAGGCGGCCTTGCGGGAAATTATACGTGCGGATGCGCTCGCTGCGGTCGCCCGAGCCGATCAGGCTCTTGCGGGTGGCCGCTTCCTTCGACTGCTGTTCGCGCAGCTGCACGTCCTTGATGCGCGCGGCCAGCACTTTCATGGCCTGCGCCTTGTTCTTGTGCTGGCTGCGGTCATCCTGGCATTCCACCACGATGCCGGTCGGCAAGTGAGTGATGCGCACGGCGGAATCCGTTTTATTGATGTGCTGTCCGCCCGCGCCCGAGGCGCGGTAGGTGTCGATGCGCAGGTCGGCCGGGTTGATGTTGACGTCCTCTACTTCATCCGCTTCCGGCATCACGGCCACCGTGCAGGCCGACGTGTGGATGCGGCCCTGCGTTTCCGTGGCCGGCACGCGCTGCACGCGGTGGCCGCCCGACTCGAATTTCAGTTTTGAATACGCGCCATTGCCGACGATACGCACGATCACTTCGCGGTAGCCGCCCAGGTCGGAGTCGGACGAGGACACGAGTTCCACCTGCCAGCGGTTGCGCTCGGCAAAGCGCGTGTACATGCGCAATAAATCGCCGGCGAACAGGGCCGATTCATCGCCGCCCGTGCCGGCGCGAATTTCCAGGAAGATATTGCGCTCGTCGTTGACATCCTTCGGCAGCAGCATGGTTTGTAATTCGCGTTCCAGCCGCGCCATGGTGGTCTTGGCCGCCTCGATTTCTTCCTGGGCGAATTCCTTCATGTCGGGATCGCCCAGCATCTCTTGCGCTGTCGCAATATCGTTGCCCGCTTCCTGGTAGGAGTGATACAGGGCCACCAGCGGGCCCAGTTCGGCATGCTCGCGCGTCATCTTGCGGTAGCTGTCCATGTTCGACGTGGCGTCCGGATGCATCAGCAGTTCGTCGAGTTCGACCAGGCGGTTCGCCAGTTGATCGAGTTTGGCCAGCATGGATGGTTTCATAGCGATTCGCGGTAAAAGGTGTAGGGATGATACGGGCCCGGCAGGCGGGCAGGGGCGGCCGCGCGGGCGGCCAGCGGGGCTGCGCTAACGGCGGGGGCGGAACAGTTTCGGCAACAGGGTGACCAGCTGCTTGCGCTCGTCGCCTTGCGCGTGGTGCAGCGCTTGCTGCGGGCCGTGCAGGAACTTGGCCGTCAAGCCTTTCGACAGCGCTTCCAGGACGGCGTCGATGTCGGCGCCCTTGGCCAGCATCTTGCGCGCCCGTTCCACTTCCATCAGGCGCAAGGATTCGCTGTTTTCATGCAAATGCTGGATGACGGGCACCATGGCGCGGTCGTCGACCCAGCTCATGAACGATTGCACGCGCGTCTCGATGATGGCTTCGGCTTGCGCCACGGCCGCTTGCCGGCTTTCCAGGCCCGTCTGCACGACCTTGCCCAGGTCGTCGACCGTGTACAGGAAGACGTCGTTCAAACGGCCCACTTCCGCTTCGATGTCGCGCGGCACGGCCAGGTCGACCATGAACATGGGCTTGTGGCGGCGCGCCTTGATGGCGCGCTCGACCAGGCCCAGGCCCAGCAGCGGCAACGATGACGCCGTGCACGAGATGACGATGTCGAACTGGTGCAATTGCTCCGGCAAGTCGGCCAGGCGGATGGCCTTGCCGTTGAAGCGGTGCGCCAGTTCCTCGCCCCGCTCCATGGTGCGGTTGGCAATGGTGATGCTTTTCGGGTTTTGCGCCGCAAAGTGCGTGGCGCACAATTCGATCATTTCGCCGGCGCCGATGAACAGCACGTTCTGCTCGGCAATCTTGTCGAAGATGCGCTGCGACAGGCGCACGGCGGCGGCCGCCATCGACACGCTGTGGGCGCCGATTTCCGTGCTGCTGCGCACTTCCTTGGCGACGGAAAAGCTGCGCTGGAACAACTGGTGCAGATACGTGCCCAGGCCGCCCGCCTCGTCGGCCGTGCGGATGGCGTCCTTGATCTGGCCCAGGATCTGCGTTTCGCCCAGCACCATCGAATCGAGCCCGGAGGCGACGCGGAAGGTGTGGCGCACGGCATCGTGCTGCGGCAACATATATAAGTGGGGGCGCAGCTCGCTGTAGTTGAGCTTGTGATAATCGGCCAGGAAATGCGCGCCCGCGTCGAGCGGATTGGGCACGTGGCTGGCCGCATACAGCTCGGTGCGGTTGCAGGTCGACAGGATGGCCGCTTCGTCGTTGTCGCGCAAGTCGATGCGCTGGAACCAGGTGCGCGCCGCCATCACCGCCTGGCCCAAGTGCTCAGGCGCAAACGCCAGCTGTTCGCGGAGCGACACTGGGGCGGTGGTATGGTTGAGGCCTACGGCGAGCAGTTGCATTTCAGGGCTGTTGGGATGGCTTATGCCGACATTATAACGCTTTGTGCCCGTGCTTTGAGCAGGTCAGCCGTTTGCCGCCGTTCAGCCGCCCAGTTTTTCCAGGCGATAACCATAACTGTAGACGGGTACCAGCCTGTAGCCGTGTTCCGGTTTCAGCTGCAGCTTGTTGCGCACGCGCGAGACGTGGGTATCCATGGTGCGCGACGGCAGGGCCGTGTCGCGCTGCCACACGGCTTCGTGGATGTAGGCGCGCGACAATGGACGGCCCAGGTTGCGGAAAAACAGCAGCGCCAGGGCGAATTCCTTGTGCGTCACGTCGAGCACTTCGCCATCGCGCAGCAGGCGGCCGGGGCGGGTTTCAAACGTGTAATGACCGAATTGCAAGGTTTCGGCGCCATTCTGGGCCGGGTACGCCACGCGCAGCAGCGCCTGGGTGCGCAAGGTCAGTTCGCTGCGCCGCAAGGGCTTGATCATGTAGTCGTCGGCGCCGGCCGTCATGCCCGCTACCACGTCGTCTTCGCCGGAACTGTTGGTCATAAACAACACGGGCGCCTTGGGCGCCAGTTTTTCCCGGGCACGGCGCAATACTTCCGCGCCGTCCAGATCGCTCACATGCCAGTCGAGGATCAGCATGTCGCAACTGTCCTTGCGCAGTTGCCCCAGCATGTCCTTGGCACTCTGAAACTCGTGGCAAGCGTGGCCGGCGGCGGTGAGCACCTGGCAGATCAGTTCTGCCTGGCTATGGTCGCTATCGAGTACGGCAATTCGCATAATTGGCTGGAGTGTGTAGCAACAAACAGACGGTCCGCTCTGCTTATCGTAATGTTAAGGAATGCTCAAGTGAAATATAACAGAGATTGCAACTGTGTCCAGTGAAATCGGCAGCTGAGGCCTTTACGTTACACTTGTTCATCTACCCATCACTCGCGGAGAAACGGCCATGGCAGACAAGAGCACCACCGATTGGACCCTGATACCGGCCAGCCATGCCGACATCGAGCAAGTGCGCGAGCGTTGCCGGCGCCTGGTGCAGCGGCGTGCCATGATGTCGGCGGGCGCCTCGGCCATCCCCATTCCCGGCATCGACCTGATGTCCGATGTAGGCCTGTTTTCCATGCTGATCAACGATATCAACCACGAATTCGGCCTCACGCCCGAGCAGATCGAGCGCCTGAACCCGCAGTTCAAGATGATGGCCTACCGCGCGGCGGTGGGCATGGGCGGCATGCTGGTGGGAAAGTTGGTGTCGCGCGAACTGATCCTCCAGCTGCTCAAGCGCAGTGGCGTCAAGATTGCCACCAAGCAGGTGGCGCGCTTCGTGCCGTTCGCCGGCCAGGCGGTGGCGGCAGCCATCGGCTACGCCGTATTCCGCCAGATCGGCAACCAGCACGTGAACGCCTGCGCCGCGGTGGCGCAGGAATTGCTTACGGTCAGGCCGGATTAGGCCTTACGCGTCCGGCAGCACCACGTTGACGTCGAGTACTTCCAGGTTGCCCTGGCGGTCCAGCGAAATCTTGATATCGTCGGCATTGACCTTGGTGTACTTGGAAATGACGGCGATCAATTCCTTGTGCAGGGCGGGCAGGAAGTCCGGACCATCGCGTCCGCTGCGTTCGCGGGCGATGATGATCTGCAGGCGTTCCTTGGCCGCGGTGGCCGTCTTCGGCTTGGGGGGGAACAGGAAAGAAAGCAAGGCCATATCACTTCGCCCCAAAAATGCGCTGGAGTAATCCAGGCTTTTCATAGTTGGTAAAGCGCAACTCGACATCTTCGCCGAGGAAACGCGACACCACGTCTTCATAGGCTTGCGCCACGTCCGTACCCGTGAAATGGATGGCCGGGTTGCCCTGGTTCGAGGCGGCCAGCACTTGCTCCGATTCCGGAATGATGCCCACCAGCGGGATGCGCAGGATTTCCTGCACGTCCTGGTAGGACAGCATTTCATCCGATTCCACGCGTTTCGGCGAGTAGCGGGTAATCAGCAAATGTTCCTTGACGGGCTCGCCGCCCGTCTGCGCGCGGCGCGACTTGGCTTGCAGGATGCCCAGGATGCGGTCCGAATCGCGCACCGACGACACTTCCGGGTTGGTGACGATGATGGCTTCATCGGCAAACGTCAGCGCCATCAGCGCGCCATGCTCGATGCCGGCCGGCGAATCGCAGATGATGAATTCGAAGCCCATGTTGATCAGGTCGTTCAACACGCGTTCCACGCCTTCTTCCGACAAGGCATCCTTGTCGCGCGTTTGCGAGGCTGGCAGGATGAACAGGTTGTCGCAGTGTTTGTCCTTGATCAAGGCCTGGTTCAGGGTTGCTTCCTTGTTGATCACATTGATCAGGTCATAGACGACGCGGCGCTCGCAACCCATGATCAGGTCGAGGTTACGCAGGCCCACGTCGAAGTCGAGCACGGCTGTCTTGTGGCCGCGCATGGCCAGGCCAGTGGAAAAACTGGCGCTAGAGGTCGTCTTGCCGACACCGCCCTTGCCGGACGTCACAACAATAATTCTTGCCACAAATAATCCTTTTCAGATATCTCTTGAATTGTGCAGCTTAAGAGCGGTTCACGGGAGTGACCGGATTGACAGAGTGTATATCGATTCTGTCTCCAGCCAAACGAATTTGCGCGGGTCCGCGCGCCATTTCTGCGGGGAAACCATCCTCGAACGTGCGGTACACGCCGGCGATCGAGACCAGTTCCGGTTCCATGGCCAGCGCGAAGATGCGCGCCTGGGCATTGCCCGAGGCGCCAGCCAGCGCGCGGCCGTACAGCGAGGAATATACGTGGATGCTGCCGTCGGCGATGATTTCGGCGCCATTGTTGACGACGGCGGTGATGATCAGGTCGCAGCCGCGCGCATAGATGCGCTGGCCGGCCCGCACGGGCGTGTCGATCACCATCACCTGGGCGTCGGCGCCCGACTGGGCGGCGGCAGTGGGGGTATCCTTGGGACCATCCTTGGGCGGCGCATCGTCGCGCGTCTTGCCGCTGTCGAGGCTCAAGCCTTGCGCCAGGATGGCGTCATGCATGTCGGCCGGCGCATTGCGCACGGCCACGGCATTCAAACGGTATTTTTTCAGCAGGGCCACGAGGGCGGCCCAGTCGATGGGCACGCTGCCGGGCGGCAAGGCCGCCACGTCCAGCACGGCCAGGTCGTCCTCGAAAAAGTCCGCCACGCCTCCCGTCATGTCGCGCAAGGCGGCATCGAGTGCCTGCGTATCGGCGCTATGCAGAATGGCGGAGACGGCAACGACGGTGGAAATCTTGATTTCGATAGGCTTCTGCGACGGGCTTTTGGACATAAACATTTATCAAAGTGAAACTGCGGCAGGCCAGATGTTCCGTACGGCAACAATGGGAGCAGTAAATTTCTTGCATTCTACTGCAAAAAAATCGGCATCAGGGGCCTGGCGCGTGCTATTCCGCAGGGCAACACCTACTTCATGTCAAAAAAAACGGACGGCGCCCCGGAAAACCGGTGCGCCGCCCCGAAAGCAGCCGAGAATGCGGCTTGAGTCCGCCTATCAAAACCTGCTGCGCATCGTAATTTGCGGTCTGCGATGCTCACTGTACCTTCATACAGTTGCGCTTCTCAAGCACAACTTTCTTCCGCTCGCTACGGTTTTGTCAGGCCTTGCATGACCTTGTCATATTTTCATCACGCCGCGCGCATCTGCCGTGCCGCCGCGACCATGTTTTGCAAGGCCGCCTCCGTTTCCGCCCAGCCCCGCGTCTTCAAGCCGCAGTCCGGGTTGACCCATAAATGCGCCGGGGGAATGACGGCGCTGGCCTTTTGCAGCAATGTCACCATGTCGAGGGTCGAGGGGATGCGCGGCGAGTGGATGTCGTATACGCCGGGGCCGATTTCGTTCGGATACTGGAACTGGCCAAAGCCCGCCAGCAGCGCCATGTCGGAGCGGCTCGTCTCTATCGTGATGACGTCGGCGTCCATGGCGGCAATCTGCGGCAGGATGTCGTTGAACTGCGCATAGCACATGTGGGTGTGGATCTGCGTCGTGTCGCCAACGACGCAGGCGGCGATGCGGAAGGCGCGCGTGGCCCAGTCCAGGTAGGCGTCCCACTGGCCGCGGCGCGGCGGCAAGCCTTCGCGCAGGGCCGGCTCGTCGATCTGGATGATGCCGATGCCGGCCCCTTCCAGGTCGGCTACCTCGTCGCGCATGGCCAGGGCGATCTGCAGCGCCGTGGTGGCGCGCGGCTGGTCGTCGCGCACGAACGACCATTGCAATATCGTCACCGGACCCGTCAGCATGCCCTTCATCGGTTTATTGGTCAGGCTTTGCGCGTGCACCGTCCAGGCCACCGTCATGGCGGCCGGGCGCTGCACGTCGCCGTAGATGACGGGCGGCTTGACGCAGCGCGAGCCGTACGACTGCACCCAGCCGTGGCGCGTGAAGACAAAACCGTCCAATTGTTCGCCGAAGTATTCGACCATGTCGTTGCGTTCCGCTTCGCCATGCACGAGCACGTCCAGGCCCAGCGTTTCCTGGCGCTCCACGGCGCGGGCGATTTCGGCGCGCATCTGCCGTTCATACTCGGCGCTCGCCAGTTCGCCCCGCTTGTGGCTGGCGCGGGCGGCGCGGATGGCCGGCGTCTGCGGGAAGGAACCGATGGTCGTCGTGGGGAAATCGGGCAGTTGCAAACGCGCGCGCTGCATGGCCTGGCGCTGCGGGAAGCTGGAATCGCGGCGGTCGACGGTGGGAGACAGCGCTTGCAGGCGCTGCGCCACTTGCGGGCGGTGCACGCGGGGACTGGCGCGCCGCCCGGCGACAGCCAGACGGGACTGTGCCAGTGCGGCGTCATCGGGGTGGCCGGCGAGCGCGCCCTTGAGGATGGCGATCTCCGCCAGTTTTTCCGTGGCAAACGCCAGCCAGTTGCGGATGTCGCTGTCGAGCTCCGTTTCCGCTTCCAGGCTGAACGGCACGTGCAGCAGCGAGCACGACGGCGCCAGCCACAAATGGCCGTCGCGTTTGGCCGCCAGCGGCTGCAGCACGGCCAGGGCAGCGTCGAGGTCGGTACGCCAGATATTGCGCCCGTCGACGATGCCAATCGACAAGACTTTATGCGCGGGCAGCCAGTCCGTCACGCTGATCAATTCATGCGGCGCGCGGATGCCGTCCACGTGCAGGCCGGCCACGGGCAGGCGGCACGTCAGGCTGAGGTTTTCTTCCAGCGGCGAGAAATACGTGGCCAGCAGGATATTCACGCCCACCTGGTTCAACTGCCAATACGTGCTTTCGAAGGCGCTGCGCCACGCATGGGGCAAGTCCAGGCCCAGGATCGGCTCATCGAGCTGCACCCAGGTGACGCCTTGCCGCTTCAGGCGGTCGAGCAGGGCGCCGTAGACGGGCAGCAATTGTTCCAGCAGGGCCAGGCGATCGAAGCCTGGCGTCTTTTCCTTGCCCAGCCACAGGAAGGTGAGGGGGCCGATCAGGGCCGCCTTGACCGGGTGGCCCAGCGCCTGCGCCTCGGCCACTTCCGCCAGCAGGCGCTCGCAAGCGAGCGAAAAGCGGGTGTGGGGCGACAGTTCGGGCACCAGGTAATGGTAATTGGTGTCAAACCACTTGGTCATTTCCAGCGCGGCAGTGCCTGCGGCGTGTGCATGGTGCGCGTGGCCGCAGCCGGCATGGGCGGCGTGTGTGTCTGCGCCGCGCGCCATGGTGAAATAGCGCGCCAGCGGCGATTGCTCTGGCGCAAAGTGGAAGCGGGCCGGTTCGCAGCCCAATAGCTGGATATGGTTGGCCACCTGGTCGTAAAAGGCGAAGTCGCCCACGGTGACGTAATCGAGGCCGGCGTCGCGCTGCTGGGCCCAGTGGCGCGCGCGCAGTTGCCGGCCCGTCGCTTCCAGGTCCGCCTCGGACAGGTCGCCACGCCAGTGGCTTTCCAGCGCCAGTTTCAGTTCGCGCGCGGCGCCGATACGGGGAAAGCCAAGGACGTGGGTACGAATGGTCATGATGTCATCGAGATTTAATGTGAATGCGCTAGAGTGTGCGGCAACTTGATCTATAATCAAAACGAAACATTTTGCCGAATAACATGAAAATAATTCACGCACAGAATCCATTTCTCCGATGCTAGAAATCCGTCACCTGCGCACCTTGAGTGCCCTGCGTTCGTCCGGCAGCCTGGTGCGCGCCGCGCAGCTGCTCAACCTGACCCAGTCGGCCTTGTCGCACCAGATCCGTTTGCTCGAAGAGCGCTACAAGGCGCCATTGTTCGAGCGCAAGTCGATGCCGATCGCGTTTACGGCCACGGGCAGCCGGCTGCTGGCCCTGGCCGACAAGCTGCTGCCCGAGATCGAGCTGGCCGAGCGCGACGTGGCGCGCCTGTCGCAGGGCGACAAGGGACAGCTGCGCGTGGCGCTCGAATGCCATACCTGTTTCGACTGGCTGATGCCGGTGATGGATGCCTTCCGCCAGCGCTGGCCGGAAGTGGAGATCGACCTGGTTTCCGGCTTTCACAGCGAACCGGCGGACTTGCTGCGTTCGGGCGAGGCGGACCTCGTGATCGGCTCGCCGTACGGCCCCGATTTCACCGTGTTTCCCCTGTTCCGCTTTGAAATGCTGGTGGTGATGGCGCAAAAGCACCGGTTGCAGGCGCAGCGCCGGCTGGCGGCGGCCGACTTCACGGGCGAGACATTAATTACCTATCCCGTGCCGGAAGAGCGCATCGACCTGATCCGCGAAGTGCTGCGGCCGGCCGGCATCGCGTTTGAACGCCGCACGGCCGAATTGACAGTGGCCGTGCTGCAACTGGTGGCGAGCCGGCGCGGCATTGCCGCCTTGCCGAACTGGGCCATCAAGAATTACGTCGATTACGATTACGTCGTGGCGCGCCCGGTGGGCGAGCACGGCTTGTGGAGCGACTTGTACGTGTCCGTGCCCGAGCATCTGCAGGACAAGGCGTATGTGCGCGATTTCGTCAGCGTGATACGCGAGCAATGCGCGGCCTCGCTGGACGGTATCAAGTTGTTGTCCTGACCAGCGTTGGGTTGGAAACAAACCAACAGCAAAGTTTGATAAATATCAAGGTTCAGCAATGAACCACCGCTTACAGTTGAGCACTGTGCGGCGCAACATGCGCTGCCTACTCTTTGGGGAGGAACACGATGTTTTCATTTTCCGAACAATGGGCACGGGCCGGCAAGGCCGTGGTGGAAGCACAATTGATCAGCGCACAAGCGTATGCGCAGGCCGCTGTCGACAGCGGCGCCAGCGTGCTGGAATTGCAGCTCGATGCGGCCCGCACGGCGCTGGCGGCCGCTACTGTGGCGGGCAATCAGCTGCTGTCCGCGAAGGACCCGCAAGCGCTGCTGGAACTGTCGCGCACGCAGTCGCAACTGGCCATCGAACGCATCGGTGCATATAGCCGCCAGGCAAAGGATGTTGCTCAAGAAACCCAGGAGAAATTCGACACTGTGACAAAGGGTGAGTTTGCTGCATCGCGTCAAAAATTTGGCGAGCTGTTGCAGGTGGTAAAGCAAACGCCCGTACCCCTGATTATTCCCTTCAATAATTTTCTAAAAACCACTTTCGGCGGCGCCGATGAAGGGTATGATAAAAATAAAAACACGCGTCCTGCTCGCCAGGCGTAAGCGCGTTGCGGCCCGGCAGCGGCTATCCGCCGCGCCAGGCCGCCCGCCGCCACCGCAGGCAGGCTGTCATCGCCGCCGCCTGCGGTGCGGCGCTGGAACTGCGGCGCATGCCGCGCTAGAATGAAACACAGCTTGCTGTGTCTTCCCGGATTCACAGGATTCCAATGGGATTCTATTAGCACCTTGACCTTGGCCCTCGTGGCCAGCATATCGGAGAAATAAATGGATGATGTCGTAATCGTGGCCGCCGGCCGTACCGCAGTCGGCAAATTCGGTGGCAGTCTGGCCAAGATTCCTGCGTCCGAACTGGGCGCGCATGTAATCAAGGGCTTGCTGGCACAAACCGGCATCGACCCGAACCTGATCGGCGAAGCGATCCTGGGCCAGGTGCTGACGGCTGCCGTCGGCCAGAACGCCGCGCGCCAGGCCGTCATCAAGGCTGGCCTGCCGAGCAGCATTCCGGCATTCACCATCAACAAGGTATGCGGCAGCGGCTTGAAGGCCACGCACCTGGCGGCGCAAGCGATCAAGTGCGGCGACGCCAACATCATCATCGCCGGCGGCCAGGAAAACATGAGCGCTTCGCCGCACGCGATGAACGGCTCGCGCGACGGTTTCCGCATGGGCGACTTCAAGATGATCGACACCATGATCGTCGACGGCCTGTGGGACGTGTACAACCAGTACCACATGGGCATCACGGCGGAAAACGTCGCCAAGAAATACGAAGTGACGCGCGCCGAGCAGGATGAATTCGCGCTGCAGTCGCAACTGAAGGCGGAAGCGGCGCAAAAGGCGGGCAAGTTCAAGGATGAAATCCTGCCGCTGGAAATCGCCAACAAAAAAGGCACGGTCGTCTTCGACAGCGACGAATACATCAAGCCCGGTTCGACCCTGGAATCGCTGGCCGGCCTGCGCCCCGCGTTCGCCAAGGATGGCACCGTCACGGCCGGCAACGCTTCCGGCCTGAACGATGGCGCCGCCGCCGTCATCATGATGTCCGCCTCGCAAGCGAAGGAACTGGGCTTGAAGCCGCTGGCACGTATCAAGGCCTACGCCTCGTCGGGCCTGGACCCTGCCGTCATGGGCATGGGCCCCGTCTCCGCATCGCGCCTGTGCCTGAAAAAAGCCGGCTGGACGCATGAAGAGCTGGACTTGATGGAAATCAACGAAGCGTTTGCCGCGCAAGCGATTGCCGTCAACAAGGAAATGGGCTGGGATACCAGCAAGATCAACGTGAACGGCGGCGCGATTGCCATCGGCCACCCGATCGGCGCGTCCGGCGCGCGCATCCTGGTCACCCTGATCCACGAAATGATACGCCGCGACGCCAAGAAAGGCCTGGCCGCACTGTGCATCGGCGGCGGCATGGGTGTAGCTTTAGCCATCGAGCGGGATTAATCGCTAGAGCGCCGCACCCAAGCCGTCGCGCGCTGTGCGTGACGACTGGGTGCGGTACGCCGCCGTCACGCGGCGGAGCTGGATTGCTTTCATTAAATTATTAATTTTTTAGCAACAGAACGACACTGAGGGGATGAAAATGGCAAGAGTTGCATTGGTAACTGGTGGCATGGGTGGTCTGGGCGAAGCAGTGTGTTTCAAGCTGGCGGCGCTCGGCTATCGCGTGGTGACCACATATTCCCCAGGCAATCCGAAGGTCGCGGAATGGCTGGCGACGACCAAGGACATGGGCTACGACTTCAAGGCGTATCCGTGCGACGTGGCCGACTACGATTCGGCGGCGGCCTGCGTGGCGGCCGTGGAAGCGGAAATCGGTCCTGTCGACGTGCTGGTGAATAACGCCGGCATCACGCGCGACATGACGTTCAAGAAGATGGACAAGCCGAACTGGGACGCCGTGATGGGCACCAACCTCGATTCCGTCTTCAACATGACCAAGCCCGTCTGCGACGGCATGGTGGAACGCGGCTGGGGCCGCATCATCAATATCTCGTCCGTGAATGGCCAGAAGGGCGCCTTCGGCCAGACCAACTATTCGGCCGCGAAAGCCGGCATGCATGGTTTCACCAAGTCGCTGGCGCTGGAAGTGGCGCGCAAGAACGTTACCGTCAACACCATCTCGCCAGGCTACATCGGCACCAAGATGGTCATGGCGATTCCGCAGGAAGTGCTCGACAGCAAAATCATCCCGCAAATTCCGATGGCGCGCCTGGGCAAGCCGGAAGAAGTAGCCGGCCTGGTCGCTTACCTGGCTTCCGATGAAGCCGCCTTCGTCACGGGCGCCAACATCTCGATCAACGGCGGCCAGCACATGTCGTAATCGTTGTTGAGGTAAAACAAAAAGACAGCTGCGGCTGTCTTTTTTTATGCTTGCAAGCAAAACAAGGGACTCGCCGGATTTGCCTTAAAATCAGTATTTCTCCACTGCATCATCTCCATGACCCTAGTTCCCGCCTTGCGCCGCGCCAGCGTGGCCGCCATCCTTTTCCTGGGCGCCAGTGCGGCCCAGGCCAGCGTCACGTTCCACGTCACGGTGGTGACCGAACGGGTCGTCAAACCCGGCGTGAAAACCAGCCTGCCCGCGCGCGAGACGCAGGAAAGCGATGTCGTGCTGGGCCCCCATTACCTGAGCGTGCGCGATGGCATGAGCTTGTCCATGTTCGATTTTGCCACGCGCCGCCGCTACCTCATCGATACGGCGGCGGCAACCTATGACGGTTATTCGCTGTTCGACGCCGTCGGCTTTCGCGCCATCGAGTTGCGCCACCGGCAGGGCATCGCCGGCATGCTGCAGGCCGGCAAGCTGGAACAGCATGCGACCTTGCCCGTGTATGAAGAGCAGACTTTATCGGTGCTGGCGCCCAGGCGGCGCGGCGCGCTGACCCCCCAAGTGCTCGACGGCGCCGTGCTGTGGTCGCTCGACGGGCAGCCCCTGCTGCGCCTGGGGATAGCAGGCAGCCCCGTCAGCGGCGCCGATGCGACGGCGTTTGCCCAGTTCCTGCGCTATACCTGGGGCGGCCACCCGCTGGTGCTGAAGATGCTGGCCGATGGCAAGCGCATTCCCGCCGACTTTACCTTGCATTACCAGGAGGTGGGCGGCACGGCCACGCGCCATTTCCGCATCGGCGCCATGACGGCGGGGGCGCCCGCCACGTATTCCCTGGCCGCGTACCGGCCACGTCCGCTGGCGGCCGGCGCGCCGCCGCTCGAACGCGTGCTGGCGCAGGCGGCGCTGTTGCCGCCGCTGAGTCCCCAGGCGCATCCGGCGCTGCGCGCCGAGGCGGAGCACCTGTTTGCGGCAGAAAAACCCTTCGAGGCTTTCTTGACCTTGCTGGAAGACCATTTTTCCACGGGCGCGCTGGTCGACAAGCTGTCGCGTGAGCAACAGCGGGCCATGCAGGAGTGCCAGCCCATTCACGACTTGACGCGCGCGCTGCTGGCCAAGGATAAAGAGGGTGTCGCGGCCGCGCTGGCCGCCGTGCAGGAAGCCAGGACGCAAACGGGGATGCAGCAGCCCGTCCTGGCCCTGTTCGAAGGCAATTTGCGCGCCAAGCTGGGCCAATGGCCGGAAGCGACGGCCTTGTATCTGCAAGTGTTGCAAGCCAAGCCGCACATGGCGGCCGTGTACCAGGACCTGGGCGACGCCTTGGTGGCGCAATTCGATGCGCCGAATGCCTGGCGCAGCTGGGATGCGGGCCGGGCCATGGCGCCAGGTCTGCGGCAATTTCGCAAGGTCAACGACTTTGAGCGCAGCCTGCTGGCCGATTACCCGGCCTTCTTCATGGATGCGATGGCCGATCAGCCCAGCACCAGCCGCCCGGCCAACAGCACGAACACGGCAGGCAGCACGAACTTGCCGTAAGGCGAAGGCTTGCCGCGCAGGCGGCGCGCCAGGCGCGCGGCCAGCACGGCGTACAGGGCGTCGAACAGCAGGCCCACCAGCACCAGGACGGTGCCCAGGCGTAGGTATTGCATGCCGACCTGCTCGCTGCCGACGACGAATTGCGGCAGGAACATGCTGCAAAACAGCAGTGCCTTCGGATTGAGCAGATTCGTCAGGAAGCCGCGCACCAGGCTGGCGCGGGCGCCATGCGCCGTGGCGGGGGCGGCCGCTTCCTGTGCCGTTTTGCTCGACAGGGCCGACTGCAGCAGGCGCAGCGCCAGGTACAGCAGGTAGGCGGCGCCCGCCCATTTGACCCACTGTAAGGCCTGCGGATGCGTCACCATCAGCGCCGCCAGGCCCGCGCCCGACAGCGCCACGTGGACGGCGCGCGCGCCGGCGATGCCCACGGCCGTCACCAGCGCCGTGGCCACGCCGCGCGCGGCGCCCGTCGCCAGCACCAGCGCCATGTCGGGACCCGGTAATAAAAAGGCGCCGGCCAGTGCCAGCAGGTACATCAGGAAGGTAGAATCGGACATGGCTCGGTCGAAAAGAAAAGCGGGAGCATGCACACGGTGCGGCCTGCTCGCCGGGTCCCATTATGTTCTTGCAGCGATGAAATGTGCTTGCTTTTCCTGCCCTGTATGCCCTAGTATTCGGGTAGATTCCACCCCCATAAAAACAAAAATTAGATGAAAATTTCAGAAGTTAGCCTCGACGCCACCGATTTGCAGATACTCAGGCTGTTGCAGGATGAAGGACGGCTGTCGAATGCGCGCCTGGCCGAGCGCTTGAAACTGAGCGAAACCCCCGTCTGGCGCCGCTTGCGCCGCCTGGAAGAGGAAGGTTTCATTACCGGCTACCAGGCTTTGCTTAACCGCAAGAAGCTGGGCATCGGCCTGGTGGCGTTCGTACGGGTCGTGTTTGCCAACCATGGCGGCGAACAGCCGTCGCAGTTCGAGCAGGCGATCGCGACGATTCCCGAGATCTTGTCGTGCCACAATGTGGCGGGTGAAGCCGATTATTTCCTGCAAGTGGTGGCGCGCGACCTGGAAGCGTATGGCGAATTCGTCTCGACCGTGCTGCGCCGCCTGCCTGGCGTGGCGGAAATCCAGTCCAGCCTGTCGATGCGCGAAATCAAGTCGTCGAACCGCCTGCCCTTGCTGCTGGCCTGAGGCGCCGGCGGCGCACTATAATTGGAACAGTTGCCAGGACTCGTGCCTGGCGCCCCGACTGCCATTCTGAGGACCGCCATGCCCGATTCTTTGTCCCCCCTGTTTCCCGTCCTGTCGCCAAACCGGCACGGCATGCTGGCGGTCGATGACATCCACACCATTTATTGGGAAGAGTGCGGCAACCCCGACGGCATTCCCGTGCTGTTCCTGCACGGCGGCCCAGGAGCGGGCCTGTCGCCGCAGCACCGCCGCTTTTTTGACCCGCAGCGCTACCGCGTGATCCTGTTCGACCAGCGCGGCGCGGGCAAGTCCACGCCGCTGGGCGAATGGCGCAACAATACGACGCAGCTGCTGATCGCCGATATCGAACGCTTGCGGGCCCAGTTCGGCATCGACCAATGGCTGGTGTTTGGCGGCTCGTGGGGTTCGACCCTGGCGCTGGCGTATGGCCAGGCCCACCCCGAGGCTTGCCTCGGTTTCGTGCTGCGCGGCATTTTCCTGTGCACGCAGGCGGAAATCGACTGGTTCATCGAGGGCGTGCGCTGGTTCTATCCGGAACTGTATGCGGAATTCGCCGCGCCTATTCCCGCAGAGGAACGGGGCGACTTGCTGGCGGCCTACGTGAAACGCATTCTCAGCAGCGATCCCGCCGTGTACTGGCCCGCCGCGCGCGCCTGGAGCCGCTTCGAAGGCCGCCGCGTCTACCTGATGCCGCAGCCGGAAGATGCGCCGAACGATGCGCTCGACCTGGGCGTGGGCCGGCTCGAATCGCACTACATGGCCAATCTGGGTTTCTTCGAGGAAGACCAGCTGATCCGCAACATGGCGCGCATCGCGCATTTGCCGGCCGTCATCGTGCAAGGCCGCTACGATGCCATCTGCCCGCCGCTGTCGGCCTACCGCCTGCAGCAAGCCTGGCCGGGCGCGCAGCTGGAAATGATCCCGGATGCGGGCCATGGCGCGCTCGAGCACGGCATCGCTTCGGCGCTGGTGCGCGCCACCGAGCGCTTCGTGCCGGGGCGCGGTTTCGCATGACGCCAGAGCCCGCCGGTTGGCAAAGCGGCCAGCCGGCGTGCGCCACCTGCTACACTATGGCCTGTGCTGGCGCCACGGTCGGGCGCCGGTGTAAACCCACGACTTTTTATCCATGAACATACAGATCGGCGACATCGGCCATATCATCCAGCTGGCGATTGCGCCGGTTTTCCTGTTGACCGGTATCGGCACCATGCTGGTGGTGCTGACCAACCGCCTGGGCCGCATCATCGACCGCACGCGCGTGCTGGAAGACCGGCTCGACATCGGCTATAACGATTTCTATATGGATGAGCTAGATACCTTGTATCGGCGTACCCATCTGATCAATTACTCGATTTCGCTCAGCACGGCGTGCGGTTTCTTCGTCTGCGTCATCATCGCCATGCTGTTTTTGGGCGATATTCTGAACCTGACCCTGGATAAATATATCGCGGCCTTCTTTGTGCTGGCCGTGATTTGCCTGATCGGCTGTTTTATTTATTTACTGCGCGAAATTTATCTGGCCGCGACGGCCCAGCGCATCCGGCGCCATATCCGCCCGCCACGTTAAGCGGCACGCCGGTTTTACCCTACTATTGAAGAACGAGTCCAGCATGCACGATTACAAACGTCCCCCCACCCTGCACCGCTACGGCCAGCGCAGCGAACTCGAGCTGGCGCTGAGCCTGG
The DNA here is from genome assembly GCF_030397735.1 of Janthinobacterium sp. SUN120. Classification (NCBI taxonomy): domain Bacteria; kingdom Pseudomonadati; phylum Pseudomonadota; class Betaproteobacteria; order Burkholderiales; family Oxalobacteraceae; genus Janthinobacterium; species Janthinobacterium sp. SUN120. Next base: position 171,362 of record NZ_JAPUBW010000004.1, on the reverse strand, counting down.
GCCAGTTCCGCCTGATGCCTGCAGGCAATTGTCTGACCCTGAGCTTTTCGCAAGTGTGGGACAAGCAACTGTTCGACCTGTTCGCCCCGGCCGACGCCTGTTTGATCATCCACAATACGGAAGAATTCGGCGAACGCCTGCACCGCGCCGTGCAGCGCACCTTGCCCAGCTGGGCCGGCATCGATGGCCTGGTCGAGTATGGCCAGCGCGCTGCCCTGGGCGCCGCCTTCACCAAGACGCGCGCCGAAGCGTTGGAACAGGAATGGCTGTTCGCCTGGCGCTCGATGCAGCCGCAGGCGAGCCTGAATCCCGTCACGGTAAAGCTGGGCAGCCTGGAAAACTTCGCGGAAATCCGCGACCGCGATACCTACCTGGCGTAGTTTTATCCGGATTTATCGGCGTACTGGCTGTCGATGCGGGCCAGCACGGCCGCCATCATGCGCTCGATATCGCCGCGTATCATGGTCGTGCCCAGCATGCCGGGCACGTAGAAGCCCGGCATCAGCCGGCTGGAAAAGACGATGCGCGTGCCGCCCGTTTCGGCGATGGGGTACAGATTCCAGCGCGATTCGTAATGCCGCATGTCGCCGGAGATCAGGGCGATGTCGATGGCCGTGAACGGCGTTTCCGTGGCCCGCACCACCAGGTGGATGGGGTGGTTCATGAACAGGAAGCGCGCCATGCCCTGCTGTTCGATGATGACCTCATTGCCGTTGCGCGACAGCACGCGGCAGGAACTCAAGTCCGGCACGAATTCATGCATGCGCTCGTAGGTGGTCAGGGTCTTCCAGACGGACGCCGGCGGCGCCTGCACGCTGCCGCTGGCATCGACTTCATACATGCGCTGCCCGTCGACCTCGATGCGCTTGACGTCGACCTTGAGCTTGTCCAGGCGTATCGCCTGCGCCAGCGCGGTAGCGGGGACGGCGCACAGCATCAGCAGGCAAAGGAAGAGTCGCGTCATGCACCTAGCCTACGGGAAACTTGCGCCCGGCACAAGCTGTACGCATCGCCGGCCCGTGCGCCGGGCGATTTAGAACTCCCGGTCTAGAGAAATACGCTGCGGCGAGCGGCAATGCTTGCTACCGTACGGCCTGCATACCACCTCTACCGGACCGATCACCATGACTGCCTATCCCCACCTGCTGGCCCCGCTCGACCTGGGTTTTACCTCTTTGCGCAACCGCGTCATCATGGGGTCCATGCATACGGGCCTGGAAGACCGTTTTTATCATTATGGCAAGCTTGCCGCGTTTTACCGCGAACGGGCGCGCGGCGGCGTGGGGCTGATCGTCACGGGCGGCATCTCGCCGAACCGCCAGGGCTGGCTGCTGCCGTTTGGCGGCACGCTCAATTTCCTCGGCGACGTGCCAAACCACCGCAAGGTGACGCGCGCCGTGCACGAGGAGGGCGGCAAGATCGTCATGCAGATCCTGCATGCGGGCCGCTATGGCTACCAGCCGTTCGTCGTCTCGGCGTCGGCGAAGAAATCGCCGATTTCGCCATTCCGCCCCCGTCCCCTGAGCGAACGGGGCATCGAGCGCACCATCTGCGACTACGTGCGCTGCGCGCGCCTGGCGCAAAAGGCCGGCTATGACGGCATCGAAGTGATGGGCAGCGAAGGATACCTGTTGAACCAGTTCCTGTGCGCGCGCACGAACCTGCGCCAGGACCGCTGGGGCGGCAGCATCGAAAACCGCATGCGCCTGCCCGTGGACATCGTGCGCCGCATCCGCGCCGCCGTCGGCCCCAACTTCATCATCATGTACCGCCATTCCCTGCTCGACCTGGTCGAGGGCGGCAATACCTGGGATGACGTGGTGGCGGTGGCCAAAGCCCTGGAGCACGCGGGCGTGACGATTCTCAATACGGGCTTCGGCTGGCATGAGGCGAGGGTGCCCACCATCGTCACTTCCGTGCCGCGCGCCGCCTTCGCCTCCGTGGCGGGCCGGCTGCGCCGCGAAGTCGGCATTCCCGTGGTGGCGTCGAACCGCATCAACATGCCGCACGAAGCGAATGCCATCCTGGAGCGGGGCGACTGCGACCTGGTGTCGATGGCGCGCCCGTTCCTGGCCGACCCCCATTTTGTCGCCAAGGCCGCCTCCGGGCGCACGGACGAGATCAACACCTGCATCGGCTGCAACCAGGCGTGCCTGGACCACACGTTCGCCAACAAGCGCGCCAGCTGCCTCGTCAACCCGCGCGCCTGCCATGAAACGGAACTCGTGTACGCGAAAAAGGCCGTGCCGCGCCGGGTGGCCGTCGTCGGCGCCGGCCCGGCCGGCCTGTCCGCCGCCTGCGTGGCGGCCGAATGCGGGCACGAGGTGACCCTGTTTGACAGCAGCGACAGCGTGGGCGGCCAGTTCAAGGTGGCCATGCAAATTCCCGGCAAGGAAGAATTCACGGAAACCATCCGCTATTTTGCCCGCCGGCTGGCACTGCTGGAAGTCAAGCTGCGCCTGGGCCAGCGCGTGACGCGCGAGCAATTGCTGGCCGGCGGCTATGACGACGTCATCGTCGCCACCGGCATCAAGGTGCGCCTGCCGGCCATTCCCGGCATCGACCACCCGAAAGTGTTGTCGTATCTGGATGTGCTGCAAAGCAAGAAGCCTGTCGGCGCGCGCGTGGCCATCATCGGCGCGGGCGGCATCGGCTTCGACGTGGGCGAATACCTGCTGCACGACCCGGCGCACCCGCTGCCGCTGCCCGTGGCCACCTGGGCGGGCGAGTGGGGCGTGGACCTGGATGCGGCCACTGGCGGCGGCCTGGTGCCGCCCGTGGCGCCTGCGCCCGTGCGGCAAATCTTCCTGTTGCAGCGCAAGACGTCGAAAGTGGGCGCGGGACTGGGCAAGACGTCGGGCTGGGTGCACCGCGCGGCGCTGGCGAGAAATGGCGTGGCCATGCTGGCCGGCGTGAGCTACGACAAGATCGACGAGCAGGGCTTGCACATCACCGTGGGCGGCGAGCAGCGCCTGCTGGCGGTGGACAACGTGGTCATCTGCGCGGGCCAGGACAGCTTGACGGAGCTCATGCCGGACATGGGCAAGGATGGCAAGCCGCTGGCGGCAGGCGGCCCCCGCTTCCATAAAATCGGCGGCGCCGCGCTGGCGGCCGAACTCGACGCCAAGCGGGCGATACGGGAAGGCGCGGAACTGGCCGCCAGCCTGTAAAAAGAAAGCCTGCCGGCTGGGGAGCGGGCAGGCTTGCTGGACGGAAAGGGCGCCGGCTTAATGCCCGCCATGCCCCTTCTTCGCCGCATCAAAACTCTGCAGCACGTGCTCGGCCATGCCATTGGCCAGTTCGTGCTCGCCAATGAACACCTTGCCCGCGTTTTCCGCGCGCAGCAATTCCGCCTCTTCCTCGCTGTGCGTGCGCACCACCGTCATGATGTTCGGGTTCAGCGCGCGCGCCGTCTCGATCATGGCGCGCACGTGGAAGGTGTCCGGCGTGGCGATGACGAGCATGGTGGCGTGCGTGATGTGCGCCTGGATCAGCACGGCCGGTTCGCCCGCATTGCCGGCCACGGCCGGAATGCCCTGCTTGCGCAGCTGGTCGACGATTTCGCGGTTTTCCTCGGCCACGACAAAGTGGATGCCCCGTTCCATCAGGGCGGCGGCGATGCGCCGGCCCACGCGGCCATAGCCGACCAGGACGATCTGGCCCGACAGTTTTTCCTGCGGCACCGTCATCGGCAGCTCGGCCAGCGGGTCGGTCGTGCGTTCGAACTTGCGCGCGAAATCGCTGTTGCTCATCACGCGCAGCAGCGGCTTGGCCATGCTGAACACGAGCGGGTTCAAGGCGATGGACAGGATGGCGCCGGCCAGGATCAGGCTTTGGCCTTCCTGCGGCATCAGGCCCAGCGACAGGCCCAGGGCGGCCAGGATGAACGAGAATTCGCCGATCTGCGCCAGGCTGGCCGAGACGATGATGGCCGTTTTCGGCGGGTAGCGCAGGGCCATCACCAGCAGGAAGGCGGCGATCGACTTGCCGAAGATAATGATGGCGCACACGGCCAGCACTTGCAGGGGCTTCTCGATGAGGATGTTCGGCTCGAACAGCATGCCGACGGAAACGAAGAACAGCACGGCGAACGCGTCGCGCAGGGGCAGCGACTCTTCCGCGGCGCGGTGGCTGAGTTCCGATTCGCGCAGCACCATGCCGGCGAAGAAGGCGCCCAGCGCGAAGGACACGCCGAACAGCTTGGTTGACGCATAGGCGATGCCGACAGCGGCGGCGATCACGCACAGGGTGAACAGTTCGCGCGAGCCGGTGCGGGCCACTTGCCACAGGATCCACGGGAACAGCTTGCGGCCGACCACCAGCATGAAGACGATGAAGCCGGCTACTTGCCCCAGGGTAATGGCCAGGGTTTGCCACAGGCTGACGGCCTCGGCATCCGGTGCGACCTTGCCGCCCAGCACACCGGCAAATGCCGGCAGCAGCACCAGCACCAGCACGGTGACGAGGTCTTCCACCACCAGCCAGCCGACGGCGATGCGGCCATTCAGGGAATCGAGGATGCCCCGTTCTTCCAGCGCGCGCAGCAGCACCACGGTACTGGCGACCGATAAGGCCAGGCCAAAGATCAGTCCGCCACCAAGGGTCCAGCCCCACCAGTGGGCCAGGCCCATGCCCATCGCCGTGGCGACGCCGATCTGCAGGATGGCGCCGGGCAGCGCGATCTTGCGCACGTCCCACAAGTCTTCGATGGAAAAGTGCAGGCCGACACCGAACATCATCAGCATCACCCCGATTTCCGCCAATTGTCCCGCTATTTCCGCATCCGCCACAAAACCGGGCGTGGCCGGTCCGATGATGATGCCGGCGGCCAGATAGCCGACCAGGGCCGGCAGTTTCAGGCGCGCGGCGATGAAGCCGAAGATGAGGCCGAACCCGAGGGCGGCGGCGATGGTGGTGATTAGGCTGATGTCATGGGGCATGCGTGTGGGGTTCCTTATGGGGACGTGCGGATGGAAAAAGATGTTGCTCAGCGACCAAGTATAAACGCATCAAAGCCCCTGCCGGAAAATTTCCTGCGGCTTTATTGCAAAAAACCGGTGCTATATCTTCGTCCAGGTGGCCACGAACGCATGTTATCCACCCGGATCTTCGCCTAATTCAAGGACTCCACCCTATGCCACCCCGTGTCTCTACACCTTGCGCACGATCACGCAGCCGATGGAATAACCGGCGCCGAACGAGCAGATGACGCCCGTGGCGCCCGCCGCCATGTCATCCTGATACTTATGGAAGGCGATGATGGAGCCGGCCGACGAGGTGTTGGCGTAGGTGTCGAGGATCACGGGCGCTTCGTTGGCTTCCGCATCGCGGCCCAGGATCAGGCGCGCGATCAGCAAGTTCATGTTCAGGTTCGCCTGGTGCAGCCAGTAGCGGGAGACTTGCGCCACTTCCACGCCGGCCTTGGCCAGGGTCGCCTTGATCATCTCGGCGGCCATCGGGCACACTTCCTTGAACACCTTGCGGCCTTGCTGGCGGAACAGTTTATCCGCCTTGCCCACGCCGGATTCGTCAAAACGGTTGAGGAAGCCGAAATTGTTGCGGATGGCATTCGAGAAGCGCGTTTTCAGTTCCGTGCCGATGATCTCGAACTGGTGCTGGGACACGGCCGTGTCTTTCGCTTCGACGATGATGGCGGTGCAGGCGTCGCCGAAAATGAAATGGCTGTCGCGGTCGCGCCAGTTCAGGTGGCCGCTGGTGATTTCCGGGTTCAGCACCAGCACGGCGCGCGCCTGGCCGCTTTGCACGGCGGCGACGGCTTGCTGGATGCCGAAGGTGGCGGACGAGCATGCCACGTTCATGTCAAAACCATACCCGTCAATGCCCAGCGCATCTTGCACTTCCACGGCCATGGCCGGGTAGGCGCGCTGCATATTGCTGCAAGCGACCAGTACCATGTCGATATCGGCTGGCGTGCGGCCGGCGCGCGCCAAGGCGTCGCGCGCAGCGGCGACGGCCATTTCCGCCTGCAGCGACAGTTCGTCATCGCCACGCTCCGCAATGCGCGACACCATGCGGGCCGGATCGAGGATGCCTTCCTTTTCCATCACGAAGCGCGACTTGATGCCGGACGCCTTTTCGATGAAGGCCACGCTGGACAGGTCCAGCGCCGTCACCGTGCCCGCGGCGATCGCGTCGGCATTGTCGGCATTGAATTTTTCCGCGTAGGCATTGAAGCAGGTGACCAGCTCTTCGTTGGAGATCGAAAATGGCGGCGTGTACAGTCCGGTACCGCTGATGACGACTTGTTTCATGGTTAAACTTTCAAATTTGGCAATCGGCGCGATGCCGATAAGTGAAGCAAATTTTACACAAACGGGCTCGACTGTAGAGAGTTTCGTGTTGCGGGGCAGGGGGAAGTGTGGCGGAAGATTGATTTTTGTCGCGTGGACGGGGTAACTGGGGGGCATTGCGCCCCCCGCTGTGCTGCTGGCGCTATTTGGCTACTTACTTACTTCTTCTGTTCTTGCTTGACGTCGGCTTGCACCACCACCGGTTCGGCCTTGGCCAGTTGCACCGGCAAACCTTTCAGGTGGTTCAGCGCCTGGTGCAGCTGGAAATCGTCCTGGCTGCCGAATTCCAGCGGTTTGCGGGTCTTTTCCAGGGCGATGATGCGCAATTGCTCTTCCATCTCGTCGTTGACGGGGGCGGCCTTGGCGCTTTCCTTGTCGCGGTCGTTGCTCAGGTGCTTGGAGAGGTCCGCTTCGCGGATGCGCAAGCCGTTCAAGCCGTCGCCGTCCGCATTTTCATCGACCAGCAGGTCGGGCACGATGCCCTTGGCCTGGATCGAGCGGCCGTTCGGCGTGTAGTAGCGGGCCGTCGTCAGCTTGACGGCCGTGTCGGCAGTCAATTGGCGGATGGTTTGCACGGAACCCTTGCCGAAGGTTTGCGTGCCGATGATGGTGGCGCGCTTGTAATCCTGCAGGGCGCCGGCGACGATTTCCGAGGCCGAGGCGGAACCCGTGTTGACGAGCACCACCAGCGGCACTTTCTTGATGGCGGCCGGCAATTTCGCCAGGGCATCGCCTTCCGAGCGGAACGTATAGTATTCGGCGCGGCCGTAGAACACCTGCTTCGAGTCCGGCAACTGGCCGTTGGTCGACACGATGGCCGCATCCTTCGGCAGGAAGGCGGCCGAGACGCCGATGGCGCCTTGCAGCACGCCGCCCGGATCGTTGCGCAGGTCCAGCACCATGCCCTTCAGGTTCGGGTCTTGCTTGTACAGCGCCGTGATCTGCGCGGCCATGTCGTCGACGGTCGGTTCCTGGAATTGCGACACGCGCAGCCAGGCGTAGCCCGGCTCGACCATCTTCGCCTTCACGCTCTTCTGGTGGATTTCCTCGCGCGTGATGGTGAAGGCCAGCGGCTGCGGTTCATCCTTGCGGGCAATGGTCAGCGACACCTTGGTGCCCGGCTCGCCGCGCATGCGCTTGACGTTGTCGTCGAGGCTGACGCCTTTCACGGGCTGGCCGTCGAGGCGGGTGATCAGATCGCCTGCCTTGATGCCGGCGCGGTAGGCGGGCGAATCCTCGATGGGCGAGACGATCTTGATGTAGCCGTCTTCGCTGAGGCCAATTTCAATGCCCAGGCCGACGAACTTGCCTTCGGAGCCTTCGCGCAGTTCGGCGTAGGCTTTCTTGTCCAGATAGGCGGAATGGGGGTCGAGCGAGGCGACCATGCCGGAAATGGCGTCTTCCAGCAGTTTCTTGTCTTCGACGGGTTCCACGTAATCGGACTTGATCAGGCCAAACACGTCGGCCAGCTGGCGCAGCTCTTCCAGCGGCAGGGGCGGCTCGACGTTTTTTTGCGCCATGGCGGAAAATTGCAGCGACACGGCGACGCCGGCCACCACGCCCAGGCCGATCAAGCCGGTATTTTTGAGTTTGCCCATCATTGCACCTTTGCAGCTAGCGTGTCTTGCACAAGCGCCAGTCCCCGTGGAGCGGCGCTTTCCTGAAAGTATAGACCTGAATCTCTGCCGGCGTGGGCCGGCCGTGGAAAAAGCGTGCCTGGGCCCAGTCTATGCGCGAAAACGGGCTCGCCAGCTTGCCATATGTTGCGGTTTTGTATGCGATGTATAGTTACTCTTGAGGGGAGTAAGCATTTGTAAGAGTCGAAAAAAAGCGTGTGCCGCGGCCCTATAGTGGACTCGCATTCTCGACCCGAAGTGGTTTTGCCTGCGTCTGCGGACGCAGGCTTTTTTTTATCCGGAGCCCCCATGACCTCGTTGACCTTTCTCCCCGCCGTGCGCCGTTTCAGCCTGGCCTTGCTGCTGGGCGCCACCGCCTTGACCGCCTCGGCCGTGCCGATTGCCGACATGCGCCTGGAAGACTTGCTGCCGATGGCGCCCGATTTCAGGACGGAATTGAAGCTCAATGCGAATCAGACCACCTTGTGGCAGCAGGTGGAAGGGAAATCGCGTCAATTGTTGCGCGAACGCAAGGCGCGCCGCGAACGCCTGCAAGCGGGCGTGGCGCAGGGTTTGCAAACGCCCCGGCTGGAGCTGCGTGACTTGCTCGCCGGCCTGGACACGGAAAGCACGCAGAGCCTGGCCGAAGAAAAGCAGCTGCGCGAATGGTGGCTGAGCGTCAACGATGCTCTGGACGAGAACCAGCGCCAGATGGTGGCCCAGTTCATCGCCGGCCAGATGGCGCGCGTGATGGACGCCGCCGCGCCCCGCAGCGAGTCGCGCGGCGCGCCCGGTGGCGAGCACGGCGGGCGCAAGGGCGGTGGCAAGGGCGGCATGGGCGGCGCGGGCGTGAGCATGGGCAGCGGGGGCGCCGGTATCACCTTGCCCGGCAACTAAGGGTAAGCAGGGGGTAAGCGCGGGGGCAAGCAAGGGGCAAGGATGGCCAAAAGGCATGCTTGCGTGCTACATTCCTGCAGCGCCTGGCGCGGCAGGCTATCCGCCCGAAGCTATCCGCCCGGTCTTTTTGACATGCCCCATAAGGACAATCCGTGAATCGCTATCTCTTGAGCAGTCTGACCCTGACCCTGTTGGCTGCGTTTGCCCATGCCGCCGAACCCGCATCCGCCGTTGCCGCCCCGACCGTGGCCCCCAGTGTCGCACCTGCCGCCGCCGGCGTCGTTTCCGGCATCGATGTGCAGTACATCGACCCCGCCGTGCGCGTGCAGGACGACTTCTTTACCCATTTGAACGGCAAGTGGCTGGCCACGGCCGAGATCCCTGCCGACAAGTCGAGCTGGGGTTCGTTCGCCAAGCTGCGCGATGACACCACGCCACAGTTGCGCGGCATCATCGAAGCCACGCAAAAGGACAAGAACAGGAAAGCCGGTTCCGAAGCGCAGAAAATCAGCGACCTGTACGCCAGCTACATGGATGAAGCCAAACTCGAGGCGCTGGGCACGAAGCCGCTGGCTGGCGAACTGAACCGCATCCGCTCGCTGCGCGACAAGAAGGGCGTGCCCGCCCTGATCGCCCACCTGAGCCAGACGGGCGTGGCCACGCCGTACGCCGTCTACGTGGGCCAGGATGCCCGTGCCTCGACGAAATATGCAGCCTACATGAGCCAAAGCGGCCTGGGCATGCCGGACCGCGACTACTACCTGGAAGCCAAGCAGGCTGGTGTGAAAGAAAAATACCAGGCGCACGTGGAAAAAATGCTGGCCATGGCCGGCGACAAGAACGCCGCCGCCCGCGCCAAGGCTGTCGTGGCACTGGAAACGGCCCTGGCCGAAGTGCAATGGACCAAGGTCGAGAACCGCGACCCCGTCAAACGCTACAACAAGACCGACATCAACAAGCTGAACGAGCTGACCCCGGGCTACGACCTGAAGTCCGGCCTGGCCGCCCTGGGCATCGCCAACAAGGTCGATTACGTCATCGTCAACCAGCCGAGCTACCTGGCCGGCTACAACAAGGTGCTGGCGTCAAGCGATCTGGACACCCTGAAAGCGTATTTCGAATGGCAGTTGCTGCGCAGCTATGCCAGCTACCTGTCGAAAAACTTCGTCGATGAAAGCTTTGCCTTCTATGGCACGGTACTCAGCGGCGTGACGGAAAACCAGCCGCGCTGGAAGCGTGGCGTGGGCGCCGTCGAAGGCGTGCTGGGCGAAGCCGTCGGCAAACTGTACGTGGCGCAATATTTCCCGGCGGAACGCAAGGTGCACATGCAGGAACTGGTGAAAAACGTGCTGGCCGCCTACAAGGACAGCATCGACACCCTGGACTGGATGAGCCCGGAAACCAAGAAGGAAGCGCAAGCCAAGCTGGCCAAGTTCACGCCGAAGATCGCGTATCCGAACAAATGGCGCGATTACACGAAGCTGCAGATCGTCCAGGGCGACCTGGTGGGCAACATGATGCGCGCCGCCAACTTCGGCTCCGCGCGCCAGGTGGCCAAGCTGGGCAAGCCGATCGACCGCGAAGAGTGGGGCATGACGCCGCAGACGGTGAACGCCTATTACAGCTCGACGATGAATGAAATCGTCTTCCCGGCCTCCATCCTGCAGCCGCCGTTCTTCGACGCCAACGCGGACGACGCCGTCAACTATGGCGCCATCGGCGCCGTCATCGGCCATGAAATCAGCCACGGCTTCGACGACAAGGGCAGCCAGTCCGATGGCGACGGCAACCTGCGCGACTGGTGGACCCCGGCCGACCGCAAGAATTTCGCCGCCAAGGCCGACGCGCTGACCAAGCAATATGACGGTTACAGCCCATTGCCTGGCTACCACGTCAACGGCGCCCTGACCCTGGGCGAGAACATCGCCGACAACTCGGGCGTGGCGATCGCGTACAAGGCCTATAAAATCTCGCTGGGCGGCAAGTCGGCGCCCGTGCTCGACGGCTTGACGGGCGACCAGCGCTTCTACATGGGCTTTGGCCAGGTGTGGCGCAGCAAGATGCGTGAAGCGCAGCAGATCGTGCAAATCAAGACCGACCCCCATTCGCCGGGCCAGTACCGCGCCAATGGCACCATGGTCAACCAGCCTGGCTTCTACGAAGCGTTTGGCGTGAAACCGGGCGACAAGATGTATGTTGCGCCGGAAAACCGCGTCATCATCTGGTAAGCGCATGCGCGTCGTCGTGAAAAACGTACTACTGTAACAACAGAAAAGGCCACCTCGCGTGGTCTTTTTTGCATTCCGGTCAAAGTTGTTTCTGTCGTTTCGGCCGGTATGCTACAGTCAAAAACCGGGCCAGAAGCCCTGGGCCTTCTGACCCTTATATTTCACACAATACAATATAGAGGACAACCGTGAATCGTTATTTGTTAAGTGCATTGACCCTGAGTTTGCTGGCCGGCGTGTCCGGCATGGCTGGCGCCGCTGATACGGCCAAGAAAGCTGCCGCCGCTCCCGCGACGGCCGTCGCGGCCGCCGCGCTGACGTCCGGCATCGCCGTCGAATACGTCGACCCTGCCGTGCGCGCGCAGGACGACCTGTTCCAGCACCTGAATGGCAAATGGCTGGCGGAAACGGTCATTCCTGCCGACAAGTCGAGCTGGGGCAGCTTTGCCAAGCTGGCTGACGATACGCAAACGCAGCTGCGCGGCATCGTCGAAGGTGCGGCCGCCGACAAGGCCCGCGCGGCCGGTTCGAATGCCCAGAAAATCGGTGATTTTTATAACAGCTTCATGGATGAAGCCAAGCTGGAAAGCCTGGGCTTGACACCGTTGAACGCGGAGCTGGCGAAGATCGCCGCGCTGCAGGACAAGGCGGAATTGCCGGCTGTAATCGCCCACTTCAGCAAGCTGGGCGTGACCTCGCCTTACGACTTCGGCATCCACCAGGACGCCAAGGATTCCACCAAATACGTGGCCGACATCGTGCAAAGCGGCCTGGGCTTGCCTGACCGCGATTACTACCTGGAAGCAGGCAAGGCCGACACGCGCGCCAAATACCTGGCCCACGTGGAGAAAATGCTCAGCCTGGCCGGCGACGCGAACGCTGCCGCGAATGCGAAAGCCATCCTCGCGCTGGAAACGGAACTGGCCAAGGCGCAATGGAGCAATGTGCAGAACCGCGACCCCGTCAAGACCTACAACAAGGTGGAACTGGCGAAACTGGCCGCCGTGGCGCCAGGCTACGACTGGGCCCGCTACCTGAAGGACACGGGCATCGCCGGCAAGGTCAATTATGTGATCGTCAGCCAGCCCAGCTACCTGAAGGGTTTTGCCGAGATCGCCAACAAGACGCCGCTGGAAACGTGGAAAGCGTACTTCCAGTGGCACTTGCTGCACGCCAACGCCGGCTACCTGCCGAAAGCGTATGTCGATGAAAACTTTGCGTTTTATGGCACCACCCTGACGGGCGTGACGGAAATGCGTCCGCGCTGGAAACGCGGCGTGGGCGCCGTCGAAGGCGCGCTGGGCGAAGCCGTGGGCCAACTGTACGTGGAGCAATATTTCCCGGCCGAGCGCAAGGTGCGCATGGAAGCGCTGGTGAAAAACCTGATGACGGCCTATCAGCAAAGCATCGACAAGCTCGACTGGATGAGCCCTGTCACCAAGAAACAGGCGCAAATCAAGCTGGCCAAGTTCACCACCAAGATCGGCTATCCGAACAAATGGCGCGATTACTCGGGCCTGGACGTCAAGTCGGACGACCTGGTGGGCAACATCCAGCGTTCGCACTTGCTCAACTACAACCGCGAGTTGAACAAGCTGGGCCAGCCTATCGACCGCGACGAGTGGGGCATGACGCCGCAGACCGTGAATGCCTATTACAACCCGGAACTGAATGAAATCGTCTTCCCGGCCGCCATCCTGCAAGCGCCGTTCTTCGACGCCAACGCGGACGACGCCGTCAACTACGGCGCCATCGGCGGCGTGATCGGCCATGAAATCAGCCACGGCTTCGACGACCAGGGCGCCCAGTACGACGGCGACGGCAACTTGCGCGACTGGTGGACCAAGGCCGACCATAAAAACTTCGCCAAGAAAACCAAGCAGCTGGTGGCGCAGTACAACAGTTTCAGCCCCGTCAAGGGCCACTTCGTCAACGGCGAACTGACCCTGGGCGAGAACATCGCCGACAATTCCGGCGTGGCGATCGCGTATAAAGCGTACAAATTGTCGCTCAATGGCAAGAAAGCCCCCGTCATCGACGGTTTCACGGGCGAGCAGCGCTTCTATGCGGGCTTTGCCCAGGTTTGGCGCATGAAGATGCGCGAAGCGCAGCAACTGGTCTTGCTGAAAACGGACCCGCACTCGCCAGGCCAGTTCCGCGCCAACGGCACCATGCGCAACCAGCCCGGCTTCTACCAGGCGTTTGACGTGAAACCGGGCGACAAGATGTATCTGCCGCCGAAAGACCGCGTCATCATGTGGTAACAGCCGTTCTGACGCGCTAGTACCGAGCCGCCCCGCGCAAGCCGGGCGGCTTTTTTACGTCGTGTGATCTGGCGCAAACGATGGGTAAAAAAAAACCGCCCTGGCGGGCGGTTCCTTGCTACTGCAGCGCTGCTTACTTGGCAGGTTCCGCGGCTGGCGCGGCGGCGCCGTCAGCGGCAGCGGCCGGTGCCGGCACTTCCGGTTCCTTGAACTTGCCGCCCGACGCGTTGGCGATGTAGACCACGGCGCGCGCCACTTCCACATCGTCGAGGTCGGGATTGCCGCCCTTGGCCGGCATCGCGCGCAAGCCTTCGATCGCGTGTTTCAGGACCGTATCGTAGCCCTGGGCCAGGCGGGCCGACCAACTGCCTGCATCGCCAAACTTCGGTGCACCGGCCACGCCGGCGCCATGGCAAGCCACGCAGGTGGCCGTGTAGACGGCTTCGCCGCTTTGCAGCACTTTCGGACCGCTGGCATCCTTGAAGGTAAAGCCGGCGTTGGCCACTGGGCTCAGGCGCTCGGCGATGGCTTCCGGCGACTGGCTGTCCGTACCGGCGCCCGTCAGTTTTTGCGCCGTGACGAACTGCACCAGCAGGATGATGCCGATGACGGTGATGAGGAAGAAGCCAGCTACGGCGGCAAGCAATTGTTTAGGCGTTTTGATCGCTGATTGTTGTTCGTTATGTGCGTCGCTCATGATGTCCTTAGTCCAGATTTGAAACTGATGGCCGTGTAAGGTAGCATTTTTACATGCTTGTATGTAAACCTTTATGAAACCCACAATTATAGGCACAAAAATTGAGCAGCGACATGCAATTGCCAGCGATACGACAGTTTCCGTAGACGTAGGTAAAGAAAAACGGTATCCTTCGCATCACTTCAGAAATTCCCCCTACGCGGCTGTAGCTCAGTGGATAGAGTATTGGCCTCCGAAGCCAAGGGTCGTGGGTTCGATCCCCGCCAGCCGCACCAGTTTCCTCTATACAAATCAGGTATTTCTTCGTTTCATTCGTTTGCGATGTAATGCCAATTAGTCACTTCATCGTTAGCAGTTCGAGACCCCTGACAGCTAGCTAAACTGGATTGCTAGATCCTTCGCAAACAGTACTGATCTGATACACTGACCAGCCGCGCCGTAACATATTGGCGCGCCCTATGCATTGTCAATCTTGGCCAAGGTCTGCAGCGAAACTGGCAAGGAGATGCTCGAACGTTTTTTAAGTGAATTGATGTCTAATCTAGCCGAAGCAATATCCTCCCTGCCGTCGTTAGCCACCGAATATATCGGTAACAAGCGTGCTTTACTCGATTTTGTGGCTGGGACTATCGTGGACGAGAGTGGTAGTGGCGAGAAGGAGATTTTGGACCTCTTTTCGGGTACGGGCGTGGTTTCAGCCGCATTCAAGACCTTAGGTTACGCCGTCACTGCCAATGACCATCTATCCACATGCTTTAACCTTACATCTGCGGTTCTACTAAACCATACCGAGCCGAGCTTCGCGGGTCTCTCCTCGTCGCTTGTCGGCAGGAATTCGGCCGTGGGCCCCTATGAAGCAATTCTTGATCATCTCAATAATTTACCCTTGAGACCAGGGGGGTTCGCCCATAAGAATTTTTCCCCTGCATCTGCGATCGAAATCGAGACCGAGCGTCGTTATTTTACAGAGATCAATGCCCAAAAAATTGACGTAGTTCGTGATCAAATCGAGTCCTGGAGACCAGTGCTCACAGATGCAGAACATGCTTTACTGATCAGTGACCTTGTCCGTGCGGTCAGCGCAGTCAGCAACGTCGCCGGCACTTTTGGATGCTACCTAAAGCAGTGGAAGGTGAGGGCTTTAAATCCCTTGGTTCTGAGGCCGAGCGGGTTTGTTGATGGTCGTCGCAACGGCCATTCGGTATTATCGATGGAGGCCCATGACGCCGTTCCGCAAGCAAAGGCACGAATCATTTATGCGGACCCTCCTTACACGAAACGACAATACGCAGCCTATTATCACGTTTTAGAAACCATTGTTCGCAATGATAAGCCGGTTTTAATAGGTTCTACCGGCCTCCGTAACTGGGAAACCCATGCCTCTGATTTCTGCTATAAGCGCCGTGCTATCGGCGCATTGGACGCCCTCTTGAGCGTTATGGACTGTGAGCATTTCTTCTTAAGCTACAATGAAGATGGCCAAATGGAGCACGATCAGATTCTCGACGTGCTCGGGGGGTATGGCAGTGTGGGCTTCCGTGAAATGTCTCTTCGTCGATATAAGAGCAGTGCACTTCCTCATAAAGGGCCGAATGTGGCCGAGCGTATTTACCATCTTGCCGTGAGCTAGGAAAAGTCAATGCTAAAGCGTGTGAGTGCCATACTATGGCGAAAATGCAATAAGGCTACCTTCGATTCGCTCAACGATTTATCTGCCGGGCAGTACGATATTCGACTCACTAAACGTGATTACGAAAATTTCTTTCTTGGCGTGGCCATGGAGGACGTTACCGAACTCGGGGGCTATACTTTGAAAGTGGTACTTGAACCGTTCACGGGCCCATCCCCAGTGGAGCGAACCTCAATTAAGGTTAGGTTTATGGGCGAATCCTCCGGACGAAAAGATTGGAACATTCCCTCGCAACGCAAGGGCACGGCATACCCGTTGTGGCGTCCGGGACGAGGGGCGAGCAAAGTATTCAAAAATGATGCAAACGAGTTCATGTTGCTAATTCGAGACGCTAATGGGAAATTCCACGCGCGATGGATACATCATGCCGATTTTAGTGCGCTTCCACAGGATATTCAAAATATCCTCAATCAGAGCGAAGTGGGATGGGAGAATTTAAATTGAGCGTTACAGTTGCTGAGATTATCAATGCGCTTCGTCGCCACAAGAACGTCCTCCTATACGGTCCCCCCGGAACTGGCAAATCGCATCTAATGAACGAAGTTGCTCGCCGATTTAATGTCGAGAGCGATGGCGCGGCAGTCGATCAGGGCATTTTCGTCGACACTGACGCAGAAGATGTTCCGTTAGTCGTAGGTACTGCTGCCCGGACCCCTAGTCGATGGGTCACTTTCCATCAGGGCTATTCTTACGAAGATTTCATCTTGGGACTTAGACCTCATGCCGAGCCTGGCAGTGGGTTTTCGCTATTACCGCGTCCGGGTGTTCTGTTGGAACTTGCTGCTGAGGCCCAAGAAGGCGCTGGTCTTCTGCTTATCGATGAGATAAATCGAGGGAACACTTCACGTATTTTCGGGGAATTCATAACGTTGATGGAGCCGAGTAAGCGATTGGATGCTGCGGGCCAGGAGACGCAGGAAACTATTACCCTGACGTTGCCTTATTTGGCGCCGGGTGAGAGTGTCAAAATTCAAATCACGAGCGGCGAGGAACGTGAAGTTCCTCGAAATTTCGCTATGCCTGAGCGGGTTTATACGCTAGCAAGCATGAACTCGGTGGATAAGTCCATTGCACCGATTGATACCGCCTTGCGACGCAGATTCCACACGATCAATCTGTTTCCATCCACTGATGATCTTCGTTCAGCGGTCGGCCTGGCGGCCGACGACAATGTCCCGCTTGACTCAATCGGAAGTATCAAAACTAATGAAGGTGTCGCCCGTCTGGCGGTGCGCATCATGGAGAAGCTCAACCGCGGAATCGGGCTTCATCTGGGACAAGACTTTATGCTGGGTCATTGGTATCTGCAATCGGTACAAGCAAACCTGGGCAGCGCGAATCCGGGTGCGCTGGTCGAGACTTGGCGGTTTCGAATTCTTCCGCAGCTCATTGAACTTTTTCATGGCCGCACCGAGGTTCTTATTGCACTCCTGGGCCTTGATTCTAGTGATACAGGGTCTGGTGTACAGGTTTATGAACCTGACTCTGATGAATCTGAGGCCGGGGCGATAGCATACTTGGCGTCCGCCGAGCCGGCGCCGCAGGTGGGGGACGTCCTGAAATTTCTACAACGGTTCGCTGGAGCTCCGGAAACGGAAAGCATTGCCCCATGATTCCCTTAGGTCGGAGGCTCTCGTCGTGAAATCGGTAGACCGCCTTCTTCTCGAAAACGGTGACTGGGAACCCTGGGACTGCGGCTTTTCCGCAGATCGCGGGGACCCGGACAAGCTACGAGTTTCGTTGGAAGCGTTAGGGAAAAAATTCCGAAAACAGTTGGGATTACGCGCGAACCCGTTCACATTTCGAAGTGGAATGGGCGGTGCGATTGAAGTTCGTACCTCAGGCATAGCGGGGACTGTGAGCGTCGGTGATCTGGTGTTTGATATCGCCCCCAAATTCACGCCACTCGGGAACGGTTTGCAAGACTGGACCGCAAGTATGTTACTGCTCATGCAGTATGCGAGGAAACGTGATTTGGCTCTTAACCGTGCTAGACATTTGGCTGTTGAGCGCCATAGTTTCGTCGACTTGCTTGCTATGGCCTTTTCGGACGCAACCGAAGCCGGACTGGCTGATCAAGCCATCCAGACCTACCGAACAAGCCCCCAATGTTTGCCTGTTCTACGCGGACGCTTGAACCTCCCTCGACAGATGAAATCCGTCTTCGCGAGACCTCATTTGCTCGAATGCGACGTTGATGAACTCGATTCTGACAATGGATATAACGGGCTGCTCAAATGGGCGGCGTTGGCGTTCGCAGCGGCCGTTAGAGCGCCTAGCCTTCGCCGCAGGTTGGCCGACCTGGCGGTGAGAATTCCGGGGAAGCCCAGCCGGAGAATAGCACTACAGGGGGGGCGCATACAGCCGCCGCCGCAGTTTCGGGTCTGGACGGAAGCGCTCGAAATTTCAGCGCTTCTATCATCCGGCTTGTCGCATTCAACAGGCCGTGGGATTGCCCAAGGTTATTCATTCGTGTTTAATATGGAGCGCCTGTTCGAGCATTTTGTTGAACTCACCCTCGCACGCGCAGTTTCGAAGTTAGCTCAGCAAGGTCATAGTGCTCAAACTCAAGTTTCCACGGCCTACGCCGAGCCCCAGCCAGGAACAAGAATACGGTTCTTTTCCCGCCCAGATAACCTCGTGTTGAGAGACGGGGTGCCCTCAGTTGTAGTCGACGCAAAGTACAAGCGACTCTCGGACGCGGAGGGGATGCGAAATCGGAAGCCGGTAAATGCGGACGTATACGAGCTAGTGGCGGCAATGACCGCTCACAATTGTCGTTGTGGACTACTCGTGTACCCTCGAGTACTTGGTGACTCCGTCCTCAACGACCACGAGCTTCATACTTGGACCATTAGCTCGTTCGGCACGACGCTTCGAGTTGGGGCGCTTGCGCTGGACTTGAGCGAGTTGCGCGTTCACGCAGATTTAGAAAAGATTGATAGGACTCTGGCTAGGGCGCTTGAGTCGCTATTAGCTCCCTAGTTTTAAGAATTTAAGAATGAATAGTGAAATGATTTCTCTACAAGAAGCAGTCGGTAACTTAGTAGTGTATTACGCGAAGCAGGCTATGGCAGTGGACGTCTTAGAGCCTCCAGACCTGCATGAGCTGGCAATCGCGCGAGCAATGGACACCGCGTTGTCCAGAGTTTTTCGAAGACTGGGCTTGCCGGCGAGCCCTGCAGCGACACAACAAACTTCGCACGCGTCGACGCAGTTTGACGAAGCGCTCGGAGGAATGGTCGGCGGTGCCGACCAAATCGCGGCGCATCTCGGCACTGCGTTTGAGACGATTCGAGGAACCCGCCTCCTGATCAACAGCGATGGAGAAGTTGTCATTGAGACATCGCCCGAGCGTAGGGGGAAAGGTATCTATTTCACGCCGGTCGCGCTGGCGGAGGCGATTGTCAGACAAGCCTTGTCAAAGGTTTTAAAAAACGTTCGCACGGCAGAGGACCTTGCCGATATTTCCGTCATTGATCCTGCTGTGGGATGCGGTGCGTTTTTGTTAGCAGCTGTGCGAATTGGATCTGAAATCTTGTGTGTTCGTAAAGGGTTCAACAAAATGTCACGTCCGGAAATCCGTGCGGCGATTGCGTCACATTGCATTTTCGGAGTGGATATAGACCCACTCGCAATTGCGACGACGCGAGCGTTGCTGCGTGCAGAAGTTGGGCTTCCCGAATGGGATGGGCACGAGCTCGATCGGCACCTTCGTGTAGCCGATTCCATTAGTGTACCTTTGTCGGACTTCCACGCCTGGTTCCCTCAGGTCTTCCCTGCCGGATTCACTGCCGTGATTACCAACCCGCCGTGGAGCAAACTCCGGCCACTGCGTCACGAGTTCTTTGAGCATATGGACGCTCGAGTTCGACTTTATCAAGGTACTGAACTCGGCCGCTATTTGGATGCGCATCTTGACGAACTTGTGAGCGGGGCGTGGGTGGAGCACGCTGAGAGAACGCTCGAATTGTCGCGCACACTCCGTGAGTCTGCCGAGTACTCGCTTAATCGTGACGGCGCCGGCGACGCCGACCTCTACAAATATTTTACCGAACGTTCGTTAGCGTTATTATCGGACAAAGGAATCGCGGCGCTATTACTACCATCGGGTGTCCTACGTGCCCAAGGCTCAGCAGCCTTACGAGGTCTATTTCGCACCCAAGGTACTGTCACGCAACTTATCGAATATATAAACCGAAAAAAACTGTTTGATATCCATTCGATGTACCGTTTTTGTACCGTCCTGTTCGAAAAGGGAAAAGCAGGCGGAATTGACGCAGCGAGTTTTGGTAGAGAGGCCGTTGAAGGTAACGAAACGGCCCCAGTAGAACTAAGTCTGGATTTTCTCGAACTAGTTGGTGGCCCTGATTTGCTAGTTCCAGAGGTTCGCTCGGTTCGAGAGCGTGACATGATAAAACGAATTTATCAAAGATATCCCGTGGTTGCTCAACCGACTAGCGGATGGGATTTCGGCTTCAGGAGAGAAGTTGATATGACTAACGACTCCGACGCCTTCATTCCTGTGGAAGCGGCGCGGAAGAGCGGTTACTCACTTCAAGAGGACGGCCGCTGGTTGTCAAGTCGATCCATCGTTGCGCTTTTACCGGTATATGAAGGACGCATGGTTCATCAGTTTGATAGCGTGGCGAAGATTCACGTTTCGGGACAGGGGCGATCAGCGACCTGGAGGGTGCCAACAATATCTGAGCGTCATGTTCGGCCACACTACCTCATACCTGAAGATTACCTGGTTAAACGTGGATGGACGCCAACAGTTCGAGTCGGGTACTGTGAGATTAGCGGGCATGCGAATGAACGTACTCTTTTGGCTGCGTTATTGCCGAAAAATTGTGTTTGTGGAAATAAAGTTCCAGTGCTTAAACTTAACTCGGGTGGGCCTGACGGCGAGTTATTGTGGCTTGCACTGGCCAATTCTCTGGTAGTCGATTGGCTAATGCGTCGTTTCGTCTCGACGACGGTGAACCATTTCTATTGGCAAAATATGCCGTTGCCGACCCGAGGTGCGAATCCTACGGAGGAAGCTCTGCTTGTCGAGGCCGCGCGGATGCTGTCATCCCCTTCAGACGGGGCAAAAGACACGGCAGTCTGGTTAGGGAGGCGGGCGCTCATTCGCGCAGCAATTGATGTTGTCGTAATGAAACTCTACGGTGTAAATGAGTTAGATTTGGTAGTTATTCTCGACGATTTTGAAAAATTAAAGGTAGCGCATACTAGGGGGGGGCCGGACGGGATATCTCTGGCTGAGTTGTTGTCAAAAGCAAACTGCGCCTTGGCAGAGGGTAAGCTGGAGTTGACCAATCTAGAAGCGTCATTTGGCTCCGCAGCGAGATTTGCTGCTGCCTACACGCCCCGCGACCAAGCAAAGCATCTGTAGAAAATTGGCAACCCTTGTTTCGTAGCACACCGGTATCCTTAAATACTGAACTGAATTTCTGGGAGGAATGGGGGAAAAACGATGAATTTTTTGCATTGTCGCCGCTAGTTGTCTGACGTTGCTCATTGGCATATTCTGTAAAATCAAGGAGTTGTCGCTTGAACGAGGCCAACTGACAAATTTTAGGTTGGCCTCCGAAGCCAAGGGTCGTGGGTTCGATCCCCGCCAGCCGCACCAGACAACTCAAGACCCCCGTTCTATCCAGCCGGCATTGCCATGCGGCTGCATGCTGTATCCCCACTATTACTTCAGCAAGCCTGACAAGGTCTGTATCGCTGCTTGCCAGCTTGCGGGGGATGCCATGTGCGTCGCACACCCGAAAACGCCCCTGACACCTCTGCCGTTGTCTGTTTACAACCTCCAAAGTCCTCCAGCCACCGATATCAAAATTGATATCGAAACAGTGGAAAAATTGATTGGAGAGATTATCGCCCAGCCCCTAAGATAAACGCCGAGCATGCGAACGACATGCAAGCAGTGTAAAAATATCAATACAATATCTGGAGATTCATGATGCGCAACGCCACCGGTCCGCTCGCGGCCACTTCCCCTCGTCCATTCACCTTGAAGGCAGCCGTTGCGGCATTGGCCGGTATTGGCTTGCTGAGCATGGCTTCGGTATGGGCGCAGGAGGAGGTGGTGGCCGATGCCAGTGCCGAGCCCGCTGCGGAAGTGTCGGTCGTGACCGTCAGCGGCGTGCGCCGCTCGGCGCAAAATTCGCAGCAGATCAAGATGCGCTCGGACCAGGTCATCGATTCCATCGTGGCCGACGACATCGGCAAATTCCCTGATAATAATGTTGCCGAAACCCTGGCGCGCATTTCCGGCATCCAGATCCGCCGCGATTCGGGCGAGGCCAGCGCCGTCATGATCCGCGGCTTGCGCGACGTCACGACCCTGCTCAATGGCCGCGAACTGTTCACCACCACGGGCCGCTACGTCAACCTGGCCGACATTCCCGCCACCATGCTGCAGCGCGTGGACGTGTACAAATCGCAGGGCGCGGACCAGGTCGAAGGCGGCGTGGCCGGCATCATCGACGTGCGCACGAACCGCCCGTTCGACTTCAAGGAATTTACGGCCAGCGTGAATACGCGCGCCGTCTACAGCGACAAATCGAAAGCCACCGACCCGAACATCAGCGGCATGGTGGCGAACCGCTGGAAGACGGGCATCGGCGAAGTGGGCGCGCTGCTGGGCTTGTCGCAGCAGCAGCACCGTTACCATGAGGAACGCGCATTCAACACGGCGCCCGTGGATAAAAGTTTCCTGTCGCCCGGTTTGACGGGGCCGGACCAGGTGGGTTTGCTGCCGATCAAGGGCGACCGCCGCCGCAGCACCGCCAATGCCGTGCTGCAATGGCGTCCGAACGCCGACGTCGAGCTGTACGCGGAAGGCATGGCCACGCGCTTCCTGCTCGATGCCGAGTCCGATTACTTCGTCGGCTTGCCATGGTGGGGCACGCCCGTGTCCGCCACCAAAATTCCCGGTACCAACCAGCTGCAAACATTGACCTCGACCAACGTCAACACCATCATGTCGACGCAGGCGAACAAGAACGAGACGAAAACGCACCAGTTTGCCGTCGGTGGTTTGTGGGATATCAACACGGAATGGCGTTTCACGTCGGAAGTGGCCAGCACCAAAAGTACCTTCAAATGGCGCAACCCCATCCTCGACGCCATCACGCAAGTGCCGAACGCCACTATCAATACCAACCAGAACGGCACCTTGCACGTCGATTACACGGGCATCGACTTGCAAGACCCGTCGAATTACTATTTGAAGGGCTTTTTCGACCGCTACGGCCAGGACCAGGGCAGCTCGAACGATGTGCGCGCCGACCTGGCGTACACGCCGAGTGCCGGCGGCATCTTCAAGGAAATCAGCGTCGGCTTGCGCGGCGTCAAGCGCGAAGCCGAATCGATCAAGAGTTTCGAGGGCAATGCGGAAGCACCGGACGTGTCCGGCGCCGCATTTCCGTTCGGCCGCCAGAGCGTGACGTCGATTCCAGGCCTCAATTGCTTGTCGGAACCGATGTCCAGCGGCGGTCCCGACTACGGCTTGAAGCAGTGGTACACGCCATGCGCCAGTTTCTTGCTCAATAACACGGGCACCGTGCGCCAGGCCGTCACGGGCAGCAGCGCGGCGCGCGCCATGGATCCGGGTTCGTTCTTCAAGGACACGGAAAAGACGTATTCCATCTACACCAAGGCAAAGGTCGCCTTCAAGCTGGCTGACTATCCCGTCGACGGCACCCTGGGCGTGCGCGTCGTGCGCACGGAGCAAAGCTTGCAAGGCAACAGCTCGCAGGACGGCGTCTACACGCCCGTCATCAGCGACACGTCCAGCACCGATGTGCTGCCGAGCGTGGCCCTGAAAATCAAGCTGCGCGCCGACCTGGTCGGCCGCTTTGCGGCGGGCCGCACCATCAGCCGTCCCGGCTTTGCCCAGCTGAATCCGGGCGTGGCCCTCGTCAACTCGACGGAAACGGTGAAGGCGACGGGCGCGGGCGGCAATCCGAATTTGAAACCGGTCGTGGGCGACAATGTCGATGCGGCACTGGAATGGTATTTCGCGCCGGCCGGTTCCGTCACCGCCACCGTGTTCCACCACAAGTTCGACGGGTATATCCAGCAACGCATTTCCAGCGAAACCATCGCCGGCAAGACGTATGACGTGGACCGCCCGTACAACACGGCGGCCGGCAAGCTGCAAGGCCTGGAAATCGGCTACCAGCAATTCTATGACGGCTTGCCCGGCATCTTGAGCGGCCTGGGCTTGCAAGCGAACGGCACTTACATGAGCGGCACGACCGACGACGAGACGGGCAGCCATGCGATCACGGGCGTGTCGCGCTATGCCTACAACCTGGTGTTGCTGTACGAAAAAGATGCCTGGTCGGGTCGCCTGGCCTACAACTGGCGCTCGAAATTCATCGACAGCTACAACCAGGGCGGCCCTGGCCTGGACTTGAAAGTGGCGCCGACGGCCCAGCTCGACGGTTCGTTGTCGTACAAGATCAACGAGCAGTTCACCGTGACCTTCGATGGGAATAACTTGCTCGATACCAAGTTCAAGGATTACTGGAACGAGCCTGGCGTGTATGCGCGCGATACGCGCCGCTATGACCGGACAGTTGGCCTCTCTTTACGCTGGAAAATGTAAGTTGATCGCACAGTAAAAAATCAAGGGCGTTGCCATGGTTTCGGCCGGCAACGCCCCTGTCAGTTGGACAGTCACGCACGATTCATCATAAAAAGAATGGACGGAAAGCATGGAGACGCAAAAATTATCCACCGTTGAAAAGGTCGGTTTCGGCGCCGGCGACATGGCGCTCAATGTCGTCATTTCGTCGATGATGTTGATCATCACCTTTTTCTATACCGATATCTATGGCTTGAAAACCACGGACCTGGCCCTGCTGTTCGTGGCCGTGAAAGTCATCGGCGCCATCGCCGATCTCGTCATGGGCCAGATCACGGACCGCTACAGCTTTGCCTCGGGCCGCTACCGCCCCTACCTGCTGTGGCTGGCCGTGCCGTATGGCGTCAGCGTCTTCTTTGTCTTCAGCACGCCCGAGTGGCAGTATGACGCCAAGCTGATCTGGGCATATTCCACATATATCCTGATGACGATCATGACGGCCGGCGTGGGCATCCCGTATATTTCCCTGATCAGCGGCTTGACGAGCGACCCGCAGGACCGCCTGTCGGCCAACGGCTACCGTTTGTTCTTCGCCAAGATCGGCGCCTTCATGGTGACCATCGTCGTGCCGGTCCTGTCGCAGCGCTGGGGCGGCGGCAACCCGGCCGTCGGCTACCAGGCAGCCATGGCCGTGATGGCCGTCATGGGCGTGGCCCTGTTCCTGTTCTGCTATTTCTCCACCACCGAGCGGGTCGTGCACGTAGTGGAAAAGCAACCGTTGCTGGCGCAATTGAAAGTGCTGTTGCAGAACGACCAGTGGCTGGTGCTGTGCGGCGTGTGCGTCACGGGTACCATCGGCTACGTGGTGCGCGGTTCCGTCGCCATTTATTACGCGAAATACTATCTGGGCGGCAGCACGGAAACGGTGGCCGCCTTTTTGACCACGGGCGTGGTGGCCGCCATCCTGGCCATGATCGCCTCGACCTGGATCACCAAGTTCTATTGCAAGGTGAAACTGTTCCGCTACACGCAGATCGGCGTCGCGCTGATCAGCCTGGCGATCTATTTCTTCGTAAAACCGAGCGATACGGTGCTGGCTTTCGCCCTGTATTTCCTGCTGTCCTTCGTGGTGGACTTGCATGCGCCCGTGTTCTGGTCGGCCATCGCGGAAACCATCGACTATGGACAGGTGAAGACGGGCAAGCGCGTCTCCGGCTTCGCCTTTGGCGGCATTTCCGTCTGCCAGAAGGCGGGCATGGCGGTGGCGGGCGGCCTGGTGGGCGTGCTGCTCGCGTATTTCGACTACCAGCCCAACCATGAGCAAACGCAATTCGCCCTGAACGGCATCGCCCTGATGCTGTCGATCATCCCCGGCTTTTTCCACTTGCTGATGGGCTTGCTGATGTTCAAGTACCGCATCAGCGATGCGTACTACAGCGGCGTCAAGTCGGAAATGCACAAACGCGGTTTTGTCGCCGCGTAAGAATAACTGAATGGAGTAAGCAACATGGCAGACGTCTTGAAACCGCTGATCGAACAACGGGCCGACCCGCATATCTACCGTCACAGCGACGGCTATTATTACTTTACGGCCTCCGTGCCCCAGTACGACCGCATCGAACTGCGCCGCGCCGACAGTATCGCCGGCCTGGCCGATGCGCTCACGGTCGACGTGTGGCACAAGCCGGACACGGGGCCGTACAGCGAACTGGTGTGGGCGCCGGAATTGCACTTCAACCAGGGCGCCTGGTATGTGTATTTCGCCGCCGCGCCGAGCCGCGAAATCAAGCATAAATTGTTCCAGCACCGCATGTATGCGATCCGCAATACGAATGCCAACCCGCTGGAAGGCGAGTGGGAATTCATGGGACAGATCGATACGGGCATCGATACCTTTTGCCTGGACGCCACCACGTTCGAGCACGACGGCGTGCTGTACTACCTGTGGGCGCAGAAAGATGTGGCCATCGAAGGCAATTCGAACCTGTATATCGCGCCGATGGCCACGCCATGGCAGCTGGCCGGTCCGCCCGTGATGCTGAGCAAGCCGGAATTCGACTGGGAAATCCGCGGCTTCTGGGTCAACGAGGGGCCGTCCGTGTTGAAACGCAATGGCAAGATCTTCATCAGCTATTCGGCCAGCGCCACCGATGAAAATTATGCGATGGGCTTGCTGTGGGCCGATGCGTCAGCCGATTTGCTCGACCCGTTCTCGTGGAGCAAGTCGCCCGAGCCCGTGTTTGCCACCTGCTACGAGCACGGCATCTACGGCCCCGGCCACAACAGCTTCACGACGGCCGAGGACGGCGACGGCGTATTGCTGGTGTACCATGCCCGCACCTACACGGAAATCGTCGGCGACCCGCTGTGGAACCCGGATCGCCACACGTTCGTCAAACCGCTGCGCTGGGATGCGCAAGGCATGCCCGTGTTTGGCCGCTCATCGACCCTGTAACGTTTCGGACCCGACGCCATGACCCCAGTTGATTCTGTTTCAGTGACGCAAGCGCCGTTCGGCATCCTGCCCGGTGGCCAGCACGTCACCGTGTTTACCCTGACGAACCGCCAGGGCATGCAAGTCAAAGTGCTCGACTTTGGCGCCATCATCAGCGCAATCCACGTGCCGGACCGCGACGGTACGTTGGCCGACGTGGTGCTCGGTTTCGAGCGCCTCGAACCCTATCTGGCCAATGGCGCTTTCCTGGGCGCCGTCATCGGGCGTTTCGGCAACCGCATTGCCGAGGGACGCTTCAGCCTCGACGGCAAGGATTACCAGCTGGCCGTCAACAATGCACCGAATCACTTGCATGGCGGCAACCAGGGCTTTCACCAGGTCATGTGGCAGGCCGAGCCGTTCACCCGGGACGATGCCGTCGGCGTCACGTTCACGCGCAGCAGCCCGCACGGCGAAGACGGCTATCCGGGCAAGCTGGACGTGACCGTCGTGTACGAACTGGACAACGACAACGCCCTGAGCCTGCGCTACCACGCCGTGACGGACCAGGCCACGCCCGTCAACTTGACGAATCACAGCTATTTCAATCTGGCGGGGCAGGGCGATATCCTCGGCCACGAGGTGACGATCAATGCGGACCGCTACCTGCCCGTGGACGCGGGTTCGATTCCCACGGGCGAACTGGCGGACGTGTCCGGCACGCCGTTCGACTTGCGCCAGAGCACCGTCATCGGCGACAGTATCGATTTACCGCACGAGCAGCTCCGCATCGGCCGTGGCTACGATCACAACTTTGTGCTGAATCAACAGCCGGGTCAGCTGCTCAGCCTGGCCACCACCGTGCGCGATCCGCAATCGGGCAGGATGATGCAGGTGTACACGCAGGAGCCCGGCGTTCAGTTTTATTCCGGCAATTTCCTCGACGGCAGCCAGCCCGGCAAGCTGCGTGCCAACGGCTACCGCAGCGCGCTATGCCTGGAAACCCAGCATTTCCCGGATTCGCCGAATCAGTCCCACTTCCCGAACAGCATCTTGCGTCCGGGCGAGGAATATCGGACGCACACCGTGTACCGCTTTTCCGCCGGGTAAGTACCCCTGGGAAAACAGCCCACGCCCTGCCGCCACGCGCCCGCAGGGCGTTTTCATTACGGCATGTTGATACCGTTTTCGGTATCGGAACGCATTAAAAATTGATTGGAAAGGCATGGCAGGATTCTTTAGTATTCCAACATCGCTGCCCGGGCCGACGACATTAGATCCGGCATAGCACAACCAGGAGAATGGCATGTCTGAGACAAAAAAGAAGGTTGCCCTGCGCTCTGCCGAGTGGTTCGGCTCGCAGGACAAGAACGGCTTCATGTACCGCAGCTGGATGAAAAACCAGGGCATACCTGACCACGAGTTTCACGGCAAGCCCATCATCGGCATCTGCAATACCTGGTCCGAACTGACTCCCTGCAACGCCCATTTCCGCCAGTTGGCCGAACACGTCAAGCGCGGCATCCTGGAAGCGGGCGGTTTCCCCGTGGAATTCCCCGTCTTCTCGAACGGCGAATCGAATCTGCGCCCGACGGCCATGCTGACGCGCAACCTGGCCTCGATGGACGTGGAAGAATCGATCCGCGGCAACCCGATGGACGCCGTCGTGCTGCTGGTCGGCTGCGACAAGACGACGCCGGCGCTGCTGATGGGTGCGGCCAGCGTCGACATCCCCACCATCGTCGTCAGCGGCGGCCCCATGCTGAACGGCAAGTTGAATGGCAAGGACATCGGTTCCGGCACGGCCGTATGGCAGTTGCACGAGCAGATGAAGGCCGGTTCCATCACCTTGCACCAGTTCATGTCGGCCGAATCGGGCATGTCGCGCTCGGCCGGTACCTGCAACACCATGGGTACGGCCTCGACGATGGCCAGCATGGCTGAAGCGCTGGGCACGTCGCTGCCGCACAATGCCGCCATCCCCGCCGTCGATTCGCGCCGCTACGTGCTGGCGCACATGTCGGGCATCCGCATCGTCGAAATGGTGCACGAAGACTTGCGCCTGTCGAAAGTGCTGACGCGCGAAGCGTTTGAAAACGCCATCAAGGTCAACGCCGCCATCGGCGGTTCGACCAACGCCGTGATCCACCTGAAGGCGATTGCCGGCCGCATCGGCGTGCCCCTGGAGCTGGAAGACTGGACCCGTGTAGGGCGCGGCACGCCGACCATCGTCGACTTGCTGCCGTCGGGCCGTTTCCTGATGGAAGAGTTTTACTATGCGGGCGGCTTGCCTGCCGTCATACGCCGTCTGGGCGAAGGCGATTTGCTGCCGCACAAGAATGCCTTGACCGTCAACGGCAAGTCGCTGTGGGACAACTGCGTCGAAGCGCCGATCTACAACGATGAAGTGGTGCGCACGCTGGACAACCCCTTGCTGGCCGATGGCGGCATTTGCGTGCTGCGCGGTAACCTGGCGCCACGCGGCGCCGTATTGAAACCGTCTGCCGCTTCGCCGCATTTGATGCAGCACCGGGGCAAGGCCGTCGTGTTCGAGGATTTCGAACACTATAAATCGCGCATTCTTGACCCGGACCTGGATGTGGACGCGAACTCCGTGCTGGTCATGAAGAACTGCGGCCCGAAAGGCTATCCGGGCATGGCGGAAGTGGGCAACATGGGCTTGCCGCCGAAACTGCTGGCGCAAGGCATCACCGACATGGTGCGCATCTCGGATGCGCGCATGAGCGGCACGGCCTATGGCACCGTCGTCTTGCACGTGGCGCCGGAAGCCATGGCGGGCGGCCCGCTGGGCATCGTGCGCGATGGCGACATGATCGCCCTCGATTGCCACAACGGCAGCCTGAACATCGACATCAGCGACACGGAAATCGCCGAGCGCCTGGCGGCCCGCGAACTGGGCAGCGCGCCCGGACCGAAGAGCGGCTACCAGCAACTGTACATCGAACACGTGTTGCAGGCCGACGAAGGCTGCGATTTCGACTTCCTGGTCGGCAATCGCGGTTCCGCCGTGCCGCGCCATTCACACTAAGCGGAGAATTCCATGCTGTTGCTGCAATTTACGAATGAACATGGCGGCCGCCTCGTCGGCCTGCTGCAAGACGACGTGATCCGCGTCATCGAAGGCTACAACACGACATATGCGCTGGCGCAAGACGCCATCCGCAAGCGTGTCAATCTGGCGGAGCTGGTGAACGCCACCGTCGGCAACGCCACGCATTCCTATGCGGACGTGGCCGCTGCCGGACGCGTGCTGCCACCGCTCGACCATGCGGACGAGGCGCACTGCTACGTGACGGGCACGGGCCTGACCCACCTGGGCAGCGCCGGCGCGCGCGACGCCATGCACAAGAAGATCGGCGGCGACGCCGAGTCTTTGAGCGACTCCATGAAAATGTTCCGCCTGGGCGTGGAAGGCGGCAAGCCAGCCGCTGGCACGGCCGGCGCGCAGCCGGAATGGTTCTACAAGGGCGACGGCTCCATCGTGCGCGCGGGCGGCCAGCCGCTGCGCATGCCGGACTTTGCCCTCGATGGCGGCGAAGAGCCGGAAATCGCCGGCCTGTACGTGATCGGCGATGACGGCCAGCCCTACCGGGTCGGCTACGCCATCGGCAATGAATTCTCGGATCACGTGACGGAGCGCCAGAACTATCTGTATCTGGCCCACTCGAAGCTGCGCGCCTGCAGCGTGGGCCCGGCCCTGCTGGTGGGCGAATTGCCCGCGCACATCGCCGGTACTTCGCGCGTGCTGGACGCGGCGGGTAATGTGCGCTGGGAAAAGGCCTTCGTCAGCGGCGAAGAGAATATGTCGCACACGATTGCCAACCTGGAACACCATCACTTCAAGTATCCGCTGTTCAAGCGCCCCGGCGACGTGCACGTGCATTTCTTTGGCACGGCTACCCTGAGCTTTGCCGATGGCGTCAGCGTGGCGCCGGGCGAAACCTTTGAAATCGAAGCGCCGGCCTTTGGCCCTGCCTTGCGCAACCGCCTCGACGTCTTCCCAACCGAATTTGCGAAAGTGAGCACATTATGAGTTTGAATATCACCGGTGATGCATGGATCGGCGGCGTGGCCGTCAAGGGCAATGGCGGCTCCTTCGAAGCGTGGGACCCGGCCGCGCGCGCCCACATCGCGCCCGCCTTCCACATGGTTGACGTAGCGCAAATCGACGAAGCATGCCGTCTGGCGCAAGCCGCGTTCGATCCGTTCCGCGCCACCACGGATGCGGAGCGCGCCGACTTCCTGGACACCATCGCCGCGCAAATCGGCGAACTGGGCGACGACCTGATCGTGCGCGCCATGACGGAAAGCGGCTTGCCGCGCGCGCGCCTGGAAGGCGAACGCGGCCGCACGGTGGGCCAGTTGAAACTGTTCGCCGGCTTGCTGCGCGAAGGTTCGTGGACGGATGCGCGCATCGACAGCCCGCTGCCGGACCGCGTGCCGCCCCGTCCTGACTTGCGCTTGCGCATGATCGGCCTGGGTCCCGTTGCCGTGTTTGCGGCCAGTAACTTCCCGCTGGCCTTTTCCGTGGCTGGCGGCGACACGGCCTCGGCCCTGGCGGCCGGCTGCCCCGTCGTCCTGAAAGCCCATTCGGCCCATCCGGGCACGTCGGAACTGGTGGCGCGCGCCATCGTCAAGGCGATTGCCATCTGCAAGCTGCCGGCCGGCGTATTTGCCTTGCTGACGGGCACGGGCAATGGCATCGGCCAGGCGTTGGTCGCCCATCCGGCCATCCAGGCCGTCGGTTTCACGGGCTCGCGTTCGGGCGGCATCGCCCTGATGAAGGTGGCGGCCGAGCGTCCGCAACCGATTCCTGTCTACGCGGAGATGAGCAGCATCAACCCCGTGTTTGTGCTGCCGCAAGCCTTGGCCGCCCGTGGCGCGGCGATCGCCGGCGGTTTTGCCGCCTCGCTGACGATGGGCGTGGGCCAGTTCTGCACCAATCCCGGCCTCGTGCTGGGCTTGGAAGGCGCCGACTTTACGGCCTTTGCCGCCGCTGCCGCTGAAGCGCTGGCGCCCGCGCCGGCCGCCACCATGTTGACGGCCGGCATCGCCAGCAGCTATGCCAAGGGCGTCGCCGCCCTGGCGCAGCACGCGGACGTGACGCCGCTGGTGCAGAATACGGGAGAAGAGGGCAAGGGCGCCGCCGCCCTGTTCGTCACGTCGGGCGAGGCTTTCCTGGCCAAACACGACTTGCGCGACGAAGTCTTCGGCCCCGCCTCGCTGCTGGTGGCTTGCCGCGACATGGAACAATTGCTGGCGATTACGGAAAGCCTGGAAGGCCAGTTGACGGCCACCCTGCAGATGGATGCGGGCGACCTGGCGGACGCGCGCCGCTTGCTGCCCGTGCTGGAACGCCGCGTGGGCCGCATCCTGGCCAACGGTTTCCCGACGGGCGTGGAAGTGTCGACGGCCATGGTGCACGGCGGCCCGTTCCCGGCCACGTCGGACGGCCGCAGCACCTCCGTCGGCACGGCGGCCATCAACCGCTTCCTGCGCCCTGTGTCGTACCAGAACCTGCTGCAGGACTTGCTGCCGGAGTCGCTGCGCGACGATAATCCGCTGGGGATCTGGCGCCGCAAGGATGGCGTTCTCGGCAAGGAGTAAAAACCTGCTGCGCGGCGGGGCCGATGGCCTTGCCGCGCCAGCTTGCGTTGCACGTTGTACATAAAAAATAAACAGGTGGAGACAAGATGAAGCAATTGGCGAAATATGGCAGCTTGCAGGGCAAGCGCGTGTTCATCACGGGTGGCGGCAGCGGCATCGGCGAATCCCTGGTGGCGGAATTTGCCGCCCAGGGCGCCGTGGTGGCGTTTGTCGATATCGCCGTGGAAGCGAGCGAGGCCCTGTGCCGCCGACTGGCTGAAGCGGGCTGGACGGCACCCGTGTTCCGCCATTGCGACATCACGGATATTGCCTCCCTGCAAGCTGTCATGGCCGAACTGGCCGATCAACTGGGCGACTTCGATATCCTCGTCAACAATGCCGCCAACGACCAGCGCCACCAGGCGCAGGATGTCACCCTGGAATACTGGAACGAGCGCATTGCGATCAATCAACGTCCCATGTTCTTCACGTGCCAGGCCGTGTTCGAGGGCATGAAGCGCCAGGGCGGCGGTTCCATCATCAACGTCAGCTCGATCTCGTGGCACATGAAGTCGGGCGGCTACCCCGTGTATGCCACCACCAAGGCGGCCGTCGTGGGCCTCACGCGGGGCCTGGCGCGCGATTACGGCGCGCACAATATCCGCGTCAACACGGTGACGCCCGGCTGGGTCATGACGCAGCGCCAGATCGACCTGTGGGTCGACGATGCGGCGGAAGTGGAAATCAAGAAAAGCCAATGCTTGCCAAGCAAGCTGATGCCACAGGACATTGCCGCCATGGTGCTGTTCCTCGCCTCCGATGACGGCGCGATGTGCTCCAGTCAAGAATTCATCGTCGACGCCGGCTGGGTCTGACAAAACGTCCAGGGCGTTGTTGCAGGGTCTTGCCGTACTAGCGTACTGTCTGCGACCCTGCGCCTAGCCCTGGGCGTTTTGTCGGCCGCGGGTTTGCCCGCAGCCATCCCCCTCCTTTGAAATACCGCTCTTGCCGCCCCAACCCTGCGGCAGGAGAGGCATCGCCACATCCATTGCCGGGTCGATCCCGGCCCTTGCTTTTCACTTAAAAACAGGAGACAGCATGAAATGTATCAACACCAGCATCGTGGCCCTCAGCCTGGCCATGGCCGTCGGCAGCGCCTTTGCCGCGCCCGTCAGCGTCACCATCGACGTGGCCAAGCCTGGTTCCGTGATCAATAAAAACATCTACGGCCAGTTCGCCGAACACCTGGGCACGGGCATCTACGAAGGCATGTGGGTGGGGCCGGAATCGTCCATTCCGAACACCAAAGGCTGGCGCAATGACGTGCTGGGCGCGCTGAAACAGTTGCACGTGCCCCTGGTGCGCTGGCCGGGCGGCTGCTTTGCCGATGAATACCACTGGAAGGATGGCATCGGCGCGCGCGAGAAGCGTCCGACCAAGGTCAATACCAACTGGGGCGGCGTGGAAGAGTCGAACGCCGTCGGCACGCACGAATTCTTCGACCTGGCCGAGTTGCTGGGTGCACAGACCTATATCAACGGCAACCTCGGTTCCGGTACGCCGCAGGAAATGTCCGAATGGCTGGAATACATGACGTCGGACAGCAAGTCCACCCTGGCCGAACTGCGCCGCAAGAATGGCCGCGCCCAGCCGTATAAAGTCGATTACTTTGGCATCGGCAATGAAGCCTGGGGTTGCGGCGGCAATATGCGCCCGCAGTACTACGCCGATCTGTACAAGCACTATCACACCTTCATGAAGACGCCGGAAAGCGCGCGCCCGAAATTCATCGCCAGCGGCGGCAATGACGACGACACCAGCTGGTCCAGCACCCTGAGCCGCGAAATCAAGCCGAACATGATGGACGCCATCAGTTTCCACTACTACACGGTGCCGACCGGCGTGTGGGAAAAGAAGGGCGCCGCCACGGGCTTTGGTGAAAATGAGTGGATTTCCACCCTGAGCCGTACCCTGCGTATCGATAGCTTGATCAAGAACAATATCGCCGCCATCGACAAGAACGACCCATCGAAAAAGACGGGCTTGTACGTCGATGAATGGGGCACCTGGTACGACGTGGAGCCGGGCACCAACACGGGTTTCTTGTTCCAGCAAAACAGCTTGCGCGATGCGCTCGTCGCCGCCCTGAACTTCAATATTTTCCACTCCCATGCAGACCGCGTGCGCATGACGAATATCGCGCAAATGGTCAACGTGCTGCAGGCGATGATCATCACCGACAAGGATAAATATTTCCTCACGCCCACGTATCACGCGTTTGAAATGTACGTGCCGTTCCAGGATGCCACATCGTTACCGGTCGCCATCAATGGCAATGGCAAGTACAGCCTGGGCAAGGTCAGCATTCCTGAAGTCAGCGCCTCGGCAGCGCGCGCCAAGGATGGCAAGGTGTACTTGTCCTTGGTGAATACCAACCCGCACAAGGCTGTCGACGTGAGCGTGGCGCTGGCCGGCAAGCAAGTGGCCAGCGTGACGGGCCGCGTGCTGACCGCAGGCAAGATGGATGCCGTCAACAGCTTTGCGCAACCGCAAGCCGTACAACCGGTGGCGTTCAATGCCAAGGCGCAGGGTGGCAAGCTGACCGTGTCGGTGCCCGCCAAGGCCGTCGTGGTGGTGGCTGTCGAATAGTCTTCACCCCTTGTCATTCATCCGGCCGGCCCGCATGATGGGCCGGCTGACCATTTTGGAGAAGACGATGCACATGTTGACGCGCGGCGCGGCCGCCATCCTGAGCACTCTGGCGATCATGGCTGCCGCGCACGCGGCCCAGGTCAGCGTGCACGACCCCGTGATGGCCAAGGAAGGCGACACGTATTATCTGTACAGCACGGGTCCCGGCATTACCTTTTACAGCTCGACAAACATGCTCGACTGGCAACCGGAAGGGCGCGTGTTTGCGGGCCAGCCGACCTGGGCCAGGACGGCCGCGCCATCGTTTGACGACCATATCTGGGCGCCCGACGTGCAATTTCATGACGGAAAATATTACCTGTACTACTCGGTGTCCGGCTTCGGCAAGAATACGTCGGGCATCGGCGTGACCGTCAACACCACCTTGAATCCCCGTTCGCCCGATTACCGCTGGGTGGACCAGGGCATGCTGCTGCAATCCGTGCCCGAGCGCGACGAGTGGAACGCCATCGATTCGAACATCATCACGGACAAGCACGGCACGCCGTGGATGTCCTTCGGCTCGTTCTGGAACGGCATCAAGCTGGTGAAATTGACGCCCGACTGGACCCGTATTGCGGAACCGCAAGAGTGGCACTCGTTGGCGCGCCGCGCACCGCTGCCGCCAAGGGCCGGCGAATTCAAGCCCGCACCCGAGGAAATTGAAGCGCCGTTCATCTTCCAGCGCGGCAACGATTACTTCTTGTTCGTCTCGTGGGGCTTGTGCTGCCAGAAGGAAAAAAGCACGTATCACCTGGCCGTGGGCCGCTCGACCAGCGTGACGGGCCCTTACCTGGACAGGGATGGCCGCGACATGGCGCAGGGCGGCGGCACGGTGCTACTGAAAGGCGACAAGGATTGGCAAGGCCTGGGCCACAACAGCGCCTACACGTTTGACGGCAAGGATTACCTGGTGCTGCACGCGTATGAAACGGCGGACAATTACTTGCAGAAGCTCAAGATCCTGCCCATGACGTGGGACAAGGACGGCTGGCCGCAAGTCGATCCCCGCGACTTGAACCGCTATCGCAGCCGCCAGTTGCCGGCCGCCAAACCGTAAGGACGCATCGTGAAAAGAACCGTGTTGACGCTGGCGCTGGCCGCCGGCGGCCTGGCCACGCCTGTCCTGCAGGCAGCGGAGCTGTTTCCCCTCTCGTCCGTGCGCCTGGGAGCGGGACCGTTCCTCGATGCGCAGACGACGGACTTGCACTACCTGCTGGCCTTCGAGCCGGATAAATTGCTGGCGCCGTTCCGCCGCGAGGCGGGCTTGCCGCAGGTGCAGCCCAGCTATGGCAACTGGGAATCGACGGGCCTCGATGGCCACCTGGGCGGGCATTATCTGTCCGCGCTGGCGCTGATGGTGGCGTCCACGGGCGATGCGCAGGCGCGCGAACGGCTCGACTACATGCTGGCGGAGCTGAAAAAATGCCAGGACGCCAATGGCAACGGCTACCTGGGTGGCATTCCCGACGGCAGCGCCGCCTGGCAAGCCATCGCCAAGGGAGACATGCAGGCCGACACCTTTTCCGTCAATGGGCGCTGGGTGCCGTGGTACAACCTGCACAAGGTGTTTGCCGGCTTGCGCGACGCGTATCAGCAGGCGGGCAGCGAGCAAGCAAAAACCATGCTGATCGCCTTGTCGGACTGGGCCGTGAAACTGTCGGCCTCGCTCACGGATGCGCAGATGCAAGCGATGCTGCGCGCCGAGCACGGCGGCATGAATGAAGTGCTGGCCGACGTTTACGCCATGACGGGCGAGCAGCGCTACCTGGACCTGGCCGTGCGCTTTTCGCACCAGGCCATATTGCAACCGTTGGTGGCGCAACAGGACAAATTGACGGGCTTGCATGCGAATACGCAAATCCCGAAGGTGATCGGCTTCGAGCGCATCGGTGCATTGACGGGCCGGCGCGACTGGCAGCAGGCGGCGCAATTCTTTTGGCAAACCGTGCACGACAAGCGCACGGTGGCCATCGGCGGCAACAGCGTCAAGGAACATTTCCACGACGAGCACGATTTTTCCTCGATGGTGGAGGAGGTCGAAGGGCCGGAAACGTGCAATACCTACAATATGCTCAAGCTCACCGAGCAATTGTTCCAGCGCGACGAGCAGGTGCGCTACGCGGATTACTACGAGCGCGCCCTGTACAACCACATTTTGTCGTCGCAGCGCCCCGGCACGGGCGGCTTTGTCTACTTTACGCCCATGCGCCCGAACCACTACCGCGTGTATTCGCAAGTGGACAAGGGCATGTGGTGCTGCGTGGGTTCCGGCATCGAAAGCCAGGCCAAGTATGGCGAGTTCATCTACGCCCATGACGGCGACGCCCTGTACGTGAACCTGTTCATGGCGTCCACGCTGGACTGGAAAGAGCAGGGCGTCAAGATCGTCCAATCGACCCAGTTCCCCGACCGTGACACGACGCGCATCACGGTGCGCGGCAATACAAACTTCAGCCTGAAGATCCGCTACCCGCAATGGGTAGCCAAGGGCAAGCTGCGCGTCAAACTCAACGGCAAGGCGCTGCGCGTGAATAGCGTGCCGGGCGAGTACGTGACGATCACGCGCGCGTGGAAAACCGGCGACAGCGTCGATGTCGTGCTGCCGATGACGACGCGCCTGGAACAGATGCCGGACCAGTCGAATTATTACGCCGTGCTGCATGGTCCCATCGTGCTGGCCGCCAAGACGCAGCCGTTCGCCCATGAACAACTGAACTATTTTGCCGACGATACCCGCATGGGTCATATCGCCCAAGGGCAAGTGTGTCCGCTGGAATCGTCACCGCTGTTCGTCAGCGACGAGCAGGATTTCATGCGCAAGATCAAACCCGTGAAGGGCCAGCCGCTGACGTTTACAGCGCCCGGCTTGATCCAGGGCAAGGATGCGGCGAAGATAAAACTGATCCCCTTCTTCCGCCTGCATGACTCTCGCTACATGCTGTACTGGCCCGTATCCACGCCGGCCAGGCTGGCGCAGCTGCAGGAAAGCACGCGCCAGGCGGAATCCGAGCGTCTGGCGCTCGACGCGCTCACCATCGACCAGGTGGCGCCGGGACAGCAGCAGCCGGAGTCCGACCACAACTTCCAGGCGGAAGGGGGAGAAAACGGCGTCAACAAGGGCCGGCACTGGCGCCATGCGACGGGCTGGTTCAGCTATGTACTGAGCGATCCGCAAGGCGAAGCGAAGACCCTGCGCCTGACCCTGTCCACCCTCGATGCGGGCCGCGTATTTGACGTCTTGCTCAACGGCACGAAACTGCAAACGGTCGCCGTGGCGGCCGATGCGCCACAGGAACTGCACACGCTCGATATCGCCATTCCCCAGGCCCTGGTGGCGGCTGGCAACGGCAAACTCAGCGTGAAATTTGTCGCCGGCAAGGATTCCGTGGCGGGCGGTCTGTACGGGCTGCGCCTGTTGCGCTGAGGGCAGAAGGACCCGGCTCGTTCTACCGATACGCAAATCGGTATCGCAAGCGAAAAAGAATTGATTGGATGGCTATGTTGCTTTCTCCTACCATGGGTTCATAAAAAACCGCCCATCCGGCATCCGGCTGTGATGGTATTCCAAAAAAAACTGGAGACAAGAATGACATTGACACGCCGCACCCTCCTCGCCAGCGCCATGCTGCTGGCCGCTTCTGCCACCACCTTGGCTACTTCTTCCGCCTTCGCCGCCAAGCCCCTCGTCATGGGCTTTTCGCAGGTGGGCGCCGAAAGCGAATGGCGCACCGCCAATACCGTCTCCATCAAGGATGCCGCCAAGAAAGATGGCGTCACCCTGAAATTTGCCGATGCCCAGCAAAAGCAGGAAAACCAGGTCAAGGCGCTGCGCTCGTTCATCGCGCAAAAAGTCGACGTGATCGCCTTCTCGCCCGTCGTCGAATCGGGTTGGGATACCGTCTTGCGCGAAGCCAAGGCCGCCAAGATTCCCGTCATTCTGACGGACCGCGCCGTCAACGTGGCCGACAAATCGCTGTACGTCACCTTCATCGGTTCCGACTTCGTGGAAGAGGGCCGCCGCGCGGG
Organism: Janthinobacterium sp. SUN120; assembly: GCF_030397735.1. Lineage (NCBI taxonomy): Bacteria > Pseudomonadati > Pseudomonadota > Betaproteobacteria > Burkholderiales > Oxalobacteraceae > Janthinobacterium > Janthinobacterium sp. SUN120. The sequence continues at coordinate 132,293 of NZ_JAPUBW010000004.1, read as the reverse complement.
GCAATGGCTGCTCGAACACGCCAAGAAAACCCCGGATGCGACGCTGAACATCGTCGAACTGCAGGGCACGGTCGGCTCCGCGCCGGCCATCGACCGCAAGGCGGGCTTCCTGGAAGTGGTGGGCAAGAATCCGAAGATGAAGATCATCCGTTCGCAAACGGGCGACTTTACGCGCGCCAAGGGCAAGGAAGTGATGGAAGCGTTCCTCAAGGCCGAAGGCAAGAAGATCAACGTGCTGTATGCGCACAATGACGACATGGCCATCGGCGCCATCCAGGCCATCGAAGAAGCGGGCATGAAACCGGGCAAGGACATCATCATCATCTCCATCGATGGCGTCAAAGGCGCGTTCGAGGCCATGATCGCCGGCAAGCTGAACGTGACCGTCGAATGCAGCCCGCTGCTGGGCCCGCAATTGATGTCCATCGCCCGCGACGTGGTGGCCGGCAAGCCCGTGCCAGCGCGCATCACGACGGTGGAAGGCGTGTTCCCTGCCGAGGTGGCCGCCAAGGAATTCCCGAACCGTAAATACTAAGCTTGCCGCATGATGAAGACGCAAGCGCATCACAATGCCGCGCCAGCTCCCTTGCTGGAGTTGCGCGGCATCAGCAAGTCCTTTCCCGGCGTCAAAGCCCTCAGCGATGTTGCCCTGCGCCTGTATCCGGGCGAAGTGCACACCCTGATGGGGCAAAACGGCGCGGGGAAGTCGACCCTGATCAAGGTGCTGACGGGCGTCTATACGCCCGACAGCGGCCAGATTTTGCTCGATGGCCAGCCCATCGCCCCCGCCTCCACATCGGATGCGCAGTTGCTGGGCATCAGCACGGTGTACCAGGAAGTCAATCTGTGCCCGAACCTGTCGGTGGCGGAAAACATTTTTATCGGCCGCTATCCGCGCCGCTTCGGCGGCCGCTTCGGCCCCATCGACTGGCGTTCCATGCAGCAACAGGCGCGCGCCTTGCTGCAGCAATTGCAGATCGATATCGATGTCACGGCGCAACTGTCCAGCTTTCCGCTGGCCATCCAGCAAATGGTGGCCATTTCGCGCGCACTGAACATTTCGGCCCGCGTGCTGATCCTCGACGAGCCCACGTCCAGCCTGGACGAGGCGGAAGTCAATCTGCTGTTTTCCGTGCTGCGCCGCCTGCGCGAGCAGGGCATGGCGATACTTTTCGTGACCCACTTCCTGGACCAGACCTACGCCATTTCCGACCGCATCACCGTCATGCGCAACGGCGAGCGCGAAGGGGAATACGCGTGCAGCGAACTGTCGCGCCTGGCGCTGGTGAACAAGATGATCGGCGTGGCGGCCGACACGCAGGCGCAAGAGCTTGATCTGGCGCAAGAAGCGGACGCCGCCAGTTTCGGTCCCGCCGTGCTGGAAGCGACGGGACTGGGCCGCAAGGGCGCCTTGCTGCCCATGGATTTCCACATTCGCCAGGGTGAATTGCTGGGCCTGGCCGGCTTGCTCGGCTCGGGCCGCACGGAACTGGCGCGCCTGCTGTTCGGCGCCGACAAGGCCGATTCCGGCAGCATCACCATGCAAGGCAAGCCGCGCCAGTTCCACGTGCCGCGCGACGCGATTGCCCGCGATATCGGTTTTTGCTCGGAAGACCGCAAGCACGAGGGCGCGATCCTGTCGCTGTCCGTGCGCGAAAACATCATCCTGGCCTTGCAGGCCCGCACGGGATTGCTGCGCGCCATTCCGTTCAAACGCCAGCAGGCGCTGGCCGACGAATATGTGAAGGCGCTGGGCATCAAGACGGCCAGCATCGAGACCCCCATCGGCAGCCTGTCGGGCGGGAATCAGCAGAAAGCCTTGCTGGCGCGCTGGCTGGTGACGTCGCCCGCCATGCTGATTTTAGACGAGCCGACGCGCGGCATCGACGTGCGCGCCAAGCAGGAAATCATGAGCTATGTAAGCAAGCTGTGCCGCAAGGGCATGGCCATCCTGTTCATCTCTTCCGAGCTGCCGGAAGTGCTGCGCTGCAGCGACCGTATCGTCGTCATGCGCGACCGCAAGGCCTGCGGCGACTATGCGCGTGGCGAGCTGGACGACAGTTCCGTGCTGCAAGTGATCGCCGGAGACGCCACATGAGTTTATCCACGCCATCGAGCGCGCCGCTGGCGCGTCCGGCTTCCACTACGGGTACGTCCGCCTTGCATACTGTTTTACATCACCCTCTGAGCCGGCCCCTGGCCGCGCTGTGCTTGCTGCTGCTGGTCGACTTCTTCGCCATCCCCGGATTTTTCCATCTGGAAATTCGTGACGGTCATTTGTACGGCAGCGTGATCGACATCGTCAACCGCGCCGCTCCCCTGATGCTGGCGGCCCTGGGCATGACCCTGGTCATTGCCACGCGCGGCATCGATATTTCCGTGGGCGCCGTCGTGGCCCTGTCCGGCACCGTGGCTGCCATGCTGATCGGCGGTACCATGGTGATGGACAATGGCGTGCCGACCTATGTAAGCAACATTCCCATGGGCTGGGCCCTGGCGGCCGCCCTGGGCGCGGCCCTGCTGTGCGGCGCCTGGAATGGCGTGCTGGTGGCGGGCCTGGGCTTGCAGCCCATCGTCGCCACCCTGATCCTGATGGTGGCGGGGCGTGGCCTGGCGCAATTGTTGACGGATGGACAGATCGTCACCGTCTATTATCAACCGTTCTTCTTCATCGGCAGCGGTTATTTGTTCGGCTTGCCGTTCTCGCTGTTCCTCGTCGCTGCCGTGTTCCTCATCACGGCCGTGCTGATGCGCAAGACCGCCCTGGGCCTGTTCATCCAGGCCGTCGGCATCAACCCCGTCGCCGCGCGCCTGGCCGGCATCAGGACGGCGACCCTGATCTTCTTCGTGTACGTCTTTTGCGCCGCCTGCGCGGGCCTGTCCGGGCTGATGATCAGCTCGAACATCAAGAGCGCCGACGCGAACAATGCGGGCCTGATGCTGGAACTGGACGCCATCCTGGCCGTCACCCTGGGCGGCACCTCCTTGGCTGGCGGCAAGTTCAGCTTGGTCGGCAGCATGATCGGCGCGCTCATCATCCAGACCCTGACGTACACCATCTATTCGCTGGGCGTGCCGCCGGAAGTGAACATGGTCGTCAAGTCCGTCGTCGTCTTCCTCGTCTGCCTGTCGCAATCGTCGGAATTCAAGCAATTGCTGCATCGGAGAAAAGCATGAAGGGCTTGCTGCACACCCCGTATTTCACCTCGCTCGTCACGGTCTTGCTGCTGGTGGTGATGCTGGGCCTGGGCGGCGCCGCCTATCCGGGCCTGCTGTCGACGCAAGTGATCTTTAACCTGTTGATCGATAACGCCTTTTTGCTGGTGATCGCCGTCGGCATGACCTTCGTCATCGTTTCCGGCGGCATCGATCTGTCCGTCGGTTCCGTGCTGGCCCTGTCGACCATGATCGCCGCCTGGCTGCTCAACGTGGCGCACTGGCCGCCGCTGCTGGTGATCGTCACCGTGCTGGCGCTGGGCACCGTATTCGGCGCCAGCATGGGCGCGCTGATCCATTACTTCAAATTGCAGCCGTTCATCGTCACCCTGGCCGGCATGTTTCTGGCGCGGGGCCTGTGCTATTTGATCAGCATCAATTCCATCACCATAGCCGACCCCCTGTTCGTGGCCATGTCGCAGACCCAGCTGGGATTCCTGGGCGGCTTCGTCTCGCCCGGCGTCGTGATCGCCGTGGCGACCTTGCTGCTGGCCATCTGGCTGGCGCATGCGACGCCATTCGGCCGCGCCGTGTATGCGATCGGCGGCAATGAACAGTCGGCTTTGATGATGGGGTTGCCTGTCGGCCGCACCAAGGTCTTGATCTATGCGTTCAGCGGCTTTTGCGCCTCGCTGGGCGGCGTGCTGTTTTCGTTCTACATGTTGTCCGGCTATGGCTTGCATGCGCAAGGCACGGAGCTGGACGCGATTGCCGCCGTCGTCATCGGCGGCACCCTGCTTAGTGGCGGCTACGGCTACGTGGCGGGCGCGCTGTCGGGCGTGCTGGTGCTGGGCACCATCCAGACCCTGATCGCCTTCGACGGCACGCTCAGCTCGTGGTGGACCAAGATCGTCATCGGCGGCTTGCTGTTCGTCTTTTGCGTCGTGCAAAGACTGATGGCCATGGGCCAGAAAAATACCAACGGGAGTTAATCTGATGTTCCAGCAACACAAACGTGCCGCAGCCATCGGCATGGCGGCGGCGCTCGCCTGCGCCCCACTCGGCGCGCAGGCGGCCAACCCCATCGTCAAGGATATCTACACGGGCGACCCGGCCGCGCTGGTCGACAATGGCAGGGTGTACCTGTACGTCGGCCACGATGAAGCGAGCGCCACGGACACGGATTACCGCATGCACGAGTGGCGCGTGTATTCCTCGTGCGACATGGCGAACTGGACGGATCACGGCTCGCCCGTGCGCTTTTCCACCTTCGCCTGGGCCGGCAAGGATGCGTGGGCCGGCGACATCGTCAAGCGCGGCAATAAATACTATTTCTATTCGACCGTCGACCACAAGACCATCCCCGGCAAGGCCATCGGCGTGGCCGTGTCCGACAGCCCGACGGGCCCCTTCGTCGACGCGCGCGGCAGCGCCCTGATCACGAACGACATGACGAAGCAGACGGCGATCCCGTGGGACGACATCGATCCGGCCGTCTTCATCGACACGGATGGCCAAGCCTACATTTACTGGGGCAACACGGTCTTGAAGTACGCCAAGCTGAAAGCGAATATGACGGAGCTCGACGGCCCGATCCTGACCTTCGGCATGGATGCGTTCACGGAAGCGGCGTATATGCACAAGCATGCGGGCACGTATTACCTGTCGTACTCGCGCAACTTCCCCGAGGAAACGGCGTATTCGACGGGGCCCACGCCGACAGGGCCATGGCATTTCCGCGGCACCATCATGGACAAGAATGCCATCGTAAAAACCATTCACCAGGCCATCATCGAATTCAACGGCAAGTCGTATATCTTCTATCACAACGATAAATTGCCCGGCGGCGGTGAATACCGGCGTTCCGTCGCCGTGGAAGAGCTGAAATACAAGCCGGACGGCACCATCGACTTCATCCCGCAAACGGCCGGTCCGGCGGCCAACCCCAGCGCCGTCTGCAAGGCATCCTGAACACTGCTTGACGATACACAAAAAGGAGACACACCGATATCTATAACATCGATATTGAGTTAAAAGCGATATCGATCATGATATGATTTATTCATGGATACCCTCAACCCCAACTGGTTCTTGCGAGCCCGCCTGAAGACGCGGCAATTGCTGCTGTTGATCGCCCTTGACGAGCAGCGCAACATCCACCGCGCGGCGGAAGAATTGCACATGACGCAGCCGGCCGCGTCCAAGCAAATCAAGGACCTGGAAGAGATGCTGGACGTGCGCCTGTTCGACAGGCTGCCGCGCGGCATGGAGCCGACCATCTACGGCGAAACGATGATACGCCACGCGCGCATGGCCTTGACGAGCCTGTCGCTGGCGCATGACGACATCGTCGCCCTGAAGTCGGGCCTGACGGGCCAGGTGGAAGTGGGCGTCATCATGACGCCCGCCATGGCCTTGCTGCCGCGGGCGATTGCCCGCATCAAGCAGCAGGCGCCCTTGATGCGCATCGGCGTGCACCTGGAGCACAGCAATACCCTGATGGACATGCTGCAGCATGGCACCCTGGACTTCATGATCGGGCGCATCCTGGAAAAGGAAAGCAGCGCCGGTCTCATCTACGAGGAATTGACGGAAGAGCCGGCCAGCGCCGTGGCGCGCAATGGCCACCCTTTGCTGTCGCGCAAGAATCTGCAGTTGAAGGACCTGGCGGGCCAGCCGTGGATCTTGCCGCCGCAAGGCAGCATCCTGCGCCACCGCTTCGACATGATGTTCCGCCGCGCGGGCCTGGAGCCGCCCGTCGACGTGGTCGATACGACGGCCTTGCTGTTGATCACGTCCTTGCTGCAGCAAACGGACTCGCTGCACGTGATGCCGATGGAAGTGGCGCACTACTACGAATCGTTGAACGTGCTGAGCATTTTACCCATCGAGCTGCCGTGCAAGATGGATGCGTTCGGCATCATCCGCCAGCAGGATCATCTGTTGTCGCCGGGCGCGGACATGTTATTGAAAGCTGTGCGCGCCACGGCACAGGATATGTACTAGTCGGGCACTTCAAAGAAAAACAGCTGCACCAGCCGCCCATTCTCCGGCGTGTCGCCAAACACATTGCTGATCGAGTGAAAGTAATGGCCCTTGTAGACGATCAGGCGGTTGTGGCGCATGGGCACTTCCAGCAGGGCTTGCCAACTGTCGCGTTGTTCCTGCAAGTCATTGAATTTCTGCACTTTGCTGTTCGGCAGCCAGCGTTTCTGGAAATCCTTGAAGCTGGCGTAGCCGCCCGCCTTGACGTCCGCCTCGGGCAGTCTCCGGTACCAGCCGCTGGGCTGGTGGCGCCAGAAGGTGGTGCCGCCCTGGCATTGCTCGGGCGGGTTCAAATACAGCACGCCCGCATAGAAATTGAAATTGTTGCCCGTCTCATTGTCCACGTGGATATCCGTGCGCGCCATGGCGTCCGCATAGCTGAGGCGGTACGAGCCATTGTCGGGCGAAATGAAACGGATGGGGCGGCCCAAGGCCGTGGCGATGCGCTCCATGATGGCTTGACTGGGCTGGCCCGCCGTCTGGCTGCCCGGATAGTTTTGTCCCGCATAGCGCTGTTGCTCGAACGGCAACGCCAGCGCCTGCGCGCGCCAGGCGGCCGGGTCGGGCAGGAAATCGTCGAGGATGTGCAAGTCCGTTTCGCGGATAAAATCGTGCAGGGTGTCCGCGACATTGAGCGGCGTCAATGTTTCTGCCTGTTCCGCTTGCGGACTGGCAAAGCCGATGCAGCACGTTTGCGCCAGCGCCGGATGCAGCGCCAGGCCTTGCGCGTAGCGCGCCAGCGCCAGTTCCTGCTGTCCCGTGCGGTAATACAGCTCGGCCAGTCCCTGCAGGGTTTGCCAACGCTGCGGACGCAGGGCGTGGGCCCGTTCCAGTTCGGCGATGGTTTCCAGCAGACGCTGTTTTCCCATCAGCAGTTCGGCATGGCTGATGGCGAAATCGTGCTCGTGCGGCGCCAGCCGCGCCGCCGTGGCGTAGCTGGCCAGCGCCGCCTCGCTATCCGTGCCGCGCAGCACGTTGCCCAGGTTGTAGTGGAACAGGGCATTGTCGGGCTGTTGCTTGAGCGACAGTTTTAACAGGCCCAGGCCGATGGCGCCCTGACCCAATTCCAGCATGGCCAGGCCCTGGAAATGCTGCGCTTCGGCCAGGGCCGGGTCTTGCTTGTACGCGGCCTGGTAGGCATTGATCGCCTCGATCAGCTTGCCCGCCTGTTGCAGCCGTTGCCCGTTTGCCAGATGTTGTTCCGCCAGTGTCTGTTCGCCCATGTCGCTATCCCGATGCAATGTGGCGAACAGTGTAACCGAGCCCGTTCTACTGCGCCTGGCTGACGGGAATTTCCTGCCCGTTCAGCTTGATCGCCACCTTGACGATCTGCGCCTTGACCTGGTTGCTGGCCATGTCCGCTTCCTGGGCGTAGGCATACACGACGATGGCGAAGTCCTTGTAGCCGCTGCGCGCCGCCTCGATCTTGCGGGCCGCCTCCTGGTCCACCTTCAGCAGCGAATAGCCATCGCCATTCGTGAACGCCAGCTTGTAGTCGCCATTGTCGTACATGTAGTAATACGTGCCCGCGTCGGCGAACTTGGCCGGGAAGGCGGCCTTGTTCATGGCGTACGGCGACAGCGCGCCCTGGCCATTGATCTGGTAGCGCAGGTAGCGCCGGGTTTTCGCTTCGCTGACCTTGGCGTCGATCTGCGGTTTCAGGGCGTCGAGCACTTCCTGCTTGCGGAAGGCATCGTTGCTGCCCGCATATTCGCGCGAGATGCGCTGCGCCACGGCCGCGTAGTCGGGCGGCACGCCGGACAGGGCGATGTAGCTGTACATCAACTGGTTGCCGCTGGTGATGTCGACATAGCTGGACGCTGGTGTGGCAGCGTCCGCTTGCGGCAGGCTGGCGGCGGCCGCCTTCACTTGCGCCTTGGCGGCCAGGTCAGCGACATTCGCGGCGACGGGGGCAGAAGTGGCTGGTGTGGCGTTATCCGTCTTGCCGCAGGCGGACAGGAGCACGGCGATGGCGAGCAGGGCGGGGAGGGTACGTTGCATGATATTTCCTTTAGTGAGTGTGTGGGGTGACTTAGCCGACGGTTTTGCGCTTGTATTCGCCATAGCCGTACGCGGCCAGGACAATGCTGGCGGCCAGCACGAGGTAAAAGCCGATGCCGAACGAGAGCCCTTGCCACACCTGGCCCAGCATTTCGCTGGCCATCTGCTCGGCCATGCGGGCCGCGCGGCTGCCCATGATGCCGCCCATGGCGTTGCCCGCGTCGCTGACGGCGCCCTTGATCTTGATGAACAGCAAACTGCTGTGGAGGACGACGAACAGCAGCGGCGCGCACTTGCCCAGCGCCGCTTTCGGGTGATTGCTGGCCATGGTGGCGCAGCAGGCGGCAATGGCCAGCAGGAAGAAAAATTGTGCCGAGGTAAAACCGCCGCCGCCATCGCGGGCAAAGCTTTCCAGGCTGTCCGCGGACAGGCCCAGCAACTGCCAGTAAGTGCGCGAGACGGAGGCGAACAAACGGATGCCGATGGTGTTGAAGACAAAGGCGCCGGCGATCAGCACGCCCAGGCTGGCCAGCACCTTGATGCCCAGCGCCGAGACGGCCTGGCCCCACAACTGCTGGCCCTTGTCGCGCGCCAGTTTCGCCGCGCCGGCCATCTCTTCCTGCGCCAGTTGCTGCGTCGCCACGGCGCTGACCGTGTCGAGGCCGCCTGACTCGTTGAAGCGCACGTCGACGACGGCGTTGATGGCGGGCGCCACGTCGGAGCGCCAGTGGGTGGCGACGTCGAAGGCATGTTGAATGCCGGCCACGCTGACGGAACCTTGTCCGCTGGCTTGGTAGGCGAGGATGCGGCCCCGTTGGCCGGTGGTGATTGCTGCTGGGCTGGATGCTTGCATGGGATTTCCCTGGTCACTGTCATGCTGTATTGCATGTACCCACGGATAACGGGGGCAGTTCAGGGAAATCCAAAATTATTTGAAATTATTTTTTGGGCGGCTGCATCATGTCCTTGGCGGCGCCCTGGTAATCCTTCATCAAGCCCATGAACGCGTCCTGCAAATGCCGGGCCGCATCCTGCGGCGGCGCGCCCGTGCGCCGCGCCAGGTCGAATTTATACGCATGGGCGGCCGTGTAGCCCGCCTGCGAGGCGGCGTCCAGCAGCGCGCCCGCCCGTTTCAGCGAGGCAGGGTCGCCCTTGACCATCAGCAATTCGGCCAGATAGGTCTGGGCAATCGGAAAATCTTTCGCGGCCGCCTTTTCCAGCCACTGCATGCCCACCTTCGGCTGTTTGATGCCCGCGTCGCCGCCGCCGATGCCATAGCCGAGGGCCGTCAGCGCCACCAGGTCGCCGCCCCGTGCGCGCTTTTCCAGTTGCTGGCGGGGAAACGGGCGGGCCGCGATCTGCATGCGGATTTCATAGTTGATGTCTTGCAGCACGTTGCCGGGCCACATCTTGACGCCCGGTGCGGCCGGCTTTTCCATGGCTGGCGCTGGCGCGCGCATACCGCTGTTGCCCGAGGCCAGCACGCCCGGTGTTGCCTGGCTGACGCCCTTGCCGCTGCCCATGTTCAGCACCAGGCGCGCCGACGTTTCGCCGAACGACACGCGGGGCTTTTGCACGTCGTGCGTCATGGCCGCGACGCGTGCCGCCACTTGCGAAAACACGTCGCCCATGGGCAGGCCCGGAGCGTCCAGCGCGTCGAGCAGGGCGCTCGTGTAGGGGCTGTTGCGCGAATCGGGCGACCAGAAATCGCGGGCCAGGGCGCCGGGACCGGCCGAATAGGCGATCACCACGCCGCGCGGCGCGGCCGTATCGGCAAAGCCGTGGCTGGCCGCATTGCCGCCGGGAACCACCACCGCGCCGCCGCGCGTATATTCCTGGCGGCAAGCGTCGAGGATCAGCACGGCGCCGCGCGCGCCCGTGCGCTGCAAGTCGCCCGCCAGGCTGGAGACGGACACACCCTGCGCGGCGATGGCGGACGCGCTCAGCGCATTCATGTTGGCGCCCAGCGGCAACACATAATTGGCTTCGCCCGCCTGCGCGCCGTGGCCCGCGTAAAACACGAGGGCGATATCGGCGCCCCGCGCCTGCGTGGAAAACTCGGCCGACGCCTTTTGCAGCTGCGCCGCATTGATGTCCGTGCGCAGCAGCACTTCAAAGCCCAGGCGGCGCAGGCGTTCGGCCATGGCGCGCGCGTCATTCACGGGATTTAACAGGGGCTGCGGATAGGCCGCGTTGCCGATCACCAGCGCGATGCGCTTGCCGGGACCGCTGGCGGCATTCCCCGTGGCCGCTTGCACGCCGTTACCGCAGAGTAAAAAGATGAGGCTGAAAAACAGGGAAATCAGGCGATGCATCGGCGTCTCGGGAATTGTCGTGAAAGTAACAAAAGTTAGCGATTTTGACGGTGATATGAGAAAATTGCTTAAATGCATTTTACCTTACTGACAAGTTTCTCTTGTCTGGCCAGCGTATTGCTTGTTTGCCGGTGCGCGTCGCCGCCGGCCAGTGGCGCGTGGCGCCCAACACACGATCGGACCGGCTGTGCAATCGGAACAATTTGAACGGATTCATGCTTTCTGGACCCGCCGCCCGCAGCTGACACAAGGCGAACTGGGCGAGTTTTACCAGCGCGTCATCGCCGCGCTGACCCCGTGCCGCCCGCGCGAAGCGGCGTCGCTGGGCGATTCCCTGGCCGATCTGCGCCACCAGTTCTTCATCGAAAAAGTCTTGCACAGCGACAGCGACGCCGCGCCCCACCACGTCGGTGCCCTGTTTCTGTACTTCAAGCGTTTCATCATCGACCAGCTGCGCAAGCAGCGTGACGACGACGATGCCGATGCGCAAGAGGGCTGCGAGTTGCGCGCGCCCGACGCCTATGCGGAACCGCTGCGCGACTACCAGCTCACGCCGCAGCAAGTGCGCGAGGCGGCCGACAGTTTTATCGCGACCTTGCCCCGCGACTTGATCTTGCTGCTGCGCCATTGCGGCTGCGGCGGCATGCCCGTCAAGGAATTGGCCGAGCAGATTGCCTCCGCGCACTACCACGGCGGCAAGCTGGGCCTGGTCCACAGGCAGAAGGGCGAGCCTGCCAGCGCGGGGCGCCAGGTGGTCGAGCCGGCCCACCGCGCCACCTTGCTGGGCAGCTGGGTCTTGAGCCTGCTCAAGTTGCGCGTGGGCGATACCCTGGCCGCGCGCGACATGCAGGCGGCGCAAATAGTTTTGGATATCTTGTGCGTGGCCGCGTTATCCCTGCACCTGGACCCCGCGTCCCCTCCTTCGAACCCGGATGAAAGGCCACCGGCATGAATGCATTGACGCCCACCCTGGCCATCGTTGCCGCGCGCCTGCCGTCGCCCCCGTCTTCCATCGACGTGCTGGACGACGAGGTGGCGGGCGCTACCCCCGATTGGCGCGGCATCGCCGTGCCGGAACACCTGATGCAACGCTTCGCGCGCCGCAGCGACGCCGCGCCGCTGGCCGGGCGGCCCATCGCGGGCGGACAGATCCACCTGCTGGCGCGCCGCCCCGGCTTCGGCGCCGTGCTGCTCGACGCCTGGGACAGCACGCGGCAGCGCTGGCGCGGCTGGCTCGTCACGCCGGACACATCGTATGCGGACGCCTGCGGCCTCGTGGTCGAAGAGCGCGACGCGCCCGCCGACCCGCGCGCGGGCCTGGTGCTGTGCGACATGCCGGTGACCTTGGCCGTGACGGACCTGGGCGCCTGCCTGGGTGTGTTCAGCCAGGAGCGCCTGCAGGCGGCGCGCTGGCTGGAGCTGCATGGCCGCGCCAACGGGGCCACTAGCGCGCCGGGCGTGATCGCCCGCGTGGCCTTGCCGGGCGACGATTACGCCTTGACGGGCACGCCTTTGTCGAGCGAGCTGGGCAAGGATGGCCGCGTGGCCTACCGGCAATTGCTGCGCCAGGGGTTGCAGCAGTTGCAGATCGCTCCGGCCGATGCTACTGCGCCACCGGTGAAGGTGCCAATGCAGGCGGCAAATTCCAGCCGCTGGCTCAAACTTGTCACGGCCGTGGCCGCCAGCGTGATGGTGGTGCAGTCGGCGTGGCTGTTCCTGCCGAAAGAGGGCGCCGTCGTCGGCAATGCGGAATTCCGCAACGGTGCTCCACAGGGCAGCGGCGTCGAGACGGGCGTGCGCACGCGCGTGCTGTTCCGCGCCGAGGCCACGGAGGCGGAAATCCGCACCTGGCTGCAGCGCGAGCAGCTGGAAATCGTCGCCGGACCGGACACCCTGGGCGCCTTCACCGTGCTGTCGCGCAACCGCCAGAAAGTCTTGCCGCCGCCAGGCCCGGGCAATCCGCTGGCCGTGATCAATCCCTGACCCCGAAATAAGAGAAAGTTATCAAGTATGGCAACGTATAAGAATTTTGCATCTGCGCACTGGCGCAAACTGGCCATGGGCCTGGCCGCCGGCGTCCTGTTGACGGGCTGCGCCATGACGCCGAATGGCCGTGGCGGCGTGTTGATGGGCCTCGATACGGCCGAGCTGTTCGGCACGCCGATTTCCACCTTCCGCTTGCGCGATGGCACGGAAGGCACTTTGCGCAAGGATCCGAAGGGCAAGTATTCGATCAAGCTGTCGCAGGCGTTTCGCGTCGTGCCGCTGGACAAGGCCATCACGGCCCGCGTGGCGCGCGTGGAAAACGTGGGCGAGCGCACCGTGGTGATCGTCGAAACCCAGGAGCGCGGCTGCGCCTACCGCTATGAAGTGCTGGCGTTCCAGGGCACGGACGTGCTGCAGTGGACGGTCGGCAATTGCAACGACCGCCCCCGCGTGGAACTGGCGGCCGATGGCAAATCGCTCAATATCGACTTCCCCAATTACAATCGCCTGGCGCGCATGATTTACACGGACAGCCGGCTGCTCAACGCCAGCGTGCCCGTGCCGCCCGGCGTCGATACGCGCGCGCAGCCGTTTGCCGACGATGCCTTGCGCGCCGCCGGCCCCGTCATCGCCACCGTGCCGGGCAGCGACAGCGGGCGCGTGATTCCTGCCGCTCCGGCGGCCGCACCGGCAGCCGCCACCAAGCCCGCCACGCGCGCCACCAGCCGGAACCGCCGCCAGGTGGCGCAGGAAGCGCCCGCGCCAGCCCGCACCGTGCCAAGCGCCCCGGCAGCGGCAGCTCCGGCCGCGCGTGCCGGCGACAGCGCTTCGCGCGTGCCGGCCGCCATGAGTTTCCAGACGGAAGAAATCAAGCCCGTCGTCATCGATTTGAGGAAATAGGATGGCCGCCAGCTTGCGCAGTCTGCAAATCCGGCAGACCTTGATCCTGATCGTCCTTACCATTATGTATCTGTGCTTCGAGCTGGGCTTCAATGCCCGCCTGCTCGACGTGGTGGGAGGCAACGTCAAGCCGGAAGACGTGGAAGGGGTGGAATTCTATGGCCGCAGCCTGTCGGGCATCGCCGCCGCACTGGTGGTGCTGCAGCTGATGTGGCGTCGCCGGCTGAAGAACAATGGCAGCGGGCCGGGCTGGACCAAGATCCTCGTCTGCTGCGTGGTGACGGCCGGCGTCGTCTTCGGCGTGCTGAAAACCACGGTGAATGTGCTGGTCAATACGCGCGACGCGGAATTTCGCCGCATGGCCTTCAACACCACCCTGCTGCAGCGTTCGCTGGTAGGCGGCAGCTTGCAGCTGCAGGGCCTGGTTGACGATCCCACCCTGTTTGCCAAACCCGAGGGGAAATCCTTCCTGGCCCTGTTCCCCTTCCTGGCCGTCTCGGTGCGGCATCTCGACGAGCGCATGGGACCGGCCAAGGAGCAGCTGGTGCGCGCCAATGTGCGCCAGGTGGCAGGCGGCCCGTCCGGCTACTATGACAAATATCAAGAGGCCATGCGCGAGCTGGCCGGCAAGTGGGAATTGTATGCGGGCATCATCCCCGACAGCGATGCCGGCTTGCGCGCCAAGCAGCAATCGTCGTGGCAGGAATACGTGAGCAGCCTGTCGCGGCGCGGCTGGCAGCCGCATTCGGTGCCGATGCGGCGCCAGGCTGCCGTCGTCAACAATGTGCGCAAGAAAGTGCCCGTGCCCGCCAACTGGCGTACCGACGACGAGCAGGGCTTCCGCGCCGCCGTCAAGCGCCGTTACGCGGCCGAGGCGGCCAGCAAGGGCGTCTCCGTGCGCGGCGAGCGCATCCCGCCGGGCTTGCCGTTTGCCGCCTTTGTCGCGCGCCCCGGCGTGCAGGCGGAATTGCGCGAAGCGTTGAAGTTGCCGGCCAGCGCCACGGTGCAGGCCGCGTATGCGAGTCCGGCCGAGTTCGGCCGCCTGTTCGACCAGTTCCTGGATCGCCAGACGGCGGAAAAACTGGTGGAATACCGTGCCAGCCGCACGGATTTTGAAGCGGGCGGCAGGTTCTTCCACGAAGGCAAGGAAGCGGCGCGCGCCGCCATCGTGCCGCCCGTGGCCCTGTTCTTCTCGCTGCTGGGCGCCATCGGCCACTTTTCCAAATTGCTGTATCTGATCGCGACCGTCGTACTATTGCTGCTGGCCATGCGCCGTGGCGAGCAGGCGGGCGCCGATGGACAGCTGAGCCGGCGCTCCGCCTGGATCGCCACGGGCGTGCTGGCGACGGCCTTTGCGGGCACCTGGGGCATGCTGTCGGTGCTGGACAACAACGTCACGCGTAGCGAGCTGTTCCGGCAAATGCTGGACTGGACGCGCCAGGGCGAGCCCGACAGCACGCGCTGGAATCTCGCCGGCAAGGCCATCCTGGCCAATATCACGCACGTCGTGGCGGTGGGGCAGGGCTACAGCTACCCCGTCAACGAAGCGATCCGCATCCATGTTTTGCAGGGAATTCACTATGGCTATCACCCGCAACAAAAATAAGGCGGCCGCGCTGGCCTTGCTGCTCTCCATGGCCAGCACGGTCGCGCAAGCCGATTGCCTGGGCATGAAGATGCATGCGCACCGCGGCGCAGGCAATGCGCCGGAAAACTCGCTGAGCGCGCTGCGCAACACGTATTTCGGCACTTGGGACGGCGTCGAGACGGATTTGCAGCTGCTGGGCGATGGCAGCTGGGTGGTGCACCACGACTTGCTGACGGGAAGAGTCGTCGACACGGGCTCGCCCCGCACCGTGAAACAATTGACGGCCGACGACTGGCGCGCCGCCAGCATGAAGAACCGCGGCGTGGCCACGCCGGAAACGCCGCCGTTCGTCACCGATGTCGCCGACCTGGCGACGGCTTTCCCGGCCAAGACCCTGAATGCGGAAATCAAGGATGTGGTGTCGTCGTGCGCGCCGATCGCCACCCTGGTGGGACAGTTGCGCGCGAACATCAAGCACGGCAACTGGTTTTTGACGTCGGGCGTGCCGAACAACCTGGCGTGCGCGCGCCGCGCCGATCCGCAGGGTTACCTGGGCCTGCTCGTGTTTGACGCGCGCAATGCGCAGGCGGCCGGCGCTAACCGGGTCAGCCGCTATATCGCGAAAAATGCCCGCCCGCCCAAGCTGGACAAGCCATGGCTGCAGCGCGTGCAGCAACAGATCGGCATGCCCGCCGGCGTGCATGTGGATGCGCGCAGCCTGGACGCCAATCCGAATCTGCTGGCTGATGCCGCCAGCCTGAACATGCCCGTCTTCGTGTACGCCGTCGATGGCGACTCGGCCCTGGCCGCGTCCCTGCTGCGCGCCCAGCAGCGCAGCCACCGCTGGCCCAGCGGCGTCATTCTTGACGGCAATCCCGAGACGTTTTGTGCGATGATGAAGTAAGCATTTTTACTTGCCGAGAGACCATGCCATGACCCTGCCGCAACCCGACCCCGCCGCCGCGCTGGCCCGTAGCGCCATCGGCGCCATGTTCTTTTCCCTGTTTGGCGGCCTGTGGGTGGCCGCCTGGTGCGTGCAGACGTATGGCGCGCATCCGCTCAGGCTGCTGCCGGTCGCCGGCGTCACCGTCCTGCTGTTCATGCTGGCGTGGCGCCAGTTCCGCCGCCACCGCGCCGCGCATGCGGCGGCGGAACAATCGCCGGAAGCGAAACGCGTGGGGCGGCTGTTCAATATCGTGAACGCCGGGCAATGGATCGCCATCTTCATCGTCGGCAACGTCCTGAAAAACATGGGCTTGCAGGCGTGGTTCATTCCCGCCGTCATTTTGATCGTGGGCCTGCATTTCTTCCCGCTGGCCTGGCTGTTCAAGGCGCGCCGCCACCTGGCCATCGGCATGGCCCTGTGCGTGTGGGCCATCGGCTATCCGCTGACCGTGCGCCATGGCCCCATGCACCCCATCGGCTGTCTCGGTGCCGGCCTGATCCTGTGGGTGGCGGCCCTGTCCGCCGTGCGCGCCGGTTTTGCCGTGCAGCAAAGCGCCTTGCAAGCCCAGAAATAGCTGTATCCGACGGCCCGGCAGGGCCGTTTTTGCCCTTTTTTTGTCGCATTCCTCCGCATTCCTGCCTCTTTTTTGCGCATCGCAGCATCGATAATGTTTGCATCGCGCGCGCGACTGGCCTATAAATGTAATCGATTACATTTTATTGAGCACCTTCATGCCGCCAGCCGTTCCATCACCTTTGCCGACAGAAACCGTCTCCATCAGCGCCGTCGCCGCGCATGCGGGCGTGTCGGTGGCCACCGTGTCGCGCGTGCTGAACGAGCAGGCCGGGGTGCGGGCGCCCACGCGCGACAAGGTGCTCGCTTCCGTGGCGGCCCTGGGCTACCGCATGAACCATCTGGCGCGCAGCCTGCGCACGGCCGAGAGCCGCATGCTGCTGACCATGGTGCCCGACGTGGGCAACCCGTTTTATGCGCAGATCGTGCGCGGCATCGACACGGTGGCGCGCGAACACGGCTATTTCGTGTTGCTGTGCGACACGGGCGCCGACGCGGGCCGCGAGCGCTCGTATTTCGACTTGCTGCGCATGCACCGCGCCGACGGTGCCATCTGCCTCGATCCGGACACGGTACAGCATGCCTTGTCGCATGAATCCGTCAGCCTGCCGTGGGTGGCCTGCTGCGAATTCGACCCCGCCGTGGCCGTGCCCTATGTCGGTATCGACAACCACCGGGCCGCCTCCGACGCCGTCGCGCATCTGCTGGCGCGCGGCCATACGCGCATCGGCCTGATCAACTCGGATGAACGCTATCTGTACGCGCGGCAACGCCAGCAAGGCTATCTGGACACCCTGGCGGCGGTCGGCCTGCCCGTGCAGCCGCACTGGGTGCACACGGTGCAAAGCCTCGATTACGAAGCGGGCACGGCCGCCACCTTGCGGATGATGGCGCAGCCCGACGCGCCCACGGCCATCTTTGCCGTCTCCGACACCCTGGCCATTGGCGTCTTGAGCGCGCTGCGCCAGCTGAACAAGCGCGTGCCGGAAGACGTGGCCGTGATCGGCTTCGACGATATCGCCATCGCCGCGCAGATCGATCCGGGCCTCACCACCATCGCGCAGCCCATGCGCCAGCTGGGCGAGACGGCGGCGAGACTGTTGCTGCAGCGCTTGGCGGACCCGGCGGCGCAGGTGCCGGGCGTGTTGCTTAACCATAACTTGGTCTTGCGAGGGAGTGCATAGTGAGCGTTGCCGTCGGTTTCGAGGGGGTGTGCAAGGATTTCGGCCCCGTGCGCGTCTTGCATGGCGTCAGTTTCAACCTGGCGCCGGGGCGCGTGTATGGTTTGCTGGGCGAAAATGGCGCCGGCAAGTCGACCCTGATGAAAATCCTCGCCGGCTACGAGGCGGTGAGCGAAGGCCAGTTGCTGATCGATGGCCAGCCCCGGCGCTTTGTCAGTTCGCGCGCGGCGGAGAGCGCCGGCATCGTGCTGATCCATCAGGAATTCAACCTGGCCGAGCACCTGACGGTGGCGCAAAACATGTTCCTCGGCCACGAGCAGACGCGCGGCTGGCTGCTCGACGAGCGCGCCATGCGCGAAGAAGCGTCGCGCTATTTGAAACAGGTGGGCCTGGACGTGTCGCCCGAGACGAAAATCCGCGATTTGATTGTGGCTGAAAAGCAACTTGTGGAAATCGCCAAGGCCCTGTCGCGCCGCGCCCGCTTCCTGATCATGGATGAACCGACGGCCACCCTGACGTCGTCGGAAACCCAGCGCCTATTCGCCGTGATGGCGCAGCTGAAAGCGGACGGCGTGACGATTTTGTACATTTCCCACAAGCTCGATGAAGTGGAGCGCAACACGGACGAGGTCATCGTCATGCGCGACGGGCGTTTCGTCACGCGCGAACCGACGGCCAGCCTGACGCGCCAGCAGATGGCGAACCTGATGGTGGGGCGCGAATTGTCGGACATGTTCCCCGCGAAAGTGGCGCTGGCGAAAGAAGCTCCTGTGTTGCTGAAAGTCGAGGGGCTGACGGTGCCGGGTTGGTCCAAGGACTTGTCCTTCGAGGTGCGCGCCGGCGAAGTGCTGGGCTTTGCGGGCCTGGTGGGCGCGGGGCGCACGGAATCGTTCGAGGCGCTGCTGGGCTTGCGTCCGCGCAGCGCGGGGTTGATCTATCTCAATGGCCAGCCCGTGGATATCCGCACGCCCAAGCAGGCCATGCAGCATGGCATGACGTATTTGAGCGAAGACCGCAAGGGAAAAGGTCTACATGTGAATCTGGGTTTGCGCGAAAACCTCACCCTGATGACGATGGAGCGCTATGCGCGGCCGTGGCTGGACGTGAAAGCGGAAAAGGAGGCGCTGGCCAAGGCGGTGCTGGACTTCAATATCCGCACGGGCGACCTGGACAGCCGCGCGCGCATGCTGTCGGGCGGCAACCAGCAAAAGCTGGCGCTGGCGAAATACCTGCATTCGGACCCCCGTGTCGTCGTGCTCGATGAGCCGAGCCGCGGCGTGGACGTGGGCGCCAAGCGCGACATTTACTTTTTGATCCACCGCCTGGCCGCCGAAGGGCGCGCCGTGATCGTGATTTCATCCGAACTGATCGAATTGATCGGCCTGTGCCACCGGGTCGCCGTGATGCGCGCCGGCACCTTGCAAGCCACCCTGTCTGCTGACCACCTGACCGAAGAGGAGTTGATTGCCCATGCAACCGGCACGCACTGACACCACTGTCTCCACCGGTGCCCCGGGCGCTAGCATCGCCAGACTGGGCGCGCGCATCAAGGGTTTCGGCCCCGTGCTGGGCCTGTTATCCCTGTGCATCGCGGGCACCTTGCTCAATGGCGACTTCGCCACCCTGGACAACCTGATGAACGTGCTCACGCGCACGGCTTTTATTGGCATCATCGCCGTCGGCATGACCTTCGTCATCATTTCCGGCGGCATCGATCTGTCCGTCGGCTCCATGGCGGCCCTGATCGCCGGCTGCATGATTTATTTCATGAATGCGCTGGCGCAAGGGGCGGGCGGCGACCTGGCGCCCATCACCATGCTGGTGCTGGGCATCGCCATGGCGCTGATCCTGGGCGCCGGCTTTGGCCTGATGCATGGCTTGTTAATTAGCAAGGGCAATATCGAGCCGTTCATCGTTACCCTGGGCACCTTGGGCATCTTCCGCGCCGTGCTCACGTACCTGGCCGATGGCGGCGCGCTGACCCTGGACGCCACGCTGTCCGAGCTGTACAGCCCCGTCTACTACACGAGCGTGCTGGGCGCGCCGATCCCCATCTGGACTTTCCTCTTCGTCGCGGCGGCCGGCGCCATCATTTTGAACCGCACGACGTTCGGTCGCCACGTGCAGGCGATTGGTTCCAACGAGCAAGTGGCGCGCTATGCGGCCATCAACGTCGACAAGGTGAAAATCGCCACCTACATGCTGCTGGGCGTGTGCGTGGGCATCGCCACCGTGCTGTACGTGCCGCGCCTGGGCTCGGCCACGCCCACGACGGGCTTGCTGTGGGAACTGGAAGCCATCGCCGCCGTCGTCGTGGGCGGCACGGCCCTGAAGGGGGGCGAGGGGCGCATCGTCGGCACCGTCATTGGCGCGATTTTATTATCCGTGATCAGCAACATCCTGAATTTGACCAGCATCATCAGTGTCTACCTGAATGCCGCAGTGCAAGGCGTGGTGATCATCGCCGTCGCCTTCCTGCAGCGAGGCCGCAAATAAAACAAGAGCGGCGTTCTGAAAGGGCGGCCACCGGGCGCCCACAACCTTGGAGGAGAGCAGCATGAAGAGCTTTATACGGGTAGCAGGGATGGCAGTGCTGGTGATGCAGGCGTGGGCGCTGCCGGGTGCGCAGGCGGCAGAAAAGCTGGTGGTGGGCGTGGCCATTCCCACGGCCACGCACAGCTTTACCTCGGGCATTGTCTGGTGGGCCAACCAGGCCAAGGCGGAGCTGGAAAAAGCCCATCCGGGGCTGAAGATCATCGTCAAGACGGCCGCCACGGCGCCCGAACAGGCGAACCAGCTGCAGGACATGTTGACGGTGAACAAGATCAACACGCTGGTCATCTTCCCCATCGAGTCGGCCTCGCTGACGCAGCCCGTGGCGCAAGTGAAAAACAAGGGCGTGTACGTGACGGTGGTGGACCGCGGCTTGACGAACACGCAGTCGCAGGATGCGTACATCGCGGGCGACAACACGGCCTTCGGCAAGCTGCCTGCCGAATACCTGGCGAAAAGCTTGAATGGCAAGGGCAATATCGTCGCGCTGCGCGGCATGCCGACGACGCTCGACAACGAGCGCTATGACGCATTTTCCGCCGTGATGAAGGGCCATCCCGACATCAAGGTGCTCGATGCCAAGTATGGCAACTGGAACCGCGACGACGCCTTCAAGGTCATGCAGGATTACCTGACCCGCTTCAAGCATATCGACGCCGTCTGGGCCGCCGATGACGACATGGCCATCGGCGTGCAAAAGGCCATCGCGCAAGCGAAGCGCACGGACATCAAGCAAGTGTTCGGCGGTGCGGGCGCGAAGGGCGCCGTGAAGAAGATCATGGACGGTTCCGACCCGCTGATCGTGGCCGACGTGTCGTACTCGCCCAAGTTCATGTACGACGCCATCAAGCTGACGACGGAAGCGCGCCTGAAAGGTGATAAATTGCCGGCCAACACCATCATCCCGTCGGTGCTGATCACGCGCGAGAACGCCAAGCAGTTCTACTTTCCGAACTCGCCTTTTTAAACTGAACCTCCCCCGGGGCCAGATTCCCGGGGGCCAAAGGATACCCATGAAAACCATCCAGGGCCCGGCCATCTTCCTGGCCCAGTTTCTCGGCGACGAGCCGCCGTTCGACTCGCTCGAGCACCTGGCGCAATGGGCGGCCGGCCTGGGCTACAAGGGCTTGCAGCTGCCGACGGCGCCGCGATTGTTTGATCTGGAACAAGCGGCTGCCAGCCAGCAGTATTGCGACGACGTGGTCGCCCTGCTGGCGCGCCACGGCTTGCAGGTGACGGAATTGTCGACGCATTTGCAGGGTCAGCTGATCGCCGTGCATCCCGCCTACGACGCCCTGTTCGACGGCTTTGCGCCGGAACAGGTGCGCGGCGATCCCGCCGCCCGCACGGCCTGGGCCACGCAGCAGCTGATGTGGGCTGCCACCGCTTCGCAGCGCCTGGGCTTGCAGGCGCACGTGACGTTTTCCGGCGCGCTGGCCTGGCCGTATCTGTACCCGTGGCCGCAGCGCCCCGTCGGCCTGGTGGAAACGGCGTTCGCGGAATTGGCCAGGCGCTGGCTGCCCATCCTCGACGCGTTCGACGCGGCCGGCGTGGACCTGTGCTACGAATTGCATCCGGGCGAGGACTTGCACGATGGCGTGACGTTCGAGCGTTTCCTGGCCGCCGTCAACGGCCACCCGCGCGCGTCCATCTTGTACGACCCCAGCCACTTCGTGCTGCAGCAGCTCGACTACCTGGCCTTCATTGACATCTATCATGCGCGCATCAAGGCCTTCCACGTCAAGGATGCGGAATTCCGGCCGAACGGGCGCCAGGGCGTGTATGGCGGCTATGGCGACTGGCAAGACCGGGCCGGGCGCTTCCGTTCGCTGGGCGACGGGCAGATCGATTTCAAGGCCATCTTTTCCAAGATGGCGCAGTACGATTTCCCCGGCTGGGCCGTGCTGGAATGGGAATGCTGCCTGAAACACCCGGAGGATGGGGCGGCCGAAGGGGCGCGCTTCATCCGCGAACACATCATCCACGTGGCGCAGCACGCGTTCGACGATTTCGCGGGCAGTGCGGTTGACCAGGATCAAATCCATCACTTGCTTGGCTTGAAATAGGGAGACGACATGCAGCGACGCTTGCGATTGGGCATGGTAGGGGGCGGGCAGGGCGCATTCATCGGCGCCGTGCACCGCATCGCGGCGCGCATCGACGACCAGTACGAGCTGGTGGCGGGCGCCCTGTCGTCCGACCCGCAGCGCGCGCGCGACAGCGGCGCCGCGCTGCACCTGGCGCCGGAGCGTTGCTACAGCGATTACCGCGCCATGGCGCAGGCGGAGGCCGCGCGCGCGGACGGCATCGAGGCCGTGGCCATCGTCACGCCGAATCATTTACATGCGCCCGTCGCCACGGCGTTCCTGGAAGCGGGCATCCACGTGATCTGCGACAAGCCGCTGGGTATTTCGTTGGCGGAAGGCCAGGCGCTGGCGGCGTTGGCGCAGCAGCAGAATCTGCTGTTTGCGCTCACGCATACCTACAGCGGCTACCCGCTGCTGCGTCACGCCAGGGCCATGGTCGAGGCGGGCGACATCGGCGAACTGCGCCTCGTGCAGGTGGAGTATTCGCAGGATTGGCTGGCCGATGCCATCGCGGCGGGCGGCATGAGCGAAGGCAACTGGCATAACGATCCGCAGAAGGCGGGGCCGGGCGGTGTGCTGCTCGACGTGGGCTTGCACGCGTATCACCTGGCGCAATTCGTCAGCGGCTTGACGCCGCAGCAGGTGCTGGCGGAATTGTCGACCTTTGTTCCGAACCGCACGCTGGACGACCACGTGCAGGTGATGTTGCGCTATGCGAATGGGGCGAAAGGCACCCTGTGGGCCAGCCAGGTGGCGACCGGTTGCGAAAACACGGTGCGCCTGCGCCTGTTCGGCAGCAAGGCGCAGCTGGACTTTGATCAGGAACAACCGAATGCACTGTGGTTCACGCCGCAGGGCGGCAACCGCCAGCTGCTGCGCCCGGGCCGGGTCGACAGCGCCGCGGCGCGCCACGCCACGCGCGTGCCGGCCGGCCATCCGGAAGGGTATCTGGAAGCGTTCGCCCAGCTGTACCTGGATGCGGCCTTGCGCATCCGCGCCCTGCAATCGGGCTTGCCCGTGCCCGAGGAAGCGGGCTGGCTGCCCACCGTCACCGATGGCGTGGCCGGCCTGGCCTTTGCGGAAGCCGTGCTGCGCAGCCATGCGGATGGCGGCCGCTGGACGACCCTGGCAAGCTGACTGTTACACTGGAGGCATGAGCGCGCCTCCCTTTACCATCACGATCGTCCCGCAAGGCTGGCAATTCCCGGCCGATGCGGGCAGCACCATCCTGGCTGCCGCCGAGCTGGCCGGCATCCGCCTGCTCAGCTCCTGCCGCAACGGCACCTGCCGCACGTGTATCTGCCACATGCCCGAAGGAACGATACGCTACACGGTGGACTGGCCCGGCATCAGCCCCGATGAACGGCTCGACGGCTACATCCTGCCTTGCGTGGCCGTGGCGGACAGCGATGTCACCATCCAGGCGCGCGCGGTGCGTACGGGCAATTAATTCACGACGGCTTGCCGCCCTTGAGGCGCTGCAGCAGCGCGTCCACGCTGTCGCTGACGGGCAAGCCGTGGCGGCGCAGCAACTGCACGTGCAAGACGAGGTTTTCCAGCACCAGCTTGGCCGCCACGGCCAGCAAGGCCAGGTTGCGGTCTTCCGGGCTGAAACTTTCCATCGCGTCGGCCATCTCGCACAGGTGATTGGCGATCAGTCCGCGCAATTCCTGCTCGTCGAAGGGCAAGTCGGCAAAATCGATGGGATCGGCCACTTCCACTTCCTGCATCAGCACCGCTAGTTCTTCCGGGGTAATCGTCATGCCTGGCCTCCTTGTGTGCTTGCCTCTATTTTAATTGTATTGGCCGCAAAGGGGACTAGAATGAGTCCAGGCCGATGACGTCGAAGGCAGCATGGCGAACTTGCATTTTACGCAACAACTGGCGCGTTTCCTCGACGTTCCTGCCGTGGAGGTGGATGCGCCACGCCTGCGCGCCGCCCTCGATGCCGCGCCTGCGCGGCTACGTGCTCGACGAGCAGGGTGCCTTGCGCCCCAATGTGGTGATCTTCATTGACGGCGCCCGCTGCCGCGAGCGGCGCGTGCTCGACGATGTCTTGCTGCCCGACAGCCAGGTGTATATCTTGCAGGCACTTTCCGGAGGTTGACGCCATGACAGCAGTCCCGCAGCGCGCGTATCTCGGCACCCGCAAGGGCCTGTTCCAGTTCGATGTCGATGCGGCCGGCGCCTGGCAGCTGGCGCTGGTGCAGTTTGCCGGCGATCCCGTCTCCATGCTGCTGCACGACGGCCGCGACGGCGCCCTGTACGCGGCCCTGAACCTGGGCCACTTCGGCGCCAAGTTGCACCGGCGCGACGCGGGCAGTGGCGAATGGAAAGAAGTTGCCGTGCCCGCCTATCCCGCCAAGCCGGAAGGCAGCACGGATAGCGTGGACTGGACCTTGCGCCAGATCTGGTCGCTGGCGGCCGGTGGGGCGGACCAGCCAGGCGTGTTGTGGGCGGGCACCCTGCCTGGCGGCCTGTTCCGTTCCAGCGACCGCGGCGACAGCTGGCAGCTGGTGGAATCCCTGTGGAACGTGCCGCAGCGGGCGCAGTGGTTTGGCGGCGGCTATGACGTGCCCGGCATCCACAGCATCTGCGTCGACCCGCGCGACAGCGCCAAGGTGCTGGTGGGCGTGTCCTGCGGCGGCGTGTGGCAAACGGTCGATGGCGGCGCCAGCTGGGCCTTGAGCGCGACGGGCATGCGCGCCGATTACATGCCGCCCGAACTCGATGAAAACGAAGCCGTGCAAGACCCGCACCGCATCGTGCGCAGCGCCGGCGCGCCGGACGCGCTGTGGTGCCAGCACCATAACGGCATCTGGCGCTCGAACGATGCCGGCTGGCACTGGCAGGAAGTCACGACGGCGCCGCTGTCGCATTTCGGCTTTGCCGTGGCCGTGCATCCGCGCGACGGCGACACGGCCTGGTTCGTGCCGGCGCAGGCGGACGTGCTGCGCATTCCCATCGACGGCGCGCTGGCCGTGACGCGCACGCGCGATGGCGGGAAAACCTTCGAAGTCTTGCGCGCGGGCTTGCCGCAGCAGCATTGCTACGACCTCGTCTACCGCCACGGGCTGGCGCTGGCCGACGATGGGCGCAGTCTGTTGATGGCGTCGACGACAGGCGGCGCCTGGTTTTCAGGCGACGAGGGCGAACACTGGCAGACCATTTCCGCCCACTTGCCGCCCGTTTATGCCGTCTGTTTTGCCACGCCGTAATAGCACAGGAAGATATCGACGGCCAGTTCCGTCACTTCGCGCCGGCGTGCCGGGCCCAGCAAAGGCTCGCCCAGGGTGATCTGCGGCCAGAAGGCAAAGGTTTTCAAGGGCGACATCAGCAGGTGCGCCACTTCCAGCGTCTCGCCCGCCTTGATGCGCCCGTCCTGCTGCGCCGCGCGGATCCAGATATTCAGGCCCGTTTCCTTTTCATTCAGGCGCGTCACCATCGCTTGCGCGCGCGCGGGCGAGTGGATGGTTTCGCCAAAGATCACGCGCGCCAGGTCGATGAACGCCGGATCGCACAGCAAGTCCATCTTTTGCTCGACCAGGGCCAGCACTTGCGGCCGCAGGGGCTGGTCGGCAACATAGGGCACGGCAGGCTGGGCCATGCTGCTTTCCCACATGCGCTGCAGGATTTCCGCGAACAGCTCGTCCTTGCTGGGGAAATGGTTGTACACGGTGCGCTTGGATACGGCAGCCGTGGCGGCGATCTTGTCCATGCTGGTCGCATCAAAACCGTGCTCGCGGAACTCGGCGATGGCGGCATCGACGATGGCGACGCGCTTGCGGTCGGTGAGGCGTTGCGGTGCGGCCATGGCGGGAAATCTCCTTTGAAAACAATATTTTACACCTCTTGGTTTACTTTGCCAGAAATAGGAACTACACTGTGTAGTGTAATTTAACCCTTGTTAATTCTTTGCCGGGCCGCATATGCACTTGCACCGAGTCGCACGTCGTCTCTTATCCTTGGGAGTCCTAATCATCATGAGTTCTTGCACCTTGCGCGCCGCGCCTGCCGCGCCCATAGAATCGCCACAACGCCTCGACGGCAAGTTCCGCAACCCCGTGCAAATGCACAAGCTGGGCACGGCCGCAACGCTCAAGCTGATGTGGACGTTTTTCTTCGATAAGCCCGACAGTACCGTGCCGGCCGCAGCCGTGCCCGTGCAAGCCTTGACCCGGGCGCAACTGCTGGCCGCGCCCGACAACAGCTTGTTTCGCCTCGGCCACTCGACCCTGCTGTTGAAACTGAACAATGCATTCTTCCTCACCGACCCCGTGTTTTCCGAGCGTGCCTCGCCGGTGCAGTGGGCCGGACCGAAGCGTTTCCACCAGCCGCCCATCAGCATCGCCGACTTGCCGCCGATCAAGGCCGTCATCCTGTCGCACGACCATTACGACCACCTCGACCACGCGGCCGTGCTGCAACTGGCCGCCAAGACGGAACACTTTGTGACGCCGCTGGGCGTGGGCGATACCCTGGTGGCATGGGGCGTGCCGAAGGACAAGGTGCGGCAATTCGACTGGTGGCAAGGCACGACGATTGCCGGTGTGAAACTCGTCGCCACGCCGTCGCAGCATTTCTCGGGACGCGGCTTGTTTGACGGCAATCAAACCCTGTGGGCGTCGTGGGTCATCGACGCGCCCGAGGTGCGCGTGTTTTTCAGCGGCGACTCCGGCTACTTCGACGGTTTCAAGCAGATCGGCGACAAGTACGGCCCGTTCGACGTGACCATGATCGAGACGGGCGCCTACGACAAGCTGTGGCCGGACGTGCACATGCAGCCGGAACAGACCTTGCAAGCCCACCTGGACTTGCGCGGCAAATGGCTGATGCCCGTGCATAACGGCACCTTCGACCTGGGGCTGCACGCCTGGCATGAACCGTTCGACCGCATCGCGGGGCTGGCGGCCAAGCAGGGCGTGAACCTGGCCACGCCGCAGATGGGCGAGGCGGTCGACCTGGCGCAGCCGAAGAAGGGAAATAAGTGGTGGCTGGCGATGCTGGAAGAGGAAATGGCGAAGTAAGCTTGCCCTAGGCCGTCACGTCGATCAGGCGTCCCACCGTCTGGCCATAGCCGTTCAGCTGGGGCGTGCTTTTCGGCGCGGCGGGGATGGCTTGTTGCGGCACGGCCACCTTGATCGCCTGGTCCAGCTGCGGCGCCTTGACGGCGGCCGGGGCATCGGCCTGGGCTTGCTGGCTGCTGCGCTGGGTCTGGCTCAGCGATTCCTGTTCCCGCGCCAGCAGCTGGCGGCTTTGCGCCAGCTGTTCGCTGTCGCGCTGTACCTGGTTCTGGCCTTGTTCGACCCGGCGTTGCGCCGTGGCCAGCGAGGCTTGCAAGTTGTTGACGGAGCTTAGCGTGACCACATTGTTCACCTTTGAGAGTATGTCCAGGCGTGCAGGGATGGGGGAAGCCCGGACCGATGTGCTGTGCCAGGCATCATTGTCCGAACATGCCAGGCGGTAATCTTTACCTGAATCAAGAGTAGGACAAATTCTCGCACAGTTCCAGTGAATTATGTTTTCTTGATAATGCTATCGTGCGCGCTGTGTGTTGCCGCAGCGGCATGCCGGCGCTGGCGAGACACTTATCAAAGTGAGTACCCGCTGTCGCTTGTGGCCCTTGTTTGTCTGCCATCACGGATGCCGTGCCGGGAAGAGGAAAAAAGTGGTCGCATTTAAAACGTTGCTTTTTAAATAGTCAATGTGTTGTTGTTTTTCTACCGTGTCTGCGCACGCGAATGCACGGTCTGTTTGGCGCTCTGGGCTATAATTGACGGTCAGAGTTGGTTTCTTTTGCCATACAGACAGGTAGTTAACATGAATCTCAAGAGCCTCGCAATTGCCCTCGGCATGTCGAAAACGACAGTCAGCAGGGCGTTGAACGGCTATCCGGAAGTCAATTCCCGCACCCGTGAAATCGTCCTGGCCGCCGCCAAGAAAGTCGGCTACCGGCCCAACCCGCTGGCGCGCAGCCTGGCCGTCGGCCGCACCAATGTGCTGGGCATGATCTATCCGCTGCTGCCCAGCGACCTGGGCGACAGCGTCTTTCTTTCCGTGGTGAATGGCATGTCGGATGCCGTCGAAGCGTCGAAGATGAGCTTGATCATCGCCCCCGTGTCGCCGCAGAATGAACAGCCCTCGTATGAAACCATGGTGCGCGGGCGCCAGGTCGATGGCCTCGTGGTGGGCCGCACCAAGGTGGTCGACGAGCGCATCGCGTATTTGACGAAAGTGGGCTTTCCCTTTGTCGCGAATGGCCGCACGCGCATCGACGCACCGTATGCGTATTTCGATTACGACAACGACACGGGCATCGACCTGGCCGTGTCGTTCCTGGCCGCGCACGGCCACCAGCGCATCGCCCTGCTGAGCGCGCCGCTGGAGCTGCATTTTGCTTATGAGCGCAAGGAAAGCTTTATCCGCTGCATGGCGCAAGCGGGCTTGCCGGTCGATCCCCACTATTTGCTCGACAATACTTTCGACCGCCGCAGCGGTTACCAGGCCATGCAGCAATTGCTGGCTTGCTCGCCCCGTCCCACGGCCGTCATCGTCGACAATCACTTGTCCGGCGTGGGCGTGGTGCGCGCGCTGATGGATGCGGGCATCGAGATCGGCAAGGAAATCTCCGTCATCGTCTGGGGCAATGTGGAAGACACCTTGATCGGCATCAACGTCACCACCATCGACCAGCCCGATCTGCGCCGCGCCGGCGCGAAGATGGTGGAAATGCTGCAATCCCTGCTGGCCGGCACGCCGCCGGAACGGCTGCAGGAAATCTGGCAACCGGTGCTGTTGCCGGGGGCGACGGTGGGGCGCTGCCCTGAATGAAAAAAAACGCAGAGCCTCGGCTCTGCGTTTTCATTTCAAGCCCCGCTGGCCGGCTTACGCCGCGTGCTTGCTGCCGTCCGCCAGCTTGGCCAGCAATCTCGCCTTGTCCTGGCGATACGTGGCGACGGCCGCTTCCTTGACGTGGCCGAAGCCGCGGATTTTTTCGGGCAGGGTCGCCAGTTCCACGCAGGTGGCCAGGTTGTCCGCCGTCAGGTTGACCAGCATGCCGGCCAGCAATTCGCGGTATTCGACGATCAGCGCGCGTTCCATCTTGCGTTCGGCCGTGTAACCGAAGACGTCGAAGGTGCCGCCTCTGAGCCCCTTGGCTTTCGCCAGCAGCTTGAAGGCGCGCCACATCCATGAACCGAACTCCGCTTTCACCAGGTGGCCCCTGGCATCCTTTTTCGCAAACAGCGGCGGCGCCAGGTTGAATTTCACGGAGAAATTGCCTTCGAATTGCTGTTGCAATTGCTCCACGAAACGGCCATCCGTGTACAAACGCGCCACTTCGTATTCATCCTTGTAGGCCAGCAACTTGAAATAGCTCTTGGCGACAGCCGTCGACAGCTTCTGGCCCAGTCCCAGGGTGTTTTCGCGGTCGCGCACCTGTTTGACCAGGGTCAAGTAACCGTCCGCATACGCAGCGTTCTGGTAGGCCGTGAGGAACTCCACGCGTTTTTTGATGACGCTATCGAGGCTTTGCGGCATTTGCACGATGATCGCTTGTGACGGCGTGGCGATCTGCGTGACACGGCGCACGTCGACGGCGGCGCGGCGGCCCCACAGGAAGCTTTTCTTGTTCGACTCGATGCCCACGCCATTGAGTTCGATGGCGCGCAGCAAGGCCGCTTCCGTCAGCGGGATGCGGCCTTTTTGCCACGCGTAGCCGAGCATGAACAGGTTGGCGGCGATCGAATCGCCCATCAGCGCCGTGGCCAGTTTCGTCGCGTCGATGAAGTCGGCCGCGTCCGCGCCGCCCACGGATTCCTCGATCAGCTGGCGCACTTCCGCCGTCGGATATTGCCAGTCGGCATTCTGCGCAAACGTGCCCGGCGGCTGCTCGTGCAGGTTGACGACGGCCAGGCTGCGGCCAGGACGCATTTTCGACACGGCATCCTGCGCGCCGGCCGTCAGCATGTCGCAGCCCAGGATCAGGTCCGCTTCGCCCGTGGCGATGCGCTGGGCGCGGATGTGCGCGGGGGAGCGGGCGATTTTCACGTGCGAGGTGACGGAACCGTTCTTTTGCGACATGCCCGTCATGTCCAGCACGGAGGCGCCCTTGCCTTCCAGGTGGGCCGCCATGCCCATCAGCGCGCCCACGGTGATGACGCCCGTGCCGCCGATGCCGTTGATCAGGATATTGTACGGCGCGTCGCAGCCGGGCAGGACCGGTTCCGGCAGGGGGCCGAAGTTGTCCGTCTCGCCCGTTTTACTCGCGCCCGTCTTGGTTTTTTTCAGGTTGCCGCCTTCGACGGTGACGAAGCTGGGGCAAAAACCCTTGGCGCACGAGTAATCCTTGTTGCACGAGGATTGGTCGATCGTGCGCTTGCGGCCAAATTCCGTCTCTTTCGGCAAGATCGACACGCAGTTCGATTGCACGCCGCAGTCGCCGCAGCCTTCGCAGACGGCGTCGTTGATGACCATGCGTTTAGGCAAATCCGGATATTCGCCTTTCTTGCGGCGCCGGCGTTTCTCGGCCGCGCAGGTCTGGTCGTAGATCAGCACGGACACGCCTTGCACCTCGCGCAATTCGCGCTGCACGGCATCCATGTCCTTGCGGTCGTGCAAGGTCAGGTGGGTGGGCAGGTTGCTGCGGTCGCTGTAGCGGCTCAAGTCTTCCGTGACCAGGGCGATGCGGGCGATGCCTTCGGCCGCCACTTGCTGCGCCATCATCGGCACGGTGATGAGGCCGTCCACGGGCTGGCCGCCCGTCATGGCGACGGCGTCGTTGTAGAGGATCTTGTAGGTGATGTTCACCTTGGCGGCCTGCGCGGCGCGGATGGCCAGGTAGCCGGAGTGGAAATACGTGCCGTCGCCCAGGTTCTGGAACACGTGCGGCAATTCGGAAAACGCCGCTTGCCCGATCCACGGCGCGCCTTCGCCGCCCATGTGCGTGGTCAGCTTGTTCATTTCCGGGTAGATCGACGTGGCCATCACGTGGCAGCCGATGCCGGCCAGCGCCAGGCTGCCGTCCGGCACCTTCGTCGACGTGTTATGCGGGCAGCCGGAGCAGTAGAAGGCGGGACGGAACGGCGTGTTCACGGCCTTTTTCAAGACCGCGTCCTTGGCGTCGAGGAAACTCAGTCGTGCCTTGATCAAGTCGCAGGTGACGGGGTCGGAAATCAGGCGCGCGATGCGGCTGGCGATGACGCGCGCCACTTGCGAGACGGAAAAGTCGGCCTTGGACGTCAGCAGCCATTCGCCGCGCGGCGCCACCCATTCGCCTTTTTCGTCGAACTTGCCGATAACTCTAGGGCGCACGTCGTCGCGCCAGTTGTAGAGTTGCTCTTTCAACTGGTATTCGACGATTTGCCGCTTCTCTTCTACCACGAGAATTTCATCGAGACCTTGCGCAAACTCACGTACGCTGTCCGGTTCCAGCGGCCACGGCATGGCCACCTTGAACAATCGCATGCCGACGTCGGCCGCCATTTGCTCGTCGATGCCCAGTTCTTCCAGCGCTTCCAGCACGTCCAGGTAGGACTTGCCGGACGCGATGATGCCCAGCTTGGCGTTCGGGCTGTCGATGGTGGTGTGGTTGAGCTTGTTTTCGCGCGCGTAGGCGAGGGCCGCATAGATCTTGTAGTCCTGCATCAGCGCTTCCTGGTTGCGCGCCTGCTGGCCCAGCGGGATGCTCGACAGGCGCGCGTTCAGGCCGCCTTCTGGCATGACGAAATCCTGCGGAATCTTGACTTCCACGCGGAACGGGTCGGCATCGATGGAGGCCGACGATTCGACCGTGTCGGCCAGCGCCTTGAAGGCTACCGTGCAGCCGGAAAAGCGCGACATGGCCCAGCCGTGGATGCCCAGGTCCAGGTATTCCTGCACGTTGCACGGATACAAGACGGGGATCATCGAGGCGGAGAACAGGTGGTCGGACTGGTGCGGCAGGGTCGATGAATACGCGCCATGGTCGTCGCCGGCCACCAGCAGCACGCCGCCCAGTTTTGACGTTCCCGCATGGTTCATGTGCTTGAAGACATCGCCGCAGCGGTCCACGCCCGGACCCTTGCCGTACCACATGGCGAATACGCCGTCATACTTGGCCGGGCCGATCAGGTCGACTTGCTGCGAACCCCAGACGGCCGTGGCGGCCAAGTCTTCGTTGACGCCAGGCACGAACTGCACGTGGTGCGCTTCCAGCTGTTTCTTGGCTTTCCACAGGTTTTCATCGAGGCCGCCCAGGGGCGAACCGCGGTAGCCGGAGATGAAGCCGGCCGTGTTCAGTCCGGCGGCCTGGTCGCGCAGGCGCTGCATCATGGGCAGGCGCACGAGGGCCTGGATGCCGGACAGGAAGATGGCGCCGGAAGTGGCCGTGTATTTGTCGTCGAGGCTGACGGTGGTCAAACGGGAAGTGTCGGGGGGCGTAGATGGCGCGGCACCGGCGTTTCTAGCGAACGCTGCGGAGCCGTTTTCCGTGGTCACGGACATGGCTGTCTCCAAAAGGGTGTTTCAGATATCGGCTGTACAAGGGACGCGCCCGGTAAGGCGCGCACTGTGCAGACGGGATGGCCGCGTGTGGGCGGCACATAACTATTTTAAATTTAAAATAGTTAATGTGGTCAGTGTAGAACGAGTCAGGAAAGGGGGCAAATACGCTTTGCCGATGGGGGTATAAGAAATACTTATGCCATGGGCGCGAGCACATGCGCCCCCACCCAGCGCCCGCTGCCGCACAGTTCGGCGGCCACTTGCAGCACGAGGTTTTTCACGGCGTTGCCCGCATTGGTGAGGGGAATGTTTTTCGAGGCGCACAGGGCCACCGTGCGCGACAGGACGGGGCTGTGGATGGCGTAGCTGCGCATGGCGCCGCTGTCGAGCTCGGCCAGCAGGGGGGCGGCCGGCAGGATGGTGGCGCCCATGCCGGCCAGGATGGCCGATTTCAGGATGGCGATCGAGTTGATCTCGATCACGTTCGCCGTTTCCAGGCCCAGCTCGCGCGCGCGGCTGTCGATGCGCGGGCGCACGCCATGCTGCAGGCCCGGCAGGATCAGGGTGGCGCTCAAGGCTTGCTGGAACGACACGGCATGGCCGGCGGGCGCGAATGGCGAATCGTTGCGGCAGATAAAACGCATCTCCTCTTCCACCAGCGGGCTGCAGGCAAAGGGCGTCAGCTGGCCGTCGTCGAACAGCACGGCCAGGTTGATGCGGCCCGATTTGAGCTGTTCATTGAGGTTGCCCGTGATTTCTTCCGTCAGTTGCAGGGTGATTTCGGGATAGCGTTCGCGCGCGGCCAGCAGCAAGGGCAGGGCCAGGGCGCCGGATATGCTGTGCGGCAAGCCCAGGGTGACATTGCCGGACGGCCGCGTGGCGCTTTGCGTGACGGCCGAGCGGGCGTCGGCCACCTGTTTCAGGATCGCCTGCGCATGTTCGTAAAACACCTTGCCCGCATCCGTGCTGAGCACGCCCTGCGCCGAGCGGTGCAGCAGCTGCACGCCCAGTTCCTCTTCCAGCTGGCGCAGCTGCTGCGTCAGGGCTGGCTGCGCCACGTGCAGGATCAGGGCTGCGCGCGACAGCGAGCCGTGGTCGACGATGGCAACAAAGTAGCGTAATTGGCGCAGTTCCATGGGTCCCAGAAGCGGTGCGTTGAGCGGAAAAAACCGGGTGTTGCGCCACGGCGCCGAACGCGGCCAGCAGAATAACAATTTTGTTATACTCATTCTAGCGCCTTCGGTGCTCCAGCCGTGTATTTGTGGGATGACAGCATGCTCAAGAAAGTTGATTCGTCTCAATTAAAAGTGGGCATGTACATCCATGACCTCAGTTGCGACTGGATGACGCATCCATTCGTGCGCAACCGTTTCCTGTTGCGCAGCGACGATGAAATCCGCAAGATCATGCAGGCCGGCATCCACGATGTGGTGATCGACAGCGGCAAGGGCCTCGACGTGCAGGACGCGCCCACCGTGGCGCAGGCGCGCGCCGAGACGGAGCGCGAACTGGTGCAGATCGCCGCGCCGCTGCAAGTGGTCACGCGCGTGTCGCTGGGCATGGAACTGGCGCGCGCCACGCAGGTGCGGCGGCAGGCGACCAGCCTGGTGCGCACGGTGATGGCCGATGTGCGCCTGGGCAAGGCCGTCGAGCTCGACCGCGTGCAGCACACGGTGCAAGACATCACCGAATCGATCCTGCGCAATCCCGGCGCCCTCGTCGGCTTGTTGCGCATCAAGACCAAGGATGATTACACCTTTTTGCATTCCGTCAGCGTGTGCGCGCTGCTGGTGGCGTTTTGCCGCTCGCGCGGCATCGATGCCACGACCACGCACCAGGCGGGCCTTGGAGGCTTGCTGCACGACACGGGCAAGGCCCTGGTGCCCGACAGCGTGCTGAACAAGCCCGGTCCGTTGACGCCGGAAGAATTTGCCCTGATCAAGCGCCATCCGCGCGACGGCTACGACATCCTGCGCCAGTCGCCCGAGGTGGGCGCGATACCGCTCGACATCGCCCTGCACCACCACGAACGGCGCGACGGCAGCGGCTATCCGGACCAGCTGGCCGGCGACGCCATCAGCGAACTGGCGCAGATGGCCGCCATCGTCGACGTGTATGACGCGCTGACGTCGGACCGCAGCTATCACAAGGGCATTCCCGCGGCCGAAGCCTTGCGCAAGATCTATGAATGGAGCAAATTCCACTTCAATCCCGTGTTCGCGCAGGATTTCATGCGTTGCGTGGGTATCTATCCGGTAGGCACCATGGTGATGCTGGAATCGGGCCGCCTGGCCGTCGTCATCGAGGCGCACGAGAGCAATCTGCTGGCGCCGAAGGTGAATGTGTTTTTCAGTACGAAGAGCAAAACCTACATCAAGCCGGAAACGGTCGACCTGTCGCGCGGCTTCGGCTTCGGCGGCGCCGACAAGATCGTCGGCCATGAGTCGGCTACCAAGTGGCAGGTCGATCCCATGCGCTTTTTATCGCTGGCGGATGCCTAGAAAAATTCCGCCGTATCGTTCGAGGTAATGGTAGTTAACAGGCCCTTGGCGACCAGCTCGTCATAGTGGCACGCCAGGTTGCGGCCATGGCTCTTCGCGTAATACAGGGCCTGGTCGGCGCGGCCGAGGATGATGACGGGCGCTTCGTAGGCGTTGATGCTGACGAAACCCACGCTGACGGTCACCCTGCCCACTTGCGGGAAGTCGTGTGCCTCGACATTGGTACGGAAGCGGTCGATGATTTTCTGCGCATTTTCCAGCGTGATCGAGCGCAGCAGCACGACGAATTCCTCGCCGCCGAAGCGGAAGATGCGGTCTTGCGAGCGGAACGACGATTGCAGCTGGTTGGCGATCAGGATCAGCACTTCATCGCCATACAGGTGGCCAAATTTATCGTTGACCAGTTTGAAATGATCGACGTCGATCACGGCCAGCCATTGCCGTTCCGTATCCGTATGGTGGCGCCGTTCTTCATCCACGGGGCGCGGCTTTTCCGCTTCCGGTTCGCCGCGGCTTTGCAGGATTTTTGCCAGCTGGTCGTCGAAGGTCTTGCGATTCAACAAGCCGGTGAGCGAATCGCGTTCGCTGTAGTCGAGCAGGTTCTGGAAATTGCGGTACACGCTGACGATGCCGCCGATCACCTGGATGGTGGCGCCCGTGTAGGGCGTGGGATTGGTGATTTCCAGGCAGGTGGTGACCTGGTCGCCGATCCAGATGGGCAGCCACAGCAGGTGGCGGCCGTCGGCGCACAGGGTGTCGGCGCTCGCTTCATGGCGCTTGATGCAGGCGGCCAGGGCCGGGTAGTCCGACAGCGGTTCGCCCGGCAGGGTAGGATCGGTGTGCTCTTCCATGCGGGCCACGCTGCCCGCCACGATGATGGCCCGCGACCGCACGAACACCTGGCCCCGCACGGTGGTCAGGGCCAGCACACGGGTCTGCGATGCGGCAGCGAGTTCCTGGACCGCCGAGATCACGGAGATGTCGAGCATCGTGTGGTCGCGGTGCCCGGTCATGTCCACCATGTGTTTCAGTAGGGAATCCATTGTCGATCTCTGGAAAGTAGTCACACAAGTGTCGTCATACCAGCATTGCATCAAGCAAGAGCATGTTCGCGTCCGTCTACAAGAAGCCAAGATTTATTTGGTGGCATGACGCTCTGTACCGCCGGGCGAGAGGCCTTTCCAAAGAAGAGCTAAGCAGGATAATGTCTTTTTGCCTAATAGGCAATTAACGTATGCAATATTTCATGTAAATACATGAGATTCATGCACTGCATTGCAAAAAACTTGCCCTGACGAAGGCTTTCAATCCAGATCGCAACATTTGTTTGCGTCAGCCGACATGTCGACAGGGTTTGATAATTTCCATATGGAAACTTGTGGCGCGTCAATTTGCCAAAACGTGGACGCTTTATAGTCAATGCAATGGCGCAGAAATTTACGGCAGGAAACATATTAGCAGGAATGGGCAATGTTTCACACCCGATTGCGCCAGGGACTTGTGATTCACTTTTGGGAGCTTGTCATGCATACCTTCCTGTCGGCAGTACAGCAGTTTGTCAAGGATGAGGATGGCATTACGGCAATCGAATACGGCTTGATTGCGGCCTTGATGGCTACCGCCATCACGGCCGGTTTCTTGCTGATCAAGACCAACTTGCTGGCCGTCCTCACCGACATTTCGTCGAACCTGGTGTTGACGCCCTAAGCGGGTGCCCGCCGCTGGCCGGCCAGCGGCGGGTTTTTTTTCGGGAGGTGTGCCATGCCTGCAACCGCCTTGTGCGATTTGCTGTTGTTGTGCTTCGTGACGGGGGCCGCCGTCAGTGATTTGATCCGCCGCAAGATACCGAATGGTGTGGTGTTGTCCGGCATCCTCGCCGCCCTGGCCCTGCACCTGTGGCTGTGGCCGCACAGCGTGCTGCCCGTGTGGCTGGGCGGCATGGCGACGGGCTTTTTCCTCTTTTTACCCTTATATGTGCTGCGCGGCATGGCCGCCGGCGACGTCAAGCTGATCGCCATGGCGGGTGCCTTTGCCGGCCCCTGGCCCGTGCTGCAGATCTGTTTCGCCACGTTCGTCCTGGGCGGCGTGATGGCCGTGCTGATGATCACCTGGCAGGGCAAGTGGCGCGCCTGCCTGGGCAATCTGCGCCAGCTGCTGTGGCCGATGATCGCGCGCATGGCCGGCATTCCCCTGGCGCCAACTGCACTCGGCAGCCAGGCCAGCGTGGGCAACATGCCGTACGGCCTGGCCATTGCCCTGGGCTGCCTGGCGGTGCAGGGGCGCCATTATTTCTGATTGGTATTCATTGCTCTTGATCAATGGGCGCCAGTCTCCGCTCGCTAGAATGAATTCTGTTGAATGCCCTCTTAACCGGCTTGGAGACGCAGCATGACCGAGGTCGACTATTCCCTGAGCACCGAGAGTGCGCCGCGCCCTGCCGACGCGAACCTGATGCCGCCCCTGCCGCCGCAGCCGAAGAGCTTGCGTGAAACGGGACTCGAGCGGCCGCTGGTGGTCGAGCTGATCGCCAAGCTGATGTTTGTGGGCGGCAAGACGCACCTGTCCGCGCTGACGACGCGCTTGCGCCTGTCGATCAATGTCTTGCGCGAAGTGCTCGATTTCATGGTGACGGAGCAGATGGCCGAGGTGGCCTGGCGCGGCGAATCCGATATCGACGTGCAGTACCAGCTGACGGGCGCCGGCAAGCAGCGCGCCAGCGCCTTCCTCGAGCGCTGCGCGTATATCGGCGCCGCTCCCGTCACCCTGGAAGCGTACCGCGCCATGGTGGCGCGCCAGTCGTGGCTGGCGCAGGAACAGCGCGTCGGCAGCGACGATCTGGCCGCCGTGCTGGGGGGCGCGCATGCGGGGCCGGGCATGCTCGACGTGGTCGGCGCGGCCCTGCATTCGGGACGCTCGCTGCTGCTGTACGGTCCGCCCGGCAGCGGCAAGTCGACCCTGGCGCTGCAGCTGGGACAATTGCTGCACGGGCTGGTCGCCGTGCCCTACGCCATCGTCGTCGGCCAGGACATCATCCAGTTGTACGATCCGGCCCAGCACCTGCCGCCCGCGCCGCAGCACGTCAGCCATGCGCGCCAGGCGCTGGAGCGGCGCAGCACGGACATCCGCTGGGTGCTGTGCCAGCGTCCCGTGATCCACGTGGGCGCCGAGCTCGACGCCGGCATGCTGGAGCTGCGCCATGACGCCAGCGGCGGCTGCTACCAGGCGCCGCCCCATGTGCGCGCCAACAATGGCATGCTGATCATCGACGACCTGGGCCGCCAGCGCCTGGGGGCACAAGAACTGCTGACGCGGCTGATGCAGCCGCTGGCGCGCGGCAGCGACCAGCTGGGCTTGCCCGGCGGCGTGCAGATCAGCGTGCCGTTCGACAATGCCCTCGTGCTGGCCACGAACGTGCCGCCTGATGAGCTGTTTGACGCCGCCTTGCTGCGCCGCATCGGCTACAAGGTGCAGGTGGGGCCGCTGACCGAGAGCGCCTATCGCGCCCTGTTCCGCCAGCAATGCCGGCTGGCCGGCATGGCCATCGACGAGCAAGCCCTGAACCATCTGCTGCAGCTGCATGGCGCGCAGGGACGGCCCTTGCTGGCCAGCTATCCGCAGGAATTGCTGGCGCGCATAGGCGACTTCGCCGGCTTTGCCGGCAGCGAGGCGCGCCTGACGGTGGCCGCCCTGGAACAGGCCTGGGGCAGCCTGTTCGCCAGCTGCGACATGCCGGCCGCCAGCCTGTGCGAGCGCATCGCATGAAGAACCGGCGCGCCCTCCTGATGATGGGCCTGGCGGTCGTGCTGGGCCTGCTGGCCGTGCTGCTGGCCTCGCACTGGCTGCTGCGCCAGACGCCGGCCGGCAAGGGCAAGATCGTCGTGGCCGCCAGCGATGTCAACCTGGGCCAGCGCCTGACGCCGGAGATGCTGCGCCTGGCCGAATGGCCGGCGGAAAGCTTGCCGCAGGGCGCGCTGCAAGACCCGGCCACACTGGCGGGACGGGTGCTGAAAACCAGCGTGCTGCGCGGCGAGCCCCTGAGCGAGGCCAAGCTGGCGCCGGCCGGCACCCTGGGCGGCCTGTCGGCCCTGATCACGGAAGGGCGGCGGGCCATCACCGTGCGCGTCAACGATGTGATCGGCGTGGCCGGCTTCGCCTTGCCGGGCAACTATGTCGACATCATCGTGAGCACCCAGCAGGATGCCGGCGACCGCGCGTTTCCGCAAAGCCGCAACATTTCCAAGATCGTGCTCGAACGCATCCTCGTGCTGGCCGTGGCGCAGGAAGTGGGGCGCGACGAGACCAAGCCGCGCGTGGTCAATGCCGTGACCCTGGAAGTGACGCCGGAACAGGCGGAAAACCTGGACCTGGCGCGCAGCGTGGGCAGCCTGTCGCTGGTGCTGCGCAACCAGGTCGACCCGCAGCCGGGCGTGACGGCGGGCGCCACCAAGCTGACCCTGCTGGGCGGACCGCATGACGCCGAGCCGGCCCCTCCTGCCGCCGCGCCCGTGCTGGCCGCCGCGCCGCGTCCCGTGCGCGTGGCGAAGGCGCCGCCGGAACCGCAGCGCCTGTGCAGCGGCGTCATCGACGGGACGCGCCAGTCGCGCGAATGTTTTTAGCCTTTTGGCCTTTGCCTTGCTCAACCATGGACACGCTCATGAACCGCGCCCTGCTGATACTGTTCTGCCTGCTGTCGCCGCTTGCCGGCGCGGCGGCCGATCCTGGCCCGCGCTGCGGCGGCGAAGCGGCCTCGCCCGGCCACTTGCAGCTGCAGGTGGGCAAGTCGAGCATGCTGCGCTTGCCCGAGGCGGTGCAGCAGCGCAGCGTCGGCAATCCGGCCGTGGTGCAAGCCATGCTGGTCGCGCCCGACACCTTGTACGTGGTCGGCGTCGACGTGGGCAGCACGAATATGATCATCCAGGGACGAAGCGGCGTGTGCAGCGTGGTGAATGTCAGCGTCAGCATGGACCCGGCCGGCCTGCAAACGACCCTGGCGGCGCTGATGCCGGAAGAAAAAGCCATCCGCGTCACGGCCGTGGCCGACACTCTTGTACTGTCGGGTACGGTGCAAGATGCGGGCGCCGTGCTGCGCGCCGTCGAGCTGGCGCACGCCTACGTGCGCCGCGCCACGGTCGCGCTGGCGCTGCCCAAGCCCGCCGATGGCGCCGCCATGCCGCCCGCCGCCACGGCGCCCGCCAGCGGCGCGGGCGGCGCGCACAGCCGCATCATCAACATGCTCGACGTCAGCGCGCCGCAGCAGGTGATGCTGGCCGTGCAAATTGCCGAAGTGTCGAAGTCCCTGCTGGAGCGGCTGGAAGTGGGCGCCACCCTGCGCCTCGCGTCCGGCAGCTGGGCCACCACCTTGCTGTCGAACTTCCTCAGCGGCACGGCGAATGGCTTGCTCGACGTGCGCAAGTCGAATGGCCGCCAGCAGCTGACCATCGAGGCGCAGAAACAGGATGGCCTGGTGCGCATCCTGGCCGAACCGACGGTGATGGCGATCAGCGGGCAGGAAGGCAGTTTTCTGGCCGGCGGCAAGATCTTCATTCCCGTCGGCCAGGACAACAACAAGATCACGCTGGAAGAGCGCGAATACGGCGTCGGCCTGCGCTTCACGCCCACCGTGCTGTCGGGCGGGCGCATCAATCTGAAGGTGGCGCCGGAAGTGTCGGAACTGTCGCGCGAGGGCGTGGGCATTTCCGCGGCCGGCGTCAGCGGGCGTTCGATCTTGCCTGTCATCACCACGCGGCGCGCCTCGACCACGGTGCAGCTGTACGACGGCCAGAGCTACGCCATCGGCGGCTTGATCAAGAATAACCAGGTGAGCAACATCACGGGCGTGCCCTGGCTCAGCGAAGTGCCCATCCTCGGTGCGCTGTTCCGCAGCACGGATTTCCAGCACGACCGCACGGAATTGCTGTTCGTCATTACCGCGCACCTGGTCAAACCCTTGCCGGCCGATGCCGTGCTGCCGACGGCGCAGCTGGCGCCGCCTTCGCGCATGGACTTGATGTTGGGCGGCAAGATGGAAGGCACGCCGCCGTCCGTGCCGCCGCCGCGCGCGGCCAACGGTTTCGAGTTGAAATGAGACGGGGAGATACGCCATGCCGAACTCGTTCTTGACGTCGCTGCGGCGCTGCGCCGCCCTGGCCCTGGCCTTGCAGCTGGCCGCCTGCGCGCACGGCAGCACGCCGCAGCTGGACCGGCGCTTCGGCGACGCCGTGCGCCTGTCCATGGCGCAGCAGGTGCGCGATCCGGCCGCTGCCGTCAATCGCACGCCGGCCGATGGTCTCGACGGACCCAGTGCGCACGCCGTCATGCAGCGCTACCGCGCCTCGTTCGCCGAACCGAATGCCCAGGCGCCGCAGCCGGTGCAATTCATGCTGGGAGGCGGCAGTGGTAAATAGACGCCAGCACCAGCGCGGGGCGATGCTGATCGCCTTTTCCATCCTGCTCATCGTGGTGCTGGGCTTTGTCGGCCTGGCGCTCGATGTGGGGCAAGTCATCGGCCGCAAGACGGAGCTGCAGAACCTGGCCGACAATGCGGCGATGGCGGCGGCCGCGGAACTGGTGGGCACGCCCGAGGGCTTGCTCGTCGCCGTGGAAAAAGCCAAGGGCAGTGCGGCCGACCGCAGCGCATGGCGCCGCCGCATGCAGGGCGCGACTTTGTCGGACGCCAGCATCCGCTTCGCCAGCGCGCCCGACGCGCCTGCCAGCGGCTGGCATGCGGCTGGCGCCGTGCCCGACGCCGCCACGGCGCTGTTCGTGCGCGTCGATACGCAAGCCAGTACCCCCTCGCTGGGACGGGTGGCGACGGCGTTCCTCGGTGCCTGGTCGCCGGCGCTGCGCAGCCTGGAGACGGGCGCGCGGGCCGTGGCGGGGCGCACCAGCTTGTATCTGACGCCGCTGGCCATCTGCGCGCTGTCGGCCAGCGCGGCCAGCCCGCGCACGAATGCGGCGCTGCTGCCGGCCGTCGAGTTGCTGGAATATGGCTTTCGCCGCGGCGTGGCGTATAACCTGTTAAAACTCAACCCGCATGGCCCCGCGGCCGAACACTTCGTGCTCAATCCGCTGGGCCAGCCGGGCGTGCTGGGGTCGTCGCAGCAGGTCGGCGAAGCGAGCGTGCTGCCGTTTGTCTGCAGCGGCACGGTGCTGTATCCGCGCATCGGCGGCGCCCAGGTGCATGTGCACCGGCCTTTTCCCGCCGCGCTGTGGACGGCCTTCAACGCGCGCTTCAACCAGCATGCGGGCAGCGGCTGCCATGCCGTCACGGCGCCGCCCGACACGAATATCCGCGCCTATCCGAATACGGCCGCGAGCTGGTGGATGATGAACATGCCCGACGCGCCGAGCGCCCTGAGCACGGGCAATCCGCTGCTGTCCGTGGCCGATCCGGAATCGAACGCGACGCCGCCCGCCGTCGGCAGCTATGGACCGCTGTGGTCGTTTTCCCGGGCGGCCAGGTACAGCAACCCGAAGCCGGCCGGCGGCTATCTGCCGTTTGCCACCAGCGACTGGCCCAGGCTGTATCCGGCCAGCCCGGCCGCGCCGGCCGCCAAGTCCGGCTACCCAGCCACGCCGCCCTACCAGACGCTGGGCTTCCAGACGGCGCCGGCCAGCAACACGGGCGTGGCGCAGCGCCGCCTGCTGCATATTCCCCTGCTGGCTTGTCCCGTGCCGGCCGGCAGCGACGTGCTGGCGCGGGTGCGCGGCATCGGCCGCTTCTTCATGACGGCGCCGGCCAGCAATGGCGTATTGAGCGCCGAATTTGCCGGACTGGTGGACGAGGGCGCGCTGGCCGGCCCCGCGGAGCTGCTGCAATGAGGCCGCTCCGCCGCGCTGCGCGCCGCCAGGGCGGCGTCGCCGCCATCGAGCTGGCGCTGATCCTGCTGTTTTTCATGGCGCTGCTGCCCTTCGTGCTGCTGTTCGGCCGCGCGCTGCTGGTGTACACGGCCCTGCAAAAAAGCGCGCACGATGCGGCGCGCTACATGGCGACCATGCCGCTGCCGCAGATGGGCAAGTTCGACGCGGCGAGCCAGGGCGCCGCGCTGGCCCGGGAGATGGTGGCCGAGGCGATGGCGGAAAGCTGGCCGGGCATCAATCCCGCGTGGGTCAACGTGGAATGCGTGTATGCCGACGATTCCTATGCCTGCGGCAGCTACGCGACGGCGCCGCTGCAGGTGCGCATCAAGGTCACCGCCGACATGCCGGTCGATTTCCTGCCGGGGCTGACCCGCAAGTGGCTGCCGCAACTGGCGCCGATCCCGCTGCGGGCCAACGCGACGTTGCGCTATGTCCATTAACCCGCGCCTCCGCCGGCAGCGCCAGCGCGGCGTCTTCGCCGTCGAATTCGCCATGCTGGCGCTGCTGTTCTTCCTGTTCCTGTTCGCCATGCTGGAAATGGCGCGCGCCGTGTACATGTGGAACATG
Source organism: Janthinobacterium sp. SUN120 (assembly GCF_030397735.1). Taxonomy (NCBI): domain Bacteria; kingdom Pseudomonadati; phylum Pseudomonadota; class Betaproteobacteria; order Burkholderiales; family Oxalobacteraceae; genus Janthinobacterium; species Janthinobacterium sp. SUN120. The sequence goes on along the minus strand of NZ_JAPUBW010000004.1, from coordinate 88,552 downwards.
GTGCATGAAATTACCCGGCGCGCGGCGCGCGCGGCCGCCGTCACCGATTTCAGCAATGCCGGCGCCTTGCAAGCCGTGCGCACGCACGCCGTGCTGCGCGCCACGCCGGGCACGCTGCCGCTGGGCGGCGGCCTCGGCGACGCGCATGTGCGCATCGATTATTTGTCGGAGAGCGGTGGCGGCGCCGCGCTGGCGGCACTGCCGGTGACGGTGCTGCCGGGTTGCCCGCAGCGCAACCGCATCAATTGCTTGGACGATCCGCACGGCGCCAGCTGCATCCGCTTCGTGCGCGCGCGCCTGTGCCAGCCCGGCGTCGGCGCGCGCTGCGAGCGCGTGCCGTACCGGCCCATCCTGCCGCTGCTGGGGATGATGTTTCCCTCCGGCGCAGGCGCCATACGTTTGCCCAGCGGGACCACCATGGCGGTGGCCGAGTCGCTGGGCTATGCGGACAATCCCGGCTTTTGTCCATGAGCGCCAGTGCGTCGGCGCAGCCGAATGTAGTGCCTTGAATGAAGGAGGGGGGATGAAAGCCTTGATGATTACCCGCGATGCCGGCCTGCACGATGAAATCGCGGCGCAAGGCGCGGCCCGCATGCCCGTGCTGCGGCTGCTGGACCGGCGCAGCGGCTTGCGCGACGCCGTCGAGCGCATGCTGCCCGAAGCGCCCGAGCTGGTGATCGTCGACGCCAGCGGCATCGATGCCGACGAAGCCGACCTGCTCGAGCGCCTGGCGCGCCAGTATCCGCTGGCCGTGCTGATGCTGCTCACGCGCGGCCAGCAGCAGGATGTGCTGATCCGCGCCATGCGCGCCGGCATGCGCGAAGTGCTGCAGCTGCCGCTGGTGCACAAGGCCTTCCACGAAGCGATGGACCGGGTCGATATCCAGGCCGGCGTGACGCAGATGCGCGACGGCAAAGTGCTCGCCTTCATCTCGTGCAAGGGCGGCAGCGGCGCCACCTTCCTGTCGACGAATTTTTCCTACGCGCTGGCCAGCCTGGCCGGCTGCAAGGTGCTGCTGATCGACCTGCACGGCCAGTTCGGCGACGCCACCCTGTATGTCTCGGATCAGAAGCCAGCCATGACCCTGTCCGACATCTGCGCGCAGATCGCGCGCATGGACGGCGCCTTCCTCGCTTCGTGCCTGGTGCACATCACGCCGAACTTCGGCGTGCTGGCGGCGGCCGACGACCCGGCGCACAAGGTCGACATGCAGCCCGAGCACATGGACCGCATCCTGGCCGTGGCGCGCCAGCACTACGATTACATCGTGCTCGACGTGGGACGCCAGATCGATGCGCTGTCGCTGCGCGCGCTCGACAACGCCGACGCCATCTATCCGGTGCTGCAGCTGGCCTTGCCCGACATCCGCGACGGGCGCCGCCTGCTCGATATCTTCCGTTCGCTCGGCTATCCGGGCGAGCGCTTGCGCCTGATCGTCAACCGCTATGAAAAGGGCGGGCGCCTGCGCCTGGCGGACCTGGAGCAGGCGCTGGGCGCGGAAGTGGTGCACACGGTGCCCAACGATTACATCGCCGCCACCGATTCCGTCAACCAGGGCATTCCGCTGCTGCAGCTGTCGCGCACCAGCGCCGTGGCGCGCAGCCTGGCCGAACTGGTGGAACTGGTGACGGCGCGCCGCGTGACGGAAAGCCGCGGCCTGTTCGACCGCCTGTTCAGCCGCAGCGAGGCTTAGGACGGGGATGGATGTCAAGGCTCCCGCCGGGAGCCATCATGGGAGCCGAGATGACTTTACGCGAACGCCTGGCGGCGAATGAAACGGTGCGCCCCGCCACGAATGGACAAGGGGCGCTGGCGCTGCACGCCTACCAGGAACTGAAAAAGACCATGCACCAGACGATACTCGACCGTATCGACCTGGAGCGCCTGAAACGCCTGACGGCCGAACAGTTCAAGCACGAGCTGGCGCTGCTGGTGCAGCGCGTGATCGAGGAAGAGCGCATCGTCCTGAACCAGCACGAGCGGCATAGCCTGGTGCTCGACATCCAGCACGAGATGCTGGGCTTCGGCCCGCTGGAACCGTTGCTGGCCGATGCCAGCGTGTCCGATATCCTCGTCAATACCTGCGACAAGGTGTATGTGGAGCGGGGCGGGCGGCTGCAGTTGACGGACGTGACCTTCCACGACAATGCGCACCTGATGAAGATCATCGAAAAGATCGTCTCGCGCGTGGGACGGCGGGTCGACGAATCGAGCCCGATGGTCGACGCGCGCCTGCCGGACGGCTCGCGTGTGAACGCCATCATTCCGCCGCTGGCCGTCGATGGCCCGATCCTGTCTATCCGGCGCTTTGCCGTGCAGCCTTTGAGCATCGCCAATCTGCTCGACTATAAAAGCCTGACGCCGCCCATGGTGCAGGTGCTGCAGGCGCTGGGGCAGGCCAAGGTCAACATCCTGATCTCGGGCGGCACGGGCAGCGGCAAGACGACCCTGCTCAACGTGCTGTCCGGCTTCATTCCTGGCAGCGAGCGCATCGTCACCATCGAGGATGCGGCCGAACTGGCGCTGCGCCAGCCGCACGTGGTGCGCCTGGAAACGCGCCCGCCGAATATCGAGGGCAAGGGAGAAGTGAGCCAGCGCGCGCTGGTGCGCAACGCGCTGCGCATGCGGCCCGACCGCATCATCCTGGGCGAGGTGCGCGGCGCCGAGGCGCTCGACATGCTGCAGGCGATGAACACGGGGCATGAGGGTTCGCTGGCGACCATCCACTCGAACACGGCGCGCGACGCGCTGGCGCGGCTGGAAAACATGGTCGGCATGGCCAGCGTGAACCTGACGCCGCGCGCCACGCGCCAGCAGATCTGTTCGGCCGTGACGGTGGTGATGCAAGTGTCGCGCCTGACGGACGGCGCGCGCAAGCTGGTCAGCCTGCAGGAAGTGACGGGCATGGAGGGCGACATCATCGCCATGCATGAAATCTTCCGCTTCGAGCAGACGGGCGTCGATGCCGCAGGCAAGGTGCTGGGCCACTTTTGCGCCACCGGCGTGCGGCCCCGTTTCACGGAACGCTTGCGCATGTTCGGCGCGCCGGTGCCCGATACGGTGTTTGATCCCGACCGCATCTACGAATAAAGGAAGCATCATGGACCTGGTGTTCTACGGCTTTGCCGTGCTGCTGTTCGCCGCCTGCATCCTGATGGTGGAAGGCGCCTGGCTGTGGTGGGCGGGCACGCACGGCAGCGCGGCGCGGCGCATCAACCGGCGCTTGCGGCTGATGGCGGCGCGCGGCGAGGCCGGCGGCGAGCGGGTTTCCATCCTCAAGCAGCGCCGCTATGCGCGCTCGCCTGGCCTGGAGCGCTGGCTGCGGCGCCTGCCGCAGGCGGCAAAGCTCGACCACCTGCTGCTGCAATCGGGCTTGTCCTGGTCGGTGGCGCAGTTCCTGGGCGGCGCGGGCGGCTTGCTGCTGCTGGCGCTGCTGTGGCTGGCCATCTGGCCCATGCCGCTGCCGGGCGCCTTGCTGCTGCTGGGCGTGGCGGGCGGCGGGCCGTGCATGGTCGTGCTGCGCGCGCGCGCGGCGCGGCTGAAAAAGATCGAGGCGCAATTGCCGGAAGCGGCCGATTTCCTGGCCCGCGCGCTGCGCGCCGGGCACTCGTTTTCGAACGTGCTGCAGATGGTGGGCGATGAGCTCAATGAGCCGATCAGCGGCGAATTCAAGATGGCGCACGAAGAGATCAATTACGGCGTGCCGATGAACGAGGCGCTGCAAAACCTGGCCGCGCGCATTCCGCTGACGGATTTGCGCTACCTCGTCATTGCCGTGCTGGTGCAGCGCGAATCGGGCGGTAATCTGGCCGAAGTGCTGGTCAGCATCGCGCGCATCATCCGCGCCCGTCTGAAGCTGCTGGGGCAGGTGCGCGTGCTGTCGGCCGAGGGGCGCATGTCGGCCTGGGTGCTGGGGCTGATGCCGGTGGTGATGATCGGCGTAATGGCGCTGGTCAACCCGCAATACATCAGCCTGCTGTGGACGGATCCCAGCGGCATCAAGCTGCTGTGGTATGCGGCCGGCATGGTGGCGCTGGGTGTCGTCTGGATGCGCAACGTCATCCGCATCCGCATCTAAGAGATCGCCTGAAAAAAAGTCCATGGCGTTGTTGCGTCGCCTTGTCGTACTGTCGTACTGCCTTCGGCGACACGCCTAGCCCTGAACGTTTTGTCAGTCGATCAATCGGAGGAAATGCCATGACTGGCCCGCAACTGCTGTTCCTGTTGATCGTCTTCGCCGTGGTGGTGGCGCTGGCCCTGCTGGCGTGGCTGATCTTCTTTCCCGGCGCCTTGCGCCAGCGCCTGTTCGGTGCCATGGCGCCGGCCGCCAGCGAGGCGGTGGCCGACACGGGCTGGGTGGAGCGCGTGGCGCGCGTGGCGCAGCCGTTCAGCAAGCTGTCGCTGCCGGAAGAGGGCTGGGAGCGCTCGCCGCTGCGCACGCGCTTCATGAACGCGGGCTGGCGCCAGGCCAGCGCGCCGGGCCTGTACTTCGCCGCGAAGACCGTGCTGGCCCTGCTGTTCCCCACCGTGCTGGGGCTGTATGCGGCCAGCGCCATGGCGGCGCAGCTGCGCAGCGTGCTGCTGTTGCTGCTGTGCGTCAGCGCCACCGTCGGCTATTACCTGCCGAACCTGGTGCTGGCCAGCACGGCCAAGCGGCGCCAGCGCGACATCTTCGAAAACATCCCCGACGCGCTCGACTTGCTGACCGTGTGCGTGGAAGCGGGCCTGAGCCTGGAGCGCGCGCTGGTGAAGGTGTCGGGCGAAATCCACATCAAAAGCGTGGTGCTGGCGCAGGAATTGCAACTGGTGCTGATGGAAATGCGCGCCGGCTTTTCCAAGGAAAAGGCGCTGCGCAACCTGGCCTTGCGCAGCGGCGTGGAAGATGTCGACACCCTCGTCGCCATGCTGATCCAGTCGGAACGCTTCGGCACCAGCATGGGCGATTCGCTGCGCGTGCACTCGGAAAACCTGCGCGGCAAGCGCAGCCTGCTGGCCGAGGAGGCTGCCGCGAAGATCGCCTTGAAACTGCTGTTCCCGCTGATCTTTTGCGTCTTTCCCACCCTCATGCTGGTGCTCATGGGGCCGGCCGTGATCGAAGTCTATCGCGTGCTCGTGCCGGCCATGGCCAACCGCTGAAAGGAGCTACCATGCGCTTGACGATTTCCCGCCTGGCCACCGCCTGCGCCTGCCTGGGCTTGGCCGCCTGTACCACGCCGCCGGCCCACGCGCCGCTGCCGCAGTGGCCGGACGCCGATGCCGCCTATGCGGCGGGGCGCCAGCATTTCGAGCGGGGGGACTTGCCGGCCGCGCAAGCGGCCTATGCGCAAGCCTTGCGCGCCGCGCCGCGCCATGTGAATGCGCGCAACGGCCTGGCCGTGCTGTACGCGCAGCGGGGCGAGCACGACGCGGCGATCGCCCAATGGCTGGCCCTGACGCAGGAAGCCGGTGCGCCGCAGCCGCAACAGGCGTATCTGTTCAGCAATCTCGGTCGCGCCTACTATTTGCGCGGGCGCGATGCGCAAGCGTTGACTGCGCTGGAACAGGCGTGTCTGCTCGATCCGCTCAATGCGCTGGCCTGGCAGCACCTGGCGCAAGTGCTCGAACGGCTGGGACAGCACGCGCGCGCGGCCGTCATGCGGCGCCAGGCGCAGAGCCTGCAGGAACATGATTTACGGAGCGACATGGCCGTCTTGCGCAACGCGGCGCCGCCGCCGGGCGCGCCCGCGGCCGCGGCCGCGCCGCTGCCGGATGCGCCCGCCATGGCGCGCATCGAGATCACGCAAGGCGACGGCATGGCCCGCTTGCAGCGCGTGCCGGCCGCCGTGCGCAGCGTGCCCGCTGTCACGGCCGGGCGGTCCATGCCGGCTCCTGTCTCGCCCCGCCCGCGCCTGGAAATTGTGAATGGCAACGGCGTGCCTGGCCTGGCCGCCGCCCTGGCGCGCAGCTTGGCCGGCGCTCCCGTGCAAGTGGTGCGCCTGGCCAATGAAACCGGCTTCCAGGTGGCGCGCACGCGCGTCGAGTACCGGCCCGCGCAGGAGCAGGCGGCGCGCCAGCTGGCGCGCCAGTTGGGAACGCAGGTGCAAACCCAAGTAGAAACCCAGGCCGGCGACTGCCCCGCCAGCGAGCTGCGCCTGGTACTGGGGCGCGATTTGAGCGATCCGGCCATGCTGCACCGTTACTATGTGCAGCAATTGCAGCTGGCGCGCCAGGCGCTGGCACGGCTCGGTTAAAACGTCTTGAGCGGCATAGAAAAACGCGGCGCCTTGGCGGGCGCCGCGTGTTTTTCATGCTGCGGATGATTACGGCTGGCGGCGCCGCGTAAAAGCCAGGGCCGCCAATCCCATGCCCAGCAGGAACAGCGTGCCCGGCTCCGGTACCGCAAGCGGCGGATCGATGACGACGATATCGGTGCGCGTGGACTTGGAAAAATTCAGGGTGTAACTGCCGGCCGGCAGGGCGAAATTCGAGGTCAGGGAAAACATCGCGAAGCCATTCGTGAAGGCGCGCCCCGTGGCGGGGTCGTTGGTGCCGGCCGTCATGTTCAGGCTGAACGGGTCGAGGCTGCCGGCGCCATGGTTGCCATTGATGTCGCTGCCATTGTTGGCATCGCCATCGGGCGCGAACTGGAAGATCACGCCATCGGCGTTCGCGTGCGACAGGCAGCCGGCGGGGCTGGAACTGTTGCACGAGATATTGAAGATATCCATGATCGACACGTTCGACTTGTCGCCCATGGTCGTCACGCTGGTGCGCAGGTCGCGCCGTCCCATGAAGCTGAAGGTGATGAAGCCGGCGCTCGACAGGGTCAGGTTGACGGAGCCGGTCAGCGTGTCGCCGGCCGTGGCCGTGGCGGCGCCGATCGTGTTGCGCTGTGCTTCCGCCACGGCGCTCACGCTGGCGCCGCCATTGAGCATGTTGCCGAAGGCATGCGCATCGCCGCGGGCAAATTCCAGGGTGGAACTGGGGCTGGGCGCGTAGTGGTTTTGCGGCAAGCCGCTGCAGCCGCCGCCCGAGCACACTTGCAGCACGTCGGCGTTGGCGGCCGGGCCCGTATTGACGGCGCGCGGATTGACGGCTACGCCGCCTTCGAAAAAAGCGCTGTCGCTGGCATTGCGGTTGGCGCCGGCCAGCGACAGCGCACCGGCGCTGGTGGTGATGCGGAAATTGTTCAACTCATTGACGGCCAGGCCGTACGCGCCGGCCTGTGCCTGGCCGCTGGCCAGCAGGCTCGCCGCCGCCAGTGCGCCCAGCCAGCCCAGGGTCTTGCTTCGTGTGTGATCAACGTTCATCGCAGCCTCTTGTCGTGGTCAGTCTCGGAAAATCCGGGGGACAAAGAATCCAGAATGACTTGCCTGGATTCATCTCGTAGACAGGGATAAGCAGCTTGCGTGCCACACAAAAATATCACAAGAAATCAAGTGCTTGCGCAAAGCGGACTGAGCTGGATGAAGTGAAGTGTAAGAAAGGCCGACGCCGCTTGGCGGGCGCCGTCGGCCCGCCTCAGGTGCCCCGGTGATAGCCCAGGTGGCCGCCCGAATTGCGTGCGCAACCGCAACCGATGCGCGCCACTTCCTCGCCTTCCGTCAATTTCCAGTTGGTAATCGTCGTGTGGTTCCAGTCGATGTCGCTTTTCTTGACAGGTTTGACCGTCAAGATGCGTGCTTCCGCATCCGTGTACTCCATCAGCTCTTCGTCGTCGGCGATGTCGAAATGGCGGTGGATCAGGGAAATGCCGAAGCGGTCGAGCGCGCCGTAGCGTTGCAGCACGTCGCGCAGCTCGCGAAAGCAGGCGAGATCGTCGGGCAGCAGCGGATTGACGGCGGAAATATCGGCGACGGGTTGCCATTGCATGGCGTGGATGTTCAGGCTGTGCATGATAGGCTCCTGTGCCCCATGATGATAGGCCCAGGCTGCCGGAGGGGCGCCGGCACGCCTGGCGAAATGCCCATCGTGGACGCAAAGCCGCTGCGGCGCTTGCGCCGTATCAAAGGTGCGGCACATCGCCTCTCGTCCGATCATTGCCCGGTAAAATAGGCCATGGCAAACAAAACCCCCACCTTCCCCGGCGCGCGCACGGGCCGCGGCCAGGTCCTGGCCGTGCTGCTGTCGAACCGCGACCAGTCCGGCGCCGAACCGCTGCAAGGCCGCGTCTCGCTGGCCGCCATCGTCAAGGCATTGAAACGCAAATACCACTGGCCGATCGAAACGCACAGTTTTCCCGCCAACACGCAGGATGGCCGCGCCAGCTGGGCGACCGTCTACAGCTTGCCGGACAAGGTCATCGAGACCGCGCTGGAGGCCGGCGGCCGGGAGTGGCTGGAGAGCCGGGGAGCGGCCGGACGGCGCTGAGCGCGCCGCTCGCTTTACTCGATCCTTTTACTCGATCCCTTTATTCGAGCCGGAAGCCGACCTTCAGCGTGACCTGGAAGTGCGCCACCTTGCCATCGACGATATGGCCGCGCGAATCGGTCACTTCATACCAGTCCATGTGCTTGACCGTCAGCGCCGCCTTGGCAATGGCATCGCGTATCGCCTGATCGCTGCTCTCGGTCGACGTGCCGACCAGTTCGATCAGCTTGTAAGTGTGTGCGGACATGATATTTCCCCAGGTAGGCAAGCCAGACATCGGGAGCCTGCTTTGCGCAAGCACGTGCTCATCTTGCGCCTAAATGTGCGGGACGTCATGGCGCGGTGCAGCAATGCATCAGCCTGGATGACGATGCGTGTCCGTGTTCCGGATGGCTTCCGCAGGCGTGGGAAAAGAAAAAAGGGCTACCAGCCGAAGCGGGTAACCCTTTGATTTACTGCTGAATTCTGGTGCCGACTGCCGGTTTCGAACTGGCCACCTGATGATTACAAATCAACTGCTCTACCAAATGAGCTAAGTCGGCAAAAACTGCGCGTTGCGAATTATACGCTATTTAATGCGTGTCAGGGTCGGACGGCCGCCTTTTTTTGGTGGCTCGTCGTCGCCGGGCGTGGCGCTGTCGCGTTGTTCGGGGGAGCCGGTCGGCACGGACGACAGGGTGGGACCGCTGGCGGCGGGGGCGAGCACGGGCGGCGGGACGTCGGCGGAGGCGGGGCTGTCCGTCGGTTGCGCATCCGGATCATCGTTGCCCAGCACGGGCTCGAAGGCCATGCCCTGGCCGTTTTCGTTGGCGTAGATGGCCATCACGTTGTCGACCGGCACGTAGATTTCGCGCGAGACGCCGCCAAAGCGGGCGTGGAAGCGGATGGCGTCGTTGTCCATCTTCAGGCCGCTGGTGGCGCCGAAGCTGATGTTGAGCACGATTTCGCCCTTTTTCACGTATTCCATCGGTACCGTGGTGCGCGAATCGACTTTGACCGCGAGATAAGGCGTGTAGCCGCTGTCGGTGCACCACTCGTAGATGGCGCGCAGCATATAAGGTTTGGTTGAGATTTCAGACATGGTAGGCACGGTGAGGCGGGAGCGCCCCCGTCAGCATGAGGCGGGCGCACCGGTAGTTCAAAAGACTGGGACAGCGCAAAAAGCAACTTTAACATATGCCCCAAGATATCCCGGCAGGCGCGGCCTGCCGGGATTATCTTTAGCGGCGCATGACTTTTTCGGAAGGGGTCAATGCCTCGATGTACGCAGGACGCGAGAAGATGCGTTCGGCGTATTTCATCAGCGGTGCGGCCGTCTTCGACAGTTCGATGCCGTAGTGGTCCAGGCGCCACAGCAGCGGCGCGACAGCCACGTCGAGCATCGAGAATTCGTCGCCCAGCATGTACTTGTTTTTCAGGAACAGCGGCGCCAGGGTCGTCAGGCGGTCGCGGATTTCCGCGCGTGCCTTGTCGTGGGCCTTGTCGTTGCTCTTGGCGCGTTCGCTTTCCAGCACGTGCACGTGCACGAACAGTTCTTTTTCGAAATTGAACAGCATCAGGCGCGCGCGGGCGCGCATCAGCGGATCGGCCGGCATCAGTTGCGGATGCGGGAAGCGCTCATCGATGTACTCGTTGATGATGTTCGATTCATACAGGATCAGTTCGCGTTCGACCAGGATAGGCACCTGGCCATACGGATTCATGGTCGAAATGTCTTCCGGTTTGTTGAACAGGTCGACGTCGCGCACTTCGAAGTCCATGCCTTTTTCAAACAGGACCAGGCGGCAGCGTTGCGAAAATGGGCAGGTTGTACCCGAATAGAGAACCATCATTTTTTATAGTTCCTTAGAAACAAAGGGGGTGAAGCCGCGAACGGCTCACCCCAGGTCGCTTGTCCACTCATGCGGACAACGCAGAAACAGGCATAAACCGGCCTATGGCCGGCGCCTCACTTATTTGACTTCCTTCCAGAACGACGCGTTAAGGCGCCATGCCAGCAGAGCAAAGACCGACAGGAACAGCAGCACCCACACGCCCAGGCGCTTGCGTGTTTGCTGTGCCGGTTCGGCCATCCACTCCATGTAGCCGACCAGGTCGGCTACCGCATTGTCATACTCGATCTTGTTCAACGTACCTGGCTTGACCTGCTCGAAGCCGGCAAATTTGTGGATCTTCTTGCCAGCTTCGTGCGGATCATTCTCTTCCACGAACTTGGCAGACTGGACACCTTGCAATTCCCATAATACATGCGGCATGGCAACATTCGGCACGACCATGTTGTTCCAGCCGGTCGGACGAGTGTCGTCTTTATAGAACGTACGCAGGTAAGTATACAGGTAGTCGCCGCCTGTGCCAGCGGAAGATGATTTCGCGCGCGAAATTACCGACAAATCCGGCGGTACGACGCCAAAGAAGGCCTTGGCGTCCTGCGGTGCCAGGCTCGTCGTCATCAAGTCGCCGACTTTATCGCCGGAGAACAACAGATTCTGCTTGATCTGGTCTTCCGTCAAGCCCAGGTCGCGCAGGCGGTTGTAGCGCATCGATACGGCGGCGTGGCAATTCAGGCAATAATTGACGAACAATTTGGCGCCATGCTGCAGCGCTGCCATGTTGGTCTGGCGGTCAGGAGCCTTGTCCAGCGGAAAGCCGCCTTCGCTGGCGAGAGCCATGGCGGGCACGAGGGCCAGGATGGCGAGCAGTTTTTTTGCAATCTTCATATGATGTATGTCCTTTGAGCGTGGCGTGAGAGCGGCTTAGTGCGGGTGAAACGTCACACGCGACGGCACGGTCTTGAACTTGCCCATTGCACTCCACCATGGCATCAACAGGAAGAAGCTGAAGTAAATCAGGGTGCACACTTGCGACACGATGGTCTTCGTATCCGTTGGCGCCTGGGTCCCGAGGTAGCCGAGGATCAGGAACGACAGGCCGAAGATGGCGTACACATATTTGTGCCAGTTCGGACGGTAGCGGATCGATTTCACCGGGGAATGGTCGAGCCATGGCAGGAAGGCCAGGATCACGACGGAACCGCCGAAGAACACCACGCCCCAGAATTTCGCGTCCAGCACCTGCGGCAGCATGCCGATGATGGCGACGATGGCGATGCCGGCGATGGCAGACTTGACCGTCGTCGACAGGCGCGACTTGAGCCAGATGAACACCACGTAGGCAGCCACGACACCCATCAGCACGTACATGAAGTCGGCCGTGGTGGCGCGCAGCACCGAGTAGAACGGCGTGAAGTACCAGGTTGGCGCGATGTGCAGCGGGGTCTTCAGCGAATCGCCTGGCAGGAAATTGTTGTATTCCAGGAAATAACCGCCCATTTCCGGCGCAAAGAAGACGACGGCGCTGAAAATGACGAGGAAGATCGAGACGCCGAACAAATCGTGCACGGTGTAGTACGGGTGCGAAGGAATCGAATCGACCGGGTGGCCGTCGGCGCCCAGGTTTTCCTTCACTTCGATGCCGTCCGGATTGCTCGAACCGACTTCATGCAGGGCGATCAAGTGCGCTGCAACCAGGCCCAGCAGTACCAGCGGGATGGCGATCACGTGGAAGGCGAAGAAGCGGTTCAGGGTCGCGTCGGAAACGACGTAGTCGCCGCGGATCCACAGCGACAGGTCAGGGCCGATCAGCGGGATGGCGCCAAACAGGTTGACGATTACTTGTGCGCCCCAGTACGACATCTGGCCCCATGGCAACAGGTAGCCGAAGAACGCTTCGGCCATCAGGCACAGGAAGATGGCGAAACCGAACAGCCAGATCAGTTCACGTGGCTTGCGGTACGAGCCGTACAGCAGGCCGCGCGTCATGTGCAGGTAGACGATGATGAAGAAGGCCGAGGCGCCCGTCGAGTGCATGTAGCGCACCAGCCAGCCCCACGGTACTTCGCGCATGATGTACTCGACGGAATTGAAGGCCAGGGCCGCATCCGGTTTGTAGTGCATGGTCAGGAAGATGCCGGTGACGATCTGCAGTACCAGCACCAGCATGGCCAGCGAACCGAAGATGTACCAGAAGTTGAAGTTTTTCGGGGCGTAGTACTTGCCCCATTGGTCGTTCCACAGCTTGGTCAGGGGAAAGCGGTCATCGACCCAGCCCAGCGCTTTTTCGGCGACGGGAGCGTCTGCCGGGAATTTCGTTTCTTTGAAAGCAGCCATGATCAAGCCTCGCCTTTCTCGTCTTTACCTATCAGCAATTTGGTGTCGCTCAGGTACATATGGCGCGGCACTTGCAGGTTGTCCGGCGCCGGCTTGTTCTTGAACACGCGGCCAGCCATGTCGAAGGTGGAGCCGTGGCAAGGGCACAGGAAGCCGCCTTCCCAGTCATCGGGCAGCGACGGTTGCGGGCCGGGGGTAAATTTCGAGGAAGGGGAGCAGCCCAGGTGGGTGCAGATGCCGACGGCGACGAGAATTTCAGGCTTGATGGAACGCGCCTCGTTCATGCAGTATTCGGGCGTGAATTCGGCGGGATTGCGTTGGGAATTGGCATCGGCGACCTTGCCATCGGTTTGCTTGAGCGACGCGATCATTTCCGGCGTGCGCTTCAGGATCCAGACCGGCTTGCCGCGCCATTCGACGGTGCGCATTTCGCCGGGTTGCAAGGTGGTGATGTCTACTTCGACCGGCGCGCCAGCCGCTTTCGCGCGCTCCGACGGCTGGAAGGTGCTTACCAAGGCTCCCGCGGTTGCCAATCCAACTACACTGCCCGCCGCGCACGTGGCGACGAGCAAGCCGCGACGGCCTGAATCGACCTGCTTTTCGTTACTCATGCAAACCCCAATCAGTCAAAATGCGAATCTTTATTATGAGTGGCAGCCGCGAAAAACCCGTCGCCGAAGCTCTTTCCCACTGATTGCCGCAACCCGCATCTTTGTACGGTAAAGTGGCAACATCCCTGCGGAACTTCGGACTATGGCGCAGCCCATGCCAGTTTCTTGTTGATTATCCGGAAGCGAAAAAGCCGCTTCTGGCAACCGCAAATTATAAGTGAAGCAAACAACGAATAAAACAAAAACGTTGCTTGTACCATAATTTATATACTTTTGCAGGAGGTGGCTAGTTCTTTCGAACTAGATGCGCCCGGCTGTGCCGGAATTGGTCTCGCCGGCAACCACAAGTTGGTGTGCCCGGGAATCAATAGTATGATCGGCATGTTTTTTATACATATCCGAAGGAGAAATTTCATGGCAATGATGCAAGAATTTAAAGAATTTGCAATGAAGGGTAACGTCGTCGATCTGGCGGTCGGTGTCATTATCGGTGGTGCCTTCGGCAAGATTGTCGATTCCCTGGTGCAAGACGTGATCATGCCGCCCATCGGCCGCATTTTCGGCGGCCTCGATTTCGCCAATTACTACCTGCCCCTGAATGGCCAGGCGACGACCCTGACCCTGGTGGAAGCGAAAAAGGCGGGCGCCGTGCTGGCCTACGGCAATTTCCTCACCATTTTGCTCAATTTCGTCATTCTGGCTTTCATCATCTTCCAGATGGTGCGCCTGATGAACAAGGCCCGCCGCAGCGAACCGGTCGCGCCGGCGCCGGCACCGGCCACGCCGGAAGACATCGTGCTGCTGCGTGAAATCCGCGACTCCCTGCAGCAGAACGGACAGAATAGCAACGATCTGGCAAAATAAGTCGTTCCGGCACCGGCCGGCTGACCTGGGTGGAGTGTTATGCGACGATTCTGGTTATTGTTTGCGCAAACCGTGACGATCGCGTTGGCGCTGTACTTTGTGTACGGCGCGCTGCGCCCGGCCAGCCGGGTACAGCAACTGGGCTCTCCGACTAAACCGGTGCCCGTGGTGGAAACGGCGTCCAGCAGCCTGGCGCCCGGTTCCTACCGCGACGCGGCGGCGCGCGCCATGCCCGCCGTCGTCAACATCCTCACCCTGCAAGTACCCAAGCGCGGCGCCCATCCGCTGGCGCGCGATCCCTTCTTCAAGCGTTTCTTCGGCGACCGCGACCCGGACGGCGAGGATGACGACGACTTGAAAAACAGCCTCGGTTCGGGCGTCATCGTCAGCCATGAAGGCTATGTGCTGACCAACAACCACGTGGTCGAAGGCGCTGACGAAATCGAAGTCGTGCTCACGGATGGCCGCAAGGCGCCTGCCAAGGTGGTGGGCCTGGACCCGGAAACGGATCTGGCCGTGATCAAGATCAACCTCGACAAGCTGCCCGTCATCGTGCTGGGCCAGTCGGAACTGGCGCGCGTGGGCGACGTGGTGCTGGCCATCGGCAACCCCTTCGGCGTGGGCCAGACGGTGACCATGGGCATCATCTCCGCCCTGGGGCGCAACAACCTGCACATCAACAGCTTTGAAAATTTCATCCAGACGGATGCGGCGATTAACTTCGGCAATTCGGGCGGCGCCCTGGTCGATACGCGCGGCAACTTGATCGGCATCAATACGGCGATTTACTCGCAAAGCGGCGGCTCCGTCGGCATCGGCTTCGCCATTCCCGTCTCGACGGCGAAAACCGTGATGGAAGCCATCATCAAGGATGGCCACGTGGTGCGCGGCTGGATCGGCGTGGAAACGCAGGACATCACGCCCGAGCTGGCGCAAAGCTTCAACTTGCAGCGCAGCAGCGGCGCCATCATCGCCGGCGTGGTGCGCAACGGCCCGGCCGACAAGGCGGGCATCGTGCCCGGCGACATCCTGCTGACGGTGGAAGGCAAGCCCGTGGGCGACACGACGGAAATGCTGAACCTGATCGCCCAACTGCCGCCCGGCGGAAAAGCTAAAATGACGGTGCTGCGCAAGAATCGCGAAGCGGCGCTCGACGTGATGGTGGGCAAGCGCCCCATCCCGAAAGAGCTTTCCAAATAGTTGCTGATCGGAATTTGACACATGCATGTGCGTGATTTGACCCAATTTTTACGTGAACTGAGCGACAACAACAACCGTCCCTGGTTTGTCATGAACAAGCCCCGCTACGACATCCTGCGCGAGGAATTTCTCGCACTGGTGACGTCACTCATTGCTGAGCTGGGCAAGTTCGACCCGGCCGTGAAGTACTGCAATCCGAAGAAGGCCTTGTTCCGCATCAACCGCGACGTGCGTTTCGCCCACGATAAAAGCCCGTATAAGACGCGCTTTTCGGCCGCCATCGCGCCGAACGACATGCGCC
This sequence comes from Janthinobacterium sp. SUN120, assembly GCF_030397735.1. Taxonomy (NCBI): domain Bacteria; kingdom Pseudomonadati; phylum Pseudomonadota; class Betaproteobacteria; order Burkholderiales; family Oxalobacteraceae; genus Janthinobacterium; species Janthinobacterium sp. SUN120. Next base: position 73,061 of record NZ_JAPUBW010000004.1, on the reverse strand, counting down.
GTCCCAGCAAGGCGGGCGGTCCCACGTATTACCTGCAGATCGATGGCCAGGGCAACTTGCTGTTCGGCGCCGGCGAATACATGCCGCCGCCAGGCCGCCTGAAGGCGCTGCGCGAACACATGGTCAACGACGCGCCAGGGTTTTCCAAAGTGTTGAAAAATAAGCGTTTGAAAGCCCGTTTCGGCACCATCCAGAACGAGGGCAAGCTGCAGCGCCCGCCCAAGGGCTTCGAGGCGGACGCCGAACATATCGAATTCATCAAGCTGAAGAGCTTTTTTGTCTGGACCGAAATACCGCTGCCCGTGAACGACCCCGAGAAACTGCTGCCGACCCTGGCGGAAGGCTTGAAGGATGCGTGGCCGCTGGTCGAGTGGATGCGCGGCGCGAAAGAGCCGGAGGAAGTCACCGAGTAATTGCGGAAGGAGCACATGATGGCACTGGAACACGCAAGTTCAGGACAGGTGATCGAGGTGCTGCGCAGGGACGGCGACGACCTGTCGCAGTTTTCCGCCATCGCGCTGGCCAAGACGGATGAGCTGGAACTGATCCGCATGTGCATGCCCAAGGGCAAGACCATGCCCGAGCATCATGTGCTCGGCGAAATCACCTTGCTGTGCCTGCAAGGGCAGGTGGCGGTGACGGCGCATGGCGGCGTGCATCTACTGGGGCCGGGGCAGATGCTGTACCTGCTCGGCGGCCAGGCGCACGCTTTGGAAGCGCGCGAAGACAGCCTGTTATTACTGACCATACTCATGCACAAGGCGGGACGCTAGGTTTTTTCTGGCGCTCAAGCCGCTTCGGCGCGCGGATCGCGCGACAGCAGCTGCTGCACCATCACGTGCGGCAAATCGCCGTCGAACAGCACGCCGGCCACCGCGTTGGTGATCGGCATCTCGACGCCCATGCGGCGCGCCAGTTCGCGCACGGCCTTGGCGCACGGCACGCCTTCGGCCACATGACCCAGCTCGGCCACGATGGTGTCCAGCGCCTTGCCTTGCGCCAGGCCAAGGCCGACGCGGCGGTTGCGCGACAGGTCGCCCGTGCACGTCAGAATCAGGTCGCCCATGCCCGTCAAGCCCATGAACGTTTCCGTCTGGCCACCGAGGGCCGTGCCCAGGCGCGTGATTTCCGCCAGGCCACGCGTGATCAGCGCGGCGCGCGCATTCAAGCCCAGGCCCAGGCCGTCGGCCACGCCCGTGGCGATCGCCAGCACGTTCTTGACGGCGCCGCCCACTTCCACGCCCACCAGGTCGTCGCTCGCATACACGCGGATGGTGCCGCCATGCAAGGCCGAGACGACGGCGCCGCGCAAGGCCGCGCTGTGCGAGGCGATGGTCAGCGCGCACGGCAAGCCGCGCGCCACTTCCTGCGCGAACGAGGGGCCGGACAGGGCGCCGCCGGGGATATTGTCGCCCAGCACTTCCTGCACGATCTGGTGCGGCAACAAGCCCGTGCCGCCTTCAAAGCCTTTGCACAGCCACACCAGGTTGCCGATGGCCTTGTCTTTCAATTGCTGCAGCATGGGCCGCAAGCCGGCCACGGGGCAGGCGGCGATCAAAATGCCGTGTTCGCCACCGGCATGCGCGACGGCGGCGTCGAAATCGGCGCTGATGCGCAGTTGCGGCGGCAAGGGGAAGCCGGGCAGATAGCTGTTTTCGCCGCTGGCGGCCATGGCGGCCATGGCGTCGCCGTTGCGGCCCCACAGCAGCACGTCGTGGCGGCCGGCCAGGGCCATGGCCACGGCCGTGCCCCAGGCGCCGGCGCCGAGGATGGTGATCTTGCGGGGGAGCGCCGTGGCGGCGGGAGATGTATCGGGAGAAACTTGCATGCGACCTCAGTCTGGCAGGGGGAGGGGCGCGGCGCGGCTGGCCGCTGCCCGGATGAATCTGGCGGTGCTTACAGGCCCCACACTTCGCTGGTCTTGACGTAGCCGCTCTGGCCATCCTTGTGGCGGACCTTGACCCAGTTGGAGCTCGGCTGCTCGCTCATTTCCAGCAGCACGCCCTTGTCGACGAGGATGATGGGGGAGGCGGTGTCGTCGGGGCTGGCGCGAACCTTGAGGTTCGCGGCGCGCGCCACGACGTTGCGCTTGGCGGACAGGCCCTTGGCTTCCGTCCAGGCCATTTCGCCGCTGGCGTCGCGTACCTTGACCCATTCGCCGTAGCTGAGCACGATTTCCAGCGGCATGCCGCGTGGCGCCACGTACAGCTTGCCGCCCTTGGCGGATGGCGCGTCGTACAGGATCACGGGAGCCGCGCCCACCGTTTTGAAATCGACGGCGTGGCTGGCGGCGGTCGCCAGCAGCAGCACGGCGCCGGCCATCCAGCGGAACTTGCTCAAGAGCGCACTTTTCAACATGATATTTTTGAACCTTAACGAAACACGGCGGCCAGGCCGCCGTGTCAGGCCAGCCTTGACGGCTGGCGGGGTCTTGCCTGAAGCTTAGTGCGTCGTCGCGTCGGCTGCCGGGGCAGCTGCTGCGGCGTCAGCAATAGCTTGCAGACGTTGTTGGTAGAACACTTCGAAGTTGATCTCGGCCAGGTGCACTGGCGGGAAGCCGGCACGGGTGATCACGTCGGCGATGTTGGCGCGCAGGTAAGGGTAGATGATGTTCGGGCAGCCGATTCCCAGCAGTGGATCGAGTTGATCAGCAGGAATGTTGCGTGCTTCGAAGATACCGGCTTGCTTGCCTTCAACCAGGAAAGCGACTTTTTCGCCGACTTTGGCGGTGACGGTGATGGTCACGGTGGCTTCGAAGATGCCGTCGGCCAGAGGCGCAGCGCCCACATCCAGTGCCACTTCGATGGCTGGTGCTTCTTGTTCCAGGAAAATAGCTGGGGAATTTGGTTGTTCCAGCGACATGTCTTTCAGGTAGACGCGTTGGATTTGGAAGACTGGTTGCAGATTTTCGTCAGACATGGAACGCTTTCGTTGTAAAGGACAAGAACGGCACACCGTTCAAATATGGTGCTTGCGGTATTCAAACCGCGCCGGATAGGCGCGGCCAGATCAGGTGCGAGGGCAATTGTATCAAAACAATACGACAAAAAACCAAGCAATTTCTCGAACCCGCTTTATATCAGGCTGCCGTGCCATTTAACAAGGGGTCCAGCTTGCCAGCTTGATCGAGCGCATACAAATCGTCGAATCCGCCCACGTGGGTATCGCCCACATAGATCTGCGGCACCGTGCGGCGGCCCGTGCGTTCCATCATCTTGATGCGCTCTTCCGGGTCGAGGTCGACGCGGATCTTTTGCACGGCGACGCCCTTGGCTTCCAACAGGCGCTCGGCGCGCACGCAATACGGGCACACGGCGGTGCTATAGACAATTACTGGTACGGTCATGATGATTCCTTCAGTTAAGGCCGGCTTATTTCGCCAGCGACAAGGTTTTCAATGGCAAACCTTGCTTTTTCCATTCGTCGAGGCCGCCTTCCAGGCTTGTTGCCTCAGCGAAACCGGCTTTGCCCAGCAGGCCGACGGCGGTTGCCGAACGCGAACCTTTCTGGCAAACCACTACAATGGGGCGCGTTTTGAATTTTTCCAGCTCGCCCACGCGTTTTGCCAGTTCCGGCAGCGGAATATTTTTTGCGTCAGGCAAGTGGCCCGTGGCGAATTCTTCCGCGTTGCGCACGTCGACGATGACAGTCTTGCCACGGTTGATCAGTTGCGTGACTTCCAGCACGGTCGCGCGCTTGCCGCGCATCGACAGCAGTGGCCAGAGGAGGGCGCCGCCGGAAATAATGACGATGGCAAACAGAAAAATGTGGTCGATAATGAATTTCACGTAGGGTCCAATGGTTTAAGTCAATCCGCGCATTATAAAATAGAAGCTGGACGAGGTCTTTTTACGTTTTGCTTTTTTGATTTGAACCCCTTGAGAAGATAGAACTATGTACAAAATCGTTTTCATGCGTCACGGCGAGTCCACCTGGAACCTCGATAACCGCTTCACCGGCTGGACCGACGTCGATCTGACGGAAAAGGGCGTCAACGAAGCCAAGGCCGCCGGCCAGATCCTCAAGCAGGAAGGTTTTACGTTCGACGTGGCCTACACTTCCGTCCTGAAGCGCGCCATCCGCACCCTGTGGCTGGCGCTCGACGAGATGGACATGATGTATTTGCCGATCAAGAACGACTGGCGCTTGAACGAGCGCCACTACGGCGCCCTGCAAGGCCTGGACAAGGGCGAGACAGCCGCTAAGTATGGCGACGAGCAAGTATTGGTATGGCGCCGTAGCTACGATACCCCGCCGCCTCCGCTGGAAGCGAACGATGACCGCGCCTCGTTCAACGATCCGCGCTACGCCGGCTTGCCGCAAGCATCGATTCCCCTGACCGAATGCCTGAAAGACACCGTGGCGCGCGTGATGCCGGCCTGGGACGAGGAAATCGCCCCGGCCATCCGCGCCGGCAAGAAAATCATCATTTCGGCCCACGGCAACAGCTTGCGCGCGCTGATCAAGATGCTCGACGGCATCAGCGACAGCGATATCGTCGGCCTGAACATCCCGAACGGCCAGCCGCTCGTGTATGAACTGGACGCCGACCTGAAACCGATCCGTCATTACTACCTGGGCGACCCGGCAGCGATTGCGGCAGCGCAAGCTGCCGTGGCGAACCAAGGGAAGGCCAAGTAACTTGTCGTCTTTCTTCCGCGGCACAGCCATCGCCCCCTCTGCTGAACGACCCCTGCCGGCGTGGCGCGCCGGTGCCATGCTGTGCCTGGCGCTGCTGCTTTCCAGCGGTGCCGCGCAGGGCGCCAAGCCCACCGAACGCAGCAAGCAGAAGGCGGCCGCGGAAGCACAACGTGCTGGATTGCAACAAAAGCTGACGGCGCTCAAGCGCGACATCAGCCGCACGGAAAGCGCCAAGGATGACGCGGCCGATACCCTGGCCGAGTCGGAAGAGGCGATTTCCAACGCCAACCGCGCCTTGCGCGACCTGGCGCAGGAGCAAAGCGAGACGGGCGTGAAACTCAATGCGCTGGGACAAGAGCACCAGCAATTGACGGCCACCGTCGAGAAACAGAAGACGCAGCTGTCAAAGTTGCTGCGTGAACAATATGTTGCCGGCAACGAAGACCGCATCAAGCTGCTCTTGTCGGGTGATAACCCGAACCGCATCAACCGCGACTTGCAATTGATGGCGTATGTGTCGCAGGCGCAGGCGCGCCTGCTGGAAGCCTTGCGCGCCAACTTGCTGGCCGTGGAGAAAAACCAGGCGGAGGTGCAGAACGCCAAGGATGAGCTGGAAGAAATCGCGCAGGAAGAGCGCGACCAGAAGGCCTTGCTGGTGCAGGAAAAGGCGCGCCGCGCCGCCTTGCTGACGAGCTTGTCGCAGCGCCTGGTGGCGCAGCGCAAGGAAGTGGGCAATGTCGAGCGCGACGAACAGCGCATGGGCAACCTGGTCGACAAGCTGGCAAAACTGATCGAAGAGCAGGCCGCCGCCGCCGCGGCCGAAAAGAAACGCCAGCAATTGCTGGCCGAGCAACGCGCCGCCGCGAAAGCGGCCGCCGACGCCAAGATCGCGGCGGAAAAACGCGAACGCCTGCTGGCCGCGCGCGCCAAGGCCGCCCAGGCGCAGGCCGAGCGCGAACGTCTTGCGAAAGAACAACAAAACAAATCGGGCAAGATCAAGCCGCAAACGCCGCCACCGCCGCCCGTGAAACTGGAACCGATCGACGACGACGAGCCGCCGCAAGTGGCCAAGGTGACGCCGAAACCGGAACCCAAGCCGGAACCTGAGCCGGACCGCCCGAGCCTGGGCCCGGCCGCGCCGGTCGGCGCCTTTGCCAGCATGAAAGGGCAGCTGCGCGCCCCCGTGGCGGGCAAGATCGCCGCCCGCTTCGGCAGCAAGCGCGGTGACGGCCCCAGCTGGAAGGGCGTGTTCATCCGCACGGGCGAAGGCAGCGAAATCCACGCCATCGCCGGCGGCCGGGTCGTGTTTTCCGACTGGCTGCGCGGTTTCGGCAATCTGATCATCGTCGACCACGGCGGCCAGTACATGAGTATTTATGGCAATAACCAGTCGCTGCTGAAACGCGTGGGCGATGCCGTCAAGGGCGGCGAGGCCATTGCCAGCGCGGGCAACAGCGGCGGCAACGAGGAATCAGGGCTATACTTTGAATTGCGTCATCAGGGCCGCGCCTTCGACCCCGCCACCTGGGTGAAGTTTTAATTCAGTTCCCACCATTGCTGCGGCAGCGAATTTGTAGATTGCGAAGAATACATGGGTATCAAAGTCAAAAGTATCGGCCTGATCGGTCTGGGCGTCCTGGCCGGCATCGGCATGTCGCTGCAGTTCCCGGCCGTGGCGCAAAAAATCACGAATGCCCCGCTGCCGCTCGACGAGCTGCGCCAGTTGTCCGACGTCTTCGGCTTGATCAAGTCCGATTACGTCGAGAAGGTGGAAGACAAGAAACTCTTGACGGAAGCCATTTCCGGCATGGTCTCGTCCCTGGACCCGCACTCCGTGTACCTGGATAAAAATGCCTTCAAGGAAATGCGCGAAAGCGTGCAAGGCAAGTTTGTCGGCATCGGCATCGAAGTGAGCATGGAAGACGGCTACGTGAAAGTCGTCTCGCCCATCGAGGACAGCCCTGCCGCCAAGGCCGGCATCCTAACGGGCGACCTGATCACCCGCCTCGACAATATCCCGCTGAAAGGCTTGCAGCTGGAAGAGGTCATCAAGAAGATGCGTGGCCAGCCGGGCACCAAGCTGGTGCTGACGATGTCGCGCAAGGGCGAAAGCAAGCCGCTGGTCTTTCCCATCGTGCGCGAGGAAATCCGCGTGCAAAGCGTGAAGGCCAAGATGGTCGCGCCCGGCTATGCCTGGCTGCGCATCGCCCAGTTCCAGGAACCGACCGTCGATGACATGGTCAAAAAGATCAACGCGCTGTATGCGCAAGACCCCAAGCTCAAGGGCCTGGTGCTGGACTTGCGCAACGATCCCGGTGGCGTCGTGCCGGGCGCCATCGGCGTGGCGACAGCGTTTCTTCCGGGCAATTCCGTGATCGTTTCCACCAAGGGCCAGTTGCCCGAGTCGAAACAGGTGTTTTATGGCCGCCGCGAATTCTATGCGGCGCCCGGCGTCAAGGCCGACCCGCTGGCCAAGTTGCCGGCCGCGCTGAAAACCGTGCCGCTGGTGGTGCTGGTCAACGCCGGTTCCGCGTCCGCCTCGGAAATCGTCGCCGGCGCCCTGCAGGATTACCAGCGCGCCACCGTCATCGGCACGCAGACGTTTGGCAAGGGTTCCGTGCAAACCTTGCGCCAGATCACGGCCGACACGGCCGTCAAGCTGACGACGGCCCGCTACTACACGCCGAAAGGCCGGGCCATCCAGGCGCGCGGCATCGTGCCCGACTTGCTGGTCGATGAAACGGCCGAAGGCGATGGCTGGAACAGCCTGCGCATCCGCGAGGCGGACCTGGAAAAACACTTGAGCAGCAACGATGGCAAGCCGGAAGCGGCCAAGCCGACGATGGAAGGCATGCAGGATCAGCTGGAAGAAGAGCAGCGCCTGATCGCCACGGCGAAAAAGCGCAAGCCGCTCGAATACGGCGCCAAGGACGATTTCCAGCTGCAGCAAGCCTTGAACCACTTCCAGGGCTTGCCGGTGCAGCTGGCCAAGGTCGATGCGAAGGTGGAGAAGATCGGCGCCAAGCCGGAAATCGCTTCCGACATCAAGGCGGACGACAAGAAGATTCCTGTGCAAAAACCGTAGTCGCCGCCATGAACGACAATCAGCTGCTGCGCTATTCGCGCCACATCCTGCTGGACCAGATCGGCATCGAAGGCCAGCAAGCCTTGCTCGACGCGCATGTGCTGGTGATCGGCGCGGGCGGACTCGGCTCGCCCGCGGCCATGTACCTGGCCGCCAGCGGCGTCGGCAAGCTGACCCTGGTCGATGACGACACGGTCGACCTGACCAATCTGCAGCGCCAGATCGCCCACACCACGCAGCGCGTGGGCCAGCCGAAAGTGCTGTCGGCGCGCGAAACCTTGACCGGGATCAATCCCGAGATCGATATTGTCGCCTTGCAGGAGCGCCTCGACGGCGCGCGCCTGGCCGAACTGGTCTGCTCTGCCACGGTGGTGCTCGACTGCACCGACAACTTCGCCACGCGCCACGCCGTCAACCGCGCCTGCGTGGCGGCCAGGGTGCCGCTGGTGTCGGGCGCCGTGATCCGTTTCGACGGGCAAGTGAGCGTGTTCGACCCGCGCACGGGCACGCAACCGTGCTATTCCTGCCTGTTTCCGCAGGAACAGCAGTTCACGGACGAGGCGTGCTCGACCATGGGCGTGTTCGCGCCGCTGGTGGGCGTGGTGGGCGCCATGCAGGCGGCCGAAGCGCTGAAACTGATCATGGGCGTGGGAGAGTCCTTGGCCGGACGGCTGCTGCTGCTCGACGGCTTGCACATGGAATGGAGCAGCATGCGCGTCGCGCGCGACCCCGGCTGCGCCGTTTGCGGCGAAGTGGTCTTGCCGGCCTGACAGCCCCCGCACAAATTTTTCCCTATATGACAGGCTTTGTCATATTTCCGCTTTATACTCTGCACTCATTACTCACCTTCTTCTCTCTTTCTTATGCAAAACGCAGCAAACCATCCGATACGCCAGCGCCGCGCGCGCGGCTTCACTTTGATCGAAATCATGGTCGTGGTGGTGATCATGGGTATCCTCGCGTCGCTGGTGGTGCCCAAGCTGATCGCCCGCACGGGCGAGTCGAAAGTGGCGGCGGCGAAAGTCGATATCGCTACCGTGATGCAAGCCTTGAAACTGTATCGCCTGGATAACCAGCGCTACCCGACCACGGAACAGGGCTTGCAGGCGCTGATCGAGAAACCGACCACGGGACCGGCCGCGAATGGCTGGAAGGCGGGCGGTTACCTGGAAAAGATGCCGAAGGACCCATGGGGCAACCCGTACCAGTTCCTGTCGCCGGGCGTGAAAGGCGAAGTCGACATCATTTCGCTGGGCGCCGACGGCCAGCCTGGCGGTAGCGGCGACGATGCCGATATCGGTTCCTGGGAACTGTAAGTTTTCCATTGCATGCCAGCCATGACCACCGGTCGCGCACCGCCCCGGCCACGCGCCAGCGGCTTCACGCTGATCGAATTGCTGGTGGTGATGGTCATCATCGGCGTGACCCTGGGCCTGGTGTCGCTGAACGCCATGCCGAATGGCCAGCAAGCCTTGCAAAAGGAAGCCGAACGCATCGCCCTGCTGCTGCAGCTGGCGCGCGATGAAGCCATCGTGCGCAGCCGGCAGGTGGCGTTCGAGGCTGACGAAAATCAATACCGTTTCCTGGTCCTCAATGAAAAGCTGTGGCAACCCGTGACGCAGGACGATTTGCTGCGCGAGCGCGCGTTTGCCAACACGCCCATGCTGCTCAGCGTGCAGCCCTCGAACAGCGTGGCCCAGCCGCTGCGCATCATCTTCGGCCGCGAACCGGTCGACAAGCCTTTTGTCCTGACCCTGGCCAGCGGCGAGCGCAGCGTGGCCATCCGCGCCGACGGCATCGGCCACTTCACGGTCGAGCAATGATGCGGCTCCCACGTCATGGCCGCCAGCGCGGCTTCACTTTGCTGGAAGTCCTGGTCGCCCTCGTCATCGTCGGCACGGCCCTGGGCGCGTCCTTGCGCGCCGTCGGCAGCCTGACGCAGAACAGCGACGGCTTGCGCAGCGCCATGATGGCCACCTGGTCGGCGGAAAACCATTTGGTGCGGCTGCGCCTGGCAAAGACGTTCCCGCAGACGGGCAAGCGCACGGTCGACTGCCCGCAGGGCGATTTAAAACTCATTTGCGAGGAGGAAGTGGTGGCCACGCCGAATCCCCGCATCCGCCAAGTGCGCGTCAACGTGTATGACGCACAGTACCCGGCCCGGCGCATCGTGCGCCTGGTCTTGCTTTCCTTTAACGACTGATGGCGCGCCGTCCTCTCCCTGCCGCGGGTTTTACCCTGATCGAGCTGCTCGTGGCGATCGGCATCCTGGCCATGGTCGCCGTGCTGGGCTGGCGCGGCCTGGACAGCATCATGCGCTCGCGCGAAGTGCTGACCAGCCAGCTGGAGCAGGCGCGCGGCATGCAGCTGGCGTTTGCCCAGATGCAGAGCGATTGCGACCACCTGGCCGGCGCCGGGCTGAACAACAGCCTGCTGAACGGCCGCATCAACCTGTCGGCGGAAAACGACCGCCTGACCCTGGTGCGCCTGGCCGCCTCGGAACAGGAGCCGCAACAGTTGCAAGTGGTCACTTACCGGCTGCGCGGCGGCGTGCTGACGCGGCGCGAGTCGAACGGCACGCGCGACCTGGCCGTGCTCGACACCCTGTGGCAGGCGGCGCGCGACGATACCGATACCTCCAGCGCCGACGTGGCCCTGATGCAGGGCGTCGACAGCATGGTCATGCGCGGCTGGAGCAATGGCGCCTGGAACGTGCTGACGGCGGGCGCCACCATCTCCACCCAGGTGCCGGGCCTGGAAGTGACCTTGCAAATGCCGGGCCAGGACGCGGGCCTGTCCAAAGTCTTTTTATTGGGACCGGGATGACGCGCTTCAAGTTCCCCTCGCGCCAGCGCGGCGTGGCCGTCATCACGGCCTTGCTGCTGACGGCGCTGGCCATCACCGTCGTCGCCAGCCTGTTCTGGCAGCAGCAGGTGCAGGTGCGCTCGATGGAAAACCAGCGCCTGCGCCTGCAGACGCAGTGGGCCATGCGTGGCATGGTCGACTTCGCCCGCTTCTGGTTGCGCCAGGACAATCCCATGCTGACGGCGCTTGATGGCGTATGGGCCACGCCCATCGAGGAAGCGCGGCTCGACGATTACGTGGACCGCGAAAAGGTCGACACGGAAAAATTCGACGCCACCGTCTCGGGCCGCGCGCTCGATGCGCAGGCGCGCTTCAATATCACCAACCTGGTCGACGTCACGGGCGCCATCAATCCGAAGCAGGTGCTGGCCTACCAGCGTTTATTGTCCAACATGAAGCTCGACAGCGGCCTGGCGCAAGCGACGGCCGATGCCGTGCTGCGTGCGCGGCCGAAGCCGCGTACCGCCAGCGGCACCGACGGCAAGACGCCCGCTGCCACGCCCGCCACGGGTGGCAGCAGCGAGCCGGTGGCGTTCACGCAAGTCGAGGATTTGCTGGCCGTGCCCGGCTATACGCCGCAAATGATCGAGCAGCTGCGCGATGTCGTCATCATCTTGCCCGAAATCACGGGGGTCAACGTGAACACGGCGCCGGCCGAGGTGCTGGCGGCCGTGACGATGATGTCGCTGTCCGAGGCCAGCGCCCTGACTTTGAGCAATCCGCGCAAAAAATTTGTTGATTTGGCAAACTTCAAGAATAATATTGATGCGAAGCAAGTGATTGAAGGTATCGAGCTTGACGTGAAGAGCCGCTATTTCCTTACCGTCATCCGCGTGCGGCTGGATCGTGCCGCCCTTGATGCCGTGGCGCTCATCAATCGAAAAACGGATCCGCAGCGCACCACCAGCCTGGTCTGGTTGCGGGAAAATTAACAGCTGAAAGCGAGTCACTTTGACAATATTGTATATCCGTCACCCGGCCAAGGCCTCCACCGACAGCGCGCCGGCCTGCTCCTTCGTGCTGGCCGGCGACGGCGGCGCCCTGTTGCAGCAGGGCAGCGCGCCGCTGGGCAGCCTGGGCCAGCTGATCGCCGGCGCGAAGCAGGTGGTGCTGCTGCTGGCGGCGGCCGACGTGACCCTGCTGCGCCTGAAAACGCCGCCGCTGGCCGGCGCCCGCTTGCGCGCGGCCTTGCCGGGCCTGGTGGAAGAACACATTCTCGGCGACACCCAGGATTGCCTGCTGGCCGCCGGCGCGCCCGACGCTGCCGGCATGCGCACGGTGGCCGTGGCGCAGCGCGCCTGGGCCGAGGTACTCGTGAAAGCCTTGCTGGCGCAGGGTGCGCGCAAGGTGGCGCTGCTGCCATCGCAGCTGTGCCTGCCCTTGCAGCCGGGCAGCGTGACGGCTGCCCTGCAAGCCAGCGGCGATGGCCTGGAACTGGCCTTGCGCCAGGCGCCGCAAGAGGGCCTGGGGCTGGTGTTGCCGGCCCAGCCGCAGCAGGCCTTGCTGACGACGCGCGCGTTTGCCGGCGATGTGCCCCTGACGGTCTACGTGGCGCAGGCCGAGCTTGCGCAATATCAACAACTGGCCGCCGGCATGGACGGCGTGACGGTGGAAGCGGACCACTGGGCGCACTGGATCGCCGGCGCCAAAGGCGCGGGACTGGACCTGGCCGTTTCCCTGGGTACGGCGACGGGCTCGGCCACCGAATGGCGCCGCTGGCGCTGGCCGCTGCGCCTGGCGCTGCTGGCCGTGATCGTCAACCTGGCCGGCATGAATATCGAATGGATGCGCTTGAAGCGCGAGGCCGCCACCGTGCGCACCTCGATGCAGCAAACCTTCAAGGCCGCGTATCCGAACGAAACGCCCGTGTATGGCCTGGAAGCAGAGCAGATGCGGCGCAATATCGCCGCCGCCCGCCTGCAGGGCGGGCAAGCGAGCATGGATGACTTCACCAGCATGAGCGCGGCGCTGGGCGAGGCGCTGGGCGGCCTGGCCGGGCGCGGCGTGGTGGCCTCGCTGGAATACCGCGAGCGCAGCCTGATCGTCAAGCTGAAACCGGACATGGTCGACGCCAGCGCCCAGGCGCAGGTGCGCGACGGCCTGGCCGCGCGCAAGCTGGCCTTGAATGAAACGGCGCCGGGCGTGTGGAAGATCACGCCGGCCACGGGAGCAAAAACATGAGTACAGCAGTCAACAAGGCGCGCGCCGTGTGGGCGGGGCAGCAGCAGGCCGTGCAGGCCTTCTGGGCCGAGCGCACGCCGCAGGAGCGCAAGCTCTTGAGCATCGGCGGCGTGGTGGCGGGGCTGGCCCTCGTCTACGCCGTATTCTTCGAGCCGGCCTGGACGGGCCGCATCGCCTTGCAAAAGAGCTTGCCCGAGCTGCGCCAGAACGCGGCCCAGCTGCAGGCGCTGGCCCGTGAAGCGGGCGAGCTGGCGCGCCAGGCGCCCGTGCAGGTGGCAAGCATGAGCCGTGACAGCCTCGACGCGTCCCTGAAGGCGCGCGGCCTGGCGCCGCAATCGCTGTCGCTGACGGGAGAGTACGCGCGCGTGCAATTGAACGGCGTGCCGTTCGCCAGCGTCATGCTGTGGCTGGACGGCTTGCGCCGCGAAGGCCGCGTGGCGGTGCAGGAAGCGAAGATCACGGCGCAGGGCAAGGCGGGGCTGGTCGACGCCAGCCTGACCCTGCACCAGAGCCCGGGCGCGGCGCGATGATGCGCCTGCTAGGCTGGCTGCTGGCCATCATCGTCAGCGTCTGCGTCACCCTGCTGGTGTTTTTCCCGGCCGGCTGGGTCGCCAGTCTCGTGGAAAAGCAGACGGGCGGACGTTTGACCTTGGGCGACGCGCAAGGTACCCTGTGGCGCGGCTCGGCCTTTATCGGCGGAGCGGCCAGCGCGAATGGCGCCGTGACGCCGCTGCTGCCGGGGCGCTTCAGCTGGCGCATTTCGCCGTCCGTGCTGTGGGGATCGGTGGACGTGGAATTGCAGAATGCGCAGGCGCTGTCGCAGGCCGTCAATTTGCGCGGCTCGTGGTCGCACTGGCAAGTCAGCCCGGCGGCCCTGCTGCTGCCGGCCGACGGCCTGGGCGGCCTGGGCGCGCCCTTGAATACCGTGGCGCCGACGGGCAGCATGCGCCTGTCGTGGAGCACCTTGCAGCTGGCGCTGGAAAAACAGCAGTTTTCCGCCATCGGCCGCACGACCCTGCAGATGACGGACATGGCTTCGCGCCTGTCGTCCTTGCGTCCGCTGGGCAGTTACGAGCTCGATTTCGATTGGCAGGGGCAGCAGGCGACGTTGACCTTGCGCTCCATCAAAGGACCGCTGCTGCTCGACGGCAGCGGCAGCCTGCAACAGGGGCGCATGCAGTTTTCCGGCCAGGCCCAGGCCGCAGCAGGATATGAAGAGACCTTGGCGAGTTTGTTGAATTTGCTGGGACAGCGCCGTAGCAATAGCGAAAAAAACATCATCGCCTTAGAGTTCAGACAATGAAAAAACCATCCGTGAGCCCCCATACCTTCTCCTTTTCGCTGCGCCGCCTGTCGGCCGCCGCCTTGCTGTGCTGTTCCGTGGCCGGCATGCCGGCGCCCGTCTGGGCCGCGCCCGGCGATGAAGCGGCGCTCAATTTCGTCGGCGCCGACATCGAATCCGTGATCAAGGCCGTGGGCCATTACACCAACATCAATTTCGTCATCGACCCGCGCGTCAAGGGCACGATCACGCTGGTGTCGGAAAAATCGATCAGCAAGACGCAAGCCTTCGCGCTGCTGGCCTCGGCCCTGCGCCTGCAGGGCTATGCGGTGGTTTCCGGCGACGGCTATGCGAAAGTGGTGCCGGAAGCGGACGCCAAGCTGCAATCCGTGCCGACCCAGGTGGGCAACGGCAGCAGCCAGGTGAAGGGCGACCAGATCGCCACCCAGGTGTTTTACCTGAACTACGAATCGTCGGCCAACCTGCTGGCCGTGCTGCGCCCCCTGATTTCGCCGAACAACACGATCAATGCCAACCCGGGCAACAACTCGCTGGTGATCACCGATTACGCGGATAACCTCAAGCGCCTGGCGAAGATCATCGCCGCGCTCGACGTGCCCGCCTCGACGGACCTGGATGTGATCCCCGTGCGCTATGCCATCGCTTCCGACCTGGCCTCGATGGTGAATAAACTGATGGAAGGCGGCAATGCGGGCGGCGCCGCAGGGGCCGACGCGGGCAAGGTATCCGTGCTGGCCGACCCGCGCACCAATTCGCTGGTGCTGCGCGCGCCGTCGGCGGCGCGCGCCAACCTGGCCAAGTCGCTCATTTCCAAGCTGGACCAGCCCACCACGCAGCTGGGCAACGTGCACGTGGTGTACCTCAAAAATGCGGACGCCACCAAGCTGGCGCAGACCCTGCGCTCGGTGGTGACGTCGGACGGCACGGCCGCTTCGGCGCAGCAGCCGGGCAACAACAGCCTGAATACGAATAACCAGAACAACCAGGGCGGCGGCATGAACACCACTGGCCTGGGCGGCAATACGCAAAGCGGCACCACGGGCGGCGCTTCGCTGAGCAACGGGCCGCAGCAGCTGTCCTCGGGCGGCGCGGCAGGCTTCATCCAGGCCGACGCCTCCACCAATACCCTGATCCTGACGTGCAACGAGGCCGTCTACCGCAACCTGCGCGCCGTGATCGACCAGCTCGACGTGCGCCGCGCCCAGGTCTACATCGAGGCGCTGATCGTCGAAGTGACGTCGGCCAAGGCCTCCGAGTTCGGCGTGCAGTGGCTGGGGCTTTCCGGCGACAGCAGCAGCAGCTACCGCGTGGGCGCGCTGCAGTCGTTCGCCGGCGGCACGGACAACAATATCGCCAAGCTGGCGCTGGGCGGCGGCAAGGTGCTGCCGACGGGCGGCCTGACCCTGGGCATCTTCAAGCAGATCAACGGCGCGCTGGGCCTGGGCGCCGTGGCGCATGCGCTGGAGTCGGACGGCAACGCGAACATCCTGTCGACGCCGAACCTGATCACCCTGGACAACGAGCTGGCGACCATCAAGGTGGGCCAGAACGTGCCTATCCTGACGGGCCAGTACACCAGCACGGCCGGCACCAACACCAACCCGTTCCAGACCATCGACCGCAAGGAAGTGGGCCTGACCCTGAAGGTGCGTCCGCAGATTTCCGAAGGCGGCACGATCAAGCTGGGCATCTATCACGAGACGTCGAGCGTGGACAAGTCCACGTCGACGGCCGTCAGCGGCATCACCATCAACAACCGCGTGATCGAAAACAATGTGCTGGCCGACGATGGCCAGATCATCGTCCTGGGCGGCCTGATCGAGGACAGCACGGGCGACAACGCGGAAAAAGTGCGCGGCCTGGGCGACATTCCCCTGATCGGCAACCTGTTCAAGTACCAGACGCGCGAGCGCAAGAAAACCAATCTGATGATCTTCCTGCGCCCCGTCATCGTGCGCAACAAGGAGCAGAGCGGCAGCCTGGCGGCCGACCGCTACGACTACATGCGTTCGGCCGAGACGGCCGCCGTGCCGGCGTCGGGCAATCTGATGCTGAAAGACCTGGGCACGCCCGTGCTGCCGGCCCTGCAGGATGGCCAGCCGGTGGGCGGCAGCATGGTGACGCGCCCCGTGCCGCCGGCGCCGACGCCGCCGCCAGGCGCGCCGGCCAACGCGGCCACGCCGCCGCAGTCGCTGTTGCAGCAATATCAGCAACAGCCGCAGCAGCCGCAGAAGTGATGGGACAGTCATGAGTAATCTGCTTCCCTACGCCTACGCGCGCGATTTCGGCTTGCTGGCCCGGCCCGGCGCCGTCGACGGCGCCCCCGTCGAGGTGCTGGTGGCCGCGTCGACGGCACCGGCGGCGATTGCCGAAGTGTCGCGCCGTTTCGGCCAGATCCAGCTGACGGTGCTGCCGCGCGGCGACCTCGATGCGGCCATTGCCGGCGCCTACGCGGGCGGCGGCGGCGACGCGTCGCAGATGGCCGATGAATTCGACGCCGACCTGGATTTGACAAAACTGCTGCAGGACGTGCCGGCCATCGAGGATTTGCTCGAATCGTCCGACGACGCGCCCGTCATCCGCATGATCAACGCGCTGCTCACGCAGGCGCTGCGTGAAGGCGCCTCCGACATCCACATCGAGCCGTTCGAACAGACGTCCGTCGTGCGCTTCCGCATCGACGGCAGCCTGCGCGACGTCGTGCGTCCCAGGAAAGCCATCCACGGTTCGCTGATTTCGCGCATCAAGATCATGGCGCAGCTCGACATCGCCGAAAAGCGCTTGCCGCAGGACGGCCGCATCACCCTGCGCGTGGGCGGCAAGCCCGTCGACGTGCGCGTCTCGACCCTGCCCACCGGGCATGGCGAACGGGCCGTGCTGCGTTTGCTGGACAAGGAAGCGGGGCGCCTCGACCTGCAGCACTTGGGCATGAGCGCGCCCATGCTGGGGCAGTTCGACGGCCTGATCACGCAGCCGCACGGCATCGTGCTCGTCACGGGCCCTACCGGCTCGGGCAAGACGACGACCCTGTACGCGGCGCTGTCGATGCTCAACGCCACCACCACGAACATCCTGACGGTGGAAGACCCGATCGAGTACGACCTGGCCGGCGTCGGCCAGACGCAGGTCAATCCGCGCATCGACATGACATTTGCCAAGGCGCTGCGGGCGATTTTGCGGCAAGATCCAGATGTGATCATGATCGGCGAGATCCGCGACCTGGAAACGGCGCAGATCGCCGTGCAGGCATCCTTGACGGGTCACCTGGTGCTGGCGACCCTGCATACGAACGACGCGTCGGCAGCCGTCACGCGCCTGCTCGACATGGGCATCGAGCCGTTCCTGCTGTCGTCGTCGCTGCTGGGGGTGCTGGCGCAGCGCCTGGTGCGCAAGCTGTGCGGTTCCTGCAAGACCTTCGACGGCCAGTACTGGCAGGCGGTCGGCTGCGAGCATTGCGGCCAGACGGGCTACCAGGGCCGCGTGGGCGTGTATGAGCTGCTGCGCACGACGGAGCAGATCCGCGCGCAGATCCACAACCGTGCCTCGGAAGCGGAAGTGCGCGCCGTGGCCCTGCAGGACGGCATGACGAGCATGCGCGACGACGGCGAACGCTGGCTGCGCGACGGCACCACCACGCAGGCCGAGTTGCTGCGCGTGACCAAAGACTAGGCCCGCCACCATGCCCGCATTCCGCTATGAAGCCGTCGACGCGCAAGGCGCCACCCGCAAGGGCGTGCTCAATGCCGACAGTCCCCGTTCCGCGCGCGCCGAGTTGCGCGTGCAAGGCCTGGTACCGCTGGCCGTCGAGCCGATCGCCGCGCAGGTCGACGCCGCCGGCGTGACCAAACGGCGCGGCTTCGGCGAGCGCCTGTCGAGCACCGAGCTGGCCCTGTTTACGCGCCAGCTGGCCAGTTTGCTGGAAGCGGGCCTGCCGCTGGAGCAGGCGTTTTCCGCGCTGCTGGAACAGGCCGAGCGGCCGTATCTGCGCGATTTGATCGCCTCGATCCGCTCGGAAGTGATCGGCGGCGCCGCGTTTTCCGACGTGCTGGCGCGCCATCCGCGCGATTTCGCGGAAATTTACCGGGCGCTGGTGGCGTCGGGCGAGCAGATCGGCCATTTGTCGCGCGTGCTCTCGCGCCTGGCCGACTATATCGAGCGGCGCAATGCGCTGGTGCAGAAGGTCAAGCTGGCATTCACGTATCCGGCCATCGTCACGGTGGTGGCGTTTTCCATCGTCATTTTCCTGCTCACCTATGTGGTGCCGCAGATCGTCTCCGTATTCGCCAATACCAAGCAGAAGCTGCCCATGCTGACGGTGATCATGCTGGCGCTGTCGGACTTCGTGCGCAACTATGGCCTCGTCGTGGCCGTGATCCTGGCCGGCGCCTGGTTCGCCTGGCGCCGCGCGCTGCAGCAGCCGGCCCTGAAGCGGCGCTGGCATACCTGGCTGCTGACGGCGCCCTTGTATGGAAAATTCGAGCGTAGCCTGAACACGGCGCGCTTCGCCAGCACCCTGGCCATCACCACGGGATCCGGCGTGCCGATCCTGCGCGCGCTCGACACGAGCCGCGACACGCTCACCAACGTGGCGATGCAGGAACTGGTGGCTGACGCCAGCGGCGCCGTGCGCGAGGGCGTCAGCCTGGCGCGCGCGCTGTCGGCGCAAAAGCATTTTCCGCCCATGCTGATCCACATGATACGCGCGGGCGAAATCACGGGCGAGTTGCCGGCCATGCTGGAGCGCGCCGCCAGCGCGCAGGAGCAGGATCTGGAACGCCGCACGCTCACCATCGCCGGCCTGCTGGAACCGGCCCTGATCCTCGCGATGGGCGTGGTGGTGCTGCTGATCGTGCTGGCCGTGCTGATGCCGATTATCGAAATCAATCAGCTTGTAAGATAAGTATCCAAGGAAGCCATGAAGCGTTTGCCTCAAGTTACAAGTTTGCTCGCCGTCGTGGCGCTGTCCGTGTCGCTGGCCTATTGGGCCATGCAGCTGTTCAAGGCGCCGCAGCGTCCCATCAATCCGCCCCCCAATCCGGTGGTGCAGGATGCCAGCATGGAGGCGGGCGCTTCGCTGTTCGGCGGCCAGGTCAGCGTGGCCACGGCCAGCAACTACCAGCTCAAGGGCGTGGTGGCCGCCGGTAATGGCCGCGGCAGCGTGGCCATCATCTCGACCGATGGCAAGCCCTCCGTCGCCTTGCCGGAAGGTGCCGAAGTGGTGCCCGGCGTGACGGTGCTGGAAGTGCATGCGCGCCACGTGCTGCTGCGCGACGGCGGCGTGAGCAAGCGCATCGACCTGGTGGCCGACGATAAGGCGCTGGCCTTGCCGGGGCAGGTGTCCGCCACCCCAGCGCCGGCCGCGGCCCCAGCGCCGGCCACGAACCTGGTGCCGCCGCCGCTGCCGATGGAGCAGCAGCGGCCGGCGACCATGATGCCGGCGCCGCAAGTGAGCAGCGTGCCGCCGCCGAATTAACGCTGTTTTTATCGTATTTTGCCGATGGCGCCATGCCGCCATTGCCACAGGAGTCTTCATGTTCTCGATTCGTGCCGTCCTGGCGGGCTGCGTGGCGGCGCTGTGCGCCTTGCCGCCGGCTGTCGCCGCCGTTCCCGCCGCCCCCACTACCTCCGCCGCCACGCCGGCCGTTCCCGCACCCGTCGCGGCGCGTCCGCGCATCGCCCTGGTGCTGTCGGGCGGCGGCGCGCGCGGCCTGGCGCATATCGGCGTCTTGAAAGTGCTGCAGGAGCTGCATGTGCCGATCGACATGGTGGTCGGCACCAGCATGGGCGGCGTGGTGGGCGGCGCGTATGCGGCCGGCGCCTCCGTGGCGGACCTGGAAAAGATGGCGCGCGAGACCAACTGGGCGCGCGTGGTGGCCGACCGGCCGCCGCGCGACGAACTGGCGTTCCGCCGCCGCGAGGAAGATTTGTTGCTGCCGTCGCGCATCGAGTTTGGCACCAGCCGCAACGGCATTTCCACGCCGCCGTCGGCGGCCAGCAATGCGGCGCTGGAAATGGCCTTGAACCGGCTGCTGCCGGCCGGCATGCGCGACCGCCCCGCCAGCCAGCTGCCGCTGCCTTTTCGCTCGGTGGCGTCGGACCTGGTCAATGGCGAACTGGTGGAACTGGTCGATACACCCCTGTTCCTGTCGATGCGCGCCTCGCTGGCCGTGCCGGGCGTGTTTGCCCCCGTACGCGTGAATAACCGGCTGGTGGTCGATGGGGGCCTGGTGCGCAACCTGCCCGTCGACATGGCGCGCGCCATGGGCGCCGACATCATCATCGCCGTCAACGTGGGCACGCCGCTGGCGCCGGAAAAAGAGCTGGGCAGCGCCATCGGCGTGGCGCAGCAGATGCTGCAAATCCTCACGGAACAGAATGTGCAGCGCTCGCTCAAGGAGCTGCAGCCGCAGGATATCCTGGTGGCGCCGGATTTGACGGGCGTCAGTTTCCTCGACTTTGAAAACTATGCGCGCGCCATGCGCGCCGGCGAGCAGGCGGCGCAGGCCCTGGCCGCCCGCCTGGCGCCGCTGGCCCTGCCGCCGGAACAGTATGCGGCGCGCGAGCAGCTGCGCCTGGCCGCGCCGGCCCTGCTGGACGTGGCCCTGCCGCTCACGCGCCTGGCCGTGGAGAGCGAGGGCGATATCAATCCGCGCATCCTGCAGGCGCAATCGGGCCTGGTGGAAGGGCAGTCGATCAGCCAGGAAGATGTGCTCAAGGCGGCGACCAAGCTGTATGGCCGCGGCGACGTGGCGCGCGTGGAGACGGAAGTGGTCGATTCCGGCGACCAGCGCGCCGTCACCATCAAGGCCGTCGAAGCGCCGTGGGCCAGCAGCCGCCTGCGCGTGGGCCTGGAAGTGGGCAGCGATTTCAGGGACAGCAATACCTTTGCCCTGAAGCTGCTGCATGTGCGCTCGAATCTGAACAGCTGGGGCGGCGAATTGCGCAGCATGGCGCAGATCGGCACCACGCGCAATTTCGGGGTGCAGTACTGGCAGCCGCTGGGCGCTGGCAACCCGTGGTATATCGCGCCGTCGATCCAGTACAGCTCGCAGGCGGTCGACCTGTTCGACAAGGGACGGCGCAGCGCGCGCGTCGCTTACAGCGGCCAGGGCGCCAGCCTGGTGCTGGGACGCCAGTTCGGCTTCTGGGGCGACCTGCAGTTCGGTGTCTCGCGCAGCGAAGTCAAGGCCGGTGTCAGCATCCCGGCCGACCCGGCCTACCCGCAGGAGCGGGCGCTGGGCACCAACCAGTTCGTCCAGTTCCGCGTCGATACGCTCGATTCGCCCGGTTTCCCCACGCGCGGCGTGCTGTTTGACGCCACCTGGACGCGCGCCTCGACCACGGGTTCGGGCGAGACGGGCCTGGGGCGTTCCGCCATCACGGGCCTGAAGGCCTTTGGCCGCGGCAATTGGGCTGGCCATGTGTATGGCGAATGGGCGCGCGCGCAGCGCGGCGAGGCGCCACTCAGCCTGGGCGGCTTCCTGCGCCTGTCCGGCACGCAGTTCGAATCGGTGACGGGGCGCAGCGTGGCCCTGGCGCGCTTCGTGATGGCGCGTCGCATCGGTTCCCTGCCCAGCACCCTGGGCGGCGCCGTGCGGGCCGGCTTTTCGCTGGAAATGGGCGGCGGCTTCGATCAGAGCGAGCACTGGAAATCCACCAAATTCACGCAGGCCAGCAGCGCCTTCATCTCCGTCGATACGCGCTTCGGTCCCGTGTACGTGGCGTCGGGCGCATCGAAGGGCGGCGAGAGCACGCTCTACCTGTTCCTGGGACCGGTCTGGTAGGGCGCGGCGGACGCCGTACTGCGGCGCAGGGCCGTGAAGGCGGCAAATTCCCATGAGCGAAAGCCCAGCAGCAGGGTAAAGCCGTCGCGCTCGGCGGGGGCCAGGCGGCGGTCGTTCTGGTGCAGGCGCGCCAGTTCCTCGGCCAGCTGGCGGATCTTTTGCACCAGCTCCTGCGCGCTCGACAGCGACAGGCGCGCCGGGATGCACATCAGGGTTTCGCCGGCGCCGTCAAAATGCCCGCTGAAATAATCGGCCACCACGTGTTCGCGGAAGTACTGCTGCACCGGGCCGTCGGCCAGCCAGTGGAAGGCGTTCGAGACGCGCAGGCTATAGCGGTTCAGCGGCTTGAGCTCGATCAAGCCCAGGCGATCCAGCTCCGCCAGGCAGCCGATGCATTCGGCTTGCGTCAGCGCATACGTTTCCACCACCTGTTCCAGGCTCCAGTGGCCCAGGCAGCAGATCGCCACCAGCAGCAGGCGCGGATGCGCCACCAGCGACTTTTCCTGCACCAGGGTGAGCGTGTCGGCATGCGGCGTGATGTCGGCTGCGCCGCGCAGCACGTCTTCCATGGCGATGCCCGAGGCCTTGCAGATCAGGGCCAGGCGCGACAGCGACATGTCGTGTTGGCCAAACATGCGCTTGACGCTCGATTCGCTCATGCCGATGCGTTCGGCCAGCACTTTATAGGTGATGCCGGCGGCGCGCAGTTGCGTGCGCAGCACGCGCAAAACCAGTTCGGGTGAACTCACGGATATCCTTTTTGATAAGTTTGGTAGCGGGTAACGGTACCGAATGTAGCCCTTAATGGCACTTTGCACAAGGTGATAGTACTTTACGGCAAAAGAGATGACACTCCCGCTTGTGGCTCGCACGGCGCGCTACAACCAGGCAACTCATCCACTTGTAGAGGTTATTCATGTCCTTCAAATTACGTTTCCCCGCAGCGCTGCTGGCGCTGGCCGCCATCGCTCCCTTGCATGCATCGGCAGCCGATCCTGCGCCGGGCCCCATCTACATGGGCGCCAGCTATGGCTTTCGCGCCAGTACCGGCCTCGACTGCGTGCCGGGACAAAACGATTGCGACAAAAGCAGCAAGCGCAACGGCAAGGCCTACGTGGGTTACAGTTTCGACGCGCTGCCGTTTCAGGGCGGCGTGGCCCTGCCTTCGATTGAGCTGGTGGGGTATATGGGCGGCGAAGTGAAGTCCGGCTTCGACACGGGCGCCGGCCGGCGCGCGGGCCGCGGCAAGTTCACGGGCCTCGGCATGCAGGGCGTGCTCGGCTACCAGTTTGACGCGTTCACCCTGAGCGGCCGCCTGGGCGCGGCTTACACGCAGGGCAAGGTCGATTATCTGGGCGGCGGTTCGGACAAGAAGGACAAGATCGGCCTGACCTATGGCATCGGCGCGGCGTATGCGCTGAACAAGAACTGGGCGCTGCACCTGGACTGGGACCGCGTGCCGGTCAAGTACAGCAGCAAGCAGACGACCAAGGTCGACATGTTTTCGCTGGGCGCGTCCTACCGTTTCTAAGGGGATGCTGCTGCGGCAGAGAGTGGCCTGATGGCGGACGCCCTATGAAAAGGGTGTCCGCGGGCGGCCTATTTGTCTATTTCGACTTTCAACAGCAATTTCGCCAGCAGCCGCTTTTCCTGCTGGCGCTGGCCTGACACGGTCTTGACGTGCGCCCCGGCGGCGCGCTGCAGGGCAGCAGTGGCGACGGGGTTGCGCGGTTTTTGCGAGGGTTCGACGCGGAACTGCATTTTCTGCCGCGTCGCCAATGCCTTGTTTGCCATCGGTCCCCTCCCTGATTACAGCACGTAGCGCGACAGGTCTTCGTTGACCGACAGCGCTTCGAGGCGTTCGTTGACATACGCGGCATCGATCACCAGCAGGTTTTCCGTGCTGCTGCTGCCTTCGCTGGCCGCAAATGACACTTCTTCCAGCAGTTTTTCCATCACCGTATGCAAGCGGCGCGCGCCGATGTTTTCCGTGCGCTCGTTTACCGAGTAGGCGATTTCCGCCAGGCGCGTGATGCCTTCCGGCGCAAATTGCAGCTTCAGGTTTTCCGTCGCCAGCAAGGCTTCGTACTGCATCGTCAGGCAGGCGTCCGTGCTCGTCAAGATGCGCTCGAAGTCCGAGATCGACAGCGATTCGAGTTCCACGCGGATGGGGAAGCGCCCCTGCAGTTCCGGGATCAGGTCCGACGGTTTCGACAGGTGGAACGCGCCCGAGGCGATGAACAGGATGTGGTCCGTGCGGATCATGCCGTACTTGGTATTGACGGTGGTGCCCTCGACCAGCGGCAGCAGGTCGCGCTGCACGCCCGCGCGCGAGACGTCGGCGCCGCCGGACTCCGAGCGCGAGGCGATCTTGTCGATTTCATCGAGGAAGACGATGCCGTTCTGCTCGACGTTCTGGATGGCTTTCTGTTTCAGCTCATCTTCGTTCAGCAGCTTCGCCGCTTCTTCCTCGACCAGCAGTTTCAACGCTTCGCGGATCTTGACCTTGCGCGCCTTCTTGCGCTGTCCGCCCACGCCCGAGAACATGGATTTGATCTGCTCCGTCATTTCTTCCATGCCCGGCGGCGCCATGATTTCCATCTGTGGGCCCGCCTCGGCCAGCTCGATCTCGATTTCCTTGTCATCGAGCTCGCCCTGGCGCAAGCGCTTGCGGAAGGTCTGGCGCGTGCTGTCGCCGCTGCCCGTGTCCACGGCCGCCGCCGTATTCGGCGTGAAGCCGAAGTCGCGCGCCGGCGGCACGAGGATGTCGATCACGCGGTCTTCGGCCGCATCTTCGGCGCGCGCGCGCACCTTCTTCATTTCCAGCGCGCGCGTCTGCTTGATGCCGATGTCGATCAGGTCGCGGATGATGGTGTCGACGTCGCGCCCCACATAGCCCACTTCCGTGAACTTGGTCGCTTCGATCTTGATGAACGGCGCCTCGGCCAGCTTGGCCAGGCGGCGCGCGATTTCCGTCTTGCCGACGCCCGTGGGGCCGATCATGAGGATGTTCTTGGGCGTGATTTCATGGCGCAGGGGCTCGGCCACCTGCTGGCGTCGCCAGCGGTTGCGCAGGGCGATGGCGACGGCGCGCTTGGCCTTGGCCTGGCCCACCACGTGCTTGTCGAGTTCGGTGACGATTTCCGACGGGGTCATGTTCATGATCATAGTTGGCTTTCTATCTTTCTTTTGCGTAGAGTGCCCGAAAAACGTTCAGGGCAAGGCGCTTGGCCGCAGGCAGTACCTTTTTGTACGCCCAGGCCATGCAACGCAGCCATGGGCGTTTTCTCGGGGACTCTTAGTCCAAGGTCTCGATGATGTGGGACATATTCGTGTAGATGCACAGCTCGGCGGCGATGGTCAGCGATTTCTTGACCACCTCGGCCGGCGAGAGCTCCGTGTTTTCCTGCAGCGCCTTGGCGGCGGACTGGGCGTAGGTGCCGCCCGAGCCGATGGCGCCGATGCCGTCTTCCGGTTCCAGCACGTCGCCATTGCCCGTGATGACCAGGGTCGATTCGCTGTCGGCCACCAGCAGCATCGCTTCCAGGCGGCGCAGCACGCGGTCGGTGCGCCAGTCCTTGGCCAGTTCGACGGAGGCGCGCAGCAGGTTGCCCTGGTGTTTTTCCAGCTTGCCTTCGAAGCGGTCGAGCAGGGTGAACGCGTCGGCGGTGCCGCCGGCAAAGCCGACCAGGACCTTGCCCTGATACAACTTACGCACTTTGCGGGCCGTGCCCTTCATGACGATGTTGCCCAGCGTGACCTGGCCGTCGCCGCCCAGGGCGACTTGCTTGCCGCGCCGGACGCAGAGGATGGTGGTGCCGTGAAATTGTTCCATAGTGACCTCAAAAGATTCGTGCCGATGCGTGCAAGGCCATGCGATTGCGCGCCCATGGCTCAAAAGTGGGGATGGAAAAGGCAATTGCAAGCGGCAGTGCTTGCTTCAGTGTAGTCGGCGCGGGACGAAAAAAAAGCACGCAACCGGAGGTCGTGTGCTTTTTTATTCGCCATCGCGGGCCGCCGGGGCGGCCGCGCAAGGGGAGGGCGATCAGTCGCCGTACAGCTTTTGCTTCAGTTCGCGCCGTTGCTGGGCTTCCAGCGACAGGGTGGCGGTCGGACGGGCGATCAGGCGCGGGATGCCGATAGGCTCGCCCGTTTCTTCGCACCAGCCATAGTCGCCGGCGTCGATGCTGGCGATCGATTGCTGCACTTTCTTCAGCAATTTGCGTTCGCGGTCGCGCGTGCGCAGTTCCAGCGCATGCTCTTCCTCGATGGTGGCGCGGTCGGCAGGGTCCGGTACGAGCACGGTTTCACGCAAGTGTTCCGTGGTTTCGCCGGCGTTTTTCAGCAAGTCTTTTTCGAGCTGCTGCAGGCGCGCCTTGAAGAATGCCAGTTGTGCCGGATTCATGTAGTCATCTTCGCTCATGGCGCGAATTTGGTCTTCGCTGATGAGAGGGATGTCTTGGTTGGCGGCCGGGGTCGATTTATTAGTTTTGGTCATAACTTCGCTTACCTTCGATACGACAGAGTTTTCAAATTGATCAGTTGATGCGGCGATACCGAGCAACTGTACAGGTTCCGCTTGGCATTGCTGTCCCGCTGTACTGCGTGCGACCTTGGCTTGCCGGCGAAAGCCAGGACTACCGGCCGGCTAAGGTGCCATGTTGATAACTTTTTACCGCTCTATGCCAGTCGCGCTATGCGCGCGTCAACAGGCGTGTTGGGTGGATCGGTTGCATGCCTGGCATGCGGCCAGCGGCAGTTTGCCAGCATTTCATGACAGGCGAACGACATGGGCCGTTTTCGTCGCTGATTTTGGCACGCTTTGCTTTATATTGCCATCCCGATTTGTTGACTAGCCGATCAGAAACGGCTACTTGTTGGTTTATGCCAGCAAGACGGGTGTCAGACAGCGGGAAAGCGTGCTTAACTTTCCCTTTTGTTTCTGCTTTGCAACGGATACTTTGCAAAACCCGGCTAGTTTATACCAAACATTGTTCGAGTCCGCGAATAAAAATGTCTTTTGGTAGATTCTTGCCAATAAACACCATTTTGCTGCCGCGCACTTCATTTTCGCCCCATTTGGCGCCCAGGTCGCTGCCCATCAGCTGGTGCACGCCCTGGAAGACCACCTTGCGCTCCGCGCCCTGCATCAGCAGCACGCCCTTGTAGCGCAGCATGCGCGGGCCATACACTTGCACCAGGCCGCCGAGGAACTCGTCGAGCTTGGCGCTGTCGAACGGTTGCGTGCTCTTGAAAACAAAGGCGGCGATATCGTCGCTGTGCTGCGCATGGTGATGGTCGGCATGGCCGCAATCGGTGGCGCAGGCGTCGCTGTGCTCATGCTTGTGCTCGTGCTCCTGCGCATGCGCATGGTCGTGCGCATGATCGTGATCATGCACGTGCGCCGTTTCCGTTGCCAGGAAATCCGGGTCCAGTTCCAGCTTTTCATTCAGGTTGAAGCCGCGGATGTCGAGCACCTCGGCCAGCGGCGCGCGGCCGAAATCGACCTTGGCGATGGGCGCGCGCGGGTTGATGCGTTTCAGGCGGCGCGTCAGGATGGCCACGTCGTCTTCACTGACGAGATCGGTTTTCGACAGCAGCAGCTTGTCGGCAAAGCCCACTTGCCGCTGGGCTTCCTCGTACTCATCCAGTTGCTTCATGGCATGACGGGCATCGACTACCGTGATAATAGCGTCGAGCATGTAGTGGCTGCCCACTTCTTCGTCGACAAAGAAGGTTTGCGCCACGGGGCCGGGATTGGCCAGGCCCGTCGTTTCGATGACGACGCGGTCGAACGCCAGCAAACCGGCGTCGCGCTTGCGCGCCAGTTCCGTGAGGCCCACGATCAGGTCGCCCCGCACGGTGCAGCAGATGCAGCCGTTGTTCATCTCGATGATGTGTTCGTTGCTATCCTGCACCAGGATCTCGTTATCGATGTTTTCCTGGCCAAACTCGTTTTCGATCACGGCGATGCGCATGCCGTGCTCTTCCTGCAGTATGCGGTTGAGCAAGGTGGTTTTGCCTGCGCCCAGGAAACCGGTGAGGATGGTGGTTGGAATCAGTGCCATGAGAGATGCCTTGTAATCGGTGGTGCCGCCGCGCAAGCGGAAGAATGCGGACGATTATGCCGGAATTTTGCAAAAGCTTGCAAATGCGCGCCCATCCGCTTGATATGGATCAGGCTGCCCCACCGGCGCCGCTGCCTACTTGAGCTTGGCGCGCGGGTGCGCCTGGTCGTACACGTGCGCCAGGTGCTGGAAGTCGAGGGCCGTGTAGACCTGGGTCGAGGTGATGCTGGAATGGCCCAGCATTTCCTGCACGGCGCGCAAGTCGCCCGACGATTGCAGCACGTGCGAAGCGAACGAGTGGCGCAGCACGTGCGGGTGCACGTTGGCGGGAATGTCCGTCGCCAGCGCGTGCGCCTTCAGGCGCAGCTGCAGCACGCGGGGCGAGATGCGCGTGCCGCGCGTGCTTAAAAACAAGGCAGCGCTGCCGTCGGCCGCTGGCGGGCGCACGCCCAGCCAGGCGGTCAGGGCCACGAGGGCCGCCTTGCCGACGGGCACCTTGCGCATCTTGTTGCCCTTGCCCGTGACGATGACTTCGAAGCTGGCCATGTCGAGCCAGCCCAGCGAGGCGGGCTGGCCGCCGTCGGCCCTGCAATAGTGGATGTCCAGGCTGGTCAGTTCGGACACGCGCAAGCCGCTCGAGTACAGCAGCTCGAACATGGCGCGGTTGCACAGCTGTTCCGGTTCGGCGGCGCCTTGCTGGTGTTGCGCGGGCGCCACGAGGCGCACGGCATCGTCCACCGACAGGGCTTTCGGCAAGGTCTTAGCCCGCTTGGGGGCGCGGATGCCGTCGACGGGATTGGCGTCGAGCGGGGTCTCGCCGCTGAGCCAGTTGAAAAAGCCCCGCCACGACGACAGCTTGCGGGCGATCGAACGCGGGTCGAGGCCGCCGGCGTGCAGCTTGGCCGTGTAGCGGCGCACTTCATTGTGCGCCAGCGCCGTCCAGGGCGTACTGCCGCTCAGTTCCAGCAAGGCGCGCAAGTCGCGCCCGTAGGCGTCTAGCGTATGTGGCGACAGCTTGCGCTGCGTGGCCAGCTGCGCCAGATAGGCGTCGAGCCAGTCAGCCTTGCCGCGCGCCTCCTTCATGGCGTGCTCAGGCAGGCGTGCCGGCACGCAGTGCGGCCAGGGCGGCGCTGGCCGTGGCGCCGATATGCACGAGGAAGTCCGTGCCCATGCTCGAGGTAAAGCGTTCGCTGTCAGGCGAGCCGAGCACCAGCAAGCCGAAGGTGCCCGTGGTGTTCGGGGCGCGCAGGGCGATCATGACGGTCGATTCGATCTTATCGGCCTGCAACCAGTGCACGGCTTCGAAATCGCGGTTGCTGCCGCAGTACGGCGCTTGCAGGCTGTTGGCGAACATGCGCACGTCGGCCGTCACATCTTCCGTGAACCAGCCGTTGGCGTGTTCCGGCAACACTTGCCACAGGCGCAGGCTGACGCAGGGCACGTCGAAATTGCTTTGCAAGGCGTCGACCAGCACGCGCGGCATGTCCGCATCGTTGCGCACTTGCAGCATGGCCTGGTTCCAGCCGTGGAATTTGCTGGCGATGTCGCCATTTTCCTCGGCCAGGCGGCTCAGCTTGGACATGCGCAGTTCCAGCGCCTTGTACTTGTCGCGCATCACTTCCATCTGGCGCTCCTGCAGCGAGATGGTGCGTCCCGTCAGCGGGCTGCTCAGCTTGACCTCACCGAGCAGGGCGGTATGCTCTTCGAAGAAATTCGGGTGCTCGCTCAGGTACTGGGCGACGGTGCTGGAATCGAGTGTGGCGGTCATTGAGAATATCTGTCAGTGAAAGTTGAACACTTCATTCTAACCGAGAGTGCGGCGGCATAGGCGCAAAGGGGACGGCGTCGATGCATTTTCCGCGCACGCATGAAAAAAGCGGCATGGTTGCCCATGCCGCCTTGCATTCTTAGCTCAGCAATCACCCGTGAAGGGTGACCGGCCGGGCATTAGAAGTTGTGGTGTACGCCGATGCCGATGTAGTTGACGGTTTTCGCAACGGTGTAGTTGAGGCTATTAGGAGCTGCTGCTTTCTTGTTCGAAATATCCGCGTACAGGTAGGTGCGTTTCGACAGATTGTAGTCATAGCCCAGCGATGCTTGCTTGGTTTTGACGACGCCATCTGGCGTTTTTTGACCGTAACCGGCGCGGATCTTGCCTGGGCCGACGTCATAGTTGGCGCCCAGCACCCACGATTTGGTATCGGTGTTGATGATCTTGAAGTTGCCATCATCCTGATGCTGGTACGACGCCATCAGTTTCAATTCCTTGATCGGATTGAACGATGCTGCAACCGACCACAGTTTGGCTTGCACGCCATTGCGTTCGTAAGCGGCCATGGCGGCGAATTGCTCGTTGGTATAGGTCGCCGAGATCGAGTATGGATTCGATGCTGGTACCGCGTTGCCCAGTAATGCATAGTTACCCGAGGCAAACGTTATTGGGTTGACCGGCGGACGCGCTGGGACGGCGGTATTGTTATTCGCTTCCTTGGCGGCCACGGTGGCGTTGAACTGGAAGCCGCTGATGACTGGCGAGTTGTAGAATACGGCGTTCGAGAAGCGGTTACGCGAGTTGCCATCCGCGCTCAGTGGATCGCTGGTGTAGGCGGCCACGGTCAGGTCGGTCTGGAAACCGGCTTGCGTCGGCATGCCCGACCATGGTTCGAACGCGGTGCTCGATTCCTGGAAGGCGGTCAGGCCACGGCCCAGGCGTACGGTACCGAAGTCGCCTTGCAGGCCGACGCGGCTTTGACCCTGGAACAGCGGACGGGAGTTGCTTTCCAGCGTGCCCGTGTCGGATTCATAGCGAATTTCCAGTTGGAAAATAGCTTTCAAGCCATTGCCCAGATCTTCCGTGCCCTTGAAGCCCAGTTTGTTGTTGTCGCGCTTGGTGACGGCGGTGGTCGAACCCGTCGCTTTGCCCAGGCCTGCATCGATCGTGCCGTAGATTTGGACGGACGACTGCGCTTGTGCGGTTGCGGCAAAGGCGCCGAAGAGTGCGAGGGCAACGAGTGATTTTTTCATGTCTTATTCCCTATTAAAAGTGAGTTCCGTCCGAGATCCGAGCAGATTGAAATGCGCTAACTGTCGCGTTTCGATGAATGAACCTTAATTCGTCGGCGCGCAAGACGTGCGGGATTGGTCAAATGTGCGTGAAAAGATTGGTGAAAAGCGGCATATCTGCATGCCCCTGTTGTATTTTTGTAACGCGCGGTTTCTGCCGAGCCCGCGCCGAGGGCCAGCGTTCTCCCACCGCCACGCTAGCGGCGCCTTGCTATATTGGCATGTCCGCGCCAGGACATTGTTGCGTTGAATCAAGTTCTTGAGGCCGCTTTGGCGGATTTGTGACACAAGGACGGTACACTAAGGGAAGGCCTGCGTTGATGGGCCTGGAGACGGCTCACTATTATTAGAATCATTGACTCAATATCGAGAATCGATGGCAAATCGCGAAACATTAGGATTGATCAAGGGCGCACGTGCGGGCGATGTCGCTTGCCAGCTGGCGTTGGGACGGGTGTATCTGTTTGGACAGGGCGTGCCGCAAAGCTTGCCCACGGCCTTGCACTGGCTGGCGCGGGCGGCCCAGGAAGATAGCGAGGAAGCGTGCTTGCTGATTGGCACGCATGTGCCGTTCGAAGTGGCGCAGCCGGCAGCCAAGGCGCTGATTCCCTATTACGCGCAGGCGTTCGATGCGGGCCTGGTGCAGGCGGGCCTGGTGCTGGCGCAACTGGTGTTGGGCAATGCCGCCAGCCACTGTGAAGCCTTGCGCGCCAAGGCGCGCGTGGCGCTGGACGCGGCCGTGCGGGCCGGCTTGCCCGATGCGCAATGGTTGCTGTCCATGCAAGAAGGATCGCTTGCCGCTGCCGGGACGGACACCAGCCTTGCTGGCGAGCAAGTCCTCGATGGCGACGCGCCGCTGTACTCGTGGCTGGAGCAGGCCTGGAGCCAGGGCAACCATGCGGGCTTCCTGTCGCAAGGCTTGCCGCTGGCGCGCGAGCTGCTGCAGCGCCAGGCGGCGGCCGGGGCGCGCACCATCGCCCTCGATGCGCAGCAGGTGTTGCTGCTGTCGCGTTGCGCCCAGGCCCTGGCGCTTGGCGGCGATGCCGAGGGTTGGCAGTGTTGCGAGCTGGCCGCGCATGGCGGCGACCGCACGGCGCAGCTGGAGCTGGGACTCGGCTATGCGCGCATGGATGCGCATGGCCAGCGGCTGGCCACGCGCAACGGCGCGGCCAATTTCAAGCGGGCCGTGCGCTGGCTGACGCAGGCTGGCGAGCAGGGACTGGCCGAAGCCTGGTTCGTGCTGTCGCGCATCTATACGAAACCGGAATTTTCCCAGCGCAATGTGGTCGAAGCCCATTCCTGCCTGGAGCGTGCCGCCGACCTGGGGCATGGCCCGGCCCAGCTCGAGTGCGGCATGCATGCCTGGCGTAATCGCCGCGACGGCGTCAACAACGATGTGCGGGCCGCGTATTGGCTGCTGCAGGCGCAGGCGCAAGGCAGCCGTGAGGCGGAGGCGGCGCTGGCGAAGATCGCGCCGCAAGGCGAACCCGGCGACTGGGGCCAGTGCGCCGCCATGCACGCCGATGGGCATTTACGGCAATTGGGCCAGAGCCATCCCCTGCTGGCGATGCGGCTGGCGCTGGCGCGCTGCTTTCATCTGTCGCGTGCCGAGGCATTGCTGCTCGATATACACGCGGCCGACCAGGGGCATTGTCTGTTGATCGATATCAGCGCCACGCATGGACGCGGCAAGCGGCGCCTGGCATTGATCCGCACGGCGCAGGAGCGCCAGCTGCTGGACCAGGCGGTGCGCCTGTTCGAGCGTGTCGATTGCGGCGTGGCGGGACCGGAAGGCAATTACCGGCAGCGCCTGTACCGCCTGAAGTGCTATCTGGCGGAACTTGATGTCGCGCAGGAACAGCAGTTCCTGGCGGCCTGACTTTTACTGGCTTACAGCTCGATCGTGCCTTCGAACACGGTCACGGCCGGGCCCGTCATCAGGACGGGATGGCCGGGGCCTTGCCAGGCGATCGACAGTTCGCCGCCGCGCGCGCTGATGCGCACGGGGGAATCGAGCAAGCCGCGCAAGATGCCGGCCACGGCGGCGGCGCAGGCGCCCGTGCCGCATGCCAGGGTTTCACCCGCGCCCCGTTCAAACACGCGCAGTTTCACGTGCTGGCGGTCGACGATCTGCATGTAGCCGGCGTTGACCCTGCGGGGAAAGCGCGGGTGGTGCTCGATGCGCGGGCCCGTCACGTCCAGGTCTTGCGCATCGACATCGTCGACCACTTGCACGGCGTGCGGATTGCCCATCGACACGACGGATACCAGCACGGGCGACGTTTGGCCCGGCAGCGCCAGGTCCAGCGGCCACACGGTGTCCTTGCCTTGCGCTATGCCGTCCAGGCCGCTGGCATCGAACGGCACCAGCTTTGGCTCCAGCACGGGCGCGCCCATGTCGACCGTGATGCTGCCGTCGATCTCCAGGCGCGGCGCGATGATGCCGGCCATGGTTTCCACGCGGATGCTGGTCTTGTCGGACAAGCCTTTTTCACTGACGAACTTGACGAAGGCGCGTGCGCCGTTGCCGCATTGCTCGACTTCGCCGCCATCGTTGTTATAGATGCGGTAGCGGAAGTCGCAGCCGGGCAGGCGCGGCTTTTCCACCACGAGGATCTGGTCGGCGCCGATGCCGAAACGGCGGTCGGCCAGGCGCTGCCACTGGGCCGGCGTGAAGTCGATCTCTTGATGGATGGCGTCGATGACGATGAAGTCATTGCCGGCGCCATGCATTTTGGTAAATTGGAGTTTCATGGTCTGCCGTATCACTTGTGCTGGTTGTAGAACGATGCTTCGCCTTCCGGACGCGTCTTGAAGCGTTTATGCGTCCAGAAATATTCGGCCGGCGCTTCGCGCACGCGCTCTTCGATGAATTCGTTCATGCGGCGCGTGGCGGCCGTGATGTCGTCGCCCGGATAATCGTCCCACGCCGGGTAATACGTCACTTGCCAGCCCTGGTAATTGGGCAGGAAGGTGGCGATGACGGGAATGACTTGCGCCTTGGCGGCCAGCGCCAGGCGCGCCGTGGCCGTCAGGGTGGCGGCGGGCACGCCGAAGAAGGGCACGAATTCCGCATCCTTTTCGCCAAAATCCATGTCCGGCAGCATGAAATACGGCAAGCCGTCGCGCAGTGCGCGCAGGATCGTCTTGATGCCGTCCTGGCGCGTAAACAGCTTGGGCGGCTTGAAGCGCGAACGGCCGTTGCGCAAGGCCTGGTCGAAGGCGGCGTTCTTTTGCTGCACATACATTGACGAGGCGGAAATTTCCATGGCCGTGGCGGCGCCGGCCACGTCGAGGCAGACAAAGTGCGGGCACAGCAGGATGGTCGGCTTGGCCGCGATCTGCTGGCCGGGGAAGGCGGGCACCTTTTTGATCAGGCGGTTCAGGCGCGCTTCCGACGACCACCACAGGATGCTGCGTTCCCACACGCTGCGCGAATATGCCTGGAAATGCTGGCGCGCCAGCGCCACGCGCTGGGCTTCCGTCAATTCCGGCATGCACAGGCGCAGATTCGTCAGGGCAATCTTGCGCCGCGTGGGCATGGCGATGAACAGCAGGCTGCCGACGGCCACGCCGAAGCGGCCGAGGATGGGCAAGGGCAGCCAGTGCAGCAGCCACATGAAGGCGATCAGCAGTCTCATGCCTGCTCCCCGGCGGCATCCGGCGCGGCCGGCGTGGGCGGCGGCGCGCCGCGCGGCACTTTATAGCGATTGTAGCTCCACAGGTATTGCGACGGGCTGCGCGCGATCAATTGTTCCATGGCCGCATTGATGGTGCGCGCCTGCTCGGCCGAGGTGCTGTCGAGGGACTCGGTGAAGGGAACGAAATGCACGACATAGCCGCGCCCGCCCGGCAGGCGTTCCGCGTAGGTGATGATGACTTCGGCGCCGCCCATCTGCGCCAGCTTGGCGGGCAGGGTCATGGTGTAGGCGGGGCGGCCGAAGAAATCGGCCCACACGCCTTCGCCTTCCTGCGGCACCTGGTCGGGCAGCAGGCCGATGGGCTGGCCTTTCTTCAGGCATTTGGCGAAAATGCGCACGCCCGACATATTGGCCGGCGCCAGCATCAGGTTTTCGCGCGCGCGCGCGCCTTCGATCAGCGGCTTCAATGCGGCGCGCTTGGGCGGGCGGTACATCACGGTGAGCGGCGTGCGCAGCGCGATTTGCTGGGCGACGATTTCAAAGCAGCCCAGGTGCGGCGTCAGGAAGACGATGCCGCGGCCGTGCTGCAGCGCTTTTTCCACCAGTTCCCAGTTTTCCACCGTCGCATGGCGCGCCACGCGTTCGGCTGGCGCGCACCAGATGAAGGGCAGTTCCAGCACGCTCTTGCCCGCTTCGGCCACGGCCGTGTGCAAGTGTTGCGAAAACCCCGCACCTTGCATGTTCTCGCGCATGCGGCGGCGGTAGGACGGGGAAATGGCGTAAATTACCCAGCCGAGCGCAGCGCCCAGACCATGCAGGACGGGCAGGGGAAAGATCGATAAGAAGCGGAAAATTGGGACTAACATGTATAAGCTGTTTCCAGGAATGGCGTGTTGCCGTGCCAAAATTTTTTAAGAAGCGTAAAATACCACGTATGCAGTAACCGCTGAGTTAATAGACAACTTGCGATGCGGAATATAAATCTCGCTAAAGCGTCGCAGGCAAAATCCTCTTTACTGCGACAGAACATTCACATAGTAAACAGGAGCTTGCAATGTCAAACGATTATCTCTTCACTTCCGAATCCGTTTCGGAAGGCCATCCCGACAAGGTTGCCGATCAAATTTCCGATGCCATCCTTGACGCCATCCTGACCCAGGATCCAGCCGCCCGCGTGGCTGCCGAAACCCTGTGCAACACCGGTCTGGTGGTGCTGGCTGGCGAGATTACCACGCACGCCAATGTGGATTATATTCAAGTTGCGCGCGAAACCATCAAACGCATCGGCTACGACAACACGGAATACGGCATCGACTACAAGGGTTGCGCCGTGCTGGTGGCCTACGACAAGCAATCGCCGGACATCGCGCAAGGCGTCGATGAAGGTGCTGGCATTGACCTGGATCAAGGCGCTGGTGATCAGGGCTTGATGTTCGGTTACGCCTGCGATGAAACGGCCGAGCTGATGCCTGCCGCCATCCACTACGCGCACCGCCTGGTCGAGCGCCAGTCGCAGCTGCGCAAGGATGGCCGTTTGCCATGGCTGCGTCCGGACGCGAAATCGCAAGTCACGCTGCGCTACGTCGATGGCCGCCCGGTCGGCGTGCACACGGTCGTGCTGTCGACCCAGCATGCGCCGGAAATCTCGCACAAGCAGATCGAAGAAGCCGTCATCGAGGAAATCATCAAGCCGATCCTGCCACGCGAATGGCTGACGGAGACCAAATTCCTCGTCAACCCGACGGGCCGTTTCGTCATCGGCGGTCCGCAAGGCGATTGCGGTTTGACCGGCCGCAAGATCATCGTCGACACCTACGGCGGCGCAGCCCCGCACGGCGGCGGCGCATTCTCGGGCAAGGACCCGTCGAAAGTCGACCGTTCGGCAGCCTACGCGGCCCGCTACGTGGCGAAAAACATCGTCGCGGCCGGCCTGGCGCGCCAATGCCAGGTGCAGGTCAGCTACGCCATCGGCGTGGCCAAGCCGATCAACATCACCGTGTACACGGAAGGCACGGGCGTGATTCCCGACGCGGAAATCGCCAAGCTGGTGCTGGCGCACTTTGATCTGCGTCCAAAAGGCATCGTGCAAATGCTCGACCTGTTGCGCCCGATCTACCAGAAGAGCGCCGCCTACGGCCACTTCGGCCGTGAAGAGCCGGAATTCACGTGGGAACGCACGGACAAGGTCGCCCTGCTGCGCGACGCTGCCGGCCTGAAGTAATAATCTAGTCAGACTTGCAAGAAAAGCGCCCCGGCCTGCTGGCCGCGGGCGCTTTTTTTATGTGTTGTTACGTGGCAATGCCGTGCAAACAGGCTGGCGCGGCGGCCTTGACAATGATAAAATCCCGTGTCCGAGGAGCGTTGCGACGAAGAAATTCGCCAGGCTCGGAATATCCTGCAACTGCGCTCACGTACCTTTTTCAACAACTGAAAGGAGGGCGTGATGAACGCCGTACTCAAATCGCAACACGACTACACCATCGCCGATATCACCTTGGCCGCATGGGGCGACAAAGAAATCAAGATTGCTGAAACGGAAATGCCTGGCCTGATGGCCATCCGCGAAGAATTCGCGGCAGCGCAGCCGCTGAAAGGCGCGCGCATCACCGGTTCCATCCACATGACCATCCAGACCGCCGTGCTGATCCAGACCCTGGAAGCACTGGGCGCGCAAGTGCGTTGGGCATCGTGCAACATTTACTCCACGCAAGACCATGCCGCCGCCGCCATCGCTGCCGCCGGCACGCCTGTGTTCGCCGTCAAGGGCGAGTCGCTGGACGATTACTGGGAATACACGCACCGCATCTTCGAATGGCCGAACGTGGATGGCAAGGCCGTCTACTCGAACATGATCCTCGATGATGGCGGCGACGCCACCCTGCTGCTGCACCTGGGCGTGCGCGCGGAAACCGACCTGTCGGTACTGGCCAATCCAGGCTCGGAAGAAGAAATCTGCCTGTTCAACTCGATCAAGAAGCACTTGCTGGCCGACCCGACCTGGTACTCGAAGCGTCTGCCGGAAATCCTCGGCGTGACGGAAGAAACCACCACCGGCGTGCACCGTTTGTATCAAATGCACAAGGAAGGCAAGCTGGCTTTCCCTGCGATTAACGTGAACGATTCCGTCACGAAATCGAAATTCGACAACCTGTATGGCTGCCGCGAATCGCTGGTCGACGGCATCAAGCGCGCCACCGACGTGATGATCGCCGGTAAGGTCGCCGTCATCGCCGGTTACGGTGATGTCGGTAAAGGTTCGGCCCAGGCCATGCGCGCACTGTCGGCGCAAGTGTGGGTGACGGAAGTCGATCCGATCTGCGCATTGCAGGCGGCGATGGAAGGCTACCGCGTCGTGACCATGGATTACGCTTGCGAACACGGCGACATTTTCGTCACCTGCACCGGCAACTATCACATCCTCACGCACGATCACCTGACGCGCATGAAAGACCAGGCCATCGTCTGCAACATTGGTCACTTTGACAATGAAATCGACGTTGCTTCGTTGAAACAATACGAGTGGGAAAACATCAAGCCGCAAGTCGACCACATCATCTTCCCGTCGGGCCGCCGCATCATCCTGCTGGCCGAAGGCCGCCTGGTCAACCTCGGTTGCGGCACGGGCCACCCGTCGTACGTGATGAGCTCGTCGTTCGCCAACCAGACGATCGCCCAGATCGAGCTGTACGCGAACACGGCCAACTACCCGGTCGGCGTGTACACCTTGCCGAAACACCTCGATGAAAAAGTCGCTCGTTTGCAACTCAAAAAGTTGAATGCGCAGCTGACGGAACTGACGCAAGAGCAAGCCGACTACATCGGCGTGCGCACGGAAGGTCCATACAAGCCCGACCACTACCGCTACTAATCGGTTGCTTGCCTCGGGAACCTACTGCGCGGCGCGGGGCGCGGCCGGCGATGCTCACTGTGCTACAGCACAGTTGCGCTTCTCGGCCACGCCGCGCATCCGCTCGCTACGGTTCCTGAGGCAACAATACTGATCGGTGTACTTTGAAAAGGCCGGCTATGCCGGCTTGCCCTCTTTTTTGACAGGCTAGAGAAATGCGCTTGCTACTGATTTGGTTTATCAATGCGGCGGCCCTGTTTGCCGTCCCTTATTTGATGCACTCGGTGACGATGAGCAGCGGCTGGACCGCGCTGCTGGCCGCTGCCGTGCTGGGGCTGGTCAATGCGCTGATCCGTCCCTTACTGATCCTGCTGACCCTGCCCGTGACGTTCTTGTCGCTGGGCCTGTTCATTTTGATCATCAACGGCTTCATGTTCTGGCTGGTGGCGCAGATGATCGCTGGTTTCCATGTCGCCAGTTTCTGGTCGGCCGTGGGCGGTGCCATTCTGTACAGCATCATTTCCTGGGCCTTGTCGACCTTACTTTTGAGCAACGACGATGGAAAAGCATAACTTCAGTATTGAGTTTTTCCCGCCGAAAACCCCGGAAGGGGCGGAAAAGCTGCGCGCCACGCGTGTCAAGTTGTCTGAATTGCATCCGAAGTATTTCTCGGTGACCTTTGGCGCCGGCGGCACCACGCAGCAGGGTACCTTGGACACCGTGCGCGAGATCCTGGCGGCCGGCGAGCAGGCCGCGCCCCATCTGTCTTGCGTGGGCGGTTCGCGCGAATCGATCCGCGCCGTGCTGGCCGACTTCAAGGCGGCCGGCGTGAACCGCATCGTGGCCTTGCGCGGTGACTTGCCGAGCGGCTATGGCGCCTCGGGCGAGTTCCGCTACGCCAACGAGCTGGTGGAATTCATCCGCGCCGAGACGGGCGACCATTTCCATATCGAAGTGGCTGCCTATCCGGAAGTGCACCCGCAAGCCCGTTCGCCGCAGGACGACCTGAACGCGTTCGCGCGCAAGGTGCAGGCCGGCGCCGATGCGGCCATCACCCAGTACTTCTACAATGCCGACGCGTATTTCCAGTTTGTCGAGCAGACGCAGAAGATGGGCATCAACGTGCCCATCGTGGCCGGCATCATGCCGATCACGAATTACACGCAATTGATGCGCTTTTCGGACATGTGCGGCGCGGAAATTCCACGCTGGGTGCGTCTGAAACTGGCCAGCTTTGGCGACGACAGCGCGTCCATCAAGGCTTTTGGCCTGGACGTGGTGACGGGCTTGTGCGAACGCCTGCTGGAAGGCGGCGCGCCAGGCTTGCATTTCTATAGCATGAACCAGGCGGCGCCCACGACCGCACTGTGGCAGCGTCTGGTCAAGTAATCCCCATCTGATCCGTCAGAGCAGATCGCCCTCCGTCACGATGTGATCGAGGGCGATGTCATATGTGCCGCTGGCAAATGACGCCTTCAGGCAGCCGTATGCCACACCGAGGGTGCGGGGGCGTGGCGCGTGTTCCAGGGTGCGGTCGTAATAC
The DNA here is from genome assembly GCF_030397735.1 of Janthinobacterium sp. SUN120. Lineage (NCBI taxonomy): Bacteria > Pseudomonadati > Pseudomonadota > Betaproteobacteria > Burkholderiales > Oxalobacteraceae > Janthinobacterium > Janthinobacterium sp. SUN120. Next base: position 33,040 of record NZ_JAPUBW010000004.1, on the reverse strand, counting down.
CCGCCGCCATAGCCGAGCCGGTACCGTTCCCCATTAAAACCCAGGCAAGGTACCAGCAGGGTGGCGGGCGCCGGGCGCAGGCGCAATTCGGCGGGCACGGCCACGCCCATGCCATCCTTGACCATCGCTTCTCCGGGCCGCCAGTCACTGAATGCCAGCGGCGCATGCTTTTCCAGCACCACCGGCAAGCTTAATTGCACGCCGCGCGCGGCCAGCTGCGCATACGCGCCGTGCAAGTCCGGCTCGCCATGCAGGGGCCAGTACACGCCCAGTTCCTCGACGTTTTCCTGCGCGCACCAGTCCAGCAGGCGCTGCGCGATGGCCGCATCCCACTGCGCGCGCGTGGCGCCGGGCAGGGCGCGCCGGGCCGCCAGCAAGGCTTTGCGCAAGCCGGCTTTTTCCTGTGGCGCAATGGGTGGCCGTGCAGCCGGATCGCATGTTATTCTAGGGTCGCTATTCATATCACCATCAAGTTAAGATTGAGAGTCGTACATTGATTTCCCCACTGAAATGGATTGCCGGCACGATGCTGTGTGTTGCATCGGCCCTGTCTCCCCTGGCCGCCCTGGCCCAGGTGTCCGCCACCGTAACGCCTGCCGCTCCCGACACGCGCAGCGAGGACGATGCCTTCTTGCTGCTGCGCGACGCCGCGCGCAAGGATGACGTCGAAAAAGCCGACTTTTATGCGGGGCGCCTGACGAATTACCAGATTCCCTCGTATGTCGACTATTATCGGCTGAAACCGCGCATCAAACAGTTGACCGAGGCACAATTTCGCGATTACCTGAACCGCTACAAGGGCAGCGCCATCGCCGACCGTTTCCGCAACGACTGGCTGCTGGAATTGGGCCGCAAGCGCGACTGGGTCGTGTTTGATGAACAATACCCGCAATTCGCCCTCGACGACGATACCCAGCTCAAGTGCTACGCGCTGATGTCGCGCGCCGCCAAGGGGCAGAACGTGGCGGCCGAGGCGCGCAACCTGCTCGTCTCGCCGCCTGGCTATGGCGAAGCGTGCGGCAGCCTGATCGCGGCACTGGCGCAAAATGGCCAGTTCGACACGAACGACCTGTGGGCGCAGATCCGCCTGGCGGGCCAGACCAACGCTACCGGCCCGGCCCGTCGCATCGCCCTGTTGCTGGGCGCGTCCGACGCGAAGATGGCGCAAGCCATCGACTTGCCGGCGCTGGTGCTGGCCAAGGGCGCGGGCGCCAGCCGTGCCGACCACGAAATGTACCTGGTGGCCGTCGGCCGCATGGCGAAAAGCACCTTGAAACTGGGCGTCGTGGCCCTGCAAAAGGCGAGCGCGCAATTGACGCCGCAGGAACAGGCCATCGGCTGGGCCAGCCTAGCCCTGCAAGCGTCGTATGCGCTGGCGCCGGAAGCGTTCGAATATTGGCAAAAAACCAATGGCGCGCCCCTGACCCAGGAGCAGATGCAATGGAAGGCGCGTATCGCCTTGCGTGAAGGCAACTGGCCACTGGTGAAGGCCGCCATCCAGGCCATGCCGACGTCCCTGCGCACGGATCCCACCTGGGTGTACTGGCTGGCGCGCGCACAGCAGGCGGAAACGCCGGGCCGCCCGAACCCGCAGGCGGACGCCCTGTACCGCACGATTGCCGACCAGTCGAATTTCTATGGCTTGCTGGCCAATGAAGAGCTGGGCAACCATCTGGTCTTACCGCCGCCGGGCCAGCCCGTCAGTCCGACGGAAATCGCCGCCATGGCCGCCAATCCGGGCTTGCAGCGCGCCTTGAAATTTTTCAACATGCGCCTGCGCTTCGAAGGCACGCGCGAGTGGAACTGGGAATTGCGTTCGATGACGGACCGCCAGCATCTGGCGGCCGCGGAATTTGCGCGCCAAAACAATGTGCTCGACCGCATGGTCAACACCTCGGACCGCACGCGCCTGGAAGTGGACTATACGCAGCGCTACCCGACGCCGCATGACGACGTCATGCATCCGGCCACGCAAACCCTGGGCCTGGACAAGGCCTGGGTGTATGGCTTGATCCGCCAGGAATCACGCTTCATCATGGATGCGCAGTCGCACGTGGGCGCGTCCGGTTTGATGCAGGTCATGCCGTCGACGGCCCGCTATGTTGCCAAGAAGATCGGCCTCACCGATTTCGTCACGGAAACCTTGAGCGATGTGCGCACCAATGTCTTGCTGGGCACGAATTACCTGAACATGGTGCTTGGCGGTCTTGACGGTTCGCAAGTGCTGGCCAGCGCCGCCTACAACGCGGGACCGGGGCGCCTGCGCATCTGGCGCGCCACCATGACGCGTCCGCTGGAAGGCGCCGTCTTTGCCGAGATCATTCCGTACACGGAAACGCGCGGCTACGTGAAAAACGTGATGGCCAACGCCACCTATTACGCTGCCCTGTTCGAGAAGAGCCCGCAGTCGCTGAAGGCGCGCCTGGGCACCGTAGGGCCGAAAAACAGCGCCGTTTCCGCCGATTTGCCATCATCCAACTAAAGTCCGCCGACCATGCAAACGACCATCCTTGATCCCAGCCTGACGCAAACCCTGGCCGCCGCGCGCGAGCCGGGCCTGACCCTCATCATCGGCAACAAGAATTACTCATCGTGGTCGATGCGCCCGTGGGTGGCCATGACGGCCTTCGGCATCCCGTTCCAGGAAGTGCGCGTGCTGCTCGACCAGAGCGACACGGCCACCAAGATCGCCGAATACTCGGCCTGCGGCCGGGTTCCCGTGCTGCTGGCGGGCGAGATCACGATCTGGGACAGCCTGGCCATCTGCGAATACCTGGCCGAGCAGTTTCCCGATAAACACATGTGGCCGCAAGACGTGGCCGCGCGCGCCATGGCGCGTTGTATCTGCGCGGAAATGCATTCCGGCTTTACCGGCTTGCGCACGGACATGTCGATGAATATCAAGGCAAGATTGCCGGGACGTGGCCGCACGGCCGCCGCGCAGGCCGACATTGGCCGCATCAGCGAAATCTGGGAAGAGTGCCTGTCGCGCTTTGGCCACCACCAGTTCCTGTTTGGCGATTTTTCCATCGCCGACGCGTATTTCGCCCCCGTCGTCATGCGTTTTCGCACGTATGGCGTGAGCCTGGCGCCGGCCCTGAATGCGTATTGCGAGCGCGTGCAGGCGCACCCGGCCGTCGCGCGCTGGATCGCGGAAGCGCTGGCGGAAACGGAAGTCGCTGCCAAGCACGACGCGGAATTACCTGAATAAGAAAAGAGTGTTATGAAGATTTACACGGTCGGTGGCGCGGTGCGCGACCAACTGCTGGGCTTGCCCGTGAAAGACCACGACCACGTCGTCGTGGGCGCTACGCCGGAAGACATGCTGCGCCAGGGCTTCCGGCCCGTCGGCAAGGATTTCCCCGTGTTTTTGCACCCGAAGACGCAGGAAGAATACGCCCTGGCCCGCACGGAGCGCAAGACGGCGCCCGGCTACCGGGGCTTTGTCTTCCACACGGCGCCCGACGTCACGCTGGAAGACGACCTGGTGCGCCGCGACCTGACCATCAACGCCATCGCCCGGGCCGAGGACGGGACGTTGACCGACCCGTTCGGCGGCATAGCGGACATTCGCAATAAAATCTTCCGCCACGTCTCCGACGCGTTCGGCGAAGACCCCGTGCGCATCTTGCGCCTGGCCCGCTTTGCCGCCCGTTTTCATGCGTTCACTGTTGCGCCAGCCACCCTGGCCCTGATGCGCCGCATGGTGGCCGACGGCGAAGTCGACGCCCTCGTGGCCGAGCGCGTGTGGCAGGAAGTGGCCAAGGGGCTGATGGAAAGCCATCCTTCGCGCATGCTGACGGTGCTGCACGAATGCGGCGCCCTGGCGCGCATCATGGGCGAAATCACGCTGAGCGAGCGCTTGCTGCAGGTCGTCGACCATGCCGCCGCGCAAGGTCATGACTTGCCCGTGCGTTTCGCCGCCCTGATGCTGCATATGAGCAAAGATGCCATCGAGCAACTGAGCGAGCGCTTGCGCGTGCCCAATGAGTGCCGCGAGCTGGCCGTCATGGCGGCGCTCGAACGGGACCATATCAATGGCGCGCTGGCGCTGAGCGCTGAAGCCGTGGTGAGCTTGTGCGAACGCTGCGACGGCTTGCGCAAGCCGCAGCGCTTTGCGCAACTGTTGCAAGCCGTGGCTTGCGACGGGCTGGTCACTGGCGATTTCCCTCAGGCGGCGCGGCTGCAGGGTGGATTGGACGCGGCGCGCGCCGTGAATGCGGGTGCGCTGGCGCAAGGCTGTACTGAGCCGAAACGCATCCCCGAAGTCATCCACGCGGCGCGGGTGGCGGCCGTGCAAGCGTTCCTGGCCCAGGCTTGAATTGCGGGAATAGGCTACAATGGCGCCATAATGTTGCACCGCACAATACCTGCCTGACGTGCCGCAGCACCGCCCCCAGGAGTCGACGTGACCTTACCCAAGCTGTTTCAAAACCCGTTTCGCCGCTGGCTCAGCCGTAGCGGTGGCGGGCGTCCGACCGTGCTCGTCAAGCAATTGCATGAGCGCGACCGGCGCCGCATGATGAAGCATTTCCTGTCGCTCGAGAAAAGCGACCGCCTGCTGCGCTTCGGCAGCGCCTTGCCCGATGAACTCGTGGCCCAGTACGTGCAAAAGATGGATTTTTCGCGCGACATGATCTACGGCGTCTACAACAGCCTGTTCAAGCTGGTGGGCGTGGGGCACCTGGCGTTTGCGCCTAAGGACCAGTCGCCGGCGAAAAGCGTGGTGACGGACAAGGAGCAGGTGGCGGAGTTTGGCGTATCCGTGTCGAAATCCATGCGCGGCATGGGGGTCGGGTCGAAATTGTTCGAACGGGCGGCGATTCACTGCCGTAACAACGATGTCGATACCCTGTATATGCATTGTTTGTCGTCGAACAAGACGATGATGCATATCGCCAAGAAGGCGGGCATGGAAATCCAGCGCGACTATGGCGAAGCCGATGCATATCTGAAACTGTTGCCGCCGAACCCGACCAGCATGCTGCAGGAAGCCGTGCAGGAACAGTTCGCCATGTTCGACTACACGTTCAAGGCCAACGCGCGCGCCGCGTTCAAGCTGTGGGATCGCTTGCCGGGGCGCAAGAAGAAGCCCGGGCCGCCGTCACCGCCGTCACAGTAAGGGCAGGGCCGTCGTATCCTTGATGCGCTGCAAGGCAAAGCTCGATTTCACGTCCAGCACGGCCGGGTGGCGCAGCAGGGTCGCCATCATGAAGCGCGAAAAGTGCTCCATGTCTTCCACATGCACGCGCAGTAAATAATCCATTTCCCCAGTCATCGCATAGCAGGCCACCACTTCCGGCCATTGCGCCACGGCCACGGCAAAGTCGGCGCGCGGCGAGGTATTCGTCACCAGATTCGGCGCCAGCACGCGCGCCGTGCTGTGCGCCGTGGCGTCGCTGTGCTTTTCCAGCCGCACGTTGACGTAGGCGAGCAAGCCCAGGCCGATCTTTTCCGGGTCCAGCAGGGCCACGTACTGGCGGATCACGCCCGCTTCTTCCAGCCGTTTGACGCGGCGCAAGCATGGCGACGGCGACAGGCTGACCTGCTCGGCCACGTCCTGGTTCGACAGGCGGCCATCGGCCTGCAGGACGGCGAGGATCTTGCGATCCGTTTTATCCAGCGTAATTTTGCTCATGCTTCCTCCGGTGGTTCTTGTTTCACGCAATATTATTGCGCAAATCATGATTGTTCGGGAGATCTTTGGCATTTAATGCCCACAGACCGCGCCTATACTGTGCGCTACTTCTTGGAGGAGACATCATGCAATTTCAGCCTTGGGATAACCCGATGGGTACCGATGGTTTCGAGTTCGTCGAGTATGCAGCACCAGACCCAAAAGCATTGGGCAAGCTGTTCGAGAACATGGGCTTCACGGCCATCGCGCGCCACCGCCACAAGGATGTGACCCTGTACCGCCAGGGCGACATCAATTTCATCATCAATGCCGAACAAGATTCGTTCGCGCAGCGTTTTGCCCGCCATCACGGCCCGTCCGTGTGCGCCATCGCCATCCGCGTCGACGACGCGGCGTTTGTGTACCGCCGCGCGCTGGAACTGGGCGCCTGGGGTTTCGACAATAAAACAGGTCCGATGGAGCTGAATATCCCCGCCATCAAGGGCGTAGGCGATTCCCTGCTGTACTTCGTCGACCGCTGGCGCGGCAAGGGCGCCGACAAGCCGGACGCGGCCGCACCGGGCGGCATCGGCGACATCAGCATCTATGACGTCGATTTCGTCGCCATTCCCGGCGCCGTCGCCAACCCCGTCGGCCATGGCCTGACGTATATCGACCACCTGACGCACAATGTGCACCGTGGCCGCATGAAGGAATGGGCGACGTTCTATGAAAGCCTGTTCAACTTCCGCGAAGTGCGTTATTTCGACATCGAAGGCAAGTTGACGGGCCTCAAATCGAAGGCCATGACTTCGCCGTGCGGCAAGATCCGCATTCCGATCAATGAGTCGTCGGACGACAAGTCGCAGATCGCCGAATACCTGGACCAGTACCATGGCGAAGGCATCCAGCACATCGCGCTGGGTACGGACAATATCTACGCGTCCGTGCAAGGCATGCGCGATACGGGTATCGATTTCCAGGATACGATTGAAACTTACTATGAGCTGGTCAACCGCCGCCTGCCGAACCATGGTGAGCAGCTGGAAGAACTGCGCCGCCTGCGCATCCTGATCGATGGCCACAGCACGGAAAACGAACGCGAGCTGTTGCTGCAAATCTTCACGCAGACGGTGATCGGCCCGATCTTCTTCGAGATCATCCAGCGCAAGGGCGACCAGGGCTTCGGCGAAGGCAATTTCCGCGCCCTGTTCGAATCGATCGAGCTGGATCAGATCAAGCGCGGCGTGCTGAAAGATACGAACGCGGCGTAATGTTGCTCTGTAACAAATAGTAGTGAAAATGGTACCCGCCCGGGAGTGCAGCGCAGCAAAGAACTGCGCGCATTCCTGTGGTAGTCTACGACAAACAAGTCATTTTTCCGCACCGGCATTGTCCACAAGGCACAGCCGGTACGTGTGAGTTCAACCGACTTTGCACGCGTAGCACAGAGAATAATGGAGACAAGTAATGAATGCACCAATCAAGGGCTCGAGTCTTGAGCCGGGCGCGCACGCGTCCGAAATTTCCCTGAACGACAAATACACGCTGGAGCGCGGCCGCGCCTTCATGACGGGCACGCAAGCGCTGATCCGCCTGCCCATGCTGCAGCGCGAGCGCGATTTGAAGGCTGGCCTGAATACGGCCGGCTACATCACCGGTTACCGCGGTTCGCCTGTGACGTCCGTCGACATGACGGCGATCAAGGCCAAGAAATACCTCGATGAACACCACGTCAAATTCCACCCGGGCCTGAACGAAGACCTGGCCGCCACGGCCGTCTGGGGCACGCAGCAAACGAATCTGTTCGAAGACGCGAAATACGACGGCGTGTTCGGCATGTGGTACGGCAAGGGCCCCGGCGTCGACCGCTGCGGCGACGTGTTCAAGCACGCGAATAACGCCGGCTCCGCCAAGCATGGCGGCGTGCTGGTGCTGGCCGGCGACGACCATGCGGCGAAATCCTCGTCCACGGCGCACCAGTCCGACCATATCCTGAACGCCTGCGGCATCCCCGTGCTGTACCCGTCGTCGGTGCAGGAATACATCGACTACGGCTTGCACGCGTGGGCCATGAGCCGCTACACGGGGCTATGGGTGTCGATGAAATGCGTGACCGACATCATCGAGTCGGGCGCCGCCGTCGATTTCGACCCGGACCGCGTGCAGATCACCCTGCCGACCGACTTCGAAATGCCGGCCGGTGGCTTGAACATCCGCTGGCCCGACACGGTGCTGGAACAAGAAGTACGCATGAACAGCTACAAATGGTATGCGGCGCTGGCGTATGCGCGTGCCAACAAGCTCAATAAAATCATCTGGGACAGCCCGAAGGCGCGCATCGGCATCATCACGGCCGGCAAATCCTACCTGGACACGCGCCAGGCGCTGGCCGACCTGGGCATCGACGAACAGACGGCGTCCGACATCGGCATCCGTCTGTACAAGATCGGCATGACCTGGCCGCTGGAAGCGGACGGCGTGCACGAATTCGCCAAGGGCCTCGACGAAATCCTCGTGGTGGAAGAAAAGCGGCAAATCCTCGAATACGCGTTGAAGGAAGAGCTGTACAACCTCAAGGACGGCGAGCGCCCGCGCGTGGTCGGCAAGTTCGACGACACGGGCGAATGGAGCAACCAGAAGGGCACCGGTCACGGCGACTGGCTGCTGCCGGCCACGTATGAGCTGAACCCGGCCATGATCGCCCGCGCCATCGCTAGCCGCATTTCGCGCTACTACGCCGGCCACCCTGTGGAGCAGCGCGTGAAGGAGCGCATCGCTTACCTAGAAGCGAAGGAAAACGTCCTCAAGGCCATCAGCGTGAAACCCGATCCGCAAAAGGACCGCACGCCGTTCTTCTGCTCCGGCTGCCCGCACAACAGTTCGACCAAGGTGCCGGAAGGCTCGCGCGCGCTGGCCGGCATCGGCTGCCACTACATGGTGCTGTGGATGGACCGCGAAACGTCGACATTCACCCACATGGGCGCCGAAGGCGTCACCTGGGTGGGCCAGGCGCCGTTCACGAATGAAAAGCACGTATTTACCAACCTCGGCGACGGCACGTATTTCCACTCGGGCATCCTGGCCATCCGCGCGGCCGTCTCGGCCAAGGTGAACATCACTTATAAAATCCTGTTCAACGATGCGGTGGCCATGACGGGCGGCCAGGAATTCGACGGCCCCCTGTCGCCGGCGATCATTTCGCGCCAGATCGCCGCCGAAGGCGTGGGCCCCATCATCGTCGTCACGGATGAACCGGAAAAGTACCCGGACGATTACGCCTGGGCGGAAGGCGTCACCGTGCGCCACCGTTCGGAACTGATGGACGTGCAGCGCGAACTGCGCGACATGCCCGGCGTATCGGCCATGATCTACGACCAGACCTGCGCCTCGGAAAAACGCCGCCGCCGGAAACGCAATGAATACCCGGACCCGGCCAAGCGCGCCGTCATCAACGAAGCCGTCTGCGAAGGCTGCGGCGACTGTTCCGTGCAATCGAACTGCCTGTCGGTGGAACCGCTGGAAACGGAACTGGGGCGCAAGCGCCAGATTAACCAGTCGTCCTGCAACAAGGATTTCTCGTGCACGACGGGTTTCTGCCCGAGCTTCGTGACGGTGGAAGGCGGCGGCTTGAAAAAGCCGAAGAAGGCGGCTGCCGCCGACAAGGACGCGCCAGCGGCGCCGGCCTTGCCGACGCCCGTCATTCCGTCGACGGCCGAGCCGTTCGGCATCCTGGTCACCGGCATCGGCGGCACGGGCGTCGTCACCGTGGGCCAGATCCTGGCCATGGCGGCCCACGTGGAAGGCAAGGGCTGTTCCGTGCTGGACATGAGCGGCCTGGCGCAAAAAGGCGGCCCCGTGATGTCGCACGTGCGCCTGGCGGACCGCCAGGAAGATATCCACTCGACGCGCGTGGGTACCGGTGCGGCCGACCTCGTCATCGGCTGCGACTTGATCGTCACGGCCAGCCGCGACGCCTTGTCGCGCATGGGAGAGGGCCGCAGCTGGGCCATGATCAACTCGACCAGCTCGTCGACGGCCGCGTTCGTGAAAAACCCGGACTGGCAATTCCCCGGCGCCTCGGCGCGCATGGAAATCGAAAAGGCGTGCGGCAGCGACCACGTGGACTTCATCGACGCGGGCCAGATCGCCACGGCGCTGATGGGCGACTCCATCGCGACGAACATGTTCATGCTCGGCTATGCCTGGCAAAAAGGCAAAGTGCCGCTGTCGGAAGCTGCCATCATGAAGGCCATCGACTTGAACAATGTCTCGGTGGCGTTCAACAAGGCGGCCTTCAACTGGGGCCGCGCCGGCGCCCACGATGCGGCCAGCCTGGTGCGCATGACGACGCCAGCCAAGGTGGTGGAATTCAAGCGCATCGAAACGCTCGACGACCTGATCGAAAAGCGCGTGGCCCTGCTGACGGCTTACCAGGACCGCGCGTATGCGCAGCAGTACCTGGACTTCGTCGGCCAGGTGCGCGCCGCCGAAAGCGCGCTGAATGGTCCGCACCTGCGCCTGACGGAAGCCGTGGCCCGCTACTTCTACAAGCTGATGGCCTACAAGGACGAATACGAAGTGGCGCGCCTGTACACGGACGGCGCCTTCCAGGCGAAGATCGCCGCCATGTTCGAGGGCGACATCAAGCTCAAGTTCCACCTGGCGCCGCCGATCATGGCGAAAACGGATGCCCATGGCCATTTGATCAAGAAGGAATATGGCCCGTGGATGCTGAAGGCGTTCGGCGTGCTGGCCAAGTTCAAGGGCTTGCGCGGCACGGCCTTCGACGTGTTCGGCCATACGGCCGAGCGCAAGATGGAACGGGCGCTGATACTCGAGTACCGCACGACGGTGGGTGGCTTGCTGCCGAAACTGACGATGGCCAAGCTGGCGCAAGCCGTGGCGATTGCCAGCATTCCGGAAGACATCCGCGGCTATGGCCACGTGAAGGAGCGTCATCTGAAGGCGGCGAAAGAGAAGGAAGCCAGTTTGCTGATCGCCTTCAATGCGCCGACGCCGCTGCCGCCCGTCGTGGCGGCACCCGTGGCGGCCACCGTGGCGTGATGGGGTGAATTTCACGCTGTAGCAATGGCGCCTGCGGGCGCCATTTTTTTGTATCAAAGAAAACAACGCCTGTTTGTAAAACGTCTTATAATTTTTCGATAATTTCTTTTCGGAAAGTTCGTCATGTCTTCCCTGCGCTTTTCCGCCCTGGCGGTTCCTCTCGTATTGTTGTTGAGTGCCTGCGGCGGAGGCGGAGGCAGCGACAGCGCGCCCGTCGTGCCGCCCGTGACGCCGGCGGGTCCGGCGGCGCTGGTCGCTTCGTCCACGGTCGAGAACCGCTGTGCGGCGCCGCGCGGCGGCAGCAGCATCGACAAGCCGGGCACCTTGCTCGATGAACTGACGTGGGTGCGCAGCTGGATCGATGAAACGTATCTGTGGTACCGCGAAGTGCCGACCACCTACCAGGCGCAGAGCTTTGCCACGCCCGTCGCGTACTTCGATGTGCTGAAAACAAGGGCCACGACGGCATCCGGCAAGCCGAAGGACCAGTTCCATTTCACGTACACGACGGCCGAATGGGAAGCTTCGCTCAATGGCGTGGAACTGGGCTACGGCATGCTGCTGGCGCTGACGCGTACCACGCCGCCGCGCAAGGCGGTGATCTCGATCGTCGAGCCAGGCTCGCCGGCGGCACTGGCGGGCTTGCGGCGTGGTGACGTGCTGCAAACCGTCGATGGCGTCGATTTCGTCAATGTCCCCGACACGGCCAGCGTGGCTATCCTCAACGCCGGCCTGTTCCCCAAGGCGCAAGGCGCGCACACGCTGGGATTCAGCCGTAACGGCGCGCCCCTGTCGGTGAGCCTGACGGCGGTGGACGTGAGCACCAGCGCCGTGCAGAACGAGCGCATCATCGATACGCCCACGGGCAAGGTGGGCTACCTGACCTTCAATACGCACAACAACGTGGCCGAACGCCAGTTGGTCGAGACCATGGGCCGCTTCCAGGCGGCCGGCATCAGCGACCTGGTGCTCGATGTGCGCTACAACGGCGGCGGTTACCTCGATGTCGCCAGCGAACTCGCTTACATGATCGCCGGTCCGCAAGTCACCACCGGCAAGACCTTCGAGCAGGTGCTCTTCAATGACAAGACGCGGCCGGAAGCGCCCGTGCCATTCCATGCGCAAAGCCAGGGCTTTCCCGCGCAGAATCCCCTGGCCAAGGGCACGCCGCTGCCCTCGCTGGGGCTCAAGCGGGTGACCTTATTGACAACGGGCAACACCTGCTCGGCCAGCGAAGCGATCATCAACGGCTTGCGCGGCGTGGACGTGCAAGTCAACCTGATCGGCGGCACGACATGTGGCAAGCCCTACGGTTTCTATCCCGCGCCGAATTGCGGCACCACGTATTTCGCCGTGCAATTCCAGGGTGTCAACGCCAAGGGCTTTGGCGACTTTGCCGATGGCATGGCGCCGACCTGCGACGTGGCGGACGATTACCAGCATGCGCTGGGCGACGCGGCGGAAGGCATGCTGGCGGCGGCGTTGCGCTACCGCAGCAGCGGCAGCTGCACGCCGGCCATGGGGGCCACCAGGCTGCTGAGTTCGATGGAGAGTCCGGCCGACACGGCCGCGCGCCTGTTGCGGCCGTCCTACAAGGAAATTGCCATCAGGCGCCGTTAACGCGCATGTTCCTGCCATGAGCTAGCGAGGACGCCTAGCGTTTTCCTGCTCATGAATATTTCTATATAACAATTTTGATATATAGAAAGATGAATCCATTCGTTCTGGAATGACTGACATTTTGCTATCTTGCCGCTTTTCTCCCACCTTGAGAAGCGCAACGATGTCGAAACAGTTCAAGTTAACACCGCTCAGCCTTGGCGTATTGGCCATCCTGGGCGGCACCGCATGGCAGGCGCACGCGCAAACGCAAGCGCCCGCAGCGGATCAGCAGGCGGCGGCCACCCCGCCAGCCGTCGTGGTCACCGGTTCGCGCATTCCCCGCGCCAGCCTGGAAGGCCCGTCTTCCGTCACCATCCTGACCGGCGACGAAATCACCAAGCAGGGCTACAAGAACGTCTTCGACGCGTTGACCAGCCAGGTGCAGAACAGCGGCTTTACGCAGGGCGAGGATTACGGCAATACCTTCACGCCGTCGGCCAATACCATCAGCCTGCGCGGCCTGGGTCCGAACCATACCTTGATCCTGCTGAACGGCCGCCGCCTGGCCGACTTCCCCATCGCCTATGACGGCGCCGTCAACTTCACCAACCTGGCGAACATCCCGTCGAGCATTGTCGAGCGCATCGAAATCCTCAACGGCGGCGCCTCGGCCATCTATGGCTCGGACGCGATCGCCGGCGTGGTCAACGTGATCCTGAAAAAACAGACGGACGGCTTCGATATCAACGTCAAGCTGGGCGACACCTCGCGCGGCGGCGCCGGCAACCAGCGCGTGCAGCTGACGGGCGGCGGCAATTTCGACAAGCTGCATACCCTGTTCAGCGTGGAACTGAGCCAGCGCGACCCGCTGTGGAGCATGGACCGCGACTTCATGACCAGCCGCTCCGGCGTGCCGACGACGGTCGCCGCGCGCCGCACCCTGGTAAAAGACAAATATGTCGACCTGGGCGACACCTGCAGCCAGTTCGGCGACATGTTCGGCGGTAGCGTCAGCAAGTACACGGCGGCAAACGGCAGCTATTGCGCCAGCCCGAAAGCCCGCCCGACCTTCTGGACCACGCAGACGAAGAACCAGAGCCAGAACGTGTTCGGCAGCGCCAATTACGAGCTCGATGCCGACACCACCCTGTTTGCCGATGTTCTGATCGGCAAGAACAAGACCGTCAACAATACGCGCGGCCCGTCGTGGGCCTCGGCTTCGCTGAACGGCAATTCCTTCCTGAACCAGAACAGCGGCGCCTACGAAGAGTGGACGCGCTTTATCTCGCCCGAGGAAATCGGCGGCGTGCAGCGCTACAACCGCAGCTGGGACGACTTGGCCACGGCCATCTCGCTCGGTGCCAAGGGCCGCATTCCGGGCAGCGCCTGGCAGTATGAAGCCAATTACAACGCGTCCATCTACAAGAGCGAAGGCCACACGCCGCGCATGTTGTCGAACATCGACAGCTTCTTCCTGGGGCCCAAGCTGGGCACGGACGCCAAGGGCGTGGCCATCTACGCAGCCGATCCCGCGCGCCTGTCGCAGCGCCTGACGCCGGCCGAATTCGACAGTATCAGCGGCTACAGCACCAGCCATGACAAGGCCTGGACGAATACCCTGAGCCTGGCCACGAATGGCGACCTGTTCCAGTTGCCCGCCGGCACGGTGAAAATCGCCACGATTGCCGAAGCGAGCAAGCAGGGCTTCAGCAACGAACCCGACGCGCGCATCGACCAGGGCTATTTCAATGTCGCCACCGGTTCGGGCGTCACGGCCGGCACCCGTTCGCGCTATGCGCTGGGCGCGGAGTTGAATGTGCCGCTGCATGAAAAGCTGACCGCTACCGTCGCCGGCCGCTATGACCGCTACAGCTTTGCCGGCCGCAAGGAAGGCAAGTTCACCTACAACGGCGGGCTGGAATTGCGCCCGGCGCCGGAGCTGCTGTTCCGCGCCAACTATGCCACCAGCTTCCGCGCGCCGGACATGAATTACATCTACCAGGCACGCGGCAAAGGCTATTATGCGAGCACCACCGACTATTACCGTTGCGATGCTGCGGGCAAGGCCATCGACGGCTGCGAGTATGCCAATAAATCGCCGGGTGCCGATTACGTGCAGAACGGCAGCCGCGACCTGCAGTCGGAAAAGGGCAAGTCCTTCGGCGTGGGCGGCGTCTGGTCGCCGAGTTCCAATTTCGACGTTTCGGTCGATTACTGGAACATCAAGATCGACGACCTGGTGACGAATCTGGACGCCGACAAGCTGCTGCGCGACGAATCCGATTGCCGCCTCGGCAAGGCCGATATCGGCTCGCCGACCTGTATCGATACCCTGGGCCGTATCGAGCGTTACGCGGCCAATGCCTTGAACAAGGCGGGCGAGATCAAGACCATCACCGTCAATCCGATCAACGCGGCCAAGCAAAGCAGCAGCGGCATCGATGTCAGCCTGAAGTATCTGCTGCGCACGACGGACTATGGCCGCTTCGCCTTCAAGGCCAACTACGCCAAGGTACTGAGCAAGAAATCGCAGCAATTTGCCGGTGATGAAGAGACCGACGAAACCAAATCGATGACCAACAGGGATTGGCCCGACAAGTTGAACCTGAGCGTCAACTGGGCCGCGGGCGACTGGTCGAATACCTTGCTGGTCAGCCGTTACGGCAAGGTGCCGAATGCCGCCGGCAAGGCTTACCTGACGCCGACGGCGCTGGCCAACATCAGCACCGTCTACCGCATCAACGACCGCGCCACCGTTTCGCTGATCGTCAACAACGTGTTCGACAAGATCAAGCGCGACGCCAGCAACGGTTGGCCGTACTACCTGATCGGCAACTACAGCCCGCAAGGCCGCCAGGGGTGGGTCGAGTTCAACTACCATTTTGGCTCGTAATTCACGCTTGCCGAAGCAAGGCCGGAGCAGCTGACACTGTTCCGGCTTTTTTATTTTCCGGCGCGTTTTTATCCGACCGCCACTCTATAATTGCCCGCTTGTCCTCTCTCGATGGAGTTTGACCCATGCTACGCCACGCCCTGCTGTCCACCGCCCTGTTGACCGTGTTTGCCGCCAGCGCACACGCCGCTCCCGCTCCCGCCCTGACGACGGTGGCCGAGCGCTCGGGCTTTTTGAATACGGGCCGCTACGCGGAAGTGGAAACCCTGTGCCGCCAGTTCCAGGCGCGCTATCCGAAGCAGGTGCGTTGTATCGAATTTGGCCGCACGCCGGAAAACCGCCCCATGCTGGCGCTGGCCGTGACGAATACGGGCGCGCTGACGCCGGCCGAAGCGGCACGCCGCAAGCTGCCCGTGCTGCTGGTGCAGGGCGGCATCCATGCGGGCGAAATCGATGGCAAGGATGCGGGCTTCCTGGCCTTGCGCGAAGTCCTGGAGGGCAAGGCGGCGCCCGGCGCGCTGGACAAGCAGGTGCTGCTGTTCGTCCCCGTCTTCAATGTCGATGGCCATGAGCGCTTCGGTCAGTGGAACCGTCCGAACCAGCGCGGTCCCGTGGAAATGGGCTGGCGCAGCACGGCGCAAAACTACAATCTGAACCGCGAATACATGAAGGCCGATACGCCCGAGATGCAGCACATGCTGGCGCTGGTGAACGCCTGGGACCCGCTGGCCTACGTCGACCTGCACGTCACCGACGGCGCCCAGTTCGAACCCGATATCTCGATCCAGGTCGAACCCGTGCATGCGGGCGATGCGGCCCTGCGCGTGGCGGGAACGGCGCTGCGCGACGGCGTGCTGGCCGACCTGGCCAGCCAGGGTTCGGACCCGAAACCGTTTTATATTTCGTTTGCCGAGAACGACAATCCGCAATCGGGTTTTGTCGATTCGGCGCCGAATCCCCGCTTTTCGCATGGCTATTTCCAGCTGCGCAACCGCTTCGGCATGCTGGTGGAAACCCATTCGTGGAAGGATTATCCGACCCGCGTGCGCATCACCCGCAACACCATCGTCTCGCTGCTGTCGCAAGTGGCGCTGCATGGCGCGCAGTGGCGGCAAACGGCGCTCGAGGCGGACGCGCGCGCCGCGCTGCTGGCCGGTGCCACCCTGCCGCTCACCTACAAGACGACGGAGAAGAGGCGCATGATCGCGTTTCGCGGCTACGCCTACACACGTACGCCGTCCGAAGTGTCGGGCGCGCTGATGACGCGCTACGATGAAACCACGCCGCAGATCTGGAACGTGCCGCTGCGCGACGAGATCGTGCCCGACCTGCAGCAGGCCGCGCCGCAGGCCGGCTACCTGGTGCCCGCCGCGCAGGCGCAGATGGTGGCTGCCAAGCTGCGCCAGCATGGCGTGTCGTATCAGGTACTGGCTGGCGCGCCGGGCAAGCTGCCGGTCGAGACCTTTCGCGCCACGCAGGTGAAATTCGGCGCGCAGTCGTTCGAGGGACGCCA
This sequence comes from Janthinobacterium sp. SUN120, assembly GCF_030397735.1. Taxonomy (NCBI): domain Bacteria; kingdom Pseudomonadati; phylum Pseudomonadota; class Betaproteobacteria; order Burkholderiales; family Oxalobacteraceae; genus Janthinobacterium; species Janthinobacterium sp. SUN120. Next base: position 16,348 of record NZ_JAPUBW010000004.1, on the reverse strand, counting down.
GACGGCGGCCGTGCAGGGCGAGTGGCAGAAAGAGGCGCGCGTGGTCGGTGCGGGCGCACTGTACGTGCCCGTCAACCAGGCCAAGGCGCGCCTGGTCGTGGCCCTGCTCGAACCGCGCGCGCCCGATTCCCTGCTGGCCTGGGGCAGTTTCAATACGGCCTTCGAGCGCAAGGAGTACATGGAAGAATACGTGGCCGAAGACGTGGCGCGCGCCCAGCTGGCGGCCGACCCGGCGCTGGCGGCGCAGTTCCAGCAGAAGCTGGCCAGCGATCCCGCATTTGCCAAGAGCCCGGCCGCGCGCCTGGAATTCTTCGCCCGCCGCCACGCTTCCTGGGATGAACGCCTGAACCTGTATCCGGTATTGCGCACGGATGTCGCGCCTGCCGGCTTGGCATTGCCGCCGACGCGCACACCGAAGTTGTCAAATCGCGCAGATTAATCGAAAGAAAATGCTATTCTCCGCTCGATGATGGCGCCGCCACCACGAGCAGAGAACATGCATGGTCAACAAGACACTCTACAACCAGCACCGCGAGACGTTTTTTCGCCTCTGCGACGCCGTCGGCGAAAATCAGGTGGAACAGGTGCGCAGCCTGCTCGAAGCCACGCCGCTGCTGTTGACCTTGCGCCGCTACAACATGGATGACGGCGAATCGCTGCTGCATCTGGCCGCGGCCGGCGGCAGCCGCGACGTCTGCGTCCTGCTCGTGTCGCTGGGCCTGGACGTCGATCTGCCCTTGCCCGGCTACCGCAACCATACGCCGCTGGACGCGGCGGCAAGCCATGGCCATCTGGATACCTGCCGCTGGCTGCTCGAACAGGGTGCTGCCGTCGACGGCTTGCCGGACAATATACTGTCGCCGCTGGACAGCGCCTGCGTGGGCGGCCACCAGGACGTGGTGGCATTGCTGTTGCAGTCGGGCGCCAATCCGAACCGCCTGCATACGCGCTGGAACCAGGCGCCGGTCGATATCGCCAGCGGCTGGGGTTTTCCCGCGATCACCCAATTGCTCGCTGCCGCCGGCGGCGTCAGCATACTCGACGTGCCGCAGCAAGCGGCCGCCTCACCGCAGGAATCGATCCGCACCTTCATGCACAACAGCGCCGGCTGGGTATTGCCGGCCGTGTTCAGCCCGGACAGCGGCGACGCGCGCTTTTCGCTGGGCATCAGCTGCATCGGCGGCAAGCGCGATTTCAAGCTGCTGTTTACGGCCGGCCTCTTCCAGCAATCCCCGATGACCGAACTGGCCATCTGCCTGCCTGGCCGCTGGCCGCTGACGGTCCACGGCTTTGCGCAGCACAGCCCCTGGCGTTTTCCGGTGGCGCTGCTGGCACGCCTGGGACGGCGCACGCTCGACCAGGCCAGCCTGGCGGCGGGCGAGCTGCTGCGGCGCGACGCTCCGCACCTGGCGGACCTGGCCTGGCCGGACGGCGTCGACGCGCTGCTGGCCATCGACAAGCGCTGGAATCCGGAGCCGGAGGAGGACATTGCCGACGATGACAAGGTCACCATCTATCTGCTGGTGCCGGTGAAGTTCACCAAAAAAGGCGCGCCCGACGCCAGCACTTTGTCGGCCTTGATCGAACGCAAGCTCAAAGGCAGCTGGAAAGTGTCGGCCTTGCCCGTCCCCGTCATCGGCTAGCGCGCACGTGGCCAGATCAAACCGGCCAGCTTGCAGCGATGTTATCCTGCCAATGCATCTTCCGCGTCCGCGCGCAACCTGTTCACGCATCGGTTTTTCATGACACAAAAAATTCTTCTCCTGAGCGTCTCGGCCGGCGCCGGCCACATGCGCGCGGCGCAAGCCATCGAGGCGTATGCGGCGCGCGATGGCGGCGGCCCAGCGGCGCTGGCTCTGCATCTCGACGTGATGGATTTCGTCACGCCCGCCTTCCGCAAGCTGTACACGGATTTGTATATCAAGCTGGTCAACAAGGCGCCCGCGCTGTGGGGCTATCTGTATCACGCCACCCACGATGCGCCGCGCGACAGCTCGATGCAGCGCCTGCGCCGCGCCGTCGAGCGCCTCAATACGCGCGCGCTGATGGCGCGGATCGCTGCTTTCCAGCCCGATGCCATCATTTGCACGCATTTCCTGCCGGCCGAATTGCTGTCGCGCGCATTGCGCCAGCAGCAGCTGGCTTGCCCCGTGTGGGTGCAGGTCACGGATTTCGACTTGCACCGCATGTGGGTGCACGAGCAGATGCAGGGCTATTTCGCCGCCACCGACGAAGTGGCGTTCCGCATGCGCCACGAAGGCATCCCCGCCGGGCGCATCCACGTGACGGGCATCCCCATTATGCCCGCGTTCGCGCAGGTGCCCGACCGCGTGTCGTGCGCGCAGGCGTTTGGCCTCGACCCGCGGCGCACGACGATCCTGCTGATGGGCGGCGGGGCGGGACTGGGCAGCCTTGAAACGGTCGCCGCGCGCCTGCTGGCGCTGCCAGGCGACTTCCAGCTGATCGTGCTGGCGGGGAAAAACGCCGCCGCGCTGGCGGCGCTGCAGGCATTGGCCGGCCAGTATCCGGGCCGCCTGCTGGCGCAAGGCTTTACCAGCGAAGTCGAGCGCCTGATGGCGTGCGCCGACCTGGTGATCACCAAGCCGGGCGGGCTGACCACCTCGGAATGCCTGGCGCTGGGCTTGCCCATGATCGTCAATTCGCCGATTCCCGGCCAGGAAGAGCGCAATGCCGACTATCTGCTGGAGCAGGGCGTGGCCCTGAAGGCATTCGATGCCGTCACCCTGGAATACCGGGTGCGCCTGTTGCTCGAGCATCCCGAGCAGTTGCAATCGATGCGCGCAAAGGCGCTGGCCCTGGGCCGCCCGCGCGCCGCCCTGGACGTGCTGGCGCAGGTGCTGCGCGCCGGCGCCGTTCTTCAATAACCAGGAAACCATGATGCTGCATGTCGTACTGTTGACCCTCGCCCTGGGGCTGGCCGCCGCGCCGGCCGGGGCGCAACCATCGCCGCCACGCCATCCGGACTGGGCCACGCCGCTGCCGCAGGTGTCGAACCTGCACCAGGTCACGCCCGTCCTGTACCGCAGCGCCAGGCTGGATAGCGCCGACGTGGCCCAGCTGCAGGCGCTGGGCGTGAAGACGGTGATCAGCCTGCGCTCCTTCCACTCCGATACGCAGGTGCTGGAAGGCAGCGGCATCCGCGCCGTCCGCATCCCCATCAATACCTGGGCCATCCGCGACCGCCATGTGATCGACACCATGCGTGCCATCCGTGCCGCCGGACAGCAGGGTCCCGTGCTGCTGCATTGCCTGCACGGCGCCGACCGAACGGGCATGATGGCCGCCATGTACCGCATGCTGTACCAGGGCTGGCCGCGCGAAAAGGCGATCGACGAGCTGAAAAACGGCGGCTACGGCTACCACGCCGTGTGGAAGAATATCGAAAGCTACCTCCAGCGCGTGAATGTCGACGAACTACGCGCACGTATCGAGGCGCCGCAACCCTGATACCCCGCTGGCGCGCCACTTCAGGCATGATTGCGATTCCAGTCACGTTTTTCCGGAATCCGCATGGAACACCACAGCTTTCTCATCAACATACTGTTTTACCTGGTCGCCGCCATCATCATGGTGCCGCTGGCCAAGCGCCTGGGCATGGGCGCCGTGCTGGGTTACCTGGTGGCCGGCGTCGTCATCGGTCCCTGGGGCCTGGGCCTGATCAAGAATGTCGAGGTGATCCTCAGCTTTTCCGAATTCGGCGTGGTGCTGCTGCTGTTTTTGATCGGCCTGGAGCTGGAGCCGAAGCGCTTGTGGCTGCTGCGCCGTCCCATCTTTGGCTGGGGCGGGGCGCAGGTGGGCGTCGTCAGCGCGGGCTTGTGCGCTGTGGCCATGGCCTTTGGCGTGGACTGGCGCACGGCGCTGGTCGGCGCGCTGGGCCTGTCGCTGTCGTCGACGGCCATCGTGCTGGCCACCCTGGGCGAACGCAAGCTGATGAGCACCCCGGCCGGTTCTGCCGGCTTTTCCATTTTGCTGTTCCAGGATATCGCCGCCATTCCCATGATCGCGCTGGTGCCGCTGTTGGGCGGGCTGGTCACGCACAGCGGCGAACCGGGCTGGCTGCGCGTGGCCAAGCTGGCCGCCGTGCTGGCGGCGCTGGTGATCGGCGGGCGTTTTCTGGTGAACCCCATCCTGCGCTTCATCGCCAGGACGGACTTGCGCGAAATCTTCACGGCCTTCGCCCTGCTACTGGTGATCGCCATCTGCGTGCTGATGGAATCGGTGGGCCTGTCGATGGCGCTGGGCACCTTCATGGCGGGCGTGCTGCTGGCTGACTCCGAATACCGCCATGAACTCATTTCCGACCTGGAACCGTTCAAGGGACTGCTCCTAGGCCTATTCTTCATCGCCGTGGGCATGTCCGTCGATTTCGGCGTGCTGCGCGCCCAGCCCTTGCTGATCCTGGCCTTGGTGGCGGGCCTGCTGGCGGTGAAGATCGCCTTGCTGTATGTGCTGTCGAAGTTTGTCGACATTCCCCGCGGCCAGCAGCTGTTCTTTGCGTTGCTGCTGTCGCAAGGGGGCGAATTTGCCTTCGTCGTGTTTGCCGCCGCCGAGGCCGCGCACGTGTTTGCCCCGGAGACGGCCGCGCTGCTGGTCGTGGTGGTGACCCTGTCGATGGTGGCCACGCCCTTGCTGCTGCTGTTGCACGACAAATTCGTCGCGCCGCGCCTGCAAGGCGAGAAGAAGCGCCGCCCCGACGACCATATCGAGGCGCAGGACAATCCCATCGTCATCGCCGGTTTCGGCCGCTTTGGCCAGATCATCGGCCGCCTGTTGGCAGCCAACAAGATCGGCGTGACGGTACTCGATCACGACCCGGACCAGATCGACCTGCTGCGCAAGTTCGGCTTCAAGGTGTTTTATGGCGACGCCACGCGCGTGGACCTGCTGGTGGCGGCGGGCATCGAGAAGGCCAGGGCGCTGGTGATCGCCATCGACAATGTGGACGACAGCCTGGCCCTGGTCGACGCCGTGCGCCTGCGCCTGCCGCAACTGACGATTCTGGCGCGTGCGCGCAACGTCACGCATTACTATGAATTGATGAAGCGGGGCGTGACGCTGATCGAACGCGAAACGTTCGCCGCGGCGCTGCTGCTGGGCGAGCAGACCTTGCAGCAGGTGGGCTTCAGCCCGGAGCGGGCGCAGCGCGCGGCCGGCATCTTTGGCCGGCATAACCTGAAAACCCTGCTGGAAGTGGCGCCGCACTTCCAGGACCAGCAAAAAGTCATGTCCCTCACGCGCCAGGCGCGCGAGGAACTGGAAGACATGTTCGAGAGCGATGCGGCGGCGTTTGCCTCGGAGCAAGCGGGAGAACCGGGGTCAGACCCTCAACACCGTTAACGCGAAGGCTTGTGCTAACAATCGAGGGGGTCTGACCCCAGCATTATTTCCCCCGCTTCGCTTCAATCGTCTCGATCTGGTCCATGATGCCGTTCATGCGCGCCGCCAGCGCCTGGTACGGTTTCGGCGAGGCCAGATCGACGCCGGCCGCCTTCACCAGCTCATACGGATACGCGGAACCGCCGGAGCTGAGCATCTTCAGGTAGGCGGCCAGCGCGCCCGGCTCCTTGTCGAGGATGCGCTGCGCGAAATCCTGCGCCGCGGCGATCGAGGTGGCGTACTGGAACACGTAGAAGCCGTGATAAAAATGCGGCACGTAGGCCCATTCCAGCGCGTAGGCGGGATCGATGGTCATGACGCCTTGCGCCTCGCCATGGTAGCGTTTGAGGATGCCGGCATAGATGGCCGTGATCTCTTCGCCCGTCAGCGACTCTCCTTTATCCACCTTGCCGTGGATGGCCGCTTCGAATTCGGCGAACATGGCCTGGCGGAAGTAGGTGCCGCGCAGGTTTTCCAGCGCCGCGCCCAGGTACAGCAGGCGCTCGTCATCGTCCTTGGCCTGCTTCAGGCGCGCGTCGAGCAGCAGCGCCTCGTTCGTCGTCGAGGCGATTTCCGCGACAAAGATGCTGTACGGCGCATAGATCGATGGCTGCGCCTTGTTGGCCAGCACCGAGTGCATGGCGTGGCCCCATTCGTGCGTCAGGGTGCTGACGGCTTCGTAGTTGTCCGTGTAGTTGAGCAGCACGAACGGGTGCACGTCGTACGCGTCGCCATTCATGTAGGCGCCCGCCACCTTGCGCGGGCGCGGGTACACGTCCATCCAGCGAGCGTCCACGGCGGCGGTGAGGGCCTTGACGTAGTCGTGGCCCAGCGGCGCGACGGAATCGAGCATCATCTGCTTGCCGTCGGCCAGCGGGAAGGTGCGGTCGCTTGTCAGCAGCGGCGCATAGATGTCGTAATACGCGAGGTCCTTGACGCCCAGCATGCGCGCGCGCAGCTTGAAGTAGCGGTGCAAGGTGGGCAGGTTGGCGTTGGTTTGCGCGATCAGGGTCTGGTAGACGGCCGGCGGCAGATGGTCGGCGTCGAGCGCCGCGCTTTGCGAATCGGCATAGCGGCGCACTTTCGCATACGCGGCGTCCGTCTTCAGCTGGCCGTACAGGGTTTCGCCGAACGTGCGTTCATATTCCTTCCACTTGCCGAAGAAGGCGTCGAACACCAGCTTGCGGTCGGCGCGCTGGTCGTCACCCCGGTATTTCGTGTACGCCGCCTGATCGAGACGTACTTCCTTGCCGTCCGACAGTTTCACGGTGGGCCATGGGATTTCCGCATTGGCCAGGGTGCGGTAGACACTGGCGGCCGAGCTTGTTGCGAGGCCGAACTGGGCCACCAGCTGTTCGCCAGCCGCGTCGAGCGTGTGCGGCGCGCTGCGCAGCATGTTGCTCAATTGAAAACGGTACAGTTGCAAACCCTTGTCCTTCACCAGCATGGCGTCGATGCGCTTGCCGCCCAGGGCGAGGATTTCCGGCTGCAGGAAGGTTGTCGCTTGGGAGAAGTCGTTGCCCAGCAGGGCGGCGCGCTGGTTCAGCTGGTTGCCCTTGCTGTCGCCCGTATCCTGGTCGTAATACTGCGCCGCGTAGGTGGTGAGCGTGTTGACGCGCTTGCGCGCCTCGGCGTACAGGTCCAGGCAGCTTTTCAGGCGGGCCGGCGACGCTTTCAACTGTCCCTTGCAGGCGCCCAGTTGCTGCAGCTGCGCCGACAGCTTTTTCGCGTCGGCGTCGAACGCGGCGTCGTCTTGATACAGCGCCGTCAGGTCCCAGCGGTCGGCCTGGCGGTCGGTGGGGGCAGCGGCAGGCGCGGCGAAGGCAGAGGAGAGGCCGAGAGCGAGCAGGGAGAACAGCAGGGGGCGCTTGAGCGCGGATGGCGTCATGGTTCATTCCAGTGAGGTTGTCGGAAGAATGCGTGCTGACCGCCGTGCAGGGATGCGCGCGTGACGCACCGCGTACCGGCAGAGCTGACTACGGTACCTCAAATGGACGCGGGGGGAAAGAGGCCGAGGGAAGATACCGCGCGCCACCTGGACGGTGGCGGCGGAACAACAGGAGGTTTTTACAGAGGTTGCAGCGCGATGGTGCCGAACGTGGTCGGCGTCGAGCATGGCTCTTCATCGAAGGCGATGTCGCCCATGGGGTTGGCCACGCCGTCCGCCTTCAAATCCTTGAAGCCGAACAATTTCGGGTCCATCAGGTGGGACGGCGCCACGTTCGACAGGGCCGAGAAGATGCTTTCCACGCGGCCGGGGAATTTCTTGTCCCATTCGCGCATCAGGCCCTTGATCTGCTTGCGCTGCAGGTTTTCCTGCGAACCGCACAGGTCGCATGGAATGATGGGGAAGCCCTTGACTTCTGCATAGCGCTGCGTGTCTTCTTCCTTCACGTAAGCCATCGGGCGGATGACGATGTGCTTGCCGTCGTCCGACTGCAGCTTGGCCGGCATGCCTTTCAGTTTTCCGCCGAAGAACATATTCAGGAAGAATGTTTCCAAAATATCATCTCGGTGGTGGCCCAGGGCGATCTTGTTGGCGCCCAGCTCGTCGGCCACGCGGTACAGGATGCCGCGGCGCAGGCGCGAGCACAGCGAGCAGGTCGTCTTGCCTTCCGGGATCAGGCGCTTGACGATGCTGTAGGTATCCTGGTTTTCGATGTGGAAGGCGACGCCCAGTTCCGTCAGGTAGGCGGGCAGGATTTCCGGCGGGAAGTTCGGCTGCTTCTGGTCCAGGTTGACGGCGACGATATCGAAGTGAATCGGCGCGCGTTCGCGCAAGGTCATCAAGATGTCCAGCAGCGCGTAGCTATCCTTGCCGCCGGACAGGCAGACCATCACCTTGTCGCCGTCTTCGATCATGTTGAAATCGCCGATGGCTTGTCCTACCAGGCGGCACAAGCGCTTGTGTAGTTTGTTGTTTTCCAGGGCGATCTTTTCCGCCTTCTTGCGCGCCAGTTTCTGCGCTTCGACATTGGCCGGCACTTCCACGGCGGCCGTCATCGTTTCCAGTACGGCGCTGTCATTCATGTTGTTCATGCTTCATCCTTGATCTTGAATACTTCCACGCCCACGCCTTCGCAGTCGGGATACACATCCGGTTTCATGCTCGATACGCGCGCGGCGCGCACGCGCGGGTGGGCCAGCATGGCGGCCAGCACGTCGTCAACCAGGCTTTCCTGCAGCTGCACGTGGCCTTGCGCCATGCGTTTGGCGATGGTTTCGCGCATGAAGTCGTAGTCGACCACTTCTTCCAACTGGTCATCCTTCGGCGTCGACAGGGCCAGGGGGATGTACAGGTCGACGTTGATGAGGACGCGCTGCTCGCCCTTTTTTTCGAAGTCGTAGACGCCGATGTTGATGAGGACTTCGTAATTGCGCAGGAACAGGCGGCGGCAATCGGCCAGGCGAGGGTGGGACAGGGCGGACGACATAGTTTTACCTTTTAGGGAATGCTGGAGTGCTGGTTGTTTGGTAGGGCTGCTGATTATTTGGTCAAAAACATGACGTCGCGCGGCAAGCCGATCAAATGCTGGCCGCCATCGACCAGCAGGGTCGTGCCCGTCAGCGCGCGCGCGCCGGCCACGTAGCAGACGCTGTCGGCCACATCCTCGGGCGTGCTGGAGCGTCCCAGCGGCGTGTTTTCATGCGCCTTGGCAAAGTTCGCTTCCGTCTGCTCGCCGGAGACCATGGTGATGCCGGGGGCAATGCCCACCACGCGCACTTTCGGCGCCAGCGCCTGGGCCAGCATGGTGGTCGCCGACAGCAGCGCCGCCTTGGACAGGGTGTACGACAAAAAATCAGGATTGAGATTGTACAGTTTTTGGTCCAGCAAGTTGATGACCACGGCTTGCCCGCCTGCCGGGGTGGCCTGGTACAGGGCTTGCGCCAGCAGAATGGGAGCGGCCAGGTTGGCGTGCATGTGGGCGTCGAGCGCGGCGACGGAAAAATCGCCCGCATTGTCGTATGCAAACAACGATGCGTTGTTGACGACGCACGTCACGGGGCCCAGCGCCGCCTGTGCCTGCGGCAACAGCTGGCGTACGGCCGCTTCCTGCGCCAGGTCGCAGTGGAACGCTTGCGCGCGGCGGCCCAGCGCGGTGATTTCCGCGACCAGACTGAGCGCTTCGTCGCGCGAATCGCGGTAATGGACGGCTATATCCCAGCCGTCGCGCGCCAGGCCCAGCGCGATGGCGCGGCCGATGCGCCGCGCCGCGCCCGTGACGAGGGCGACGCGGGGTGTGCTGTCGAATGGCGTTGTCGTTGCTTCTGTCATGTCTTTGCTATGGTTGAGATATTCGGTGGACGCCACACTGGCGGCATGCGCCGCCGATTCGCTACAATGCGGGAATGTCTCTTCCCGCACCCGATAGCGACGCGCTGGCCGCGTCCCATGCCTTGCAGCACCAGATTGCCGCCGAAATCGCGCGCAATGACGGCGCCATTCCCTTTGTCCGCTTCATGGAGCTGGCGCTGTATGCGCCTGACCTCGGCTATTACAGCGGCGGCGCCGCCAAGCTGGGCAAAGATGGCGATTTTACAACCTCGCCGGAGATTTCGCCCCTGTTCGGCGCCACGTTGGCCCATGTGGCAGCCGCTATTATGGCGCAAACGGCCCCGCGCATCCTCGAATTCGGCGCCGGCACGGGCAAGCTGGCCTGCGATATCCTGACGGAAGCGGCGAATGCCGGCATCCATGTCGAACAGTATGCGATCGTCGAATTGTCCGGCGAATTGCGCGCGCGCCAGGAGCTGGCGCTGGCAGCCTTCCCGCAAGTGGTGTGGCTCGACGGCTTTCCCGACAGTTTCGAGGGTGCCGTGTTCGGCAATGAAGTGCTGGACGCCATGCCCGTCAACCTGATCAGCAAGACGCCCGCCGGCTGGTGCGAACTCGACGTCAGCATCGCCGACGGCCAGTTCGTGTTTGTCGAACGGCCCGCTGGCGCCGACGTGGCTGCGCAGATCGCCGCCCAGGTGCCCGAGGCGGATGCCTTGCCGGTCGGCTATGTCACGGAAATTCATGGCGTCGCCTGCGGTTTCATGCGCTCGCTGGCGCGCATGCTGACCAATGGCAAGGGAGGCGCGGCCGTGCTGTTCGACTATGGTTTTCCTGCGCATGAGTATTACCTCGACTTGCGCGCCACGGGCACCCTGATGTGCCATTACCGCCATCACGCCCACGCGGAACCGTTTTATCTGCCCGGCTTGCAGGACATCACGGCCCACGTGGATTTTACGGCGATGGCGGTGGCGGCGCAGGAGGCGGGCCTCGATGTGCTCGCCTACATGAACCAGGCGTCCTTCCTGCTGGGCGCGGGTCTCGGCGACTTGCTGCTGCGCACCGATCCGGAGCAGGTCAAGACCTATTTGCCGCAAGCGAGCGCCGTGCAAAAGCTGGTGTCGCCCTCCGAGATGGGGGAATTGTTCAAGGTGCTGGTAGTGGGGCACCGCGTGGAGTTGCCGGAAGCGCTGTTGTCCAGCGACCGCAGTCACCGCTTGTAAGCGCCTGCAATATCAAGGCAGGGCAGTATCGCCCTGCAATTTCCTGTCCGCCGGTGGTTATTATCTTGTCATATCGTATATGATGACCGACACAGCACGGTTCCATCCTGCAAGAACCCGTCGCCGCGCACCGATTTCAAGATAGAACGATGGGAAAGATACATACACACTATGACAACCTGAAGGTGGCGCGCCTGGCGCCGCAGGAAGTCATACGTGCCGCGTACAAAGCCCTCAGCCAGAAATACCACCCGGACAAGAATCCCGGCGACGAAAAGGCCGCCCGCATCATGGCGATCCTCAACAGCGCCTATGGCACCTTGTCCGATCCACAACGCCGCAAGGAACACGACGAGTGGATCGCCGCCGAGGAGTGGGAAATCGAATGGCTGGAAAGCACCCACCAGGAAGAAGGCAAGAGCCGCGATGGCCGCGCGAAAGGCCATGCCCAGCCGCATGAACACGCCTGGGCGCAGGATGTGCCGCCGCCGAAGGGCAAGCCGCGGCGCGGCCTGCAACCCGTCTGGCGCAACTGGCGCTGGTGGCTGAGTTTGTTTATCTGCCTGTTGCTGGGCTGGCTGGGTGCCTTGCTGATGCTCGACACGTCGCAGCCCGTGCCTGCCGCGCTGGCGTCGGCCTGGAGCGGCCTGGCCCGCGACGGCGCCAAGCCCCATGCGGAAGCGGCCACGCCGGCGGCCGGTGCCGTGTCGTCGTCGAAAGGCGAGGCGGTGGCAGTCGACAGCTGGGCCGTGGGCAAGCCGTATGCGCCCGAGCCGCCGCAAGCGAAGACGCCGGAGATCCGCGTGCTGGCCGTGTCCCAGCTGAGCCTGAAAGGCATCCAGCCCGCCTGCGATGGGGCTGGCAAGGCCGAGTCCCCATCGCTGGTGGCGCCGAATGGCGAACCCTGGCCGACCCATTCCGGCTATGTCGATGGATTCCCGATCGGTAACAAGGGCGATGAGCTGGCCGTGAGCATCGACAACAGCGGCAATGCGGCGCCCGTGTTCGTCAAGCTGTTTGACACGGAGCGGCGCTCGAACGTGCGCTACCTGTACATCCTCGCGTACGACAAGCTGCTGGTGGAGCAGCTCAGCGCGGGCAAGTATGAAGTGCGCTACCAGGCCGTCGGGCCGGGCCAGGATAGTTGTGGCGGCGCCACGCGCAGCGGTGCCTCGGCGCCGGCGTCGTCGCCGTCCGCCAGCGAAGGCGGTACGCAGAATCCTGTTGTAAGCAGCATCTAATCTGATTATGCTTGATATGCGTCAACGCAGCGTCCACATCGAACTTATCCATTAGGAGTATTCATGACCGACCTCAAGGCCGATGCAGATGATAACTGGCTGCTCGACGAAGATGAGCCGGTGGCCAGTCCTGCCGGGCTGGCCGCGCCCGACCAGCGCCTGTGGCGTGTCCTGATCGTCGATGATGACGTCGACGTGCATGCGGTCACGCGGCTGGCGCTGCGCAATGTCAGTTTCAAGGGCCGCGAACTGGAACTGTTTTCCGCCTACAGCGGCCGCGAGGCGTACGACATCCTGCGCGACACGCCCGATATCGCGCTGGTGCTGCTCGACGTGGTGATGGAAACGGATGACGCCGGCCTGATCCTCGCCAAGCGCATCCGCGCCGACCTGAACAACTCCATCGTGCGCGTCGTGCTGCGCACGGGCCAGCCGGGCCAGGCGCCCGAGCAGCGCGTCATCATCGAATACGACATCAACGATTACAAGGCCAAGACGGAACTGACGACGCAAAAGTTGTTTACCACCGTTATCTCGGCCCTGCGCGCCTACGAGAGCCTGATGATGCTTGAACGCAGCCGCATCGGCCTGGGCAAGATTCTCGCCGGCGCCACCAATCTGTACCAGATCCATTCCCTGCGCGAATTCGCTTCCGGCGTGCTGAATCAGGTCAGCGCCATCCTCGACGTGGGCGCCGACGGCGTGCTGTGCCTGATGCAGGGCGGCGCCGGACGGCCCGAGGTGGTGGCCGCCACGGGCACGTATGCCGTGCTGGCCGAGTCCGAAGCGATGCCGGCCGACCATGCCCTCACGTCCACCATCGACAAGGCGTTTGCGGAAAAGCGCAGCCAGTTCGAGCATCCGGCCAATGTGCTGTTCATCCACACGGAAGGCAACCGCGAGCTGGCCATTTCCGTCACGCCGCCGTGGCCGCTGGCGCAGATCCAGCGCGACTTGCTGGAAGTGTTTTGCCAGCGTATCGCCGCCGCTTTCGACAACCTGTACATGTTCGGCCAGCTGCGCAAGGCGCAGGAAGCGACCGTGGTGGCGCTGGCCGACCTGGCCGAGTTCCGCGACAGCGACACGGGCGGCCACGTGCGGCGGGTGCAGTTGTTGTCCGACGCCATCGCCCGGCGCATGCAGCAGCGCGGCGTGTATGCCGACGAGCTGACCCCGCAGCTGCTCGACATGATCGGCCTGGCAAGCATCCTGCACGACGTGGGCAAGGTGGCCACGCCGGACGCCGTACTGCTGAAACCCGGCAAGCATACGGACGAGGAGCGGGCGCAGATGCAGCTGCATGCCAGCGTCGGGCGCACCATCCTCGAGCGGGCCGCCAACATGGTCGACGGCGTCAGCTACCTCACGTATGGCGCGCAGATCGCCGGCGGCCACCACGAACACTTCGATGGCGCCGGTTATCCGAATGGCTTGAAAGGGCGCAACATTCCCGTGGCCGCGCGCATCGTTGCCGTGGTCGACGTTTTCGATGCCTTGCTGCACGAGCGGCCTTACAAGGAACCGTGGCCGTATCCGCAGGTGCGCGAGTACATCGAGCAGCGTAGCGGCAGCCAGTTCGATCCGGAAGTGGTGACGGCGCTGCTGGAACTGATCGACCATGAGCCGCAACTGTGGCATCCGGAGCGCGCCGTCGCTTGAGTAGCCGCTTCGTTGGCATTTTTCGGCGCGCCGCCATTCCCTTGCGCGCGGCGCCGTCATATACTCGGCAGCCTCATGCTGGCTGGCGCCACGCACCAGTGTGGCGCGCCGCGGAGTTTTCGGACATCACGACATGAAAGAACTCAAGGGCCTCAGCGCACTGATCATCGAGCCGCATCCGGGCATGCGCGCTAGCCTGCACAATATGCTCAACCTGTGCGGCCTGGCGAAGATCGACGACGCGGCCAGCTCCGGCCAGGCGATCCGCATGCTGGGCAGCAAATCGTATGACTTGATCCTGTGCGAATACGATCTCGATGGCGGGCAGGATGGCCAGCAGATGCTGGAAGACTTGCGCCACCACAAATTGATGCACGCATCGACCATGTTCTTCATGGTCACGGGCGAAGGCAGCTTCGCCAAGGTGGTCAGCGCCGTCGAGCTGTTGCCCACCGATTACATCCTCAAGCCCTTCACCGCTGACAACATGCTCGAGCGCATCGGCCGCGCGCTGGACAAGCGCAATGCCTTCGTGCCCGTGTACGAGTTGATCGACGTGGGCAACGAGCGCGCGGCGATTGCCGCCTGCGCGGAGGGCGCCAGCCTGTATCCCCGTTACGCCACTGATTTTCTGCGCTTGCGCGCGGAATTGCACCTGCTGCTGGGCGAAGCGGCCGACGCCGAGCCGATCTACGCGGGCCTGTACGCAGCCAAGTCCATCGGCTGGGCGCGCCTGGGGCAGGCCAAGACGCAGTTCCTGCTGGGCGAGTATGAAGCGGCGCAAGGCACTCTGGAGGGATTGCTGGAAAACAACAAGCGTTTTCTCGACGCGTACGACTGGCTGGCGCGCACGCATCTGGCGCAAGGCAAGCCGGAACTGGCGCAGGCCGCCCTGAGCGAAGCGGTGGCCCTGTCGCCGCACGCCGTGCGCCGCTTGCGCCGCCTGGGCGAGGCGGCCCTGGCGGCCGACGATATCGAGATGGCGGAAAAATCCCTGAAGCTGGTGGTCAGCAAGGCCAAGTACTCGGAATTCCGCGACCCGGAAGACCATGTGCGCCTGGTGCAGACCCTGGTGCGCAAGGGCGACCCGCTGCAGGTGGGCGCCGTGATCCGCGACCTCGACAAGTCGATGGGCGGGCAAAAGAATGCGGAACTGTGCAGTGCGCTGTGCAGCGCCATGCTGCATGCGCATACGGGCAACGAGGAGCGCCTGCAGCAATCGCTCGACGCGGCGCTGGCCGCCAACCGCCACAGCGTGGGCGGCTCGAACATGCTGAAAACCGAGCTGGCGCGCCACTGCCTGGCGCATGGGCGCGAAGACGGCGCCGCCGAGGTGATGCGCGAAGTCATGCGCAATGCGCCCGACAGTGCGGCCATGACGCGCGCCATGGCCGTGTTCGAGCATGCCGGGCGCGAAGAGCTGGCCAAGGCGCTGGCACGGCAAAGCCGCCAGGAAGTGGCCGACATGGTGGCGGCCGGCGCCGCCAGGGCGGGCGAGGGCGATTTCCGTGGCGCCGTCGATCTGATGGGCGAAGCCGTCACGCGCCTGCCCGATAATCCGCAAGTGGTGTTCAATGCGGCCGTGGCCGTGCTGAAGTGCCTGGAACACGAAGGCTGGGATGAGCGCATGGGGCAGCAGGCGCTGACGTTTATCGCCGGCGTGCGCCGCCTGGACCCGCGCAACCCCAAATTGCCCGTGCTGTCGGGCCTGCATCAGCAGTTGTTGCGTAAATATAAGCCTCTCGGCAACTCCTGGATGCATCCGTCTGACGCCCGGTAAAAGAGAGAAATGACGGGAAAATGCGGCTTCCCGGCAGGGGGGATAAAAAAAATCCAAAAAAAGCAGACTTTTTCGCGCCAACCCTTGCACATTCTCAAATCGGGAGCTTATAATCACGCCCCGAAGCAGCCAACTTCTTCTTTATAAGCAAATGCAGCAGTCAGGCATCAGAAAATAAGGTTGACAGTTGTGAGTAGATGCTTCATACTCTGCGGTTCCCGCGGAGGGGTGGCCGAGTGGTTAAAGGCGACAGACTGTAAATCTGTTCTCTATGAGTACGCTGGTTCGAATCCAGCCCCCTCCACCAAGTTTTTGCAAGGAAAACTGGGTAGTAGCAAAAGTAAGTGAAGATAAAGTGAACGATACCTCGCGGGTGTAGCTCAATGGTAGAGCAGAAGCCTTCCAAGCTTACGACGAGGGTTCGATTCCCTTCACCCGCTCCAGTTTCCGTTCAGATGCTTGATGCATCGCATGCAACAAATTACAGCCCTTGTAGCTCAGTGGTAGAGCACTCCCTTGGTAAGGGAGAGGCCACGTGTTCGATCCACGTCAAGGGCACCAGAATTCGCAGCAGGCAGCACAGAAGCAATTCAAACCAGACCGTCGGGCGTGTGCCTGAGCAATCTAATCAAATCATTAGGAGTTCAAAATGGCAAAAGGTAAATTCGAACGGACCAAGCCGCACGTCAACGTCGGCACCATCGGCCACGTCGACCACGGTAAAACCACGCTGACCGCTGCAATCGCAACGGTTCTGTCGAAGAAATTC
>NZ_JAPUBW010000003.1:0-595336 GCF_030397735.1 Janthinobacterium sp. SUN120 | reverse complement strand
CTGTTAATTGTTAAAGAACTGTATTCGGTACTGCTTTCGCGCTATCGACAAAGCGTTGTGTTTGTCAGCTGCGAAGAAGGAAGAGTATGAAGCAATTTGCTACGTCCGTCAACTCCTTCTTTTTCTCGTCTCACTCAGCATTTGCATGCGTCGTTCAGCGAGGGGGCGAATTATAGCCGTGCCCTGCACTCTCCGCAAGGGCTATTTCCCCGCCCTCACGGCCCAGCAAGCCTTGTCTTCACTTCAAGCGCCTTTTTGTGCAGCCTGTCGCAATCGGCTGGTGTAGTTCGTGGTCTTTAGGCACAGTGGCAACATCAGACTCTGACGCGGCTCAACAAGAGGTTAAACTTGCCCGCTGCGTCGATTAACTCTTGTACTTGAAAGTGCCCCCATGCTTCCGATTTCCAGCCTGCCCCAATTGTTGAAAACCATCCTCGCTTGGTTGCAACGGGCATTCGACGCGACGACGACCTGGGTCACCCAACTGTCCTGGTGGAAATTCTTCCTGTTCGCCGCGCTGGCCCTGATCGCCGGTTCCATTTTGCAAGATGAGCTGTTCTCGTCCAGCCAGAACGAAGAAGTGGTCATCAAGTCGCACAAGCGCAGCAGCAAGGGCTCGGGTGAAACCAATATCCTGATCGACGATACGGGCATCCATTTCAATCCCCGCAACAGCAAGAACCGGCGCAGCAGCACGACGGAGGCGGCCAGCGAGCCGGCCGATGCCGCCGAGGCGGACGAGCACGCAAACACCGTGCCGCCGGCACCGCCGGAACCGCCGGCCGCCCCCGCCAAGCCCAGCTATCCAGTAACGACGAATGCCTCGGGCGAAGAAGTCCATATTGAATTGCCGCCGCAAATCGGCGAAGAGTTGTCGAATGCCATCGAAGAAGCCGTCGATGATGCGGCAGAACAAAAAGTGTCGCGCTATCACCAGCAAGCGTCGACCTGGTTCAAGAGCTTTGTGTCCTTGCTGGTATTGGCCCTGTTCGCCATGAAGGCCTTGGTCGGCGGCAAGAAACGTGCGGAAGCGGAAACCGTCACGGCAAACGAGGCCGCCGAGCGCGAATCCATGCAGCGCCAGCTCAGCGAAGCGAAGATGCAGATGATGCAAGCCCAGGTCGAGCCGCATTTCCTGTTCAACACGCTTGCCTCCGTCGAACACCTGATCCAGGTCGACCCGCCGCGCGCGGCCAAGATGCAGCGCAGCCTGATCCAGTATCTGCGCGCCGTGCTGCCGCAAATGCGCGACAACGCCCTGATTACCAACCTGGGCCGTGAAGCGGACATGGTGCAAGCGTACTTGAACCTGCTGAAAATGCGCATGGAAGAACGCCTGACCGTCGACTTCCAGATTCCCGACGGCCTGCGCAGCGCCGCCTTCCCGCCCATGATGCTGCAATCGATGGTGGAAAATGCCATCAAGCACGGCCTGGAAGTCAAACCGGAGGGCGGCACCCTGCGCATCGTGGCCGAAGTGGCGCACAGCAAGCTGCGCGTGACGGTGACCGATGACGGCCTGGGCTTTGGCGTGGTGCCCAGCGATGGCACGGGACTGGGTTTGCCCACCATCCGCGAGCGCCTGAAGCTGTTGCATGGCGACCAGGGCAGCCTGACCATTACGCCAAATCAACCGTCCGGCGTGTGCGCCGTGATCGAAGTGCCATATCAATTGTCCAAATAAGACAGAGTAGTTGATAAAAACGCTAAATCATTGAATAATCAATCTTCGCCTGTTCACACTTGAGACCTATGCCTACCGCTATTATTGCCGACGACGAAAGACTGATGCGCGACCAGCTGCGCCTGCGCCTGGGCCAAGCCTGGCCTGAACTGGAAATCATCGGCGAAGCCAAGAATGGCGACGAAGCGATCGAACTGGTGGAACAACTCAAACCGGATTTTGCCTTCCTCGATATCCGCATGCCGGGCAAGACGGGCATGGAAGCGGCGCAAGTGATCGGCAGCAAGACGCATATCGTCTTCGTCACGGCCTACGATAGCCACGCCGTCGAAGCCTTCGAGCGGGGCGCCGTCGACTACGTGCTCAAGCCGCCCGAGCATGAGCGCTTGCTGGTCACCGTGGAGCGCCTGAAAACGCACTTGAACAAGCCGGCGCTGGACGTCAACAGCAGCGTCACGGCCATGCTGTCGCAGCTGGCGGAAAAAATCACGGCCAAGCCCACCTACCTGCAATGGATACAGGCCAGCATCGGCCAGGACTTGCGCATGATCCCCGTGGAAGAGATCCTGTTCTTCCGTTCTGACGAGAAATACACCTGCGTGCAGACCGCCAAGTACGAGGCGCTGATCCGCAAGCCCGTGCGCGACCTGGCCGAAGAGCTCGATCCTTCGCTGTTCTGGCAAATCCACCGCGCCACCCTGGTCAACGTGAATGCCATCGAAGGCGTGACGCGCGACATCCGCGGCCGCCACCTGGTACTCATCAAAGGCAAGTCCGACAAGCTCGAAGTGAGCCGCAGCTTCTTGCACCTGTTCAAGCAAATGTAAGTCTCCCGCCGCCGCCCGGCCCAGGCCGGCGCGGCGCGCCCCCTCTTCTTTCCCCTTCCTGCGCCACATCAAGCCACGCCGCGCCAACAGGCATAGGCTATATCAAGTCCTGTCCGCCACTCCTGTCTTGCCTGCCTTCGTTCACGTTCGCAAGGAGAATCCCATGCCTGACCGAGGCAGTTCGACACTGCTGCGCATCCTGCCGCTAGGCATGGCGGCGATGCTTTTGCTGTGCTTGTTTCCTCCACTGAAAGCCCGCCGGCAGCGGCAGGCCCGCGGCCAGGCCATCATCGACAGCGCCAGCGACGCCTTCATCAGCATCGACAGCGGGCAAATCATCCTGCATGCGAACGCGGCGGCGGCCAGATTGTTCGACGACACGCCGGCCGGCATGCGTGGCATGCGCCTGGGCCACTACATCCTGCGCGACTTGCGTACCCTGGGCGGCCTGGGCAAGCACGACGGCGATCCGCCGTTTGGCGACATCAGCCAGGAGCTGCGCCTGACGGGCCGGCGCGCCACCGATTACACGCTGACGGGACGGCGCAGCGATGGCCTCATGTTTCCCCTCGAAGGCTCGCTCTCGGCCATGCAGGAAGACGGCCATAGCGTGTTTACCATCATCGTGCGCGACATCAGCGCGCGCCAGCAGATGCATGAACAGCTGGCCCGCTCCTTCTCGCAACTGCGCGAATTGTCGAGCGCGCTGCAATCCATCCGCGAAGAGGAGCGCAAGCATATCGCGCGTGAATTGCATGATGACCTGGGGCAATTGCTGGCCACCTTACGCGTCGACCTGACACTGGTGCGCCAGCACACGGACACCACGGAGTCTCTGCAAGCCTTGCTGCACAGCATGGATGGCTTGCTGGTGACGGCCATCACCTCGTTGCGGCGCATCGCCAGCAACCTGCGTCCGCGCGCGCTCGATGAAGGGGGATTGTATTTTGCGCTGCAAAAACTGCGCCACGACTTCCTGCTGCGCCGCGCCATCCATTTCGACTTGCTGGCCGACGAGGCCGACCTGGTGCTCGACGATGCGCGCAGCACGGCCATCTACCGCATCGTGCAGGAAGCGCTGACGAATATCGCACGCCATGCCGAGGCCAGCCACATCACCATCGCCCTGCACCGCATCGATTCCTCGCTGGCCATCACCATCCAGGATGACGGCCGCGGGATTGCCGAACACGACCTGGAAAAAGCCACGGCCCTGGGCTTGCTGGGCATGCGCGAACGGGTGTGGGGCTTGAACGGCAGCATCCATATCGGCGCCGACAGCGAGCTGGGCGGCACGCGCATCGACATCTCGCTGCCCATGCATGCGGAGGCGGCAGCGGCGGCGATGCAATAAAAAAGGCGCCCGCAGGCGCCTTTCACTTCGTCACATCGAACGATGCTTAGAATTTGTGTGCGAGGCCGATCTGGTACGAGGTCAGCGACTTCACGCGCTCGCGGCCAGCGTACGCGTACACGTCGGTGCGCTTCGACAGGTGGTAGTCGTAGCCGACGCCGAATTCCTTGATGGTGTCCTGATCCTTGAACTTGTTGTTGCTTTGCTCTTGCTTGCCATACGACACTTTGGCATCGCCGCCGCCAACCGTATAGTTCAGGCCGATCAGGTAGGACTTGAATTCGCCAGTCGTGGCTACCTTGGTGTCGCCTTTCGAGTAGGCGGCCGTAATCTTGGCCGGGCCGAATTTATAGCCGCCACCGATGGACCACAGGTCAGGCTTGGCGGCCGTTGCCGTTGCTTGCACGGCTTTTTCGTAGCCGGCGTGCAAGCTGATCGGGCCGTTGTCGTAGGTTGCCAGGCCAATCACGCCTGCGTCAGCGCTGTTGACTTCGCTCAACACGTATTGCAGGCTGCCCACGAAACCTTCAAAGCTTGGGCTGTTGTAGGTCACGGCATTGTTGACGCGCGACGAACCGACGCCCGAACGCAGCAAGGTTTCATTGTTCTTGCCGACCACGCCGTAGGTGTTGAAAGGATCGACGCGGGCGATGGTGCCATCGACCAGATTCTTGGTGCGACCCAGGATGGCGGTACCAAACGCGCCTTTCAAGCCCACATACGCTTGACGGTCGAACAACACGCCTTTTTGCGCGCCGGTGTCTGCCAGGAATTCACTTTCCAGGTTGAAAATTGCGGACAGGCCGCCACCCAGATCTTCCGTACCCTTGAAACCGAGGCGCGACGCGTTGTTTTCGCGTTGTACCGTCGGCTGGCCAGTGGTCTTGGCAATACCGAGGTCAACCAGGCCGTACACGGTGACGTTCGATTGTGCTTGTGCCGTAGCTGCTGCGAAGGTGCCGATGATCAATGCTGCCAGAGTAATTTTTTTCACTTGAGATTCTCTACATTAGGTTGGACAAGAGTGGTGCTGCTTAGCTGCTGAACCGAATCATGCCCACCAAATACTTCAACAATATGACATCGACAAGATGTTGTTTTTCAGCACAACATCTTGTCAGATAAAAACAACAGGCGAAAAAAAACCGCCCGAGGGCGGCTTGTGTTGCCGTGACTGCCTTACTTCAGGCGGCAGCTCAGCAGCCAGTAGTATTCCAGGCGCTTCATGCGGATTTCGCGGGCCGAGTGGGCAAACTTCTTGCGCAGGTGGCTATCCGACGGGAAATTCTTCAGCACTTCATAGCGCTCGCCCCCCTCCGTCGTGCGGAACTGGTGGGTATTGCCTTCCAGGTCGGTGCGCGCGATCACGGTGCTGCTGCCGTCGACATAGGAATTGTCGATCAGCACCAGCAGAATGTCCTTGCCCAGCTTGCTGCGCAATTGCTTCAGGTATTTGTCCTGGTCTTCGCGCTTCACGTGCGACCACCAGAAACCGGCGAACACGGCCGTGAACTTGCCCAGCAGATCGTCCGGCAGATTGAATGCGTCGAGCTTGGCGAAGGTCACATTGTCGGGCAAGCCGCGTGCCTGGGCCAGCGCCAGCATTTCATCGTTGATATCGGTGGCCAGCACGGACTCGGCCGACTCGGCGACCACTTCCGTCCAGTAGCCGGTGCCGCAAGCCAGTTCCAGCACGGTGTGGCCTTCCAGCACGTCGGCGACCTTGTCGCGCAACACTTCCAGGTCTTCCTGGCGTTCTGGCTTGTCATAGACGCGCTCGTACTGCTGCGCGATGGTGGCGTAATATTTGGCAAGCTGATCGGTAATCATTGTTTCTTCTCTTCTTAAATAATCTTGGCCAGGCACCTCGCCCGGCCGATTTCATGCATTGTTATAGTTCGTAGTGCTCTTTATCACCGCTCATCGCCTGCTCGATGAGCTTGCGGTTCAGGGTCGGCGTCAGCAACTCGATAAAGGTATAGATATAGCTGCGCAAATACGCGCCTTGCTTGACGGCAACGCGCGACACATTCATGCCGAACAGGTGGCCGACAGGGATGGCGCGCAAGCCTTTGTCGCGCTCGGCATCGAAGGCCATACCCGCTATGATACCAATCCCCATGCCCAACTCGACATAAGTCTTGATCACGTCCGCGTCGATGGCCTCCAGCAAGATGTCCGGCTTCAGGCCGCGCAGCACGAAAGCATGGTCGATCTTGTTGCGTCCGGCGAACGCGCTGTCATAGGTAATCAGGGGGAAAGCGGCGATTTCTTCCAGGGTCACGGACTTCGACTTGAGCAGCGGATGGTCGACCGGCACCACCACCACATGTTCCCATTGATAGCATGGCAAGGTGATCAAGCCATCGATGGCGGCGATCGATTCCGTGGCGATGGCCAGGTCGGCCTGATCGCGCTGCACCATTTCGGCGATCTGGCGCGGATTGCCTTGCAGTAACGACAATCTTACCTTCGGGAACTTCAGCATGAAGGCTTGCACCACCTTGGGCAAGGTGTAGCGCGCCTGCGTATGCGTGGTGGCAATGGTAAAGCTGCCGCTGTCCTGCGCCGCGAATTCCTTGCCGATGCGCTTCATGCTGTCGATTTCCTGCATGATCAGCTCGACCGATTCCAGCACCAGGCGGCCCGGCTCCGTCAAGCCGCGGATGCGCTTGCCGTGGCGCGTAAAGATATCCACGCCCAGTTCTTCCTCCAGCTCGATGATGGCTTTCGAAACGCCCGGTTGCGACGTAAACAAGGCCTTGGCGGCGTCCGTCAGGTTGTAATTCTGCCGGACCGCTTCGCGCACGAAGCGCAGTTGATGGAGATTCATTGCTGGTTTGCCCTAGATTGCCGTGATTTGCCGAGTTTCCGCCCCACCCATGATTTTGCGTTCATGCATATACGCATATCGCATATAAGCAAATGCGTACTTAGTAGTTTGGATTAAACGCCAAGTTTATTACTATTGCGGGTACTTTGGGGGTGAAAGCATGACTTTGTCTTATATAGTCTCAGGATTTGCCGTAGGATTACTCGTAGGAATGACCGGCGTGGGCGGCGGTTCGCTGATGACGCCGCTGTTAACCTTGCTGTTTGGCGTGCCGCCTTCCGTGGCCGTGGGCACCGACCTGGCCTTCGCCTCGATCACCAAGAGCGCCGGCACGCTGACGCACCGCCTGCGCGGCACCATCCGCTGGGATATCGTCAAGCGCCTGTGCATCGGCGCCCTGCCCGCCGCCGTCGTCTCGACCCTGGCGCTGAAATCGTTCGGCACCCTGTCGCCGGAAATCGGCCAGATCATCCGTTACTCGATCGCCGGCTCCGTACTGCTGACCGTCGTGGCGCTGATCTTCAAGGGCCGCATGCTGGCCTGGATCAATGCCCACCCCGAGAAACAATTGCAAGGCAACAAGCTTGCCGCCGCGACCATCATTGCTGGCGCCGTGCTGGGCGTGCTGGTGACGGTATCGTCGATCGGCGCCGGCGCCATCGGCGCCACCCTGCTGGTGATGCTGTATCCACGCATGAGCTCGGCCGAAGTGGCCGGCACCGATATCGCCTACGCCGTGCCCCTGACGGCCATCGCCGCCCTCGGCCACTGGTGGCTCGGCTCAATCCACTGGGAATTGCTGGCCTCCTTGCTGGTCGGCTCCCTGCCCGGCATCACGCTCGGTTCCTGGGTCGCCCGCTCCGTGCCGGAAAAGTTTTTAAGAGTGCTGCTGGCGATGACCTTGACCGGCGTGGCAGTGAAGCTAATCTATTAATTGACCGACCATGTGACAAGAGCAGTATCAAGAACATAATCCCAGGCAATCTTCCAGCACCCCGGCTTTTTTAGGAATTGATATGTACCATTACGATCAGTACGACCACCTCATCATCAAAGAACGCATCGCCCAGTACCGAGACCAGGTTGCGCGCCGTATCGCCAATGAACTGACGGAAGAGGAATTCATTCCGCTGCGCCTGCAAAACGGCCTGTACATGCAGCGCCATGCCTACATGCTGCGCATCGCCGTGCCGTACGGCTTGCTGTCGTCGAAGCAGATGCGCATGTTCGCGCACATCGCGCGCAAGTACGACCGCGGCTATGGCCACTTCACCACGCGCCAGAACATCCAGTTCAACTGGATTGAGCTGGAGCAAACGCCCGATATCCTGACCGACCTGGCATCCGTGGAAATGCACGCGATCCAGACCTCGGGCAACTGTATCCGTAATACAACATCCGACCCGTTCGCCGGCGTCGCGGCCGATGAAATCATCGATCCGCGCCCGTACGCGGAAGTCTTGCGCCAGTGGAGTACCTTTCACCCCGAATTCATCGCCCTGCCGCGCAAGTTCAAGGTCGCCATCAATGGCGCCGAAGAAGACCGCGCCGCCATCGCCGTGCACGATATCGGATTGACGGCCGTGCGCAATGCGGCCGGCGAAGTGGGCTTCAAGGTCATGGCGGGCGGCGGCATGGGCCGCACCCCGATCCTGGGCAGCGTCGTGCGCGAATTCCTGCCGTGGCAGCACTTGCTGACCTACATCCAGGCCATCATGCGCGTGTACAACCTGCACGGCCGCCGCGACAACAAATACAAGGCGCGCATCAAGATCCTGTTGAAAGCCATCGGCGTGGAAGAATTCACGCGCCAGGTGGAAGCAGAGTGGGTCGATCTGAAGGATGGTCCGGAAACCTTGAGCGCCGAGGAAATGCAGCGCGTGGCGGACTTCTTCAATCCGCCCGCCTACCTGGCCCTGCCGGAACTCGACTACAAGGCCGAGCACGCGGACAACAAGGCGTATGTGAACTGGCTGGCGCGCAACGTCAAGCCGCACCAGCGCCCCGGCTACGTGGCCGTGGTGCTGTCCCTGAAGAAAACCGGCGTGCCGCCGGGCGACGCGACGGCCGAGCAGATCGACTTCGTGGCCGATCTGGCCGACCGCTACAGCTTTGGCGAACTGCGCGTGACGCACGAGCAAAACCTGGTGCTGGCCGACGTGGAGCAATCGAAACTCTTTGCACTGTGGCAAGAAGCCAAGGCGCACGGCCTGGCCACGCCGAACATCGGTTTGCTGACGGACATGATCTGCTGCCCCGGCGGCGACTTTTGCTCGCTGGCCAACGCCAAGTCCTTGCCGATCGCGGCCGCCATCGCAGAACGCTTCGACAGCATCGACTTCCAGCACGACATCGGCGAGATCGAACTGAACATTTCCGGCTGCATCAATGCCTGCGGCCACCACCACGTGGGCAGCATCGGCATCCTCGGCGTCGACAAGGATGGCAGCGAATGGTATCAAGTGTCGATCGGCGGCGCGCAAGGCAACAACGCGGCCATCGGCAAGATCATCGGACCATCGTTCTCTTCCCTGCAGATGCCTGAAGTCATCGGCCGCCTGCTGCACGTCTACGTGCGCGACCGCCACGAAGGCGAGCGCTTCGTCGATACGGCCCAACGCCTGGGCCTGGCGCCGTTCAAGGAACACGTATATGCAACGCCGATCACCGTCGGCAACCTGGTGGGAGAAGACGAATATGTTTGAAGTACGCGAAGAAATCATCAAGAATGCCGCCGTAGTGCCGAATACCTGGGGCTTGCTGCGCCTCGATGAAAACGACACGCCGGAAGCGGTGGTCGTTCCGGCCGGCAAGGTCATCGTGCCCCTGCTCGTTTGGCAAGCCCAGCGCGCAACCCTGTCCGCGCGCCTGCCCGACATCGGCGTGTGGCTGGCCAGCGACGAGCGCCCGGAAGAACTGGCGGCCGACGTGGCGCAACTGCCCGTCATCGGCGTGGATTTCCCGAAATTCACGGATGGCCGCGGCTACTCCATCGCCTTCAACCTGCGCGCCCGCCTGGGTTTCCAAGGGGAATTGCGCGCCATCGGCGACGTGTTGCGCGACCAGCTGTTTTCCATGCACCGCGTCGGCTTCGATGCGTATGCGACGCGCCCGGACCGCAGCATCCATGACGCGCTGAAAGGGTTATCTGTGTTTTCGGAAACCTACCAGGCGTCGTGGGATCAAAAATCGCCGCTGTTCCGCCGCCACCACCGCGAAGGCCAGAATCCTGACCTCGACAACGCGGCCGGCATCTGAGGGCCCATCATGAGCGATCTGACTTCTTTGATACACGCCACCGAGCAAACGCTGACACGCATCGCCGCGGATTTTTCGCCGGCCGTGTTCGCGTCCAGCCTGGCAGCCGAAGACATGGTGCTGACCGACATGATTCTCAAGGCAAAGCTGCCCATCGGCATCTTTTCACTGGAAACGGGCCGGCTGCACCAGGAAACCCTGGCCGTGCTCGACAAGGTGAAGGCCCGCTACGACCACGACATCACCCTGTACCGCCCGCAGCCCGACGCCGTGGCTGCCTACGTGGAACAGAACGGCTTGAACGCGTTCTACAATAGTGTCGAGATGCGCCGCGAATGCTGCCGCATCCGCAAGGTCGAACCGCTGGGCCGCGCCCTGGCCGGCAACAAGGCCTGGGTGACGGGCCAACGCCGCGCCCAGTCCACCACGCGCGCCGAATTGCACGTGCAAGAAGAGGACGCCGCGCATGGCATGACGAAATTCAATCCGCTGGCCGACTGGTCGGAAGAAGACGTGTGGGCCTATATCCGCGCCAACGACGTGCCCTACAACGCGCTGCACGACCAGGGCTACCCGTCGATCGGCTGCGAACCGTGCACGCGGGCCGTGCAGCCTGGCGAGGATGTGCGCGCCGGACGCTGGTGGTGGGAAAACCCGGATTCCAAGGAATGCGGCCTGCACATGGTGGACGGCAAATTGATACGCATCAAATCCGTGGCAGCTTGATCAGACACAACAGATACAGCAGAACAAGAAAGCACCCTATATGAGCAATATTTTGAACCAGCGTCACCTCGACAGCCTTGAATCGGAAGCCATCCACATCATGCGCGAAGTGGCGGCCGAATCGGCCAACCCTGCGCTGCTGTTTTCCGGCGGCAAGGATTCCGTCGTCCTGCTGCGTTTGGCCGAGAAAGCCTTCCGCCCAGGCAAGTTCCCATTTCCCCTCGTGCATATCGACACGGGCCACAACTTCCCGGAAGTCATCACTTTCCGCGACAAGAAGGTGGCCGAGCTGGGCGAGCGCCTGATCGTCGGCTCCGTGGAAGACTCGATCAAGCGCGGCACCGTGCGCCTGCGCAACCCGGCCACGGATTCGCGCAATGCGGCCCAAGCCGTGACCTTGCTGGAAACCATCGCCGAACACGGTTTTGACGCCTGCATCGGCGGCGCCCGCCGCGACGAGGAAAAGGCCCGCGCCAAGGAACGCATCTTTTCCTTCCGCGACGAATTCGGCGCCTGGGACCCGAAAGCCCAGCGTCCGGAACTGTGGGACCTGTATAACACCCGCGTGCATCCCGGTGAAAACATGCGCGTCTTCCCCATCTCGAACTGGACGGAGCTGGACGTGTGGCAATACATCGCCCGCGAGCAACTGGAATTGCCGCCGATCTATTTCGCGCACGAGCGCCAGGTGATCCCGCGCAACGGTTTATTGGTGCCGCTGACGGATCTGACGCCGCCGCGCGAAGGCGAAACGGTGGAAACGCAGGTCGTGCGCTTCCGCACGGTGGGCGACATTTCGTGCACCTGCCCCGTGTCGTCGGATGCGGCGACGGTCGACGCCATCATCGCCGAAACGGCAATCACGCAAATCACGGAACGGGGCGCCACCCGCATGGATGACCAGACGTCCGAAGCCTCGATGGAAAAACGCAAGAAAGCAGGGTATTTCTAATGAACGCAGCAATCCAGAACACCAATCTCACCGACAGCGTCGAACGCGGCATGTTGCGCTTCATCACGGCCGGTTCCGTCGATGATGGCAAAAGCACCCTGATCGGCCGTTTGCTGTTCGACAGCAAGGGCATCTTCGCCGACCAGCTCGACGCCATGTCGCGCTCCAAGCACAAGCGCACGGTAGGCGACACGGTCGACCTGTCGCTGCTGACGGACGGCCTGGAAGCGGAACGCGAGCAAGGCATCACCATCGACGTGGCTTACCGCTACTTTGCCACGCCGAAACGCAAATTCATCATCGCCGACACGCCCGGCCACGAGCAATACACGCGCAACATGGTGACCGGTGCATCGACCGCCGACGCCGTCATCATCCTGATCGACGTGTCGAAAGTCAAACTGGGTGACGATGGCAGCGTGGAACTGTTGATCCAGACCAAACGCCATTCGACCATCGCCCATTTGCTGCAGATCGAGCACGTGGTCGTTGCCGTCAACAAGATGGACCTGGTCGACTACGATGAAACGGTCTACAACCGCATCGTGGCCGCCTACCGCGAATTCGCCCAGTCGCTGGGTTTGAAAGATATCACGCCGATCCCCCTGTCTGCCTTGACGGGCGACAATGTCGTCGAACGCGGCGACAAGCTGGGCTGGTACACGGGCCCGACCCTGATCGAACTGCTCGAATCGCTGTCCGTCTACGACGAATCGCACGACACGCCGTTCCGCTTCCCCGTGCAGCTGGTGGCGCGCCACAATGGCCACGAAGCGAACGACTTCCGTGGCTACATGGGCCGCATCGAAGCGGGCAAGGTCAGCATCGGCGACACCCTCGTGGTGCAGCCATCGGGCCAGACGGCCACCGTCAAGGATATCGTCACCCTGGACGGCTCGCTGCCGACGGCCGTCGTGGGCCAGTCCGTGACCTTGCTGCTCAATGAATACCTGGATATCTCGCGCGGCGACTTGCTGGCGAGCAACGATCGCCCTGCCACCCTGCTGAAACAGGTGGTGGCCGACGTGTGCTGGCTGTCGGAAGACGCGCTGGACCTGCGCCGCAAGTACTGGATCAAGCACGGCACGAAACAGACGGCGGCCAAGGTGACGGCGATCGAATCTATCCTCGACATCAACACGCAGCAGCGCCACCCAGCCGAAGGCTTGAAGCTGAACGACATCGCCCGCATCAGCCTGAACGTGCAGCAGGCGCTGGCGGCCGACGCGTATGCCGATATCCGCGCCACGGGTGCGTTTATCCTGATCGATGAAGTAACCCACCAGACGGTCGCGGCCGGCATGGTCCGGCTCTAACCCCGTATCGTCCAGGAAAGGCAGCCATATGAACAGCTCCCCATCTCTCCCCGGCAAGGTCTACCTGGTCGGCGCCGGCCCCGGCGCGCAAGACCTGATGACCTTGCGCGGCGCGCGCCTGCTGGCGCAAGCGGACGTCGTGCTGCACGACGCGCTGGTCACCGAAGAGATGCTGGAGTTGTGCCCGCAGGCGCAAAAAATCCTGGTCGGCAAGCGCTGCGGCCAGTTGTCGACGGCGCAGGCGTTCATCAACAAGCAACTGGTCGACAACGCGCGCAAGCACGCCGTCGTCGTGCGCCTGAAAGGGGGTGACCCCATGCTGTTCGGCCGCGCCGACGAGGAATTGCGGGCGCTGGAAGGGGCGGGGATCGTCGTCGAAGTGGTGCCCGGCATCACTACGGCCCTGGCGGCCGCGGCCGCCACGCAGCAGCCGCTGACCAAGCGGGGCGTGTCGCGCAGCGTGGCCTTCTTTACGTCCAGCACGGCGCCGGGCGAGCCGGACCAGACGCGCATTCCCGACTGCGATACCCTGGTGCAATACATGGGTGGCCGCGAAGCCATCACCACGGCCCAGCGCCTGCTGGCCCAGGGCCGCCGTGCCGACACCCCGGTGGTGGTGATTGAAAACTGCAGCCGCCCGGACCAGCGCATCGTGCGCCTGCCGCTGAGCACCCTGGCGCATGGCCTGGGCGACACCCACGGCCCCGTGCTGGTGATGCTGGGCGACGCCATGGCCACGCGCGCGCACCAGGCCACGGAAGCAGCGGTCGCCATTCTGGCGCGCCATGCTTGAATAAACACACCGTATTTTACCGACTTTAGAGTCAGTAACTGACGTCTTCCGAGGAAACATGATACGATGCTCACGCATCTTTTCTCGAGAAGTTGTTGCGTGATAGCAAGAAAATCACGCTTCGCCCCGCCATAGCGCTTGCTGCGCGGCCTCCCGGCTGACGGGAGCCGTCCGGCAATCTCCCCGAAAAAAGCTGCGCCCGCAGGCTGCAATACCGCGCCGCGCAACTTGAGCCGTCACAATCAACAATGAATTTCTCTTCCGTGCGCGAAGCCCTGACTTCGCTCAGCCGCAGCAATGCCGGCGTCGCCGGCGCTGTGCTGCTCAGCATGCTCGCCTCCATCGCCCTGTGGACGGTATTCCCGAATATCGACGATGAAAACCACTTATTGGAATGGCTGCAGGCGCTGTTCCTGGCCCTGGCCTGCAGCGTGCACGGCACGCGCGCCTGGCAAGAGCCTGACCGCCAATCCTTGCGTTTCCTCATGCATGCAGGTTTGTCTGCCCTGCTGTTCGGCTTCCTGCTGCGCGAACTCGATATCGACCAGTTCGGCACGGCGCCCGCCTGGGCTCAGCTGGAAAAAGCCCTGCGCGTGGTGGAATTGCTGATATTGATACGCGTGCTGATCTTTTTCGCACCGCGCGCGCGCAAGGTATTTGCCCATGCGCCGCAGATTTTCAGCATGCGCATCACCATCCTGACGGCCATCGGCGGCTTGCTGATGGTTGCCGGCTGGCCCTTCGACAAGAAGGTCTTCCATGGCATGCCGGACGCCTATGCGCTGCTGGGCGAGGAAGTCTTCGAACTGGGCGCCTATCTGCTGCTGTTCCTCGCTTCGCTGTCCGACAGCGCAGCCGCCGCCCGCATCAGCCTGGCGCCGAAGACAAAGCTGGCCTAGCCCAGTTCAAACGAGGATGGCAGCGGCAGCAGTCGCTGCAAGGTAGCGGCCACGCGCAACAGGCGCGGGTCGTCGTCCTCGGCCTCGTCGCAGGTATCGTTGATACAGAAAAACGGCAAGCTGCCGAAACGCGCCGCCAGCTCCTCGAGCTGCTGCGGCGCCTGCGCATCGCCGCTGGCGATATGCAGCGGGTCGAGCATGCGCGAGCGCGCCAGCCCCAGATGCACCATCCAGCGCGGCACCAGGTCGGGCAGCAAGGCCGGCACCCGCCACGAGCGGAACACCGTCGCGCGCACGCCGGCAAACATGGCCGGCGCCAGCCCTTCCAGTACATGCAGCGCGCTTTTCAGCATGGGCCGCGGCGCATGCGCATACAGGCGCGGTTCATGCCGGTAATCTGCGTACTGCGCCGACAGCCATTGCCGCGACAAGGTGGCGCAATTGACGGGCGCCGCCACATCGGCGCGCAAGCCCTGCAGCTCATCCTGCAGCGCGCTCTCCGTGAAAACGCTCAACCGCCCATCCCCTTCCCCGCCAAACCAGAATGCGGGTTCGAACGGCGCGCCGAAAAACACGTCGTCGTTCAGATACAGGAAACGCTCGGACAAACCCGGAATATGGTGCAGATACGATTCGATATGGCCGGAATCGAACACCGGCAGGGATGCATCGGGCATCAGGCTGGCATGGTCGATCACCGTCAGGCGCGATGAGGCACGCAGCCAGCGGGGCACTTGCCGGTCCGTCAGCAGGTAGACATGGCCGTGGCCGGGGAAGAAGCGCTCGAGCGCGCGCAGGTTGTAGCGCAGTTCGCCATTGTCGCGGTAGCGCCCCGCCACGTTGCCGTGCAGGGCCAGCTGGCCGGGATGCGCCTGCGCCCAGGCGGCATATGCCTGCTGCCGGCGCGCGCGCCAGGCGGGATCGGCGCCGTCCACCCACAGGTAGACGATGTCGATGCCGCTCAAGGCAGAGGGCTGGAGCCTGGCGCCGCCACGCAGTAATCGGCGATGGCGGCAAGCACGCTGGCGTTCTCGCCCACCGCCTCGACCACCTTCAGGCGCAGCGCCGGATGCTGCTGGCGCAATTCTTCCAGCAACAGCGGCAAGTCGCGCAGCACATGCCCGCCCTGCCCCAGGAACACGGGCACCACGGTGGCGTCCAGGATGGCGCCGGCGGGCAGCTGGGCCAGCAGGGTCGCCACCAGTTCGGGCAGGCGCGGCGTCATCAGTTCCAGGAAGGCCAGGTGCACGCCGGTGCCCGGCATGCGCGCCTGGGTCAGGTCGCGCAGGCGCTCGAAGGGCGCGGCCCACGATGCGGCGCGCGCGCCATGGGCAAACAGGATCAGCGCCTGCTGCACGTTCGTCTCCATCAGTGCCGCTCCACCCACCACAGGGCGCCCAGCGCCAGCAGCAGGTACAGGGCGCTCGGCGCCACGGCCGTCAGGAAGGCCGGCCAGGTGCTGAGCAGGCCAAGATGCGAGAACAGGGTGTTGACCAGCATGAAGCTCACGCCGATCATGATGCCGATGAAGATCTTCAGGCTGATGCCGCCGCTGCGCGTATGCATGTAGGCAAACGGCAGCGCCAGCGCCATCAGCACGAAAATGGCCAGCGGGTCGATCAGTTTTTTCCAGAAGGCGATGCGGAAACGCTCGGTTTCCTGCTTGTTCTCGGCCAGGTGGCGCGTGTACACGGCCAGTTCGCTGGCAGACATGCGCTCGGGATCGGACGCCGACACCGTCAGGATCTTCGGCGTCACTTCCGACGTCATGTCCTTGCTGGCGCTTTGCACCGTGCGCACCAGGCTCGTTTCCTGCCCATAGTAGTTCGCCAGCTTCGGCTCGAAGCCTGGCAAGGCGGCCGCGCTGTTCGAGAACGACGTTTCCGTCACCTCGGTCAGGCGCCAGATATTATTGCCCTGATACGTAGCTCCCTTGGCCACGGTCAAGGTGCGCAAACGCATATCGGTGTCAAATTCATACAGCTTGACGTTTTTCAGCTGGCCGTCCGGACGCGCTTCGCCGACATTGAAAAAGCGCGAACCGGTGACGGTGCCCGTCAAGCCCTCGCTCTTGACCATGTCCTTGGTCCACAGGCCGGAGCGAAACTCGCTCGACACGGCCGCGCCGCGCGAGGTCAGCTTGAGGCGTTCGGCCAGCGGTTCCGTGCGCGGCGTGATCAACTCGCCGAAGATGAAGGTGATGACGACGAAGACGATACCGATGCGGAACAGGAAACCGGCCGCCATCGCCGTCGACATGCTCGATGCGCGCATGATGGTAAATTCGGAGCTGGCGGCAAACTGCGCCATCGTGTAGATGGTGCCGATCAGCGCCGCGATCGGCATCACCTCGTACACGTGTCCCGGCACCAGCACCAGCACGTACAGGAAGGCATACTGGATGGTGTAGCCATTGCGCCCCACCTTGGGCAGCTCGCCCGTCAGGTCGATGAAGGCTTGCAGTGCCAGGAAGGCCAGCAGCACGAACAGCACCGCCTGGAATATCGAGACCGCAAAATAGCGCTGTAAAATCTTCATTTCGATGCCGCTTTACTTGTGTTGCCGGCGCGGCGCGCGCGCTTGAAAGCCGCCAGCAGGACCAGCGGATGATAGCGGTGGTTCACATTCAGGCGCCACGCGAACAGCCCCACCACGGCCAGCGCCGCCAGCAGGTGCAGCGGCCACCAGGCCAGGCCGAAGGTCAGGCGGCCCTGCTTCACGCTCGCTTCGATGACCTTGATCAGGTTGCTGTACGTAAAGAAAATCAGCAGGGCGATGATCAAATTGGTCGAACTGCCGGCACGCGGATTGACAAAGCCCAGCGGAATGGCCAGCAGGATCAGCATCAGGCCGATCAGGGGCGCACTCACCCGCCACAGCAGTTCGGCCATGGTGTAGGGGTTCGGCTCGGCGATGAGCGCCATGGTGCTCATGGCGCGCACGCCCAGTTCCGCGCCCAGTTCCTGCTGCTTGCTCTCGATGCGCATGATGTACTGTTCGAATTCCATGGTCTGGAAGTCCGCCTGCGTCGGCACGCCCTGGTAGCGGCGGCCGCTCTTGAGCACCAGGAAGCGTTCGCCCTTGGCGTCGGTATTGATCACGCCTTCCTTGGCGACGACGACGACGGCGCTGCCTTTTTCATCGACGGTATTGACGAAGACGTTCTGCACCACGGTCTTTTCGCCGCTGACGCCCTCGACGAAGAAGATGCGGTTGCTGCCGGCCGATTCGCGGAACTGGCCAGGCGTGACTTTCTGCAGGTCTTCGCGCTTCTCGAAGCGCGCCACGTATTCATCGCTCTTCTTTTGCGCCCACGGCGTGGCGTACAGGCTCAGGATGCCGGTGGCCAGCACCAGCGGCAGGCCGAAGCTGAGCACGGGCCAGATCCAGCGCGACAGGCTCAGGCCGGAGGCGAACCACACCACCATCTCCGACTCCTTGTAGCTGCGGGTGACGACCATCAGCACCGAGATGAAACCGGTGAGGATGAGGATGGTGGGCAGCTGCATCAGGGCGGAAAAAACCATCAGCGACATGACGTCGGACGACGCGATCTTGCCGCCCGCCGCCTTGCCGAGAATACCGATCAGCATCCAGGTGAGCAGGATGCTGAACAAAACTGTGAAGGTGGCCCCGGCGGCACTAGCCAATTCACGTCGAAGGGCGCGTTGAAAGATCATTCGGAGTTTATAATTCGGGTCAGTTAGTTGAGTAACACGTTACTAGTAAATGAAAACGGAGAACCAAATGGACTTTAGCATAAAAGCATTCGATACCAAGAGCACCCTCGGCACGGCCAAAAGCGGATGCATCGCGGTTGCGGTATTCGAAAACAAAAAACTGTCGCCAGCGGCAAAATCGCTGGACAGCAAGGGTGCGATTTCGGCTGCGCTGAAGTCCGGCGACATCAGCGGCAAGCCTGGCAGCACTTTGCTGTTGCGCGCAGTCGATGGCGTCGCCGCCGAACGTGTTCTGCTGGTAGGCATGGGCAGCGACGACGCTGTCAGCGAAAAAAGCTTCACGACCGGCGTACAAGCCGCACTGAAGGCCTTCGGCTCGCTGGGCGCTGCGGACGCCATTATCGCATTACCGCTGACTGAAGTGAAAGAGCGCGACGTAAATTGGGCAATCCGTTGCGTGGTGCAAGCCGCCCACGACAGCGAATACCGCTGCGACTCGCAAAAAAGCAAAAAAGATCCGGCACCGGCAGGCGTGCGCAAGATCGTCCTGGCGGCGCCTGCAACGGCAGCCACGCGCGGCGCGCTGGCGCAAGCCATCGCCATCGCCAACGGTTCCGACCTGACGCGCAACCTGGGCGACCTGCCGGCGAACATCGCCAATCCGACCTACCTGGCCAACACGGCCAAGCAGCTGGCCAAGGATTACAAGTTCGAAGTCGAAGTGCTGGACCGCAAACAGCTCGAAGCGCTGAAAATGGGCAGCTTCCTGTCCGTCACCAACGGCAGCGAGCAGCCACCGAAGTTCATCGTCCTGAAACACATGGGCGGCAAGGCCAAGGATGCGCCAGTGGTCCTGGTCGGCAAGGGCATCACCTTCGACACGGGCGGCATTTCGATCAAGGCCGGTCCTGGCATGGATGAAATGAAGTACGACATGTGCGGCGCCGCCTCGGTCCTGGGCACCTTCCGCGCCATCGGCGAAATGAACCTGAAGCTGAACGTCATCGGCGTCATCGCCGCGTGCGAAAACATGCCGTCGGGCCGCGCCACCAAGCCGGGCGACATCGTCACCTCGATGAATGGCCTGACCATCGAAGTGCTGAACACGGACGCCGAAGGCCGTCTGGTGCTGTGCGACGCGCTGACCTACGCCGAACGCTTCAAGCCGGCAGCCGTGGTCGATATCGCCACCCTGACGGGCGCTTGCGTCGTCGCTCTGGGCCACCACAACAGCGGCCTGTTTACGCGCAGCGATGCGGCGCATGACCAGCTGGCCAATGAATTGCTGGCAGCGGGCAAGCAGTCGAGCGACACGGCATGGCGCATGCCGATCGAAGAGGCGTACAACGAGCAGCTGAAGTCGAACTTCGCCGACCTGGCCAACATCGGCACGCCAGGCGGCGGTTCGGTGACGGCAGCGGCCTTCCTGGAAAACTTCACCAAGAAGTACACCTGGGCGCATCTGGACATCGCCGGCACGGCATGGAAGTCGGGCGGCTCGAAGGGCGCGACCGGCCGTCCAGTGCCACTCTTGACGACGTTCCTGATCAACCGCGTATAAGTTGACGCTTGCCGGTAGCGCCATGCGCTATCGGCAGCGCCATGCACAAAAAACCGCCAGGTCTTGCGACCATGGCGGTTTTTTTATGTACGTTTGAATCAGTAGACGACGGGATTAGGCAAAGGCGATGGCGCCACTTTCGGCTGCACCACCGCTTCCGGCACGGCGGCGGCCGGCGGCGGCGCTGAAATCGGCGCGGGCGGCGGCGCAAGGCGCGCGGGGTCCTGCATGACGATGGTCAAAATGGACGGGTAGTCGAAGCCGGCGCCCGTGTTGCGGTCGACGAAATAGCCGACGCCCAGGGTCAGGATGACATTGCCCCAGACGCTGCCATTGAGCTTGGGATCGATATGGTCGTCCGTCGCGATGGCGGGCGAACCGTGCTTGCGGCAATCGACCTTCAGCGGTTCCTGGCTCTTGCGGATGGTGATGCGCCCGGGCGTGGTAACGAACCATTTGCCCACGTCGTTGCTGAGGATGCAGCCGGCGCCCGTCAACTCGCGGTTGTCCTGGATGGTTTGCACCAGCACCATTTGCTCGGTGTTGCCCGTCAGCGTGGCGCAGCCGCCCAGGCCCAACAGCAGCAGCGTCCTGGCGGCAAAGGGAACAGACAGCGGCACGCGCATGGGAGCTCGCTTAACGGACGGGAATCGGCTGGTCGCCAGGCACGGCGACGGCGGTGACGCTGTTTTTCGGACTGCCTTCGATCAGGCGGTCGGAATACACGAGGTAGACCAGCGCATTGCGCTTGCTGTCGACCATGCGCACGACGCGCACGTGCTTGAAGAAGATCGAGGCACGCTCGGTAAACACTTCTTCCTGGCGCGGCAGCTTGCCCTTGAATTGCAGCGGCCCCACCTGGCGGCACGCCACGGCCGCATCGGCCTTGTCTTCGGCCAGGCCGACGGCGCCCTTGATGCCGCCCGTCTTGGCGCGCGACAGATAGCAGCTGACGCCGGCGACGCGCGGATCGTCATACGCTTCGACGACGATCTTGTGGTCAGGGCCGATCAGTTTGAACACCGTGTCGACCGAACCGATGGTTTCGGCATGCGCCGCGGCGCAGGCAAGGCCCAGCACCAGAGCGGCAGGCAGCAATTTACGCATGAAGAGTATCCCGGGCACGCACGCAGGCGGCCATCAGTTGATGGGAGCGAAACGCTGGACCATGACGCCTTCGACTTCGATCAGTTGAAAGAACACGTCTTTCGGCCGGGTCCAGATGGAACCGTCGGCGGCGCGATACACGATCATCGGCGTCAGATCCGCTTCCAGCGTGGCTTCGCACACCAGTTCATAAATGCCGCCCTTGTAGTGCCGATAACGCATCGCCGTCCCCTCAAGCCGTGGAATCTTCGCTCTTGTCGTCGGCCAGTGCCTTCTGCTTCTGCTTCAGGCCCTGGATCACTTTCAGTATGCCTTCCATGCCGGCCGCGCCATCGGCGCCGCTGAAGGCGTCGAGCACCTCATTGAGCACCTTGTTGCGCACGGTCGCTTCATCGGAAGACATTTCCAGCGCGCGCTGGGCTTTCGCCGCCTTTTCGGCCGCGCTCACGCGCGGCTTGGCAGCCGTCTTGCCATGCGTCAGAGCAGCCTGCCAGATAACCCAGCGGCGCTGGGTCTCGAAAATCAGGTACTCATCCGGTTTGTCTTCTCTTCGCCGCACAATGTGGCCGTCACGCTGCGCCCACGCTTCAAATGCAGTTCGCATTTTCTTCCTTTGCAAATGCTACGCGCAAGTCTCACTATTAAAACTGCAACATTTCAAAATAGTACCATCTATTGATGTCGCAAAACAGTCTCATAGATATAGTACTGCAATTTATATAACAAGTCTGGCGGCGCCAAGGACGGAATTGACACTCCGTCCCCGGCACAGTGGTCATGTAATCGGAATAGCAATTACAACTAATTACAACTGCTTCCTGTTCGGTTCTTAACTTGGCTGTAACAAAGCCGTATGACACAGTTGTTACACGGTGCCATTTTAGTAGTTTTTATCGCGTTTTAGCGAGAAACTTTACACCTTTGTCGCGTTAAACGGCCAGACGCATCCTGCCGCGCCAGCCACTTATGCCAAATCAAACATAGGGGTTGATCAATGATACACAAAAACATAATATTCATGCGCCACGATTGGTTAAGTATAAATATTTTATTTGCCCTCTTTTTCCCGGCAAGTAAATAAAGCCCGCACCGGCCAGGCAGCGCAGGACGCCGGCGACACGCATGCGGTAAGATTCGCGCCTATCGATACCTATTCAAGCAAGGATTTTCCCCATGAAACTCGCCACCTGGAACGTCAATTCGCTCAAAGTGCGCCTGCCGCAAGTGCTGCAATGGCTGACGGACAACCCGGTCGACATACTCTGCCTGCAAGAAACCAAGCTCACGGACGACAAGTTTCCCGTCGCCGAAATCGAGGCGGCCGGCTATCAGGTGGTCTTCAGCGGCCAGAAAACCTACAACGGCGTGGCCATCCTGTCGAAGCTGCCGATCACCGACGTGGTGAAGAACAACCCGCGCTATGAAGATGCGCAACAGCGCATCCTGGCCGCCACCATCGGCGGCGTGCGCGTCGTCTGCGCCTACGTGCCGAACGGCCAGAGCATCGATTCGGACAAGTACGAGTACAAGCTGGGCTGGCTGGCCGCCCTGCACGACTGGCTGGCGGAAGAAGCACAGCAGCACCCGCAACTGGCCGTCGTCGGCGACTACAACATCGCGCCGGACGACCGCGACGTGCACGACCCAGTCGCCTGGGCCGGCCAGGTACTGGTGTCGGACAAGGAACGCGCCGCCCTGCAGCGCCTGTTCGACCTCGGCCTGACAGACGCCTTCCGCCTGTTCGAGCAGGCGGACAAATCGTTCAGCTGGTGGGATTACCGCCAACTGGGCTTCCGCCTGAACAAGGGCCTGCGCATCGACCACATCCTGCTCTCGCCCGCCCTGAGCGCCCGCTGCACGGCGTGCGTCATCGACCGCGTGCCCCGCAAGTGGGAACAGCCGTCCGACCATGCGCCCGTCGTGGCCACCATCGACTAGACAAGGCGCGCATCATCGACAATGGAGCACTCGCCCCGCAAATGGGAACAGCCGTCCGACCACGCGCCCGTCGTGGCAACGATTGATTAACTAGCGGCTATCCGCTCCAGCAAGGCCTGTGCGTTCACGGCAGGCACGGGCGCGGAAAACAGATAGCCCTGCGCATAGCGGCAGCCGTTCGCCTGCAGCAGGGCGAACTGCTCTTCCGTCTCCACGCCCTCGGCCACGGCCGACAATTGCAGGCTGTCGGCCAGCGCGATGATGGCCGCCACAATGGCGCGGTCTTCCCCGCTGTGTTCGAGGTCCTTGATGAAGGCGCGGTCGATCTTGACCTTCTTCACGGGGAAGCGCTTCAGGTAGGCCAGGCTGGAATAGCCGGTGCCGAAATCGTCGATCGACAGGCGCAAGCCCATGCCATTGATCTGCCGCAAAATCTCCAGCGTATGCTCGCCGTGCTGCATCAACGCCGTCTCGGTGATCTCGAATTCCAGCAGCGCCGGGTCGATGCCCGTTTCCCGCACCACGGTCCCGATGGCAGCCACCAGGCCCTTGTGCATGAACTGGCGCGGCGACAGATTCACCGCCAAGGGCACGGGCTGCAAGCCCTGGCGCTGCCAGGCCATGCTTTGCTCGCACGCCTGGCGCATCACCCACTCGCCCACCGGCACGATCAAGCCGTTTTCCTCCATGATGGGGATGAAGCGGTCCGGCAGCACCAGGCCGTGGCCGGGACGGCGCCAGCGCAGCAGCACTTCCATGCCGTGCAGCCGGCGCGTGGCGATATCGATGACCGGCTGGTAAAACAGCTCGAACTGCTGCAGCGCCAGCGCCGTGCGCAAGCTGCTTTCCAGGTCGAAGTGCAGGGCCGCCGCCTGGTTCATCGTCTGCGTGAAGAACTGGTAGTTGTTGCGGCCATTGCCC
The DNA here is from genome assembly GCF_030397735.1 of Janthinobacterium sp. SUN120. Classification (NCBI taxonomy): domain Bacteria; kingdom Pseudomonadati; phylum Pseudomonadota; class Betaproteobacteria; order Burkholderiales; family Oxalobacteraceae; genus Janthinobacterium; species Janthinobacterium sp. SUN120. Next base: position 571,487 of record NZ_JAPUBW010000003.1, on the reverse strand, counting down.
TTGGCGTGGTACATGGCCGCATCCGCATGGCGCATCAGCGCGTCGACATCGCCGCCATCGTCCGGATACAGGCAGATGCCGATCGACGGCGTCACGTGCAGCACGTGGCCGTCGAGAGGAAAGGCGGGCGTCAGCGCCTCGATGACCTTCTCGGCCACGTGCGCCGCTTCGTCGCTGCCGCGGATGCCCGGCACCAGCACGACGAATTCATCGCCGCCCAGGCGCGCCACCGTGTCGCTGGCGCGCACGGCGCCGCACAGCCGGGCAGCCACTTCCTTGAGCAGCAGGTCGCCCGTCATGTGGCCCAGCGAATCGTTGATGGTCTTGAAGCGGTCCAGGTCGATGAACATCACGGCCAGCTTGCGCCCGGAGCGCTGCGCGGCCAGCATGGCCCGCTCCAGCCGGTCCGACAGCAGCGCGCGGTTCGGCAAGCCCGTCAGGTTGTCGTGGTACGCCATGTGATGCACCCGCGCCTCGGCCTGGCGCCGCTCGACGATTTCGCCCTGCAGCAGCAGGTTGGCGCCGGCCAGTTCGGCCGTGCGCTCCTGCACGCGCAATTCCAGCTCGTCGCGCGCGCGGCGCACCGCCTCGGCCGCCTCGCGGCGCGCCGTCACGTCGTCAACCAGCCACACGGAACGGCCATGCGCATGCGCCAGATCGAACGGCCGGCCGGACAGGCGCGCCCAGAAACGGCTGCCATCCTTGCGCACCAGCTGGTATTCGGACATGTGCACCCTGCCCGCATCGAAATCGCGCGCCGTCTCGCCGCGCGCCGCCTTCCACGCGGCCACGTCGGGATACAGGGCCTGCACCGACAGGCCGTTGATCTCGCCCGGTCCATAGCCGAACAGCTCTTCCATCTTGCTGTTGGCGCGCAAATTGTGGCCGCCTTCCACCACCGAGATGCCCAGCACGGCGCTGTCGAGGATCGCCTGGTTTTCCAGCAGCGCGTTGCGCAGGGATTCTTCGGCGCGCTTGGCCTCCGTACGGTCCTCGATGATCCAGATGGTGCCGGCGGCGGGATCGTCGGGATTGACGACGTAGGCGATCAGCTGCGCCCACAAGGTGCTGCCGTCGCGGCGCATCATTTCCACTTCCGTCTGGAAGGGCTTGGCCACGGACAGGAAGGGAAAGGCCGCCGCGCCCAGCAATTCATAGGATTGCTGCGACACGTACAGCGCGCGCCCGGGCAAGCCCAGCGCCTCGTCGCCGCTGTAGCCGAACATGGCGGCAAAGCCCAGGTTATAGCGCGTGATCTGGCGGTTCTTGGTATACAAAATGCTCACCGAGGCATTCGTCATGATGGCCGCCACTTCCATCTGCGTCTGGCGGCTGGCCGTGACGTCTTCCAGGATCCAGATGGCGCCCTGCTCGCTGTGCGCCTGGTCGACGGCCTTGGCGCGGATGCGGCACCAGAACAGGCTGCCGTCGCGGCGGCGGAACAGCGATTCATCCTGCTCGTACGGCAAGCCCTGTCCCAGCAGCGGCGTGGCTTGCACGCCAAACGCCTCGTAGGCGGCGGGGGAAGGAAACAGCTCGGCGGCGGGCAAGCCCGTCATCTCCTCCTGCGCGTAGCCGAACATTTCGGCGAAGCGGGGATTGCAGCGCAGGACCAGGCGCGAACGGGAAAACAGGATGCCGACGGAGGCGTTGTCGAGGATAGCCTGCTGCTCCAGCATCAGCTGGCGCGTCGCCTCCTCGGCCGCCTTCTGCGCGCTGCGGTCGTCGAATAGCCAGATCGTGTCGCGCAGGCCGCGGTCCGTCTGGCTCTCCGGATTCAGGACATAGCCATACGCCAGCGCCCAGAAAGTGGAACCGTCGCGGCGGCGCATCTCCATCTCGCCCTGGAACGGCTGGCCGCGCCGCAGCAGGGGCGACGCCTGCCTGACGACATTTTCATACGCCGCGCGTGACGGATACAGGTCGGCGACGGCCATGCCCACGCCGCTGTCGCCATCGAAGCCGAAGCATTCGGCGAAACGCCGGTTGTAGCGCAGCACGCCCTTGTCGCGCTGAAAACCGATGGCCAGGGGCGCGTTATCCATCACGGCCTGCATTTCCAGCATGGCGCGGCGCAGCTGGTCTTCGTCGCGCCGGTGGTCGCTGATATCCTCGATGATCCAGACCGTGCCGTCATGCGTATTGAGGGGATCGACGGCGCGCCCGTGCAGGCGGCTCCAGAACAAGCTGCCGTCCTGGCGCCGCAATTCCAGTTCGGTGCGGTACGGCTTGCCCTTCGACAGCAGCGGCGCCGCTTCCAGCCCCAGGGCGCGGCAATGCTCGGCGGAGCGGTACAGCACCGCGCCCGGCATGCCCGTCAGCTGGTGGCGCGCATAGCCGAGCATCTCGGCGGCGCGGATATTGCACTCCTCGATGAAGCCGCCCTTGGAAAAGACGATGCCGACGGCCGCGCTTTCCAGGATGGCCTGCTGCTCGAGCAAGGTCTTGCGCAAGGCTTGCTGGTCGCGCTGCTGCACGCGGATGTCGGCAAACACGAGGGTCGCGCCGGGCAAGCCATCGTCCACCAGCAGGGGCCGGGACCAGACCTGCACGGCGATGGCGCCCGCCGCTCCTTCCAGGCTGCTGTCCCAATGCCGTTCGCGCCCAGCCGCACCGAGCGCGCCGCGCAGCATGCTGGTGCTCGACGCGCGGTAGGCGTCCGTAAAGCAGTCGGCCAGCAGCCGGCCCGCGATATCCCGGCCCAGCAAGGCCTGCAAGGCGCCATTCGCCGCCACCACCATGCCGCAGGCATCGCAGGCGCAGGCCGGCAAGGCGATCAGTTGCAAGGCATCGGCGATGAAATCGGGACTGGTCGGTACGCGGTTCATGGACACCATGGGACGGTTAAGGACAAGATAAACATGCGCCTGGGAAAAGGATTCCTACAAGCATCATGGTGCTGCTAGATCATAAACCAGTTTCCCACGGTTTTTTCATATTCCTTATTGGCAATATCTGAAACACCACAGACCACCTGCAACACGCCTGTTGCAACGCCGTTGCATGGCTGGAAAATGAAACAAATCGTTTAGAATAAAGCATGCGCCGCCCTCCCCAACCTCCGCTCGACCACCGCGACAAACCCGTCATCTGGACCGTCTCCGTCTCGCGGCTGTTCGACCTATTCCGCGACATCACGCTCGAATACGACGACCTGGCGACGATCGAACCGATCAACCTGGGCTTCGACGACGCCGTGCGCCACATCCGCGAACGCATGGCCACGGAGCGCTGCGACGCCGTCATCGCGGCCGGCTCGAACGGCGCCTACCTGAAGGGACGGCTGTCGGTACCCGTCATCATCGCCAAGGCCAGCGGCTACGACGTGATGCAGGCACTGGCGCGCGCGCGGCGCATCTCGCCGCACATCGGCGTCGTCACCTACCAGGATCCGATGCCGGAACTGGCCGAATTTGCCGCCACCTTCGGTTTCCAGATCGCGCAGCGCACCTACGCCACCGAGGAAGACGCGCGCGCGCAGATCAATGAACTGAAGGCGGCCGGCGTCAAGGCCGTCGTCGGCGCGGGGCTCGTCACCGACCTGGCCGAGGAAGCGGGACTGGCCGCCGTCTTCGTGTATTCGGCCACGGCCATCCGGCGCGCCTTCGACGACGCACTGGAACTGGCGCGCCTGACCCAGATCGAATCGAACCGCGGACGGCGCGCGGTGGTGGCCGACACCCTGCGCGCGCGCCACGGCCTGCACGATTTGCGCGGCGAATCGGAAGCGATGGAAGCGCTGCGCCAGTCGGTGGTGCTGTATGCCCGCTCGCCGGCGACGGTGCTGATCCAGGGCGAGACGGGTAGCGGCAAGGAACTGGTGGCGCAGGCGATCCACCGTGAAAGCCCGCGCAGCCTGGGCGCGAACCGGCCCTTCATCGCCATCAATTGCGGTGCCATCGCCGAATCCCTGCTGGAATCGGAACTGTTCGGCCACGAGGATGGCGCCTTCACGGGTGCGCGCCGAGGCGGCCATGCGGGCCTGTTCGAAGCGGCCAACCACGGCACCCTGTTCCTCGACGAAATCGGCGAAATGCCGCTGGCCCTGCAAACGCGATTGCTGCGCGTGCTGGAAGAGCGCGAAGTGGTGCGCGTAGGCGGCACGCGGCCCATCGCTATCAATGTGCGCATCATCAGCGCCACGCACTGCGACCTGGAACAGCGCATCCGCGAAGGACGCTTCCGCGCCGACCTGTTCTACCGCCTGGCCGTGCTGCGCCTGCATTTGCCCGCCTTGCGCGAACGCGCCAGCGACATTCCCGGCCTGGCCGAATGGTCGCTGAAAAACGCGCTGGCGGCGCTGGGCGCCCGTCCGCACCCCAACCTGCACGCGGAAATCCAGGCTTGCGCGCCGCTGCTGCGCCGCTACGACTGGCCCGGCAACGTGCGCGAACTGCGCAACCTGGCCGAACGCCTGGCGCTGTTCCTGGCCGCCGAACCGCTGCAGGCGCTGACGCCCGCCTTCGTGCTGGGCGTGGCGCCGGAACTGGCCAACGCTGCCGGCACGGCGGCGCTGCCGCCGGCACCGGCCACCGCCGTCGCGCCGCGCCTGGAAGACGAAAGCGCCAGCGCCGTGCTGGCGCGCTTCGGCGGGCGCCGCGACGCCGCCGCCCAGTACCTCGGCATCAGCCGCACCACCTTGTGGCGCCGCCTGCGCGCCGGCTGATTTTTCCAACCAGACAAAAAACACCATGGACGACTGGGCTCACTTGCACGATTTATGGCAGCGCTGCACGGGACAAGGCGCCGCGAGCGGCAACCTGGGACTGGCGCGCGACCACAGCGACATCAAGGCGCTGTACGCACGCGGCATTTCGATGGAAGACGCGCTGCACTTCCTGTATCAGCAACGGCCGACCCTGCAAGCCTACACGGACTGGATCGCCGCGCGCACGCGCCCACGCCCGGCCCACGCCGCCAGCCCGCACGAGGACGTGCTGTCCGCCGCCGAGCTGCGCCATTTCGAGGAGCACGGCTACCTGGTGCTGCGCGGCGCCGTGCCGCGCGCGCAGTGCGCCGCCGCCCGGGCGGCCATCTGGGACTACCTGGGCGCCAGCCCGGACGATGCGGCATCGTGGTACCAGCCGCACCCGGGCAAGCGGGGCCTGATGCTGCAGTTTTCCGACCACCCGGCCCTCGAGGAAAACCGCCACGTTGCGCACATCCGCCACGCCTACCAGCAGCTGTACGGCACTGGCGCCGGCATCTACGCCAGCATCGACAAGGTGAGCTTCAATGCTCCGGAAACGCCGCAGCACCGCTTCCTCGGCAGCGCCCTGCACTGGGACGTCAGCCTGCAGCAGCCGATTCCGTTCAAGCTGCAAGGCATGCTGTACCTGAGCGACTGTCCGGCACAACACGGCGCCTTCCACTGCGTGCCCGGCTTCCAGCACCGCATGGCCGACTGGCTGCGGCAAGTGCCGCCAGGGCGCCAGCCGCGCGAATGGGCCGTCGACGACTTGCGGCCCGTGCCCGTCGAAGGCATGGCCGGCGATTTCATCATCTGGCACCAGGCCCTGCCCCATTGCGCCACGCCCAACCGCGGCCCGGTGCCGCGCATGGTGCAATACCTGACCTACCATCCGGACCACTGCCAGGACCACGATGGATGGATCTGAGCCGCTCATCCTGCCCTGGCGCCGCTCATCCCGCGGCGCTGGCCGCGCGTTCCCGGCGCCGCTAGCATGGTCGTCAAGGAGGAGTACCCCATGAAACGAACACTGCAAACATTGATCTTGCTCAGTACGGCGCTGCTAGCGGGCGCCAGCCAGGCCGCCGCGCCCAAGGCCTTCACGGTCGAGGTCACCGGACAAGGCCGTCCCCTGATCCTGATTCCCGGCCTCGCATCCTCGGGCGAAGTGTGGCAAGCCACCGTGGCGCGCCTGTGCGGCCCGCAGGCCGCGCGCCAATGCCACGTGCTGACATTGGCCGGCTTTGCCGGCGTGGCGCCCATCGAAGGCGACTTGCTGGCGCAGGCGGAACAGCAGCTGGCCGACTACATCGGCACCCGCAAACTGGGCCAGCCAACCATCATCGGGCATAGCCTGGGCGGCTTCCTGGCTCTGAAAATGGCCATCGACCATCCGGCGCAAACGGGCAAGCTGGTGATCGTCGATTCGCTGCCGGCGCTGGGCGCGACGCAGCTGCCCTCCATCACGCCGGAGCAGCTGCAAGCCATGTCGCAGCAGATGCAGGCGGCCATGCGGGCCCAGGATGCGGCTGCCGCCAGCGCCAGTCAGCGCCGCACCGTCGCGGCCATGGCCAGCGCGCCGGCCGACGTGGAACGCATCATCGGCTGGGGCCAGCGCTCGGACCGCGAAACGGTGATCAAGGCCATGGGCACCCTGATGGCCAGCGATTTGCGCCAGGACGTGGCGAAAGTGCAGTCGCCCACGCTGGTGCTGGGCACCTGGATCGCCTACAAGGACTACGCGCCGCGCGCCGCCATCGAGGCCACGTTCCAGCAGCAGTACCGCCAGCTGCCCGGCGTGCAGATCGCGCTGGCCGACACGGCGCGCCACTTCATCATGTACGACCAGCCGGACTGGATGTTCGGCCAGATCGAGCAATTCCTGCGTTGAGCCATGACGCACCCCCACCGCCCCCCGCTGCTGGCTCGGATCGACTGGTACTGGACCTTCCAGCTGGCCGGCTGGGGCGCGCTGGCCCTGTTCAACAGCGTGTATGGCGGCTCCTCGCAACTGCGCATCGTCGCGACCATCGCCTGCTGGGGATCGCTGGGCGGCTTGCTGCTGTCGCACCTGTGGCATGGCGTGCTGCGCCGGCGCGGCTGGGCGGCAAACGGCTTGCGCTGGAAACGCATCGTGCCGTCGCTGATCCTGCTGGCCGCCATCCAGACGGCCAGTGTGACGGCCGCCTTCCACGTCATGTATCCGCCCGACATCCTGCGCGGCATCGCCTGGCTGCCCGGCGCGCTGCTGTTCTGGTTCGGGGTCTTCCTGACCTGGACGGTGTTCTACTTCACCGCGCTGTCGCTGCGCCGCGCCGCTCGCCTGGAAGCGGAAACCCTGCGCCTGCAGCTGCACGGACGGGAGGCCGAACTGCGCGCCCTGCAGGCGCAAGTCAATCCGCATTTTTTCTTCAACAGCCTCAATAGCGTGCGCGCCCTGATCTTCGAAGACCGCGAAGCGGCCGCGCACATGATCGACCAGCTGGCAGGCCTGATGCGCCACGCGCTGCAATCGGGCCAGCACGCCACGGTGCCGCTGGCGGCCGAACTGGACGCCGTGCGCGCCTACCTGGCCATCGAACAGATACGCTTCGAGGAACGCTTGCGCGTCAGCTTCGCGATCGAGATCGGCGCGCCCGACCTGGAACACGTGCGCGTGCCGCCCATGGCCCTGCAGACGCTGGTGGAAAACGCCGTCAAGTACGGCGTCGAAGCAAGCGCCGAGGGCGCCGACATCCGCATCGAGGCGCGCCGCGCCAGCCCCGCCGACGGCGCGGCCATGCTGCAGATCGACGTGGCCAACACGGGCGCCTTGCGCGAACCGGGCAACTCCACCTGCGTCGGCCTGCGCAATGCGCGCCAGCGCCTGCAACTGGCTTGCGGCGAGCGCGCCAGCCTGGAATTGCGCGAACAGGCGGGCTGGGTGCACGCCACCATCCACCTGCCGGAGCGGGCATGAACGGCCAGCCGCTCAAGGTACTGCTGGTCGATGACGAGCGCCTGGCGCGCGCCGAGCTGCGACGGCTGCTGGCGCCGCATGTGCAGCGCGGCGCCGTGGAGATCGTGGGCGAGGCGGCCAGCGCGGCCGACGCCGTCGCGCAGATCGGCAAGCTGCGGCCCGACCTGCTGCTGCTCGACGTGCAGATGCCGGGCGGCTCCGGCTTCGACCTGCTGGCCGCGCTCGATGATGCGCCCGACGTCATCTTTTGCACGGCCTTCGACCAGTACGCGCTGCAGGCGTTCGAGGTCAGCGCCCTCGACTACCTGCAAAAACCCGTGCAGGCGGCACGCCTGGCCACGGCGCTGGCACGCGCCGGCGCGCGGGCGCAAGCCGTGCCGCCGCCCGCGCCGCGCAAAGTCTTCATCAAGGATGGGGAACGCTGCTGGTTCGTGGCGTTTGACGATATCCGCCTGCTGGAATCGGAAGGCAACTACACACGCGTGCATTTCGGCGCGCAGCGTCCGCTGATGCTGCGCACCCTGAACCTGCTGGAAGAAAAGCTCGATCCCGCCCTGTTCCTGCGCGCCAACCGGCGCCAGATCGTCAACCTGGCGCAGGTGGCGCAAGTGGCGCCGAATGCGGCCGATGGCCTCGACCTGCACCTGCTGGACGGCAGCGTGGTCGAGGTGTCGCGCCGCCGCGCGCAACAGTTCAAGGCCGCCTGCGGCCTGTAGCGGGACTACTTCAGCGCGGGGATCGGCTGCGCCTGGAAAGCGGGGCGCGGCTGCTCCTTGAACTTTTTCGCCAGCATGTCGAGCGCCACTTCCAGCTGGCGATCGGCGCCATTGAAGGTGGCGTGCGGCGGATTTTCCACCTCCACGTCCGGCACCACGCCCACGCCTTCGATCAGCCACTGGCCGTCGATGCCGAACTGGCCGTTTTCCGCCACGCGCGCCATGCCATTGTCGGCCAGGCGCGTATTGTCGCTGAGCCAGACGCCCGCGCCTGCCGTGCGCTTGCCCACCAGCGGCGCCAGGCCCAGGGCCTTGATGCCGGCGGCGAAGGTCTCGCCATCCGAATACGTCAGTTCGTCGACCAGCACAACCAGGTGGCCGCGGAAGGTATTCTGCATGTTCGACGACGGCTGCACGCCCGGCGGCGCCCAGTAGGCCCAGGCCTTGCGCAGCAGTTTTTCGATGATCCAGCTGTCGATATTGCCGCCGTTATTGCGCCGCACGTCGATGATCAAGCCTTCGCGGTTGATGTTCGCATAAAAATCGCGCGCGAACGAGGCGATGTCGTTGGGGCCCATGGCGCGCAAATGCAGGTAGCCGATGCGCCCCTGCGAGGCGGCCGCCACCTGCTCGGCGCGGCTCAATTCCCAGTCGCCATAGCGCAGCGCCGTCTGTTTCGCCATGTTGACGGGCGTGACGATGACGGCGCGCGGCGCGCCTTTGCCCCGCCTGACCTGCAACAGCACCTGCTTGTCGGCCTGGTTCAGCAGCAGGTCGCTGATGTCGCGCGCGCCCAAGACGTCCTTGCCGTTGACGGCCGTGATCACGTCGCCCGCCTTCACCTCCACGTCGGGACGCGACAGCGGTGCGCGCGCCGAAGGCAGCTCCGCCTCGCTGCGGTAGACATGCTCGACCCGGTAGCCGTCGCTGGTGCGCGCCAGCACGGCGCCCAGGCCCGCCGGCGTGCCTTCCTGCTCCGTGCGGCGCAATTCGCCGGGGCGGATCTGCGAATGCAGGGCGCCCACTTCGGCCACCATCATGCCGAGCACGTCATTGAGTTCGGCGCGGTCCGTGACCCGCTCGACCAGCGGCGCATATTTGTCGCGCGCCGCCTTCCAGTCCACGCCGCGCATCTTCGCGTCGTAGAGAAAATCGCGGTGCAAACGCCAGGCGTCGTTGAACATCTGCTTCCATTCCAGGCGCGGATTCGACACGAAAGTCCAGTCGTCGACCTTGACCTTGGCCTTCGACAGGTCGGCCGGCAGCTTGGCACCCGCCTCGATCACCAGCATCTCGCCCGGTCCCGTGGCCGCCGCCGTACGGTAGTACAAATGCTTCTTGTCCTGCGCCAGGTCGAATTCGCGCACATTGGCCACCAGCAATTCCGGCTTGGAGCCGGTGTTGCCAATTGCCAAGGTCTTCAGGCTGGACTTGTTTTCGCCGCTGTCCCGCTCGAGGAAATACAGGCGCTTGTCATCGGCGGCCAGAGCGCTGTAATTGCCCGCCGCCAGCGGCACTTCATACAGGCGTTCGGCCAGGCCCTGGCTGACGATGGCCGGCAACGCGGCCGGCGCCTTTTTCACGGCACCCTTGCCGCCCGCCTTTTCCAGCGCTTTTTCCGCCGCCGATTCGGCCGCCTTTTCATCGTCCGTCTCGGGCGGTTTCACTCCCGGACGGCTCAGTTCATCGTCGGGCTGGAACGGGAAACGGTTGCCCGGCTGCAGCGCCAGCGCATACACGCCGGTGCGCTTGTCGAACACGGGCCCCATGTTGCGGTCGCCCCATGGCGAACCGTTGGCCAGCTGGAAATTGCGCGCCGACAAGAAATACAGCCAGCGCCCGTCCGGCGAAAAGACGGGCGAACCAGACGTGTAGCGGTCGCTGGTGACGAATTGCAGCTGCTTCGACGCGAGGTTGTACAAGCCGATCTGCTCGCGCTGCTCGTTGCTGGCCACGCGCACGATGGCCAGGTTGCGGCTGTCGGGCGACCATTGCACTTCGTCGTGCTTGTCCACGCCCGCCTTGCCCGCGTCGTCGATCAGCGCGTTGCCCCTGGTCGCCAGGTCCAGCAGCCAGAAACGGCCCTTTTTATCCGTGTGGGCCAGCCAGCGCCCGTCCGGCGACGGATACAATTTCCAGCGGTGATTATCGCCCTGCGTCGTCAGCTGCTCGCCCTTGCCCGAGCCGTCGGCGGCGTACTTCCAGATTTCATTCTCGCCGCTCGTGTCGACGATGGCGAAGACGGATTTCTCATCGCTGGAAAAGACGGCGTCGCGCGCCCGCGCCCCTTCCGGAATGGCGATGTCGACGCGGCGCAAGCTGCCCGTGCCGGCGATGCTGACACGGCCCCTTGCAGTAAGGATGATGCGCTCATCCTTGCCCGACACCTGGACATTGCTCAAGGTATCGAGCGGCGAACGGATCTGGCGCGCGCGCTGCTGGTCGAAATCGGACACGAGGCTGATGGCCAACGGCTGCGAAGCGCCCGTTGCCGGGGCGTTCAGGTCGAGCACGTGCAAATCGGCGCCCAGCTGGTAGACGATCTTGCCGTCGCCCAGGGACGCATTGCGCACGTCCCACTGCGTGTGGCTGGTCAAGGCGCGGCGGTCGGAGCCGTCGGGCAGCATGCTCCACAGATTGTCGCTGCCGCCCGCGTCGCTGATATAGTAGACACGGCCCTGCCACCACATGGGGCGCTTGTTGTTGCCAGCCAACACAGCGGGTTCCGCGTGCATGCGCACGGCCTCGCCCTTGCCATCGAGGTCATAGCGCCACAGGACGGCATGCGCGCCGCCCCGGTAGTTGCGCACATTGTCGTTGGTCATGGCCAGGCCGAAACGCGTGAAGAACAGCGTCTTGCCGGCGTCGTCGAGCACGGCATCGTTGGCGTCGGCCACGGGAAACACGCGGCGCGTCTGTTTCACGGGATCGATGGCAGCGACGATGCGGCGCGACGCGGGACCGTCCGTATTTTGCGTGCTGACCAGCACTTCGCCCTGCGCCGTCCAGCCCAGCACCAGCACGCCGCCATTGTCGTACGAAATACGGCGCGGCAAGCCGCCTGCCAGCGGCATCACATACGCTTCCTGCGCCCCTTCATAGGCGGCGGAAAAGGCGATCCACTGGCCGTCGCGCGAAATCGCCGCATTCGTTTCATAGCCGGGATGCGTGGTCAAACGCTGCGCCGCGCCGCCGCGCAGATTGCTTTTCCACAAGTCACCTTCGGCCGTGAAGACGACGGTATCGCCGCGCACGGCGGGAAAGCGGAAGTAGCTGCCGGCAGGCGCGGCAGCGGCGGCAGCGCTCCCCAGCAAGCCGGCGGACAACAGGAGGAAGGCGAGAGTACGGGAAATTTTCATGTAGGCAGTCTTTCAACGAGCAGTCAGCGGTCATGGAAACGATGCGGGGCAAGGCCGACACCGGGATCCCGATTCTTGCATAGCTAATGCAAAAGCAATACCTTTTTTTAAACAAGGCAATTTGCATAATAGTTTCCATTACTCACTTACGGGCGTAAAAAAACCCGCGCCACTTGCGTGGGCGGGTTTTTGTTGACGGCAGGAAGCTTATTCCACTTCCACCGTTTCCGGCGCAGCCGTCGGCGCCGCATCTGGCGGTTCCGGGAATTCCAGCAAGACCTGGTCCTTGTCGTCGAGGTCGACCGTGACCCGTCCACCCGTCACCAGGCGGCCGAACAGCAGCTCGTCGGCCAGGGCCTTGCGGATCATGTCCTGGATCAGGCGCGCCATCGGCCGCGCGCCCATCAGCGGATCGAAACCTTTCTTGCCGAGGAAAGCACGCAGCTTCTCGGTAAACACGGCTTCGACCTTTTTCTCGTGCAACTGCTCTTCCAGCTGCATCAGGAACTTGTCGACCACGCGCAGGATGATTTCCTGATCCAGCGACCGGAAGCTGATGGTCGCGTCGATGCGGTTGCGGAACTCCGGCGTAAACATGCGCTTGATGTCGGCCATCTCGTCGCCAGCCTGCTTCGAGTTGGTGAAGCCGATCGACGTCTTTTGCAAGCTTTCCGCGCCCGCATTCGTCGTCATGATGATGATCACGTTGCGGAAATCGGCTTTGCGACCATTGTTGTCCGTCAAGGTGCCGTGATCCATCACTTGCAGCAGGATATTGAAAATGTCCGGATGGGCTTTTTCAATTTCATCGAGCAGCAAGACCGCATGCGGCTTCTTGGTGATCGCTTCCGTCAGCAAGCCGCCCTGGTCGAAACCGACGTAGCCCGGTGGCGCGCCGATCAGACGGCTGACGGCGTGGCGTTCCATGTATTCCGACATGTCAAAACGGATCAGCTCGATACCGAGGATGAAGGCCAGCTGTTTCGCCACTTCGGTCTTGCCCACGCCCGTCGGACCGGAGAACAGGAAGGAGCCGATCGGCTTGTCCGTCTTGCCCAGGCCGGCACGTGCCATCTTGATGGCCGAAGCCAGCGCGTCGATGGCGGGATCTTGCCCGAACACAACATTGCGCAAGTCGCGGTCGATCGTCTGCAGCTTGCTGCGGTCGTCCTGGTTGACCGTTTGCGGCGGAATGCGCGCGATCTTGGCGATGATGTCCTCGATCTCGGCCTTGCCGATGGTTTTCTTTTGCTTCGACTTCGGCAAGATGCGCTGCGCCGCGCCCGCTTCATCGATGACGTCGATCGCCTTGTCGGGCAAGTGGCGGTCGTTGATGAAGCGCGCCGCCAGTTCGGCCGCCGTCGACAGGGCCGAGGCCGAGTATTTCACGCCGTGGTGCTCTTCGAAGCGCGATTTGAGGCCGCGCAAGATTTGCACGGTTTGCTCGACGGTTGGCTCGTTGACGTCCACTTTCTGGAAGCGGCGGCTCAAGGCATGATCTTTCTCAAACACGCCGCGGAATTCCGTGTACGTGGTCGCGCCGATGCACTTCAATTGGCCGTTGGCCAGTGCCGGTTTCAGCAGGTTCGACGCATCCAGCGTGCCGCCCGACGCCGAGCCCGCACCGATGATGGTGTGGATCTCGTCGATGAACAGGATGCCGTTCGGATTGTCCTTCAGTTGTTTCAGCACGGCTTTCAGGCGCTGTTCGAAGTCGCCGCGGTATTTGGTACCGGCCAGCAAGGCGCCCATGTCCAGCGAATATACGACGGCATTCTGCAGGATTTCCGGCACATCGCTTTGCGTGATGCGGTAGGCCAGGCCTTCGGCGATGGCCGTCTTGCCCACGCCCGCCTCGCCGACCAGCAGCGGATTGTTCTTGCGGCGGCGGCACAGGATCTGGATCACGCGGTCGACTTCTTCCTCGCGGCCGATCAGCGGGTCGATCTTGCCTTCGGCAGCGGCCTTGTTCAGGTTTTGCGTGAACTGGTCGAGCGGGCTTTCCTTCGGCTGGCCATCGACGGGTGCCTCTTCCACGCCTTCGGAGGCTTTCGCGCTTTCCGTCGACTGGTCCTTGCGCACGCCGTGCGAGATGAAATTGACCACGTCCAGGCGCGTCACGCCCTGCTGGTGCAGGTAGTAGACAGCATGCGAATCCTTTTCGCCGAAGATGGCCACCAGCACATTGGCGCCCGTGACTTCCTTCTTGCCATTCGAGGCGGACTGGACGTGCATGATGGCACGCTGGATCACGCGCTGGAAACCAAGCGTCGGCTGGGTGTCGACTTCGCCCGTGCCAGGCACGGTCGGCGTGTTATCGCCGATGAAATTGGTGAGGGTCTTGCGCAGGTCTTCAATATTGACCGCGCAGGCACGCAACACCTCGGCAGCGGAGGGATTGTCCAGCAGTGCCAGCAGTAAATGCTCAACCGTGATGAATTCGTGCCGTGCCTGCCGAGCTTCGACAAACGCCATGTGCAAACTTACTTCTAATTCCTGCGCAATCATACTTCCTCCATCACGCACTGCAGGGGGTGCCCCGCCTTGCGCGCATGCGTTAAAACGAACTCCACTTTGGTACACGCTATATCTTTAGAGAACACGCCGCACACTCCTTTGCCGTAGCGATGAACACTGAGCATGATTTGCGTCGCCGTTTCACGGTCCTTGTTGAAATACTCCTGAATGATGGCCACCACAAATTCCATGGGGGTGTAGTCGTCATTGAGCAAGGCTACCTGGTAGAGCGGTGGCGGCTTCAGCACTTGCCGCTCCAGCAGGGTTTCTGTGTCGTGCTTGGTTGCCATACGCTTATTCTAATGCTTTCACAGTGGTTGTCATGCGCAATATCTACGCCTTTCCAATTGTTTTCAATCTTACGCGTTTTCTTAATAGTGCGCAGATGGCGACCTTGCCGTCAAAATCAAGAGTTGCTTTTTTGGTTGTCGTGAAGAATTTGGCAATATCGATGGAAAAGCGCTTGACTTCATTATTTATTCCGCCAACAATGCTGTATCGACTGTTGCAGTAATGTACAGCTTGATAAGAAGTGAGACGTCGAGGAGGGGGCAAGAAGCTTCTTGCTTTTATGGCTCGTGTGATTTGTTTTAATTTTGAAAGTTCTTTTTATGGCAACAGGTACAGTTAAGTGGTTCAATGATTCCAAAGGTTTTGGCTTCATCACTCCAGATGATGGCGGCGAAGATTTGTTTGCTCATTTCTCCGCAATCAACATGAACGGTTTCAAGACCCTCAAAGAAGGTCAAAAAGTTCAATTCGAAGTCACGCAAGGCCCTAAAGGCAAGCAAGCTTCCAACATCCAAGCAGCCTAAGCATCGCCGGCCCTCAGATGTGAAAAACCCCGTTTCCTTGAAGTGGGGTTTTTTTTCGTCCGCAGGGCGCGCAGCACCCTGCCCCGCTTCCTTTACATGTGCTCGACCATCACCTGGCCGAAACCGGAGCACGACACTTGCGTGGCGCCTTCCATCAGGCGGGCGAAATCATAGGTGACGCGCTTCGAGGCGATCGACTTTTGCATCGAGGAAATCACCAGGTCGGCCGCTTCCAGCCAGCCCATGTGGCGCAACATCATTTCCGCGGACAAAATCAGCGAACCGGGGTTCACGTAATCCTTGCCCGCGTACTTCGGCGCCGTGCCGTGCGTCGCTTCGAACATGGCGACGGAGTCGGACAGGTTGGCGCCCGGCGCGATGCCGATGCCGCCCACTTGCGCCGCCAGCGCGTCGGAAATGTAATCGCCGTTCAAATTCAGGGTGGCGATGACGCTGTATTCGGCCGGACGCAGCAAAATCTGTTGCAGGAACGCGTCAGCGATGGAATCCTTGACGATGATGTCGCGGCCCGTCCTAGGGTTCTTGAACTTGCACCACGGGCCGCCATCGATCAGCTCGGCGCCGAATTCCTTTTGCGCCAGCGCATATGCCCAGTCGCGGAAGCCGCCTTCCGTGTACTTCATGATGTTGCCTTTGTGCACGATCGTCACGGATGGCTTGTCATTGTCGATCGCATACTGGATGGCCTTGCGCACCAGGCGCTCGGTGCCTTCGATGGAAACGGGCTTGATGCCCAGGCCCGACGTGGCCGGGAAGCGGATCTTGGTCACGCCCATTTCATTGACGAGGAAATCCATCAATTTCTTCGCCTCGGGCGAGCCTTGCTGGTATTCGATGCCGGCATAGATATCTTCCGAGTTTTCGCGGAAAATCACCATGTCCGTCTTTTCCGGCTCTTTCACGGGCGATGGCACGCCCGTGAAGTAGCGCACGGGGCGCAGGCAGACGTACAGATCGAGCTGCTGGCGCAAGGCCACGTTCAGCGAGCGGATGCCGCCGCCGACGGGCGTGGTCAGCGGGCCCTTGATGGAAACCACGTAATCTTTCAGCACGGCCAAGGTTTCTTCCGGCAGCCACACATCGGGGCCGTACACATTCGTCGCTTTTTCGCCCGCATAGATTTCCATCCAGCTGATCTTGCGCGCGCCGCCGTAGGCCTTGGCCACGGCCGCGTCGATCACCTTGATCATGACCGGACTGATATCGATGCCCGTGCCATCGCCTTCAATGAAGGGAACGATGGGATTATCTGGTACATTCAGCGAAAAATCGGCGTTGACGGTGATTTTTTGGCCGTCAGCAGGTACAGTGATATGTTGATACATCGTGATCTCCGAAGTGGGACACACCGCTGGCGGGCAACGCAGGCCGGCGACGCGCTCTGCGGTTGCAGAGTTTACAAAAACAAGTCCGAACAGGGCGGCAACAACGCACTTTAGCAGGGAAAGAACACCCGGGCCACCCGCGGCGCCAAAGAACCGCATTGCCATACCGCCTCAAGTCTTCTATAAGACATAAGACTAACATTTCACATTATGCACCAGTATCTTACAGGGCGCCACGCTTTTGCGGCGCCGATCAGCAGCCACCATCGCTTACATCAATTCCCTTACCAGCATGCCACTCATCCTCTTCAATAAACCATTCCAGGTCCTGTGCCAGTTTTCGCCGCAGGAGGGCCGCGCCACCCTGGCCGACCACATCACCATCCCCGGCATCTACCCGGCCGGCCGGCTCGACGCCGACAGCGAAGGCTTGCTGCTGCTGACGGACGACGGCCGCCTGCAGCACGAGATCAGCCACCCGGACCGCAAGGAAGCGAAAACCTACCTGGTGCAGGTCGACGGCGTGCCCGATGCGGCCAGCCTGGCGCGCCTGCAGGCGCCGCTGGACCTGGGCGACTTCATCACCAAGCCGTGCAAGGCCGTGCGCATCGCCGAGCCGGACTGGCTGTGGCCGCGCAATCCGCCGATCCGCGCGCGCGCCGACAAGCCCACCTCATGGCTGGCGATCACCCTGAAAGAAGGGAAAAACCGGCAAGTGCGGCGCATGACGGCCGCCGTCGGCCTGCCCACGCTGCGCCTGGTGCGCAGCGCCATCGGCCCGTTTTCCCTGGCCAGCCACCCCTTGCTGCCCGGCGAATGGTGCGAAGTGCCGGCCGAGAACATTGGAAAAGCGTGAACCGGACAAGAAAAAACGTCCCCGGCGCCGAATTTTGCCAAGATGCACTATTTATTTTTAGATAATGCATTAAAATCATCTCACCTTAACATGATAGAAAAGGAAAGATGATGACAAAAGTAATCCTGGCCCTGGCCGCTTCCCTGCTTGCCGGCGCCGCACTGGCGCAATCGGGCGCCAAGGTGCACGCTTCCGCCGCGACCGATGCCGTCAAGCCGCCACCCGCTTCGGCAGCCAGCCATGCGTCGGCCGCGACCGACGCCGTCAAGCCGGTGCCGCCGGCGTCGGCCACCGTCAACGCTTCGGCCGCGACGGATGCGGCGCGTTCGGGCGCATCGACCAAGGCTTCGGCCGCAACGGATGCCCCGCGCCTGGTTCCCCAGGCCCGCAAGGCGAAGCAGCCGGCCGCCGAGGCAGGCAAGCCGGTGAAGTAAGCAGCAAGAAGTAAGAAGTAAGAAGAAGCAAGGGTAATTCCCAGCAAGGGTAATTCCCGGGGTTACGGCAGCAGCCATGTTGCTGTAACCCCACGCTTTCGGCGCGGACAGGCAGCATGCTTGACCAGGCAGCCGCCAGCATGGCTTAATCGCCGCTTCGCAGCCACCGTCCCGCCCCATGAAAAATTCCCTACGTCATCTCAGCCTGTCCATCGCCCTGCTGGCCGGCGCCAACATTGCTCAAGCTCAAACAAAGAGCGTGCAACTGTCGGCTGGCATGCATTTGATCCAGGCGGAAGTGGCCGCCACGGAAGAGCAGCGCGAACAGGGCTTGATGTACCGTGAAAAGATGCCGGCCAATGCGGGCATGCTGTTCGTCTTTGGCAACCCATCGACGCAATGCATGTGGATGAAAAACACGCCGCTGCCCCTGTCCGTGGCCTTTATCGATGCCGGCGGCAAGATCGTCAACATCGAAGACATGCAGCCGCACACGCTCGACAGCCATTGCTCCACGAAGACCGTGCCCGTGCGCTATGCGCTGGAAATGAACCTGGGCTGGTTCAAGCAAAAGAACATCAAGCCGGGCATGAGCATCGGCAACTTGCCAGGGACACGCTAGGCCAGCGCGGCCGCAGCCTGCCGCTGGCGGGCACGGCCGCAAAAAATCCTGAAAAAACGCGAAAAAACCCGCCAGAATGAATCTGCGGGTTTTTGCTTTTCAACCAGTGCCAGCGTACCGGCACAGGCAAGGCCGCCGTGGCGGCTTGCCTGCTGGCGAATATTAAGCGGACAGTGCTTTCAAAGCAGCTGCCAGACGGCTCTTATGGCGAGCTGCCTTGTTTTTGTGGATGATCTTCTTGTCAGCGATACGGTCGATGGTCGACACGGATGCTTGGAAGATTGCAGCAGCAGCTGCCTTGTCGCCGCCCTGGATCGCTTTGCGAGCAGCTTTGATAGCCGTGCGCAAGGTCGAACGTTGGGACGAATTGTGTGCGTTTTGCTTAACTGCTTGACGAGCGCGTTTGCGCGCTTGTGCGGTATTTGCCATGGAATTTCCTAAAACAGGGTCAAAGTGCGTTTGCAAACATTAGTGTTTGCCAACCGGTGCGTTCTGTGCGTCTGCCGAACCATGTGTGCCAAACCAGTGCCTGTCAAACATTAGTGTCTGCGTAACAGAATTCTGTACAGCCTTCGATTATAGCGATATTTTCAAGCGGGGGCAAATCAAAAAACCGTGTGTGATGCCAAAATCACCTGAAAATGGGCCTGACAAGGGCGAATCGGCCCCGCTTGTTACCCGCTTGTTACCATATTTTAACCGTTTGCCGGTACCGCGCCCGGCTATAATCTGCCCCCATGAACTTGCTTAAAACCCTCGCCGCCATTTCCAGCATGACCATGCTGTCCCGTGTAACCGGATTATTGCGCGAAAGCCTGTTCGCGCGCGCCTTTGGCGCCGGCGCCTACACGGACGCCTTCATCGTTGCCTTCCGCATTCCCAACCTGTTGCGCCGCCTGTTTGCCGAAGGGGCCTTCTCGCAAGCCTTCGTGCCGATCTTGTCTGAATACAAGAACCAGCATGGACAGGAAGCGAGCAAGCAACTGGCCGACCATGTGGCCACCACCCTCGTCTGGGCCACCTTGCTCGTGTCCGCCATCGGCATCGTCGGCGCGCCCTGGTTCGTGTACGCGATCGCCACGGGCCTGTCCAAGGACCCAGGGGCCTTCGACGCGGCCGTGTGGATGACGCGCCTGATGTTCCCTTATATTACTTGCATGTCTTTCGTGGCCCTGGCCGGCGGCATCCTGAATACCTGGCGCGAATTCAAGATACCCGCGTTCACCCCCGTCTTGCTGAACCTGTCGTTCATCGCCGCCTCGCTGTTCCTCGCGCCGCACTTGAAACAGCCGATCTACGCCATGGCCATTGCCGTGTTCGCCGGCGGCTTGCTGCAAGTGGCAATCCAGATACCCGCGCTGATCAAGATCGGCATGCTGCCGCGCCTGTCGATCAATCCCGCCATCGGCCTGTCCGACGGCGGCGTGCGCCGCGTGCTGAAAAAGATGGGGCCGGCCGTGTTTGCCGTCTCGGCAGCGCAGATCAGCCTGATGATCAACACGAGTATCGCGTCGCGCCTGGCCGAGGGCAGCATTTCCTGGCTGTCGTATGCGGACCGCCTGATGGAGTTCCCCACCGCCATGCTGGGCGTGGCCCTGGGCACCATCTTGCTGCCCAGCCTGTCGAAGGCGAATGTCGATGGCGACAAGACGGAATACTCGGCCCTGCTGGACTGGGGCTTGCGTTTGACCTTCCTGCTGGCCCTGCCCGCCGCCGTCGGCATGGCGACCCTGGCCACGCCGCTGATCGCGACATTATTTCACTACGGTAAGTTCACGGCTGAATCCGTGACCATGTCGACGCAGCCGCTGGTGGCCTACAGCCTGGGCCTGATCGGCATCATCCTGGTGAAAACCCTGGCGCCCGCCTTCTATGCGCGCCAGGATATCCGCACGCCCGTGAAAATCGCCATCGGCGTGCTGATCGCCACGCAACTGATGAATCTGCTATTCGTGCCCTACATCGCCGTGGCCGGCCTGGCCCTGTCGATCGGCCTGGGCGCCTGCCTGAACGCCAGCTTCCTGTACTGGGGCTTGCGCAAGCGCGGCATCTACCAGCCGAAACCGGGCTGGGCCAAGTTCTTCCTGCGCCTGCTGCCGGCACTCGTCGTGATGGGCGGCGTGGCGTATGCTGGCGCCATGCGCATCGACTGGATCGCTATGCAAGCCCATCCGCTGTTGCGGGCCGGCGCGCTGGCCCTGGTGGTGGCCCTGTGCGGCGTGGCGTATTTTGCGACGTTATTTGCGGTTGGCTTCCGCTTCCGCGATTTCAAGCGCCACGCTTGACAGCATGGGCAGGACGTTGTTGCCTGCGTCTCGCCGTACTGGCGTACTGCCTTCGACTGGGCGCCTAGTCCTGCACATGTTGTCGCAATCGCATATGTAATCATGCAGTAGAAACAAAAAAACCCGCCTCGGCGGGTTTTGTCATTCTTGCCAGCAAAAATCAAACAGCTTTGCGGGCGCGGCGGCGGGCGGCGAAACCGACCAGCGCCAGGCCACCCAACAGCATGCCGTAGGTTTCCGGTTCCGGCACAGGCAAGGCCGAGACCGTGCCCACGTACTGGCCATTCTGCAAACCGGTCAAGCCCGAAACACGCACCTCATAGGTACCCGCCGCCAGGGAACCGGCCCAGCTCAGGCTTTGGATGCCGGCCACCGACGTCAGGGTCAGGTCGCCATAGCCCACCAGGGTGGCGGCGAAGTTGCTGATCGCGCCTTCGGCAACGGAAAACGTTTGCAATGCGCCAAACGAGGTCGACGACGGGGTCAGCAGTTTGAAGGTCCACAAATCATCGACCACCGAATTGGCGGCGAAATTGGTGGTGATCGATGCCCGCGTATCGAAGCCGCTTGGATCCAGGATGCCCAGATTGTAGGTGGCCGCCGATGCGCTGAACGATGCTGCAGCCAGAATGCCTGCCGCGATAAATTTCAATTTCATAAATTATCCCTTAAAAGTAATTTATGGCCGCCAGGTGGGCCAGCCATCGCTTTAGTACTGAAAGTACCAGGAAGGATGGTAGCATAAAGACATCAAATTACTTGTAATTATTTTATTGAAATTTCATTTATTGAAAGTATTTCCTCTATGAAATGGTTCCAGGTCAAGATGAATTTCCAGGTGAAAATAGTTATCCCTGTATTCTTCATCGTTGACTTATGGTTAAAGTGGATTGCGCGCTTGCGCGCCGGCCTCTTCCTCCGGCTCCACCACCTCGGGCGCCGACGGTTCGGATGCTGGCGCAGCCGGATGCGGCGGCGGAAACAAGACGGGCGGCGCGGCGGAGGGCGGCGCGGCGGCGTCTGCCGGCGCCAGGACCAGTCCCGCCGGCGGCACGGGCCCGCCGGCGACGAACAGCCACTCGGACAGGTGCGACTTGCCTTCGAAACCGGTGAAGCGGGCGTCGAAATTGCCCACTTTTAAGGGCGCGGACGATGACAGGCTATGCACGCCGATGATGCCCTGGCCACCGGGCTGGTACAGCAAGCCCCATTCGGCGCGTCCCGTGACGGGGTCCACATACAGCTTGCGCAAATGGCGGCGTACCTGCGGAAAGCGGGGGTCGCGCAGCAAGGCGGCCAGGGTCGGCGGATGCTGCGGCTGGCCGGCGGGCGTGGCACCCGTGTAACTCTGCAGCGCATCGACAAACTCCGCCCCGATGTCGAGCAGCTCCTGCTCGGCCGCCTGGCGCTGCAGCAAGGAGCCCATTTTCAGCCCGGCCGCCCCCACGAGGCCCAGGATGGCGACCAGGATGATCAGGCCCAGATACGTAACACCGCGCTGGCGGCGCGCAGGACGGTGCATGGCCGCTACCAGTCCACGAACGGCGTGCCGCTGCGGTCCTTGCCGGGCGCGCCGCTTTTCACGTCATACACCTGGCCCGGCGTATCGTCGGGCGGCGGCACGATCAGCCATGTCGATTCGCTGTCCGTGATGGGGTCGATGGGCATGGCGCGCAGGTATTTCTTTTCGACCAGTTGCTCCAAAGTATCGGGATAACGTCCCGTATCGCCGTGGAACTGGTCGATGGTCGTGCGCAGGTTGCGCAAATTGTCCGCCAACACGGTTTCCTTCGCCTTGTCGAGGCTGGGAAAGTAGCGGGGCACGGCCAGGGTCAGCAACAGCGCCACGATGCCGAGCACCACCAGCAGCTCGATCAGCGTAAAGCCGCGCGCGCGGTCAGGGACAGGCATGGTTCACCATAGACGGTAAGGCACGTTGTTCAGGCCGGTCTTGTTGGAAGTCGAGTACACATCGTACACATCGTCGCCCTCGCGCGGTTCGGCCGCTTCGCTGGCATAGCTGCGCTTGCCCCACGTTTGCGCATCGCTCAGGCCCGCGTCCGCATTGAACGGGTCGCGCGGCACGCGGCGCAGGAAAAACAGCTTGCTGCGCTTCGGGTTGCGCTGGTCCGGCACGCCCTCGACCAGCAGCTCCAGGCTTTTCGGATAGCCGCTGGCGTCGGGCGTGCGCATGACGCGGCCTTCGTCGCCGGCCCGTTTATAAGCGTCGAGGCCCTGGCGGATCTCGCGCAGCGCGCGCCGCAATTCCTGCTCCTGGCGCCGCTGCACCGTCACCTGCGTGACGGGGATCACCAGGGTGGCCAGCACGCCCAGGATGGCCAGGGTCACCAGCAGCTCGATCAGGGTGAAGCCGCCTGGCCCGCCCTGCGCATGCGCCAGTCTCATTTGGCGGGCGCCACCGGCACCGGCTGGCTCGATGACAGCGGCAAGGGCGACGCCTGCAGCGGCACGGGCTGGCCAGCCGAGATCGGCAAGGGCGAGGCGGCCGGCTCGGGCGACGGCGCCACTTCCTGCGCCGGCACGCTCTGCGGCAAGGCGGGCGGCACCTGGCCCGGCGCCATCAGCTGCTGCGCCGGCGCCGGCTGCATGCCGACGGCCGACGGGCCGGAACGCACGATCACCGTGCCCGGCATCTGCGTGGGCACTTTGACCGCCATGTCGGGCCGGCGGCGGAAGCTGCCTTCCGTGCCGGCGGAAAACTCCGACTCCTTCGCTTCCGGGCGCTGCACCGTGCGCACCAGGTGCGGCGTGATCGACAACACG
This sequence comes from Janthinobacterium sp. SUN120, assembly GCF_030397735.1. Taxonomy (NCBI): domain Bacteria; kingdom Pseudomonadati; phylum Pseudomonadota; class Betaproteobacteria; order Burkholderiales; family Oxalobacteraceae; genus Janthinobacterium; species Janthinobacterium sp. SUN120. The sequence continues at coordinate 548,104 of NZ_JAPUBW010000003.1, read as the reverse complement.
ATTTCCGTCTTCTGGCTATCGTCCTTGCTGCTGCCGAACAGGCGGCCCAGCACGGGTATGTCGCCCAGGCCCGGCACCTTGTTGCCCGAGCTGCGCTCTTCATTGTTGATCAGGCCCGCCAGCACCTGGTTTTCGCCATCCTTCAGCTGCAGCATGGTCGACGCCTGGCGCGTGCCGATCTGGTACAGGGTCGAGCCGCTCCGGGTGGTGGTGGCCGCGCCCAGGTTGCTCACCTCGAGCGAGATGCGGATGCCCACTTCATTGTTCAAATAAATGGTCGGCTCGGCGTTCACCGTCAGGCCCACGTCCAGGTAGCTGATCGATTCGGAAGCGAAGCCGCCCGTGCCCGGCGAAATCGTGGTGGTCACCACGGGCACCCTGTCGCCGATGACGAATTTCGCCTTTTCCCGGTTGCGCACGCGGATGCGCGGGTTGGCCAGGATGTTCGCGTCGCCGTCCGTCTTGTTGGCGTTCGCCGTCACGGCCAGGTTGCTCACGCCGAGAGTACGCTGATTCAGATTATTCAAGTCGTTGATGGTCAACCCGATCCCGCCCGAGGTACTGAGCGGCGTCAAGGTCAGGCTCGATGGCCAGGCCACACCCAGCTCCATCAGGCGGCTGCGCTTGACTTCGAGGATTTCCAGTTCCAGCACCACTTCCGCCTCCGGCACGTCCTGCAGCGCGATCAGGCGCTCGGCCAGGCGGATCGCCTCGGGCGTGTCGCGCACGATGACGAGGTTGAGTTTTTCATCGGCCACCACGTCGCGCGTCTTGAGGATGGTCTTGAGCGTGTTGGCCACCTGCTTGGCGTCCGCGTTCGCCAGGAAGAAGGTTTTCACCAGCACTTCCTGGTATTCCTTCAATTTCGCCGCCACATTGGGATAGATCAAAATGGTGTTCGCATCCATCACCTGCTGTTCCAGCTGGTTCGTCACCAGCAGGAAGTAGACGGCCGATTCCACCGTGCTGTTTTTCAGGAAGATCGACGTTTTCGCATCCGCCTTGACGTCCTTGTCGAAGACGAAATTGAGGCCGGAACGGCGCGCGATCAGCTCGAACACCTGTTTTAACGGCGCGTCGCGAAACTCGATCGTGATCGGCTGCTTGTACGACCTGGCCAGGCCCGATTCGACGATGGGCGGCGCCGTCTTTTCATCGACCTCGCGCAGCAGCGCGCGCGCGCCCGCGTGATTCGGCTGCTCCGTCAGGATGGCGTTCAGGCGCTGGCGCGCGGGGTCGTATTGTTTTGCCTCAAGGGCCGTGCGCGCATCGGCCAGCAATTTCCCCTGGCGCTGCTCGCGTTCAAGCGCGCGCAAGCCGCTGTTGGCCCGCTCGTTCTGCGCATCGATTTCCAGCACGCTCATGAAGGAGGCGCGCGCCAGCTCGCCCTGCCCCGCCTGCGCCTGGCGCTCGGCCTGCTGCAAGCGGCTGCCGGTGGCCCGCTCGCGCGCCTGCAGATAGGCGCTGCGGTATTGCGCGTTGCCGGGGTCTTGCTGCAGCGCTTCCTGCAGTTTTTGCAGGCCGGCCGGGACTTGATCTTGCGCAATCAACTCGCGCCCGTCGCGGTAGGCTTGCTGCCCTGCGCAGCCGGACAGCAGCAAGAGCAGCAGCGCCGATGAAAAGGAACGAGACATCACTCGGAAACTCCAATGTTGAGCTGCTGAAGCTGGTTCAACGGCAGATAAGTGAGCGTCATGACGGGCGGCGCGATCGTCACGACCTTGTAGGCGCCATCGATGACGGTATTGGCGCGCACGATATACGTCTTGTCGGCGCGCGACAAAAACACTTCCCAGGCGCCGTCGGCGGCCGCCTTGCCCAGGTAGACGTAGGGCAGCGGCGGCGCCATCGGCGGCGGTGGCGGCGGCGCTGCCGTCACTGCCATTTTCGGCGGCGGCGGATTCCAGTTCTGGCTCTGGAAGACGCCGTCGGCGCCGCCAAAGGTCTCGCCCTCCTCGCCCGCCACTTCGCTGCGCGGCAGCAGGGCCAGGATGGCCGGCTGCGCGGCCGGCGCCTTGACGGCCGCATGGCGCGCGGGCGCGACGGCCCGCTCCACCGCTTCGACCACGTCGGCCACGGGCTGGCGCTCGCCGAACAGCAGCAAGGCGCCCGCGCCCAGCACGCCGGCCAGCATAAGCCAATGGCGCGGCGTCATGGCGCGCCTCCCGCATCGGCCTGCGCATCGGCCTGCGTTTCGGCCTGCGTTTCGGTCAAATAAAACGTCAGGCGCAAGCGCGCTTCCAGTTGCGTATCGGCGATCTGCTCGCGGCGGAAACTCAGTTCGTCGAGCGAGGCGAAGGGAGCGGCGCGCAGCGCCTGCAGCGCGAACTGCCACACGGCCCCGTAACTGCCCTTCAGCGGCAAGGTCACCTGGTATGTGGCGACCTTGCTGGCCTTGTCGTAGCCGCTCTTGTATTCGCCCTGCGCCAGCAGCAAGCCGTTCTTCGCGGCCAGGTCGAACAGCTGCTTGACCTGCTGCTCCGCGTGGCGCTGCTGTCCCAGGGCCGCATAAAAGCGCGCCAGGTTTTCGCTGGACGTCGCCGGCGGCGCCGCGATGGCCACGTCCAGCGATGGCGCAGGTAACGGACGCGCTTCCAGCTGCGCCGCCACGGCCCGCTGCTGCCAGGCCCACGCCCAGGCGGCCACGCCCAGCGCGAGCAAGGCCACGGCGATGCAGGCGGGCGCGCCCAGACGGCGCAGCAGCAGTTGCGCGCGCAGGCGCAGGATATTGATATCGATGGCCATCATGGCGAGCCCCAGCGCGCTTCGAGCTGGAAGCGCAAGGGTTTATTCGGGTCGAGCGCATTGATTTCATGGCGCAGCAGCTGCACCCTGGCGCCAAACAGCTCCTGCTGCTTCAGTTGCGCGATGTAGGCCACCATGGCGTCGCTGCCGGTCGTCTCGGCCGTGATCTTCAGCACGCGCTTGCGCGCATCCGGTTCCAGCGCCAGCAGCGCGATGGCGGGCGGCGTGGCGCTGGCCAGCGCATCCTGCAAGTCGCGCCACGGCAGGTTCAATTGCAGGATGGCCGCATTCACGGCCGCCGCCTGCGCGGGCGCGATGGCGATTTGCGGCGCAGGCGCGGGGCCCTGCATGGAGGCCATCACGCGCTGCTGCGCGCGCTGCAACTGCCCCTCGCGCAGTTGCTGGCGCTGCAGCGCGGCGCTGCCGCTGCAGGCCGCCGTGACGGCCAGCACCACGCCCAGCGCCCCCGTCATCCACGCCCATGCGGGCACGCGGTGCAGGCTGCGGCGCCAGCCGGGCGGCGCGAAATCGATATCGAGGCGCGTCATGCCACGCCTCCGCTGCGGGCCAGCCGGGCGGCCGGCGACAAGGCGCCTTCCCCGTCCGGCGCGGAAAAAATCTGGCAGCGGAACGCTGCCGCCGGCGCCAGCCAGAGCGCTGGCGGCGCGCCGCACAGCTGCAGCAGCGCCGGTGCGGGCACGCCTTGCAGCAGCGCCTCGCGCGCCAGCGTATGTTCCAGCCAATCCTGGCCCGCGCCGGGCGGCACGGGCAGCGCGCGCACGGCGCGCAGGCGGCCATCGTGCCGCACGCCCAGGGTCAAGGCATTCTCCTGCAGCTGGCCGAACCAGGCGCCCGGTTTCAGCGCGCCGTGCCAGCGGTTCCAGTGGCGCGCGAATTGCGGCGTGATGAAAATCAGGGCCAGCTTGCGCGCTGCCGCCACGCGCGTCAGCTGCGCCAGCAGGGCACGGGGCACGGCGCAAAAGAAAGGCGCGCGCGCATCCCAGGCGCTGCTGCTGTGCCACAGGCCGGGAGGATCGCCATACAGCGACTGGAAGCGCAGCGCGGCGGCCGCCTCGATATCGGCCAGGCGCGCGGCGCCGTGCGGCATATCCACTTGCCACAGGCGCGCCAAGCCATCGTCGAGCACCACGGACAGGGGCCAGCCCGCGTACTCGCCGGCCGGCAGAATCTGTTCCAACGCCTGCCCCAGGGCGGCAAAGTCGCCGTGCAGCGTGTCGCCCGGCACATACGCGGCTTCGCCCAGCGGTGTCCAGACGGGCGCGCGCCAGCGGCTGCTGCGCCACAGGCTCACCTTGCCCGCCGCCACGCCCAGGCGCAGTCCCAGTCCATAACTTCTACGCATGCAGGGTGACCCTCTTGATTTCCGTGATGGTGGTGGCGCCCCGCTTGACCAGTTCCAGCGCCGCCAGGCGCAGGCTGCGCGTGCCGTTCGCATGCGCGGCCGCCTTGATCTGGCGGATCGGCTTCTTGTCGACGATGAGTTCGCGGATTTCATCGGTCAGCACGAGGATTTCGGCGATCGAGCGGCGCCCCTTGTAGCCCGTGCCGCGGCAGTCGCCGCACCCCTTGCCCTGCTTGAATTGATATGCATCAACGTCGGCGCGCGCCAGGCCCACGCTGGCCAGTTCAGAATCGTCCGGCGTATATTCGGTAGCGCAATGGGGGCAGTTGGTGCGGATCAGCCGCTGCGCCCAGATGCCGTTCAGGGCCGAGACGAACGCATACGGATCGATGCCCATGTGGGTAAAACGGCCGAACACGTCGAAGACGTTATTCGCATGCACGGTGGTGAGCACCAGGTGGCCCGTGAGGGCCGATTGCACGGCGATTTCCGCCGTCTCGCGGTCGCGGATCTCGCCCACCATGATTTTATCGGGGTCGTGGCGCAGGATCGAGCGCAAGCCCTTGGCAAAGGTCAGCCCCTTCTTCTCATTCACGGGAATCTGCAGAATGCCGGGCAGCTGGTATTCGACGGGGTCTTCGATGGTGATGATCTTTTCGCGCCCGTTATGGATTTCCGTCAGCGCCGCATACAGAGTCGTCGTCTTGCCCGAGCCCGTGGGGCCCGTGACGAGCAGCATGCCGTAGGCTTCCTGCGCCAGCGCGCGCAAGGCTTCCAGCGACGGCGCGTCAAAGCCCAGCGCTTCGAGGGTCAGGGCGCCGTACGCCTCGATCATGGCGCGCTTGTCGAGGATGCGGATGACGGCGTCCTCGCCATGGATGCTGGGCATGATGGAGACGCGCAAATCGATTTCGCGCCCGCCCGATTCGACGCGGAAGCTGCCGTCCTGCGGCACGCGGCGCTCGGCGATATCGAGTTCGGCCAGCACTTTCAGGCGCGAGATGATGTGCTCCGCCACTTCGATACCGTTGACGGACGTGGCGTGATCGAGCACGCCGTCGACGCGGTATTTGACGGCCAGGCCGCCGGCCGTGCTTTCCAGGTGGATGTCGGAAGCGCCCGCCTTCAGCGCGTCATACAAGGTCGAGTTGACCAGCTTGACGGCGGGGCTGGCCGCTTCCGACACGCTGGCGAACGACAGCACGGCGGCCGTCTTGCCGTCGCGCCGCGCGTCGGTGGCGGCGCCGGGCAGCAGGCTGTCGACGGCGCGCGCCGATTCTTCCTGCTTCGACAGGTAGGCGCCGATGTCGGCCTGCAGCGCCAGGCGGATGCTCAAGGCGCCCTGCCCCGCGCGCGCGCCGAGCCAGGTTTGCAGGTCCAGGTCGAAGGGGTCGGCGATCACGCCCACCAGCTGGCCGTCGGCGGCGCGCAGCAGCACGCTGTGGCGCGCCAGCGCCTGCGACAGGGGCAGCACGTCGAAGGCGGGAGACAACGCCAGCATGTCGGCCGTTTCCAGCACGTCCAGGCCGAACGGGCGCGCCAGTTCGCGCACCACGGCGCGCGCCTCGATGCCGCTCAGCTGCTGCAATTCCTCGACCAGGCTGCGCTTCGATTGGCGGCACAGGAGGCGCGCGCGCTGCAGCAGCGCGGGATCGATGGCCACGCTGGCCACGGGGGATTCGGCTGCGCTCTGCATCATGAAATATCGCCGGCAAGGTCAAAGATGGGCATGTACAGCAGGATCACGATGGCGCCCACGACCAGGCCGATGGCGGCCATCAGCAAGGGTTCGAAGGTGCGCGTGAAACGGTCGATCCAGCGGCTGATTTCGCCGTCATAAAAGGCCGCCGACTGCGTCAGCATGGGCCCCATGTCGCCCGTGCGCTCGCCCACGCGCAGCATGCGCAGGGAAATGGGCGTCGTCAGTTGATATTGCTCAAACGCGGACGACAGGGGCTGGCCCGCCTCGATGGCGCCGCGCGCCTGCTGCAACGACGCCTGCATGCCCGGCGACACCATCGCCTGCACGGTGGCGATCGCCTGCACGATGGTGATGCCGCCTTCGGCCAGCATGCCCAGGGTCAGGTACAGGCGCGACAATTCATAGATGCGCACGCGCTCGCCGATACCGGGCAACTTCGCCAGCAGGCGCGCCACGCCGCCATGGCGCAGCACGCGGCGCACGGCCGACCATGCGACGCCGCCCGTGATCAGCAGGCCGAGCAACAGCAGCACGCCATGCTGCGTGACGAACTGGCCCCAGCTGAGCATAACTTGCGACATCCACGGCAAGTTGCGTCCCGCGCCCTGGTACACCTCGGCGAAGCGGGGCACGACATAGCTGATCAGGAAGGCGCTGACGCCGCCGCCCACGGCCAGCAAAATGGCGGGATAGATGGCGGCGCTGACGATCTTGCTGCGCACCGTATCGATGCGCTGCTGGTAATCGATGTAGCGCGACAAGGCGCGCGGCAAGTCGCTCGTGCCTTCGGCCGCCTTGACGATGCCGATATACAAGGGAGGAAACAGTTCCGCCTGCTCCGCCAGGGCGGCGGAAAAGCGCTTGCCTTCGCGCAAGCCTTCCAGCAGGCGCGTGAGCACGCTGCGCGTGGCCGGCGACGCTTCCTTTTCCAGCAAGGCTTCCAGCCCTTCGACGATGCCCAGGCCCGCGTTCAGCAGCGCCAGCAACTCCTGGCTGAACAGCAGCAGGGGCAAGGCCCGCGCGCGCTGGCGGCCGGCCGCGCTGAACGGCGTGGCCCGCAGCGGGCGGATGGCGCTGACGAACAGGCCGCGCGCCTCGGCCTGGCGGCGCGCGTCGGCTTCGTCGCGGCCGTCGATCACGCACGTATGCAAGGTTGCTACGACCTGGTCCGTGGAAAGCGCGCGTACTTCGAACTGCATGATGGCTTGTCCGTAGGAAAAAGAATGGTGCTGGCGTTATTGCGAACTGATGTCGGCGTTCTCGCCGCTGCCGCCCGGCTGGCCATCCTTGCCCATCGAGACGATGTCATATTCGCCCTTGCTGCCCGGGGCGCGGTATTGATAGGCATGGCCCCACGGGTCGAGCGGCACGGCCTTTTTCAGGTAGGGGCCATTCCAGCGCGTGCCGGCGGCGGGCGGCGCGGCCAGCAGCGCGGCCAGGCCTTCTTCCGTGGTCGGGTAGCGCCCCACGTCGAGGCGGTAGGTGTCGAGCGATTTTTCAAACGCCTCGATCTGCGCCTTGGCCACCGTCACTTCGGATTTGCCCAGTTGGGCGAAATATTTGGGGCCGACATACGCCGCCAGCAAGCCGATGATGACGATGACGACCAGCAATTCGAGCAAGGTAAAGCCGCGCGCATGGCGCGTTGCTGCAAGGTTCTGCCTGTGTGCTGCATGCATCCGGTAACTCCTTATTGCCTACCTTCAATACATTGCCGCCATGTGCACCGCTGGTGGCCGCGCACAGGCGGCGCGCGCCTGCCTGATGCCTAGCAGGCTACCATGCCGCTTATGGTTAATACAATCTTTTGTTTGTACTGAAAACAACAAAATCCCAGGGGAAACCATCGCGTTTGCACTAACGCAAGTCGCGCGCCACCTGCCCTGCGGCAGGCGTACAATCGGCGCATGTGCGGCCACGCCGCCTGCCTTGGGAGCTTGCATGTCTGCAATCCGTTTCAGCCTTGCCATCCTGGCCGCCGCCAGCGTGCTGCCTGCCGGCGCATCGGCGCCGCAGCAGCGGCAGCCCTATGTTGTTGAACTGCGCCTTCAACTGACGCCGCCTGACGCAGCGCAACGGGAAACCCAGCGGGAAGCGGGACGGCGCGCCGTGCTGGCGCTGGTGCCCGATGCCACCGTGCAATATGACTACACGGCCGCGCTGAACGGCTTTGCCGCCCTGCTGACGCCGGCCGAAGTCCAGCGCCTGCGCGCCAGCCCCCTCGTCGCGCGGGTGGCGCCCGGCACCGAGGATCAGTTCAACAGCGGCGGCACGCACCGGACCGCCGCACCCCGGCCGCAGCGCTAAGCGGCATCAGGCGGCCAGCAGGCGCAGCGCGATGCCGCGCGAGACGGCTTGCGTGCGATTGCTCACCCCCAATAATTTATAGATGCGCTGCAAGTGGCTTTTCACGGTCCCCCCACTGATGCCGAGGATTTGCCCCACCTCTTCATTGCTCTTGCCGATGCTGACCCAGTGCAGCACTTCCAGCTCGCGCGCACTGGCCGCGCGTGCCGCCCCGGCGGGAGCTGCCTGCGCGCCGTCCGGCAGCGCCAGCCAATGCAGATGCAGGCAGGGCAGCAGCAATTCCAGCACGTACGCCTGGCGCGCCGGGTCGGGCCAGGCAGCGCAGGGGGCACGGAACAGGGCAAAGAAACTGCCGCCGCCAGCACCCGCGCTGCCATGCACGAGGGTCCCGTCGATGAGGGCGACGCGCCGCCCGCCTGCGCGCCAGGCCTGCGCCAGCCGGGCCACCTGTCCGTGGCGCGGGTCGCTGAAGTCCCGCACCTCGGCCTCGGCCAGCACCGCGCTATGCCAGGCCGCACTGCGCACCACGCCGCCATCGGCGCCCAGTTGCGCGCAGACGAGGACGGCATGCGGCAGCAGCGCCTGCAGCGGCCCCTGGCTCCACAAAAAGAAATCGCCGGGCGCGGCGATGCCATGCGCGCCGAGTATGGCGTGCAGCAAGTATTCCTGTTCCCGCCCCGTCAGCAACATCAGGCGCACACGGCGGTATCAAACGCCAGGTAGCGGTAGCCGCTGCCGCGCACGGTTTCGATGCGGTGGCCGCAGCCGCCCGGCAGCAAAGCCTGCCGTAGGCGGCCCACGTGGGCGTCGACCGTGCGTTCGTCCAGATACGCGGCATGGCCCCACACCTGGTCCAGCAGTTGCGCGCGGCTATGCACCCGGCCCGGATGGTCCATCAAAAAATGCAGCAGCTTGAATTCCACGCGGCCCAGGCTGACAGGCACGCTGCCGGCCGTCACGCGCCGGGTGTGCGGATCGAGCCGCAAGGCGGCGCCGTCCGCGCTTGAGCCTGCGCGCAAGGCCGCTGGCGCGCGGCGGCGCAGCAAGGCATGCACGCGTGCCAGCATTTCACGGGGACCGACGGGCTTGCACAGATAATCGTCGGCGCCGCTTTCCAGGGCCAGCACCTTGTCCTGTTCGCTGTCGCGCGCACTGACCATGATGATAGGCAAGTCGCACAGCAGGCCATCCTGGCGCACCTGGCGCAGCAGCGCGATGCCGGACGCATCGGGCAATTCCCACTCCAGCAGCAGCACGTCGGGCGGATCGGCGGCCAGCAAGGCCAGCGCGCCGCGCGCATCCACGGCGCAGCTGACCCGGTAGCCGGCGCCTTGCAGGTTATGCACCAGCAAGGCTTGCGAGGCTGGCGCAGGATCCAGCAGCAGAATATGACGGCGCATCGATGCATCCTCCCGAAAAAAGTGGGCGGCCCTCCCTGAGAAACTAGACGGCACGACAAGTTTTTGACTATGCATCAAGCGTAAAACGGTGACTAATACAATTTAGTTTCCTGATTTATAGCTATTCCGAATAAATAGGCGAAAAAAAACACAGCGCACCGAAGGCGCGCTGTGTTCAGGCGGGACAACGACTATTTATGCTGGCGTGACGAACTGGCGGCGGCGCAGGGCAAAACCGATCAGCGCCAGGCCGCCCGTGAGCATCATCCATTCCGACGCTTCCGGCACGGCCGAGATCGTCGCGATGCTGGCGTAGGTGCTGCCGGCTATGCTGGCGGGCAAGCCGCCGTTCAGCGGGGTCAGTTCGAATTGCAGCAGGTTGCCATTCGCATTGCCCAGGTAAGCCATACCCGTGTAGTCGAGCAAGCCCACGCCAAACGTCGTGCCCGCGTTGCCGGCCGTGTTCAGGAAGTCGCCGCCGAAGACGACGTTGAAACCGAACTTGCCGCCCAGGGTCACGTTGTGGAACCAGTCGTTGTAGGCGCCGCTATTGCCGAAGGTCAAGGTACCGGGCACGCTGCCGCTGACATTGCCTTCCAGCGATTCCAGCGCGCCGAACGCGCCCGAAAAATTGCTGAGCACGGCGCTGGCGCCCGGCGCGGGGCTGTTGCCGGCGATAAAGGCGAAGTCGAGGAAGCCGGCGCCGGAAAAGGCGCTCGTGTCGATTTCCACGCGATAGGCTAGCGGGTCCGCCAGCGCCACGCTGGAGCTGGCGGCCAGCACGGCGGCCAGCACGGCGCGGCGCAGGGCCGGATGGAGTTTTGTTGTCAACATGATGGTGTCCTTAGAAGTTGCCGGCGTAGATGCTGGCCGAGTAGGTGATCGTCACTTTCGACGGATTGGTGAAACTGACGGCAAACGATGCCGTCGCGCCCGGCGCCAGGCTGGCGGCGTTGACGGTGACATATGCGGCGCCCGCATGGGTGCCCGTGGCATTGGCCAGGCTGACGCCGGCCGGCAAGCCGCCGAACGCCACCTGGAACGGGCCGGCCAGGGCGCTCGTGCCCGTGTTGGTGAACGAGAACGTGCCCGTGTATTTTTGCGTCGCGCGGTTGTACGCGAGGCCCGAGCTGGCCGTCGAGACGGCGGCCGTGATGTCGCGGTAGGCGGGCTGCAAATCCAGGCTGATGACGACAGGGTCGTGATCCGAGGCGCGGTAAGGCAAGGCGTTGTACAAGTCTTGCGGCTTGGCCGAATCGATGTTGTAGTCGATCACTTCCGGCTCATCCGCATTCACATGCCATTCGGCCACGCCGGCCACTTGCGGGCTCAGCGACGCGCTGGCCAGCGCGTGGTCGAGGTAGCCGCTCTGGCCGCCGAACACATACGAATACGGCATGCCGGACGGCCGCACGAAACGCTCGAGTTCATTGACGAAGCCGGCGCCCGTGATGACCTGGATCGGGTCTTCCGCGCCATAGGAATTCAAGTCGCCGATGACCAGCACGTCAGCGTCGCCGGCAGCGGCCGCCACCTGCGGCACGAAGCTGCCCACCAGGCGCTGGGCTTGCTGCACGCGGGTGGCGTTCCAGCAGCTCTGGCTATCGTTCTGGTCCGCGTCCAGCCCGCTCGAAGGGCAGCTGCCCTTCGATTTCAGGTGGTTGACGATCAGCGAGAATTTCTCGCCATTGCTCGCAAGAAAAGTTTGCGCCATCGGTGGCCGGTTGTTGATGGCGTTGGCGTCCGACAAGGCGCCGCCCACCAGGCCCAGCTTGCCCGGCTTGTAGATCATGGCCACGCGGATGGCGTCCGTGCCCGTGGCGGCCGGCTTCGGCACCACGGCGTACGTGACGCCGCCGATGGCCGCGTTCAGCTGGTCGACCAGGTAAGTGACGGCAATTTCGCCATTGTTCTGGATTTCCATCAAGCCCACCACATCCGCATCGATGGCTTTCAGTTCGGCCACGATCTTGTCGCGCTGGCGCTCGAATTCGGCCAGGTTGTCGGCGCCGCGGCAGTTCGACTTGGTGGTCGAGGCGCCCAAGGTGCAGCCCTGCCCCGTCTGCCCAAAGATATTGTTGCCATTCGTAAAGGTCGTGAAGAAATTCAGCACATTCGCGCTGGCCACCTTGACGTTGCCCGATGGCAGTTCCGGGCTGCCCGTGCGCGGGTTATCGCGCGAAAACTGCGGCGTCTGCGTCGGCTGCAATTTATACGCGGCGCCGCCACCGCCGATGGCACCGAAATCGACCACGCCCGTCAGGTCGGCCACCGTGTCGCCGCTGCGCACGGTGTTGTCCTGGCCGATGTAGGGAATCGTGGGCGGCGTGACGAAAATGCCATCATCGAGCACAATCAGGTTGTTCGCATTGGCGGCGATCAAGGCTTGCGCCTCGGCGGAGCCGGCCGGATAACGGTTGGTCGGCACTTCGCGCCGGCCCGCCGACAGGGTCAGCTCGCCGCGCACGCCCAGGTAAGCGTTTTGCGACACGGTCAGGGGCTGCGTGAAACGCACCAGCATGCCTTCCACGGCGGCCAGCTTGTCGTTCGGCAAGGTCACATTCGTCGGCACGATGCCGTGGCCCGCGCTTTGCGTGAGGATGGCCGTCACGTCCTTCAATTCCGTGTAGGAATTCTTGGCGCCCGTGGGCGTGTATTCGAACACCGTGCCCGTCACGCGCACCAGTTCGCCCGGCTGCACGGTGGTGGTCGTCGCGCCCGTGTACACGAAGATGCCGTCCGACGTCGATGGATCGCCGTCGCCGGCCGCGTCCTGGATGAAGAAGCCCGTGCCCACTTTCAGGGTCACCACGCCTTCCGTCGTCTGCACGGAATTGGCGTAGGGGCTGGCCGCGCCGCTGCCCTGGATTTGCGGAATCGTGTGGCTGACGGCGGCCAGGCCTTGCACGGCGACATCCACCTTGCAGGTGGCCGTCTGCTGCTGGTCATTGCTGAAGCTGACGATGACGGGATAGTTGCCCACCGGCACGCCAGCGGCCACCAGCAGGCTGACCATGGCGCTTTCGCCCGCCACGCCGGCCGCGCTGAAGTTGGCCAGGCTGATGCCGGCCACGGCCGGCGAACTCAAGGTAGCGGCGTTCACGACGCCATCCGCGTCGGACGCGCGCAGCACGGCGCTGCCGCCATTGCCCACGGCCAAGGCCAGGCTGGCGGGGCAACTGGTGATGATCTTGTGCACGACGGGGCCGCCGCACACATTCAGCGGCGAGGCCGTATTGCGCGGCGTCACGCTGCCGGTGGCAAAATCCACGCTGTTATCGTCCGTGTCGCCGCAGCCGCCATTGGCGCGCAGAATCGCCAGGGTATTCGAGGGCGCGGGCGCCACGGCGCCTTCAAAGCCGTTGGCCGTGCCGAAGCCGACCAGGTCGATGACGGCCGCACCCGTGGGGCTGGCGCCCACCTGGGCCGTCTTGCTATTACTCAACAGTACCTTGCCCGTCGTGCCGGACATGGCCAGGGTGCCCGTCGCGTCCGGCGTCGGCAAGTCTTGCGTGCCGCCCGTGCCCTTGGCTTGCTGGACCAGCAAATACTGGCCAGGTTGCAAATCGATAGCCGGCAAGGCCGTCACGGACCAGCTCGTATTAGCGGCGGCGCCGTACTGCACGCTCCAGTTGCTCAGGTTGACGGGACTGGCGCCACGGTTGAACAGCTCGATGAAATCGTTGCGGTACACGGCGCCCGTATTGCCGCCGCCCCCATATACCTGGCTGATGACGACATCGGACACGGCCAGGGCTGGCAAGGACAGGCTGGCCAGCACGGCGGCCATGACCGTCAGGCGCAACGGTTTACGCAGGGACGAGCGCGGGACGGACGGGATGGCAAGGTGGACATTCATGGTTTTCCTGGTCGGTAAGATGACGCCAACCCGGACAGGCGCTGGCAGGCTGTTCTTGACAAAATGATGACGAACTTATGATTTGCATACTAAACAGTGTGCATGACGAGTTGATGACATTTCATTAAGCTGAACGGAGTAATGCGCAGCGCGGATCCAGGCTGGCGGCCGCCTGCCGAAAGTATCCTTTCAACAACGCCAGGCTGTACAAAGCAAGCCAGGTCGTTATGCCGCTGTACAATATGATATAATTCAAACAAATAAGTTTAGTTCCTGACAAGGAATTGAACGGCAACACCAGACCCAGTAGTGCAGGCCCCATCCATGCCTGACCTTGAAACGCACTCCCTGCCTTGCTCGCAACAGTAGCCTGGACGGGAGCGGCAACAATCGCATGCGGACACACGCGCCCGGCGGCGCACCCTTCCATGCTTTTTGAGAGATCGATCATGCCAACACCAATTTTCACGCCAGCCTCTTCCCGTCCCTTGCTGCTGGCCGCGGCCTTGATGTTCTTCGGCGCCAGCGCCCAGGCACAAACGGCCGCGCCTGCGCAAAAGAATGAAAAGAATTGCCAGGCCAGCACGCAATCGGCGAATGGCAATACGAAAGACGCCAACCTGGACGGCACCTACAGCGCCTGCAGCCTGGCCAATGGCTTCATCGGCTCCGGCACGCGCACCAACGACGGCTCGAACAAGACGCCGGAATTTGACGGCATCGTGTCCGACCAGGAATTCCGCAATTCGTCATCGGCCGAGAATAATCACCGCCTGACCGCGCGCCAGTTGCCTGACGGTGCCGGTGCCGGCGAACCGCGCAAGGTGCGTGCCAGCGACGACCGCGACTTCAGCTTTATCACGCGCGACTTCGTGGCCGCCGAAGAAAACCGTCCTTTCGATGACGCGGCCGGCTACCGTGGCCCGGGCCGTTCGTATCAGGCGCGCAGCGGCGACACCCAGGCGCCCTTGATCGTTTCGTCGTCGCTGGGCGAAAACTTGCCCACAGGCAGCAACGGTGTCGGCGGCGGCGGTTCGGGTGGCGGCTTCACGGGCGGCAGCATCCTCCCCGTGACGCCGGAAATCCCGGCCGTGCCGGAACCGGAAACCTATGCCATGCTGCTGGCCGGACTGGGCCTCGTCGCCCTGGCGCGCCGCCGCAAAAGCAAGTAACCGTCACGCTGCACCATGAAAAAAGGCCCGCAAGGGCCTTTTTTATTGTCTGGAAAAATCCGGTTTCAGCGCCGGAAACCCGCATACGGCGCCGCCAGCGGATCGCCGATGAACAGGCCCTGGGCCGGCCACAGCACGCTGCCCCAGTACGCTTCCAGCGCCGTGCTGCCGGACAGGTAGCGGCGCAGCAGCACGGTCGGATTGGGAAACTTTTGCCAATAACTGCACGGTTCGCTGACGGTGCCATAGCTGGCCGTCGCGCCCGCCTCCAGCCAGCGCTGGCTGCTCATCTGGCTACTGCCCTGCAAGTCGCCGCCAAACGAGGTCAGGTGGTCGGCCAGGGCGCCGGGAAGGAAATGCAGGGTTTCCAGCTTGGCCACCTTGGCCTGCCCCGTCTGGTACACCATGATGTCTTGCGCCCCTTCCAGGCTGTCCGCCTTGAGGTTCTTGACGGTCAGCTTGCGCTGGCGCACGACGCCAGCGGGTGGAAAGAAACCGGCCCGGCTGTTGCGCACCGCGTCGCTGGTGGTCAAATAATAGGCGCTGGCGGCCGGCACGGAAAAGCCGCTGACGGCGCCGCGGTCCACCACGGCCTTGGCCTCTTCCACGAAATCGACAGGCAGCAGCATCGACAGGCGCAAGCCCAGCTGCGTGTAGGGCTGCGCCGCCTCGCTGTTGAAATACTTGCTGGGCTTGCCGGGATCGCACGTCTTCGCGCATTGATCCCCGTCATATCCGAGGGTGAAGGCGGCGGTGATGGCATTGCATTCGACGGCATACGGCGCGCTCCACACCATCAGCACGGCCTGGATCTCGGGTTTCAGCTGCGCATTGATGCGCTCCTTCAACTGCGCGAACTGGTCGATGCTGAGCTTGCGGGGGCGGTTGGGAATATTCACGTGCGCCACATTCGCGGCAGGAATACCGTGCGCCTTGCGGTAATACTCGCCCACCTCGACACTGTTGGGTTCGGCGTCGTTGATGACGATGGCCAGCTGCGACGCCTGCAAGCCGGGCGGCGCTGCGGCTGCGGCAGCGGCGGCTGGCGCGTCGGCATGGGCGGCGCCGGCGGCCAGCGCCAGCGAGAGACAAAGGAAGTTGCGCAAGGGTCGGTACACCGGTAAGTGAGGGATCGGAGGCAGCCGGCCAGGGGCGCGGCTGCCCTGCGATGAGAACGCCATCAGGCGCGCTGGTAGACATCCTCCAGGCGCACGATGTCGTCTTCGCCCAGGTAGCTGCCCGACTGCACTTCGATCAGGTGCAAGGGCAGCTTGCCCGGGTTTTCCAGGCGGTGCGTCATGCCGATGGGAATATACGTCGATTCGTTTTCCGTCAGCAAGGTCACCTTCTCGCCGCACGTGACTTGCGCCGTGCCGCTGACCACCACCCAGTGTTCGGCGCGGTGATGGTGCATCTGCAGGGACAGCTTGCCGCCCGGATTGACGGTGATGCGCTTGACCTGGAAGCGCTCGCCGATATCGATGCCTTCATAACTGCCCCACGGGCGGTACACCTTGCGGTGCTGCACGTGTTCGCTGCGCCCCGCCTGCTTCAGGTGGTCGACCACCTGTTTCACGCGCTGCACCTGGTCCTTGTGCGCGATCAATACCGCATCGTCCGTTTCCACCACGACCAGATCCTGCACGCCCAGCACGGCCACCATGCGGCGCTCGGCGCGCACCAGGCAATTGCTCACGCCATCGAGATACACGTCGCCGCGCACCACGTTGCCGTTGGCATCGCCCTGCTGCACTTCCCACAGGGCCGACCAGGAACCGACATCGCTCCAGCCTATGGCGGCCGGCAACACCACCGCATGCGCCGTATGCTCCATGACGGCATAGTCGATCGAATCGGATGGGCAGGCGGCAAAGGCCTGCTCTTGCAGGCGGCAGAAATCGAGGTCGCGGTAGCCGTCGCGCATGGCCGTTTCGCAGGCGGCCAGCATGGCGGGCTGGAATTGTCCCAGTTCGCCCAGATAGCGTTCGGCGCGGAACATGAACATGCCGCTGTTCCAGAAATAATTACCGGCGGCAAGGAACGACTGCGCCGTGGCCAGGTCCGGCTTTTCCACGAAACGCTCGACCTTGCAGCCCGCGGCGCCCGGATTGACGGGCGCGCCGCTGCGGATGTAGCCATAGCCCGTTTCCGGCGCCGTCGGCACGATGCCGAAGGTGGCCAGCGCGCCATCGGCCGCCAGCAGCGCCGCCTCGGCGATCGCCTGGTGAAACGCGGCCACGTCGGTGATGACATGGTCGGCCGGCAAGACCAGCATCAGCGCCTGCGGGTCGATGGCCAGCAGGAATTGCGCGGCCACGGCCACGGCCGGCGCCGTATTGCGCCCCACGGGCTCAAGCAAGATGCCCAGCGGCGGCAAGCCGATCTCGCGCAGCTGCTCGGCCACCATGAAGCGGTGCTCGTTGCCGCACACCACCAGCGGCGGCATGACGTCGAAACCGGCCAGTCCGCTATCGCCTGCACGGCGGTTGGGAAGGCTGGTCACGCGCAACGCCGTTTCCTGCAACATGGTCTTGTCCGTTACCAGCGGTAACAGTTGCTTGGGCAACACGGCGCGCGACAGCGGCCATAAACGGGTGCCCGAACCGCCGGACAGGATGACTGGATAAATTTTCATGGTTTCACTTCGCAAACAGTTTATTGGGCAGCATACAGGGCCGGCGGCGTTTCGTCGCGGCGCAGGCTGCGCCGGTCGCGCGCATTGCCCCAGGCATCTTTTTCATAGTCGGAGACATGGCGCATCTGGCCGGCACGGTCGACACTATAATCCTTGAAGACGATCATTTCATCAAGCACCACGCCAGGCAGCACGCGCGTGTACTCGAACAGCACGCTGCGCACCACTTCGGCGCCGCCGCAGACGTGGCTGCCATGGCCGATCCAGGCCGGCCCGATGATGGTCGTGCCCGCTTCGATGCGGCAACCCGAACCGATGTAGACGGGGCCTTCGATGCGCGTGCCGCCGCTCCAGTCGATGCTCGTGTTCAGGCCGGCCCACACCCCATCGGCGATCTGGGTGCCAGGCACGTGCAAATGGGCCACTTTTCCCATCAACACGCTTTGCAGCACTTCCCAGTAATCCTTGATGCTGCCGATGTCGATCCAGTTGTACTGGCGTTTTTGCGCATGGAAGGGCAAGCCTTGCGCGACCAGCAGGGGAAACAGTTCCGAGCCGATATCGAAGGGCTGGCCGGCGGGAATCAGGTCCAGCACGGCCGGCTCGAACAGGTAGATGCCGGTGCTGACGCAATTGGACAGCGCATCGGCCTGCGCCGGCTTTTCCTGGAAGGCGCGCACGCGCCCGTCGGCATCGCTGACCACCACGCCATAGCTCGACACCTTGTCCCACGGCACTTCCAGGGTGATGACGGACGCCAGCGCGCCCTTGCTGCGGTGCTCGCGCAGGGCCGCTGCCAGGTCGAGGTCGATCAAGGCGTCGCCGCACAGCACGATCGTCGTATCGTCGAAAAAGCCGCCGAACTCCTGGATCTTCTTCATGCCCCCAGCCGAGCCGAGCGGTTGCGGCACGACCTCGCCCGCATCGTTCGTATAGCCTTCGAAGGAATAGCCGATGCGCACGCCGAACTGGTGGCCTTCGCCGAAATACTCCTCGATCTTTTCATGCAGGTAACTGACGTTGACCATGATGTCGGTCACGCCATGCTGCGCCAGGTGTTCCACCAGGTAAGCCATCACGGGTTTGCCCAGGATGGGGATCATCGGCTTGGGCAAATCATAGGTCAGGGGCTGCACGCGCGTGCCCTTGCCTGCTGCCAATATCATCGCTTTCATCGTCAAACTGCTCCATCAGGGTTGGGGATGGCTGGTCAGGCGGCGCACTTCAGCGGCCATCCTTGCTCAAGGTCACGGGAGCGGCGGGCGCGGCGGCGGGAAACAGGCGCGCATAGGCGGCCAGCAGCTTCGGCGCTTCATATTCCCACTCCAGTTCGTTGATCACGCGATGGCGGCCAAACGCCCCCATCTGCTCGCGGCGGGCCGGGTCGTCCAGCAATTCGACGATCTTGCGCGCCATGTCGATGGGATCGTTCTTCAATGCATACAAGGATGCCTGTTGCGCGGAAACCTTGCCCTCGACCAGATCAAACTGCACGATCGGTTTGCCCAGCGCCATGTATTCCATGATCTTGTTCATGGTCGACTTGTCGTTCATGTCGTTGGCCACGTCCGGATTCACGCACACATCGGACGTATTGAGCATTTCCAGCAATTGCTGGTCCGGCACGCGCCCCGTAAACGTCACGTAGTCGGCAATGCCCAGGTCCTGCGCCATCTGCTTCATCTGTTCCAGCGAGGTGCCGCCGCCCACCAGGCCGAACTGCACATCTTCGCGCTTCAGGGTTTGCACGATGTATTGCGCCGCCTGCAGCAGCAGGTCGATGCCTTCCTGCGCACCCATCACGCCCACGTAGCCGACCAGGTAGGCGCGCCCCTTCTTGAGTTCCGCCACGGGCGGCAGCACGCGCAGGCGGTCCAGCTTGGGTCCGCTGCGCACCACGTAGACATCCTCGGGCTTCATGCCGCCCCGCTCGATGGCGATCTTCTTGTACGACTCGTTGGTGGCGATCGACACGTCAGCGCTCTGGAACGACCAGCGCTCGAACAGCACCATCAGTTTATAAAAGAAATCGCGCCGGCCGAACTTGGCTTCGTACAGCTCCGGATTGATGTCATGGTGGTCAAACAGGAAACGCTTGCCCATCGTCAACTTGAAGAAGCCGCCGATGAGGAACAGCAGATCGGGCGGATTGCAGGCGTGGATGACGTCGAAACCGCGCGCGAAATGCACTTTCCATGCCAGGCGGAAAGTGTGGAACAGCGCCAGCGAATACTCGACCAGGTAGCCCTTCGCCCCTTCCGCTTCCAGCGGCAGGTGGTAGCGGTAGATATGGATGCCGTCGATGGCTTCATAGCGCGACTCGTAGCCCTTGCCCGTCGGACAGATGATCGACACTTCATAGCCGTTCGCATGCAGGGTGGTCGCTTCCTGCCACACGCGCCGGTCGAACGGCGACGGCAGGTTTTCCACGAGGATCAGCACCCGGCGCGGCTGTCCTGCCACGGTGTTACCAGCAGATGCCGTCATATTGCTCTCCACTTTGTTCTTTGCTGATGCGCACCAGGTCGACGATGTGCTGGTGCGGCTGCAGGCTGGCGGGCACGGTCTTGAATTCGGCCGCGCCATTGCCGATGACGATGGTGTCGGCAAAATCGAGCACGTCCTGCATATTCGTCACCATCAGCTTGGAAATGTGCGGGATATGGTTGAGGATGTAATCCTGGTTGGCGCCCGTCAAGGCGGCCAGGTTGACGTTCTTGTCGTACAGCTTGAGCTCGTAGCCCTTGCCCAGCAGATACTCGATGACATCGACCAGCGGCGATTCGCGCAAGTCATCCGTGCCGGCCTTGAACGAGAAGCCCAGGATGCCCACCTTGCGCGCACCTTTGTCGACGATCATCTTGATGCCCTTTTCCACTTGCCGCTGGTTCGATGGCAGGATAGAGTTCAGCAAGGGCAAATCGAGGTCCAGGCTGCGCGCCTTGTAGGTCAGCGCGCGCACGTCTTTCGGCAGGCAAGAACCGCCGAAGGCGAAGCCCGGCTTCATGTAGTACGGCGACAGGTTCAGCTTGGTGTCCTGGCAAAAGATTTCCATCACCTTGTGGCCATCGATGCCGACGGCCTTGCAGATGTTGCCGATTTCATTCGCGAACGCCACTTTCACGGCGTGCCAGGTGTTGTCCGTGTACTTGACCATCTCGGCCGTTTCCACGTCCGTGCGCACCAGCGGCGCATCCATCTTTTCATACAGCTGCACCAGCAGCGCGCCGGCCTTTTCGTCGGATTCGCCAATCACCGTCTTCGGCGGATTGTAGTAATCGTAGACGGCCGTGCCTTCGCGCAAGAATTCCGGGTTGTTGCACACGCCGAAATCGACGCCAGCCACCTTGCCCGACGCCGCTTCCAGGGTCGGGATGACGAGCGAACGCATGGAGCCGGGCAGCATGGTCGAGCGCGCCACGACGACGTGGAAGGTATCCTTTTCACGGATGGCGGCGCCGATTTCCTGGCACACCTTGCGCACGTGGCTCAGGTCCAGGTTGCCATTGAGCTGCGACGGCGTGCCCACGCAGATGAGCGACATGTCCGAACCGAAGACGGCGTCGCGCACGTCGAAGGTGGCGCGCAAATGGCCGCTCTTCACGGTGGCAGCGATCATTTCGCCGATGTCTTTTTCAATGATGGGCGTGGTGCCCTGGTTGATCAGCTCCACCTTGGTCCTGTTCGGATCGACGCCGATGACTTCGTGTCCATCCGTTGCCAGGCAACCAGCCGAGACGGCACCCACATAACCCAAACCAAATATGCTAATTTTCATGTTTTCCTCGTATTTTCTGACAGATCAGGGGTAGCCAAACTCAGGTGAAACTCCGTGCGCAAGGTGGCTGCGCCTTGCAGCCGCCCGCGCCAGACCAACACAGGCGCAGCCTGTTTTTCATCGAAGCGGTGCGAAATCCAGCCCAGCGGCGGATGGTCGCTGCCGCACACCAGTTGCACGGAAGCATCCGGCAACGGCGGTAAATGCATCTCCAGCGCGAAGGCGTCACCCGCCACGCGCAGCACCTGGCCATCCAGCTGCACGCGGCAGCGGGGATCAAAGTGCCAGAACAATTCCACCTCATGCGCGCCCTGGCATTCGAGCACGTCATCGACCACGATCAGCGCGGCGCCGGGCGCCACGCGCACGTCGCGCCGGTGCAGCACGCCATCTTTCAAGCCCAGGTAGCCGTCATGGCTGGCGCTCCAGAATTGCCCATCGGCATCGTCACGCCACGCCAGGCACTCGGCCCTGGCCTTGCGCAGCCACAGGAAGTTGCCGCCCGACTCGGACTGGTCGCGGCCATCGATGCGCACGGTGTTGTGCGCGC
This sequence comes from Janthinobacterium sp. SUN120, assembly GCF_030397735.1. Taxonomy (NCBI): domain Bacteria; kingdom Pseudomonadati; phylum Pseudomonadota; class Betaproteobacteria; order Burkholderiales; family Oxalobacteraceae; genus Janthinobacterium; species Janthinobacterium sp. SUN120. Next base: position 526,593 of record NZ_JAPUBW010000003.1, on the reverse strand, counting down.
TGGTGCCGCGGAAATAATCGCGCCACTGCTTGTGCGTATGGTAGGCATAGGTGCCCGGATCGACCAGCACCATCTGGCCCGCCACGGACAAGGTCAGCGCCAGCGCATCGGCGTGGCCGTGCGCGGCGATGCCCAGGTAGCCCAGCGGGCCGGCATCGGCAATCAGACGCACTTCGTCGGGCGTGCCAAAGCCGGCGCCCATCACGTAATAGCCGCCATCGGGGAAGGCGCGCGGCAAGGTATCGGGCGCAGCGTCCGGCAAGGCGTCAAACGCCTGGCTCCCCGCCTCGCCCAGCAGCCAGGCGCTTTTCTCGTCGAACGTGCGCGCCTTGGCCTTGAAGTCCGCGCGGCCGAACAGGGCCGCGCCGCTGGCCAGCAGCGACGTATAGGGATTGGCGCCCGGTGCCTTGTCCCAGTGCGCCAGCAACGCGTCGTCGGCGTCGCCGAGCATCGGCACCTCGCCCGCCACGTTCGTCATGCCGGCGATAAATTCCAGCATGGCTTCCAGGCGCCGCAAAAAGGCGGCCGAGCGGGGCCGGCCATTGGCGCGGCCCGCCAGCACGCACAGCAGCATTTCATCGGCCACCGTGTGCTGGTAATAAATGGCTTGCTCGCGGTTCACGCCATCCGGGCCGTTCTGCTGCAGCGCCTGCGCTTCCAGCTCGCGTTCCGTCTGCGCCAGCCAGCCGGCACTTTCCGGCCAGCAAGGCCATGTGAGCGCGGCGATATGCAAGCCCGTCAATTCGCCAAACAGGTGGTTGTTGGCCGACGAGTGGCGCGAAAAGTGTCCGGCGATGAAGTGGCAATGCTGGTAGATGCTGTCGAGCCAGCGCTGCAGGAAGGCTTGCCCCTGCGCGCCCTGGAACAGGGGGCTGTTAATGCCTCCGAGCAAGTGCCACGCATGCGACCAGCTGACCAGGCGCAAGGCCAGTTCCAGCGCGCTGCTCCAGTTCGGCCCCAGCGGATATGGACATTGCTGCCACCACGATTCGAGCAGGACTTGTACACCTTGCGCATGGCGCAAGTCGCCGCCGAGGCGGTAGGCCATCGCCAGGTCGGCCACGGCCAGGTGGCGGTTCGGTTCCCACAGGCATTTGATATCGCCCACCACGGTTTCATCGCGGTAATTGAGGGTCTTGCCAAAATCCAAGGGCACGACGGTGCCCGTCTTCGGATCGCGGTTCCATTGCGGCGGGAAACCCAGCTCCGCATCGCGCAGGGCGAACACATCGAAGCGGCCCGCGAGGATGCGCTCGGCCGCCGCCAGGTGCGGCGCCGTGTCGATGGGCATGCCCAGCCATGGCGCGCCGAAACGCTGGCGCACGGCGGGCGGCGGCACCTGCGCCAGGCCATAGCCGCGCGCCTGCAGCCGTTGCTGCAAGGCATCACGCACGCGATGCGCCACCTCGGGCGCCCCCATGGCGCGCAAGCGGTTCAGTTTCCAGGACAGGTTGCTCAGCATGGACGTCTCACAGATACTGGCGGTGCCAGATTTCCAGGGTGAGCAAGCTCCACAGCAGTTTCTCGTGGTTTTGCCGTCCGGCCACGTGTTCGGCCAGCACCTGATGCAGGGCTTGTGTATGGTAATAGTGGCGCGTGCGCGACTCGGCGCCCGTCAAGTGTTCGTACAGGTAATCCTTCATGGGGCCGCGGAACCATTCGTTGACGGGCACGCGGAAGCCCACTTTCGGCCGCTCCAAGATAGCTTGCGGCAACAGTTGCTTCATGGCTTCGCGCAAGATCCACTTGGTGGTGCGGCCGCGCACGCGGTACTCGTCCGGCAGGCTAGCCACATACGCCGCCAGTTCGTGGTCCATGAAGGGCATGCGCGCTTCCAGCGACGCGGCCATGGTCATGCGGTCGCCCCGCTCGAGCAGGTTGTCGGGCAGCCAGCTCAGCTGGTCGAAGCACAGGATGCGGCGCAAGGCGCTGTTGCCGGCGCTGCCGCAGCCCAGCGAAGGATCGCGCTGGCGCGCCGGCGCCGGCATGGCCACCAGGCGCGCGCGTTCTTGGTCGGACATCATGCCGAACCAGCGCGGCATGCGTTCGTGGAACGCTTCCAGGCCCAGGTTGACGATGGCCGTCTTGGCGCGGCGGAAACGATACGGCAAGGCGCCGATGGCCGGCTCGATCAAGCCCCGGCGCAGCAGGCCCGGCAGCATCTGGTAGTTGCCCGCATAGCGCTCGTACACGTGCTTGGGGTAGCCGCCGAGGATTTCATCGGAACCTTCGCCCGTCAAGACCATCTTGACCGTCTTGCGCGATTCCTTCGCCAGCAGGTAGATGGGAATGTCGGACGGTTCGGCCACGGGAGCATCGCGGAAGCGCACGAGGTCGGGCAGCAAGGCGATGACCTGGTCGACGGACACTTCCAGCTCATGGTGTTCCGTGGAAAATTGCCGGGCGATATCGGCTGCATACGCCAGCTCGCTGAAGCCGCCCTCCTTGAAGCCGACGGAAAAAGTCTTCACGGGCACGCCCGCATGGCGCGACATCAGCGCCACGACGGCCGACGAATCGATGCCGCCGGACAGGAAGGCGCCGAAGGGCACGTCGGAAATCATGCGGATGCGCACCGATTCATCGAGCTTGTCGAGGAAGGTGGCGACGGGGTCGGCCGGCAGCGGGGCCGCCAGGCGGGGCCGGCTGTCGGGCGGCGTGTAATACACGCGCTCGCGCAGCACGCCGTTTTCCCACGTGGCCGTGGAACCGGGCGCCAGCTTGCGGATGCCCTGGAACAAGGTGGCCGGGCCCGGCACGTAGCGGTAGGCGAAATAATCCCAGATGGCGGCCTCGTCCGCTTGCGGCGCCACGTCCGGCAAGGCCAGCAGCGCCTTGATTTCCGAGCCGAAAGCCAGTTTTCCCTCGTGCTGCCACAGGAACAGGGGTTTCTTGCCGAACGGGTCGCGCGCCATGAACAGGCGGTCGTTGCGCGCATCCCAGATGGCAAACGCAAACATGCCGCGGAAATGCTGCACGCATTCCTCGCCCCATTGCACGTAGGCATGCACGATAGTTTCCGTGTCGGATGCCGTGCGGAAATGATGGCCCAGCGCGATCAATTCGTCGCGCAGGGGCTGGAAATTGTAGATTTCGCCATTGAAGATGATTTGCACATCGCCCGTCTCATTGCCCAGCGGCTGGTGGCCCGTGGCGATGTCGATGATGGACAGGCGGCGGTGCAGCAAGCCCACCTGCCAGGCGCCGTCGGCCGTGGCTGCGTTGAGCACGCCCGTGTCATCGGGACCGCGGTGCGCGATGGCGCGCCCCATGGCGTCGAGCGCCGCGGGCAAGCCGGCGACGGACGAGGGGAAGATCAAACCGGCAATACCGCACATATAGGCTCGCTTAAAAAAGGGGTCGGCTAGACTGCCGGCGGCGCCAGCAAGGCGCGGTAGACGCGGCGAAAATCCTGCGCCAGGCGCTCGACCGTATAGGCGCTTTCGATGCGCTCGCGGCACGCTTGCCCCATGCGCAGCAACAGGGCGCGGTCGCCGTCGAGGCGCGCGATGGCGTCCGCCAGCGCCTGGGGATTGCGCCGCGGCAAGAACACGCCATGCACGCCATCCTGCATCACGTCGGCAATCGCGCCCACGGGGCACACCAGGACGGGCGTGCGCGCGGCCATGCTTTCCAGCAACGCATACGGCAAGCCTTCCTGGTGCAAGGTGGGAAAACCGAACAGGTCGGCCTGGCGCCACACGGCTTCCTTTTCCGCGCCAAAGACGGGGCCGAGAAAGCGCACCGCCTCTTGCAAGCCGAGCCCGGCGACGCGCTCGCGCAGCGCCGCTTCCTGGGGGCCGCTGCCGGCCAGCGCCAGCGTGGCTTGCACGCCTGCGGCGCGCGCCAGGCGCAGCCCTTCGAGCAAGTCGAACAGACCCTTGCTTTCCGCCAGGCGCCCCACGTACACGAGTGACAGCGGACGCTGCGGCACGAGCGGCCTGTCGCCGGGGTCGCTGCCCGCATCGATGGCGTTGGGTATCACGTCGAGCGCCAGCGCCGGATCGAAATCGCGATAGCCCTGCAGTTCGCATTGCGCCAGCAACACCACCACATCGGCAGCGCGCAACACGCGCCGCAGCAAACCCGTCAGCAATGGCTTGCCGTTGAAAAACACCTGCGGCAAGGCGCCGCCATGCACCTGGTACACGACGCGCTTGCCCATGGCCTTGGCCAGCAGCAGATACACGATGTCGCGCCAATAGCTGCGCCACTCCATGGACGTGTTGATATGCACGATCTGCGGGCGCTGCTTGCGCATGGCCTGCACGAACTGCACGGGGCTCCAGGCGAAACGCAGCAGCTTGTGCAGGCGCGACTCGTTGCGGCCCTCGCTGCCGACCTGGAAGTGCACGAGCTTGTAGTCTTGCGACAAAGAACTGTGAAATAGTTGATTCAAATGGGTGGTTACCCCGCTCACCGCATTAAGTGCAGGTCCTAGCAGCATTATCGTAGTCATATTGGTATTATATGTTGTACTTTTGTAATTTAGACGCGAAGACAAATATATTTGCTGCATTGCGCTAACATCTACAACAATTTTCTTCCAGGGAACACCACCCATGGTGCATTCTGAGCGCCGTTTACGTGTTCGGCAACAACTTCTTGCCTGCGCTTCCAGCCACGGGCATCAACGGCGCGCGCCGGCCAGATCCAGGTAGCGCTGCGCCAGTGCCTGCGCCAGCACGCGGTAGCTGCGCCGCGCCTCGATATAGGCGACGCCGGCCTGGGCGCGGGCGCGCGCTGCGGGCACATCGGACAAGATGGCCGCCATCGCCGCGGCCATGGCGGCCGGTTCGCTGGCCGTCAGCCAGCCAGCGCCGCTGGCCGTCAGCACTTCAGCCTGGTCCGGGCTGTCATTGCCCACGGCCGGCATGCGCAAGGCCAGGTATTCGAGCAGCTTGGTGGGCGAGCTGACGTCGAACAGTGCGCCACGGGGAATATACGACAGCGCGGCATCGGCCCCGGCCAGCAGGGGCCAGGCCTGGTCCGAGGGCAGCCAGCCCGTCACGCACACGGCCCCGGCCAGGCCGGCGCGCTGCGCATAGGCAAGCAAGTCATCGACGTCGGATGGCGTATCGGAAGCGCCGATCAGCAACAGACAGGCCGCGGGGATGCGCTGGCGCACGATCAGCAAGGCGTCCAGCAAGCGTTCCAGCTGGCGCGACTGGTCGAGCGTGCCCAGGTAGGCCAGCAAGGGCACCTCCTCCCAGCCCTCCGGCCGGACGGGCGCGATGGCTTGCGCCTGCAACACTTCCATGTCGACCCCCATGGGCACGGCAGTGAGGCGCTGCGCCGCGATGCCGCGCGCCTGCATCATGCGCAGCATCGCGTCGCTTTGCACGAACACATGATTGGCGCGCGGCAACACAATGCGGTACAACAACCATTGTTCGAGCAAGCCCTTGCACAGCACCAGGCGCGCGCGCAAGGTAGGGCGCTGCGCCAGGCTGCTGCGCGCCCGTTCGATGCGTCCCTCGCTGATCAGGTATGACACCCAGTAATAGAACGGTATGCCCTTCAGGCGCGCCACCAGCAAGGCGAGCAGACCCGTGGGCACCATGTCGCGCACCTGGATCGCATCGCAACCGGCGCGGCGGGCACCCGCCAGGGCGCGCAGGCAGAGCCACTGGAAAGCCAGTTCGCGCAACAGGCGGCTGCCCAGGAAACGCCCGTGGCGCACCGAACGGAAACCCTGCGCCTGCGGCGGCTGTTGCGACGGCATGCCGACGATATCGCATTCGACGCCGTGGCGCGGCAGGTACTTGCCGAACAGTACCGCGACATCGGGGCGAAACGTGGGCAGGCTTTCCGGCACCAGTTGCAAAATCTTCAGGGACATAGGCGGTTCGACGGCAAAAAAAGGTTGAGGCAGATACAATACGCCATGCGCCGAAGCATATCATGCCCTTACGAAATAATTAATTATATTGCATTAGCAACATCAAACCAAGCTTGCGCCATTGATGAACGGCAAGCATGCGGCAAGCTGGCCGCAGCGTGACAGGTCTCGCGCTGAAACAATGCATAAACGTCCATTTTAATGCTATTGTAATAATGCAGTCGATTGCCAATCATTAATTGTGTGACAACGAGCGCCGGAACGGCTCTGGCTGTTGTTTTAATGTGATAATGTTCATTTTTAATAAGGCGCAACAATGATCCACGTGCTGCTGTCGGAAGCGGGAACCTACCACGACATCGTCGAGCATTTGGCGGCGGGCGGCGCGCGCGTGACGCATATCGGGCCGGACGCGCAGGCGCACATGCGCAGCAAACTGTCCATCCTGGCCGCCATGCTGTCGCCGTCGCTGTTGCGCACGCGCAAATTATGGTGCCAGCAAGACCGCCTGCTGGTCGTCGGCTGGCAGGCGCTGCCCGTGCTGGCGCTGATACGCCTGGGTCTGCTACCGCGCCCGCAGCGCCTGCTGGTGATGGCTTGTTTCATCCATGGCACGCGGGCCCGCAACGTGATCAACCGGGCCTGGCGCCTGCTCAATTTCCCCGGACTGGAATTCATTACTTTTTCCAGCGGCGAAACGCGCAACCTGACCGACAACGTCGGCATCGCACCCGCCGCCGTGCATTTCCACCTGTGGCGCCAGCATCTCGACGGCGCCACCACGGCGTCCCAGCGGCAAGATGACGGCAGCATCTTCTCCGGCGGCTTTTCCAACCGCGATTACGACCTGCTGCTGGATGCGGCGCACGGGCTGGAAGCGCACCTGGTGATCGTGGCGTCGGCGCAAAACCAGATCCCCGCGCAAGACCCGGCGCAGACCACGGTCCATCTCGACTTGCCGGAAGCGCAGTTTGAAAAGCTGCTGGCAAGCAGCCGGGTGGTCGCCATGCCGCTAAAAAGCCAGGGCGAAGCCTGTGGCCAGAGCGTGCTGCTGCGGGTATTGCGCAATGGAAAACCGCTGATCGCCACGCGCCACGAAGCCATCGAAGCGTACCTGGGACGCGATTACGCCGGCTTCGTTGCCGCCGGCGACAGCGGCGCCATGCGCGAAGGCTTGCGCCGCGCCCTGTCCGACGACGCCTTCCGCGCAGGCTTGGCCGCGCAGGTGTCGCGCGCCTGTGCCCAAATGGAGCAGCGCGGCGGACCGGGCCAGGAAATCGAACAATTTCTGCTCGCCAATTAAAAAATCCACTGCCGCAACAACGACAGTGGATTTTCCTTGAAGCAGCGGTCAGTTCGGCAATGTCACCACTTGCTTGCCGACCGTCAGCGTGCGGGCCGTACCGCTCTTGCCCAGCTTGATCAGCGGCTTCTTGCAGCCGACATCGAGCACCGTGAGGAATTCGCCGCTCAGCGCCGCGGCCGACTTGATGAACACCCCATGCTCTTCATAGGTACCGGGCTGCGGCGGAGGTCCCGTGCGCTTTTCGAAACGCGCACCGGTGCTGACCGGCACCACGCACACCTTGCGGCCCTGATTCGTCACCGAGATGGCGCCGCCGGCGTCGACCACGATAGGCGCATACGTATGGAAGTTCCACTCGAACACGCGCGGCGTGGCCGAGGCCACCTGGTCCTGCACCACCACGGCGTCCGTGGTACGCAGGAACCACAGCTTGCGCAGCGCCGATGTCAGCTGGCCGCCGTAGGCCAGCGTGGCGTCGCCCGCCACATAGTCGACGGTGGCCTTGGGAGCAAAGGCGGTGATGCGGCCGTTGCGCGCCATGGTCGTTTCATAGCCGTCGACCAGCTGGCCCTGGCCATTGTCGAACGTCAAGGCATTGTGGGCCTTGGTCTGGCGGTACCAGGAACTCCACAGCGGCGAATCGTACCAGTCGTACCAGCCGCTTTCCGTCAGCAGGGGCACGCCCGCGCTGGCCAGCACAAAGCCGTTCTGGTCGCCGTGGCTGTGATTGAACGAACCGTAGGGACTCGATTTGAAATACACCGAGGTGCGCTGCAGATTGCCGATGTCGCTGTGCATGGCGGCCCAGCCGATGCTGGGGTAATACGCCGAGTTGCCTGGCGGCGCGGGCGTGGCCACCGTCGCCACCGGCAACGGGTACGGCGCCTGCAAGGTGGCCAGCGAATCGTCGGTGCGGATCAGGTTCTTGTAATACCACGCCGCGGCAGGCGTGGCGAAATGCGCGGCGAAACCCTTCATCATGCGGATTTCAGGCAGCGTCTCGTGCCCGTCGCCAAACACGTGGGTCTGCGAACCGGGCGGCACGAAATGCATCAGGTAATCGAGGAAGCCGCTGGCCCAGGGCTTGGTGAACAGGTCGACCTTGGTCGCGTAGGCAAGCGCCGGCCAGATCTGCAGCGCATAGTCGGCTTCATACTCGGCATACGCCGTGCCGTTGGCAAAACCGCCCTCCGGACCGCTCCACACGCTGTAGGAACTGACAAAGGCGCGGAACGAGAAATCGAACCAGTCCTTCGCCTCCGGGATATCGCCCAGGGACAGCGTTGAAATCAGCGTCAGGAAACCGATATTGCTGGCGGCGTGGGAATCGTAGGGATACTGGTCCAGGCGCCCCGTCTGCGCAGCCAGGTCGAGGTACATCGCATTCGTACGAACGCGTACCATTTCCAGCCACGCAGCGCGGCGCGGCGCATCGAGGGCGCTGCCCAGGTTGTCGACCGCCTTGATCAGGCTTTGCGCAATGGCGCGGTTGCCCTGGTCATGGTTGACAAAACTGGTACCGCCGTTCGGGCTGAGCGCGGCTTCCTGGTCGCCGCGCGCGATCGCCTCCACCAGATACTGGTTCTCGCCCGTCACGCGGTACAGCAGCGAGGCCGCTTCGAGCTGGCGGGCGCTCTGATTCGTGCGCGAAATGACGCGCGCATTCTGCGCCTCGTTGGCGGCCGTGCGCACCTTGCCTGGAGACAATGGCCACTCGGCGTCGGAGACGGGCGCGATCGCCGTCATATTACGTATCACCTCGGTGCTCAGCCAGGTCAGCACCTGGGAGCGGTCGGCGCGCTTGGCCGCGCTCCAGCTCGCAAAAAAGGTCGCGTTATCCTCCAGGCCGCGCGGGCGCGGGCGCAAGACGATGGCAGCGCGCAAGGTACTGCTTTCCGGCACTTCGAACACTTTCGACGTGGCGTCGATCACAAAGGTTCGCGGGCTCGACCATTCATTGCTCGTGCTGGGACGCACGCGCCAGCTATAGGTGCCTGCCGCAAATTTCTTGGATGGCAGATACCAGTTGCGCGCCGACGTGAAGGTGCTGACCACGGTGCCCGCCAATTTGACTTCAATGACATACGACGCCGGCGACAGCGGATGGCGCGACCAGGTAAAACTGGGGGGATTTTGCGGCTGGATCTGGCGGTTGTCCGGCAAGGTCCGGACGGCCAATGGGTCGGTCGCCAGGGCCCAGTCGGCCTGGGCCTGGCCGCAGGCTGAACAGACGAGCAGCAGCGCCACTTTGACCAGCGTATATTTAGCGAATTTCATAGATTACCTTCTTAACATCAACTATCGAGCAAGATACCGCCGCTGCGTGGGGCATATCATACGCCTCCTGTCGAGGCTGCTTGCGAGACACAGGACGGCCCGCCGTACAAAATCGGGCAAAAGGCGAAGACACTGCTGAAGGCACTGCGAATACCTGTAAGCATATACCTAAAGTATTCTTCCGAACATTAATATTAGTTGCAGCTCAGCTATTAATGTGCGTTTCGCGCCACATTTGCCATTTGACGGCGAGCCGGGTCGGCAGCAAACAAGACAAGGCCAGGGCTACCCACCAGTGGCGCGACATGCCGCCGCCGGCGGCGCGGCGCAGCCCGGCCAGCGCTTCGCCCCGGCGGCCCCGCGCCAGCGCCGCGCGCGCCACGCTGACGCGCGCATCGGACACCAGCCGCAAGGCGGAACGGCGCGCCGGATTGGCCGCCGGCCAGGCCAGGGCGCGCCGTTCCAGCCGTTCGAACGTGGGCGCGAGCACATCGGCCGACTCGATCGCGCACAGGCTGCCGGCCACCTCGACACGGTAGGCCACCAGCTGTGCCGGCGTAAACACCAGGGTCAGGCGCTCGGCCAGCCGGAACCACAGATCCTGGTCCTCGCCAGCCGACTCGCCTTCCGGGAAGCATGGTTGCAAGGGCAACAAATCGCTGCGCCGGATGGCCACCGAATTCGTGCAGAAAAACGGTCCGCCACGGCGGCGCCGCTCGAAAAAGTCGTCGAGCAGGCGCGTCTCGCGCACGGCCCCGCCCTGGTAGCTGAGCGCCGCGGCGCGGCTGTCCGGTATGCGTTCGAAGCCGCAGGCGAAAAACGAGCCGGACGGATAGGCGCGCGCCATGCCGACCATGGTTTCCAGATACACGGGGCCATACCAGTCGTCCGCATCGAGAAAGCAGATCAAGTCGCCGCGCGCTTCGAGGATGCCGCGGTTGCGCGCGCGCGAGACGCCGCCATTGGCCTGGCTGACGAGGCGCACGCGCGCATCGGCGCAAGCCCGCACGCGCTGCGCGCCATCATCGCTGGAACCGTCATCGACCACCACCACTTCCCAGTCGGCATGGGTTTGCGCCAGCACCGAGGCCAGCGCCGCTTCGATATACGGCCCCTTGTTATACAGGGGCACGATGACCGAGCACAGCATCAAGCCATCCCCGGCACGCGCACCTTGCGCGCCCTGACGGCCTGCTTGTCGGCCACCGGGAAATACGCCGTCACGATAATGAGCAGCAGCAAATGCGTCATCGCCTCGGCGGCAAAGCCCGTCAGCGACAGCGGCACTTCGCTGATCGAGCGGATGGCGATGAGGACGAACAAGGCCATCGACAGGCCCTGGCTGGCCCGCGCCGTGCGCGCGCACGCATACAGCAGCGCCATGGCATACAGCACCAGGCCGATGGCGCCGATGGTGCCGGCGCTGGCCAGGCTCTGGTAAAACTGGCTGTGCGCATGGGTGGCGTATGGCATGCCGATGCTGATGCGGAATGCGTCATCCCACAGCGGCAAGCCGTAGCCGAACACGGGATTCTTGTGCCATTCCTGCAACGCCACCTGCCAGATCACGTCGCGGCCCGTCAAGCTGATCAAGTCGGAGCCTTCGCTGCTGGTGGCAAAGTGCGCCAGCTTGGCATCGATATTGCCAAACATCACATACAACATGCCAAGCGTACACAGCAGGATGAAGCAGAAGATGCCGACGATCGACAATTGCGGGCGGCGGTAATCGAACAGCCGCTCCTTGATCTGTTCGCGGAAACCGAAATAGGCGACGCAGGCAAAGCACAGGAAGCAGGCGATCCAGCTGGTTTTCGATTGCGCCAGCAGCAGGCTGCCCAGGCCCAGGCCCCAGGCGAACAGGTTCAGCGGGCGCCAGCCATAGGGCTTGCGCCACAGGCACAGCAGGAACACCACCACCATCGGTCCCAGGCTGTTGGCGTGATTGGCCAGGCCCGTATAGCGGATGCTGAGGAAGGGAATCAGGCCGTGGTAATTCCGGTTGACGACCATGTTCGGCTTCCAGGCAAACACGGCGGCACTGAGCACCAGGAACAGCAAGGTGGCGTTGCGCATCGAGATGACGCTCAGGTCGACCTCCTTGTGCGTCATCAGCAAGGCCGCATAGCCGGCCAGGAACATGTACAGGTATTCATGCGACACATTGGTATGGCGCCCCAGCACGGCCGGACTGACGATATTGCTGAGGAAATACACGAACAGCGCCCAGAACAGCAGCATCGGTATCGGCTGCAGCTTGTCGCGCGTAGTCAGGCGGTGCAGAATGCGCTCGCCGCAGGCAAAGATCACGAACAGGGACGTGAGCCGGCCAAACCAGGAGCTGGCCGGGTGCCGCGCCAGCGCCTGCATGCCCATCTGGAGTTCATCGCCCGAGACATCGCGGTTCGACAGGATGGCCGCCACGGCGATCGACAGGAAGACCGGATAGAACACGTACGGCACCAGTCCCGTCTCGCGCTTGCTGCCCCAATGGATGCTCAAGGCGATCACGAACACCACCACCAGCGCGGCGACCACGGCAAACAGGCCAAACAGTATTTCACTCATGTAGTTCTCGCGTATCCAGTAAGTTGTCGCGCGCGCCACAGCGGGCGCGCAAATAGGAGACCACCCTGGCCGGCAGCGGCGGGCTGAAGCGGGCAAGCATGCCCACCGCGCGCGTGCCCAGCAGTTCAGGCCAGGCCAGCACGGCCAGCAGCAGGGTCAGGCCGCCGAACAGCGCGCCGCCCAGGAATGCCGGCAGCGGATGGCTGCCGCCCAGGCTGCCCAACATGGCGCCGCCCCAGCTGCCGGCGGCGGCCAGCAAGCCCATGGCCAGGCCGCGCGCGGCCAGCGGCGCCAGATCGCCCAGCCCCACCTGCAGGCGCAGGCACGCCACCGTGCCCACCACTAGCGCCCGCGCCAGCAAGGTGCCGGCGGCGATCATGGCAACCACCGCCCCGCCCTGCCCCGCCCACAGCACCAGCGCCGCGCCGGCCAGCACGATCAGCGGCAGCTGCAGCAGGCTTTCCAGGTGCTTGCCGCCCGTATTCCACAAGATCGGCGTCGACATGCCCCACGTGATGTACGCGGGCATGGCCAGCGCCAGGATGCTCAGCACGATGCCCGATTCTTGCCACACCTTGCCGTACAACACGCCGATCAAGTCCGGCGCCGTCATCGCCAGCAGCACGAACAGCGGCAGGATGATGATCCAGATGGTCGCCAGCACCGACAGATACGTGTCGCGCAGGCGCGGCAAGTCGTCCTGCAGCTTGGCGCCCGTGGCCAGGAAGGCCGGCTGCAAGGCGCTCAGGAACAGCGAGTTGGGCGTATTGGCCAGGTTGTAGCCGACCGCATACACGCCCACCGCGTGGGCATTCAGGAAGCGGCCCAGGAACACGCGGTCCATATTGTTCAGGCACCAGTTGCACAGATTCGTCACGAACACCGTCACGCCCACATTCGTCGAGCGCCGCGCGCCCTCGTACCACAGCAGCGGCTTGAGCGAGAAACGCGTGCGCGCATACGTCAGCACCAGCGCCGTGGAAGCCTGTCCCAGCCAGGCGCACACGAGGGTCCACACGCCGGCGCCCGCATACGCGAGCGGCAAGCCCACCAGCAGGTAGCCGACGATATAGCTGATCACCTGGATGATGTTGAGCCAGCGGAAATCGAGGGCGCGCCGCAGCAGGCTGCTGCCCGGCGCCGTCAGCGCATTCAGCAGGCAAGTCAGGCTCATCCAGGCGATCACGGGCGCGATGCGCGGTTCCTTGAAGTACGCGGCGATCCACGGCGCCATGAAAAACAGCAAGCTCATGGCCGCCAGGCCCGTCAGCGCCTGCCACGTCACCGTGAAGCGCACGTCTTCCTCGCTGAGCGTGCGGTTTTGCACCAGCCCCCAGGAAAAACCGAAATCGGCCAGAAAGTTGCTAAATGTCAGCACAATCAGTCCCATCGCAAACAAGCCGTAGTTTTCCGGCCCCAGCAGGCGCGCCAGCACCACTTGCGTGACCAGCTGCAGGCCAAACATGAGGACCGTGCCCATCGCCGCCCACTTGACGGCGCTGACGCTTTTCTTGTTGATGTCGCTGCTCATGATTCTCGCTGTCCGCCACGCCGTGCCGCGCCCGCCGGCGCTTTGTCATCGTTCAAGCCATGCCTCATCCGGGCGGCGCGCCGATCAGGCGGCTGCGCTGCGCTGCCGGCATGCTGGCCAGCAAGCCGTTGACGAAATCGGCCTGCAAGCGGTAGGCGCGCGGCAAATCCGTATCGATGCTCGACACGCGGAACAGCATGGCGTCGGCCACGGTGCCCGTCAAGCCATAGCGCAATTGCTCCAGGCGCTGCTGCATGCCCACCTTGCTGATCTTGTCGCCGATGGTGATCCAGTACGTGATGGGCTCGCTGCGGTTGCCATTCACGGCCAGCAAGCGCTTCACGGGCAGGCTGCCGTAGGCCGAGGCCAGCTCGCCGTATTCGTCGCGCTCGACCTGGAAACCCTGCGCCGCGTAGCACACTTCCGGCTTGTGCACGCCCATGTTGTCGCTCTGGTCGCCGCCGTACGCGATCGACAGCATCACCCGTTCGCCGTGCCCATTGATGTAGGTGCGCGACAAGGTCTGGTTGTAGATCTTGTTCAGGCGTTCCTGGGTTTCCGGATCCACCTGCAGCGGCACGATGGAACTGTCGACGCGCCAGTCGCCGAACGCTTGCGGTATCGCCGCTTCCAGCGAAAAACTCGGGCGCTGGTCGGCCATCTTCACGCCCGGCGCCACGCCGTGGCTGAGGACGGCTGCGCCCAGCAGCAAGGCGCCCAGCAGCATATTCATGCGCAATGCAGCGTTCATGTCGACGCTCCCACGGTTGGCGCGCGGCCCGCCTGGCGCTTGCGCACGATCCACTGCAGCAAGCTGTCGACACTGAGGATCAGCAGCAGCGCGGAAATGAACAGCACCATGCCGGCGAAGCCGTGCAGGAAGCCCTGCCCGGCCGCGTCGCCGAAGTAATACGTGATCAGGGTCAGCACCATCACGCGGATGACATTGGCGGTAAAGGAAATCGGCACGATCAACAGGGCCAGCACGATGTTGCGGAACGGCGAAGTATGCCGCACCAGGTTCAGGTAGAACAGGCCCAGCGCTTCAAGCGTCAGCAAGGTCTGCAAGCCGGCGCAGGCGTCGGCCACCAGCAACTGGTACTGGCCAATCTGCAGGATCACGCCATTGCGGGCGATCGGATAGCCGGCCAGGAAAAGCAGGTGTTCGGTCACATACGAAACCGCCATTTTCATCGGCATGGTCAGGGTCGTCACCAGCGGCAGCGGCAGCGGCACCATGAACAGCATGAAAAAGAAGGGAAACCACAGAATGCGCGCGGCAATCCAGCCGCGCTTGAGCAGCAGCAGGGCCAGGCCGGTGCCGATCAGGGCGAGGATTTCCAGCGACAGGATATGCTGCGAACGGCCCAGCACATACAGCAGCAGCGAGACGGCCAGCAGCGGCCAGCCGGCGCGGGCCGGACGGGCGCCGGCGCTCTGCGCCAGCATCTCGGGCCATTTGCGGTAGATCAACCACAGCGACAGGGCCAGGATGATGGGGCCGTGCGCCTGCTCTTCGGTCGACCAGATGCCGCGGAACAGCCCGACCAGGCTGGGCGCGAGCATGGCCAGGAAACCCAGCGCCAGCGGCAGCCAGTCCGGCACGGCGGAGCGGCCGGCCTGCGCCGGCGGCATGGCGTGGCCTGGCGCAGCCATCAAAAGTCGACCATCACGGAACCGACCACCTGGGCGCCGCTATGCGTCATTTGCTCGGCCATGGCCGCCACTTCCGCCATCGGCGTCTTGTTCTTGCGCGCCACCAGCAGCACGCCGCCCGCACGCGCCGCCACGGCCAGCGCATCGGAACCGGTAGCATACGCCGGCACGTCGTACAGCACCACGTCGTAGCGGCTTTCCAGCTGCTTGTTGAGCGTGACGAAGGAGGTACGGCTGAGCAGTTCCTGCGGATTCGGCGGCAAGGTGCCGGCGGACAGCACCGACAGCGCGACAAACGATTCCACCTTGGCGATGATATCGAGTTCGGCGCGGCCGGCCAGCACGTCGGACAGGCCCTGGCGTGTCTTCAGGTCGAAGATTTCCTGCTGGCGCGGCGCGCGCAGGTTGGCGTCGACCAGCAAGGTGTGCTCGCCCAGCTGGGAAAACACCACGGCCAGGTTGGCCGCGAACAGGCTGGCGCCGTCGCCCGGCTCCATGCCCAGCACCACCAGCGATTTGCTGCCGCGGGCGAACCAGCGCAGCATCAGCTGGCTGCGCACGGCGCGCAGGGTTTCCACCTGGTGGCTGAAAGGCTGGTAGGCGGCCACCAGTTCCTGCGGATACTTGCCGGCGCCCGGCTGCAGGTACGGATAGTCGAACTGGCGTGCCAGCACTTGCTCGATATCGGCTTCCGTGATCAGGCCCAGGCGCAGGGCCGCTTCACCGAAGCGGATGCCCAGTTCCTTTTGCATGCGCAGCACGCGTTCGGCGTTTTCCGGCGTGATCTTGCCCGATTCGAGCAACAGGCCGCCAATGCTGGAATCGGTGCCGCGCGCCAGCGGCGCAGTGGTATTGAGGAGGTGTGGACTTGAAGTCATGATAGGTTCCATCTCAGTTCAGGCGCAAACGGCGCGGCAGCATGCCGCGCATGCGACGCTGTTTAGGTTTCCAGTCGACCACGCCGAACACGGGAATCTGCAGCACTTCGCTCAGGTCCTGGTCGGAACGGATACGGCGGTCCAGCAATTCGGCCAGCAGCGCGATGCCGCAGCCCAGCATGAGGCCGAGGAAGATCGACAGCAGCACGTTTCGGAGAATCTTCGGGCTGTCCGGCTCGATCGGCGCCGTGGCCGGATTGAGCATGGCGATATCGGACTGCTCCGCCTGGCCTTCGATGCGCGTCTGCGACAGGCGCTGCGAGGTCACGTCGAAGGCGCGCTGGGCGCTTTCCACATCCTTGCTCAGCACGCCCATTTCATCGCGCGTCCGGTTCAGTTCCAGCACCTTGGCTTTTTGCGCCGCCAGTGCGGCGCGGATCGCGCCTTCGCGCTGCTGCAGGATCTGCGCATTGTTGCCTACGCTTTGCGAGGTGGCGCGCGTCTGCTCGGCCAGGTCGCGGCGCAGCTTGTCCACTTCCGCCTTGGCGCTCTGGTATTGCGGGTGATTGCGGTCCAGGCGCTGGCCCAGTTCGGCCAGCTTGCCCTCGGCATTGCCCAGGCCCAGCTTCAGGCTCTGGATCAGCGGATTCGACGCGACGTCCGGCGATTCGGACAGGTTGCCGCCCTGCGCCATGCGCTGGCGCGAATTGGCTTCCATGGCCTGGCCCTGCGCCAGCACGAGTTGCGCCGACAGGTCGTTCAAGCGGTTCGATTCCACATCGAGGCGGTTGTCGACGCTGACGATGCCATTGTCCTGCTGGTATTTCGACAGGCGGCTTTGCGCGCGCTCAACGTTGTCGCGCAGCAATTTGGTCTGGTCATCGAAGTACGTCGTCGCCTTGCGCATCGGGTCAACCTTCAGCTGGATGCTGACCTTTTGATACTGTTCCGCAAAGGCGTTCGACACGGCCGCGACGAATTGCGGGTCGGCGCCCTTGAAGCTGACATCGACCACGCTGCTTTCGCGCGACGGCATCACTTCGAGTTTCTTCAGCAGCAAGTCGGCCAGCCAGTCGCGCACCGTGCCCTTGCCTTGCGCCGCGTCATTGAACTGGGCGATCACGGCGGGGCTGCGCGCCAGTTCCAGCTGGTCGACGACGCGCAAGGCCACGTTCTTGCTGCCGATAATATCGACTTGGGTCGCCATGTAGCCAGGCAGCAACTGCCCCGGCATGGTCATGCCCGTCAGGGGATCGACGCCCTTGTAGTTCAGCAGCAGGGTGCTGGTGGCCTTGTAGGTCTTCGGCAGCACCAGGCTGACGCCCAGCGCCAGCGCCACGGTGATCATCAAGGTCAGCAGCACAATCTTCTTGCGTGCCCGAAGGATCAGCAATAGTTGGGTGAGGTTCATTTGGAAACTTTCAATACAAAAAGGTAGGGAGCCAGTTGCTCTTAGAACAGGCTTTCCTGGACATACACGACATCGTCGACGCGCAGCAGGTCGTCATGCTTGACCGACAATACTTCCATCTGGCCTTCCGCATTGCGGCGCTTGACCCGCACGCCCCGTTCGGTGCCGCGCAAGGTCAGGCCGCCGCCCACTGACAGGGCTTGCAGCACGGTCATGTTGCGTTCCAGGCGGAAGGCGCCCGGACGCTGGACTTCGCCGTAGATGTAGAAGCGCGGCGCGCGTTCCACGTAGATGATGTCGTTGCCGCCCACTTCCATGTCGCCCTTCAGGTCGCCGTTGCGCACGATGTCGAGAATGTCGGCCACGTCGCGCGTGGCAGTGCCGCCGCGCTTGCGGATCACGGTGATCTGGTCGGCGCCGTCAGGACTGACGCCGCCGGCCATGGCCAGCATGTCCATCACGCTGCGCTTGCCTTCCACCGGGTAACGGCCCGGACGGTTGACCTGGCCCAGCACGGACGCCTGCTGGCTTTGCAGGCTGGTGACGATAATGTTGACTTGCGCCTTGCGCAGGAAGCCGCCGCTCTCGAGCAAGCCGCCCAGTTTCTTTTCCGCTGCCGACGTGGACAGGCCGCCGACGGCCACCGCGCCCACCAGCGGGAAGGTGATTTCCCCCGCTTCGCTGACGCGCGTCTCCAGGCCCAGGTCCGGGTTGCCGTAGACGGAGATTTTCAGCACATCACCAGCCCCAAGGGGGACATCGGCTGCACCGGCCATGCCTGCGGCGAGGGCCAGAAAGGCCGCCATCATCCAGTTTGCGAGTCGTTTCATGATTACAGATTCCCGTTGGTAGATTGCTGATGTTTAACTACTTGTCGATAAGTCACTTACTTCAAGCCTGCCACGCCGCGCTCGTTGGCTTCATGCGCGCTGTTCGCCGGCGCCGCTGCCGCAGGTGCGCTGGCCGTAGCCGAGGCCGCAGCCGCTGCATCCTTGTTGAAATACTCGATCTTGGCGCTGGCGCGCAGACGCTTCAGTTCCGCTTCGGCCGCATCCTTGTTCTTCTTGTTCGCCAGGAACTGCTCGATTTGCGGCGCCGCCGCGTCCAGGCCCACCGGGCTGTCCTTGATATCGGCCAGGGCGATGAGCAGGCTGCGCTCGCCTTCGCGCACGATGAACAGCTGGCCCTTCGGCATCGATTGCAGTTTGCTGCTCAGTTCGGGCGCCAGGTCGGCGCTGGTGCGCGACACCTGGGTGCGGCCGAACGCGATCTTGTGCTCCTCGAGCCATTGCGCCACATCTTCCAGCGACTTGGCGCGGTCCATGACGGCTTTGAGCTCATCGTTCAACGCCGCCGTCGGGATGACCAGTTCGCGCAGATCGAATTGCTTGCGCTGGCTGAAGAACAGCGGGTTTTTCGCGAAATACTCTTCCACTTCGGCCTTGCTCGGGCGGGTGGCCGCGCCGATGCGCTTTTGCATGTATGCCTGGGCAACGATCAGCGCCTTCGCACGCTCGATGGCCTGCATGACTTTCGGATCGCGGTCGACCTTTTCCTTGGCCGCTTCGTTCTGCAGCAACTGGCGGTCGATCAGCGACTCGAGCAACTGCTTGCTGGCCGCGGCCTGCTGCGGCGCCTGCACGCCGGCGCGCTGCAACTCTTCATTCAACTGCAAGACGGTGATTTCTTCGCCGTTCACGCTGGCCAGCGCCTGGCCAGCCTTTTTTTCCTTGTTGCCGCAAGCGGACAGGCCAGCAGCGGCCAGCAGGACCAGGGCGGCGCACAACAAACGTGGCGCGGGGCGGGAGTGAATAAAATGATTCAAGCGTGCTCCTTCGGATGACAGGTATGACGGAGGTGGAAAATCCGGCGCAGTATAACGGGCCATGGCCAGGCTGCACTGCACGGATGCCCCGAAAAATAGTTATTCGTCAAATAATTAACAATATTGTAAACATAATACACATAATGCATGACGACAAGCAAAATATTTGCTTAAAAATCTACTAATGAGATATAAAAACAACTATTTCCACAGTCTACTTGATTGCAAAAAATTATGTATTGCGTGGTTCAGACCGACTTTAAAATCGATAGTTGGCGCGTGCCGTCCCGGACGGCTTCCCGTCAGGGTGACGCACGTCCGGCAGGGGCAAGGCCGGATACTGCTCACATCGTGATCCCTTTCCAAGAGGAAAGTAATGGCGCATGGCCGGCACGACTCGTGGCAAGGTGAGCGCGGAGTGGTCGCGTAATGCGCTGGTGCTCTATAGATGCTCCATTTTAACGCGTATTGACTCCGTGCAAAGTATATTCAAACGCTATTTTTTCCTGCGGGCAGCATACTGATGCTCAATGGGCGTTCTCGCGCGCCAGCACCACTTTGACCGTGCGCGCGATAATCCACAGATCCAGCCACAGCGACCAGTTGCGCAGGTAATCGAGGTCGAAATGGATGCGCGCCTCCATCTTGTCGAGCGTTTCCGTCTCGCCCCGCAAACCGTTGACCTGGGCCCAGCCCGTAATGCCGGGCTTGACCTTGTGGCGCAGCATGTAGCCCTTGATCAGCTTGCGGTACTGCTCGTTGTGCACGACGGCATGGGGGCGCGGCCCGACGATGCTCATGCGACCCTGCAAGACGTTGAGAAATTGCGGCAGTTCGTCGAGCGAGCTGCGGCGCAGGAAGGCGCCGACGCGCGTCACGCGCTGGTCGTTCTTGGTGGCCTGCACCACCGTGTCGCCATCTTCGCCCACCGTCATGGAGCGGAACTTGTAGACGACGATTTCCTCGCCATACAGGCCATAGCGGCGCTGGCGGAAAATCACGGGGCCTTTCGAAGTGGTCTTGACGGCGATGGCGATGACCAGCATCACCGGCAGCAGCAGGATCTGGATCATCAGCCCCAGCACGATATCGCTGCCCCGCTTGACCATGCTGTTAAAGCCCGTGAACGGCGATTCGCGGATGGCGATGACGGGCATGCCGCCCACGTTGTCGAAACGCGCCTGCATCAGGTCGAAGATATAAATATCCGGCAGGAAATACACGGAAGCCGTCGTATCTTCGAGCTCGTCGAGCATCTTGCGGATGCGCGGCTGGGCCGAAATCGGCTGGCTGATGAAGATCATCTTGATGTTGTGTTCGCGCACATAGGAGGCGATATCATCCATGCGCCCCAGCATGGGTTCGCGCATCTTTTCCGGCCAGCGGTCGTCCGTGCGGTCATCGAAAAAGCCGTGCACGTGCATGAACAGGTTGGCATTGCGCTCGACGGTGGCGGCAAACTTCAGGCTGGCGTCGTTGGCGCCGATGATGACCACCGAGCGCACTTCGCTTTCGCCGTCGGGGCGCAGGCTGAACCTGCGCCCGGCCAGGTGCCCGGCCAGCAGCACGAAGGGTGTGAGGACAAACCAGGCCAGCACCACTTCGGTATCGAAATGATAGGCCAGGCCCGTGGCCGAGCCCAGGAAGGTGAGGATCAGCGCGACGATCGTCCAGCCGACGAGGATATCGCGCGCATACGCCAGCATGCGGCCGCTGCGCCAGGTACGGTAGGGGTCGACATGCTGGTAGACCGTCGATGAAATGAAGACGGCCAGTATCATCAGCACCAGCGTATAGCCGGTGAAGGTCGAACCCGACAACACCGTCATCAGGTACAGCAAGCCCATGATGATGATCGGGTCGAGAACGCGCTGGAAAAACGAAATCAGGGGTATATCATTGACAGTCATGTTGATCTTTAAAACTGTACGCTGCCATTGAAGGAAATGCCCTTGGCCCGGTAGCTGCCGCTATCGATGATGGCGACGCCTTCGCGCCGCTCGTGGAACACGCGCACGCCAAGCTGGATTTTCCGGTGCGGCGCATACGTCGCGCCCAGCGAAGCCGTGCGCGTGGTGTCGCGCCCGTCGCCGGGCAGCACCAGGCCGCTGACGGCCTCGAAATCGCGCCGTTCCTGGCGCAGCTGCGCATCCACGCGCACCTTCGACGTGGCCGTCCAGGTCGCGCCCAGGCTGGCGCCCGTGTTCAGGCTGCTCGTCACCAGCGAATTGTCGACGGAACCGAATTCGCGCCAGACGATGCCCGTGAAATTGACCTTGCCCAACGGCTTCCAGTACACGCTCAGCCGGCCATTCGTGCCGCTGGTATCGCGCCCGGACAGCAAGTTGTTGCGGTGGCGCACCCAGCCACCGAGGAATTCCATCTGCGTGATATCGCTGAAATCCCAGAGGACATTGGCCTTGATCTCGTCCTGGCTATAGCCGTTGCCGTATACACTGGCGTCGAACGCGCCGCGGTTCGGATACTTGCCATTCAGGTGGCGCAGCTGCACGCCGACGCGGCTATTGCTGCGCGCCAGGTAGTCGACGCCAAATTCCGTCGCGTCTTCCACCCAGTTGGAAAACGCCTGCGACGGCAGGTCATACGAGTAACGGTCGCGCGACAGGCCGCCGCGCACGCGCCAGCTGGGGTGGAAGCGCCACGCGCCATTCACGTACTCGCGGCGCTGCGTGCGCAGATTGCGCACCGAGCTCTGGAAGTCGCTGAACGGCGTCAGGGTCTGCGAATAACTGGCGCCCACATGGCCTTCCAGGTGGTTGGCGATGTGCCATTCCAGGTCGGCCAGGTAATCCTTGCCGTCGTAGTCGAACTGGCTGAAGCGGTTGAAGCTCACCTTCGACCACTTGGCCTGGCCCGTCAGTATCTGGCGGCCGATGGGACGGTTGAACAGGAAGCCCGCCTGCAGCATCCTCGACGTATCCGAACGGGGGCCGGAAAAACCCCGCACATCGTCCGGCAGGCGCATCAGGTTGTCGTCGTACGAATAGGACGTGGCAACGAAAGGTTTGATGGTGTCGCTGATATCGGCCACGGCGGCGCCGCTGGCCAGGGTGCCCAAGAGTAACAGCGCAACCGGCAAACGTGGGCTGGCCGTGAAGGCGGCGGCAACGGCTTTTTTACGCAAGGAATTCAACATGGATTTTGTCTTTGAAAGATCACACAGTTGATAGGCAATACTACCAGTAAATCCAGTGCCCACCAGAAATAATCCAGAGGCCCAGCACGCCGTTCGTCACGCCGTGCGCGAGGATGGGCGACCACAGGGACTGGCTACGCATGTACAACAAACTATAGACCGCACCGGCCACCATGCCGGCCAGCCATAAATTATGCTCAAAGCCAAACAGCAACACGCTGATGGCGAAGGCCTTGGCGCTGGCCAGGCGCGGATCGGCCCGCAAAAAGTCCGGCTTGTCGATCCAGCGCAGCAGGAAGGAGCGCCAGAACAGCTCTTCCATCACGGGCACCACCAGCGCCGCGCCGGCGATGCGCAGCACCACCAGGCTCCACTCGATGCGGCCATCGGTGCGGGGGTCGAAACCGTCCGGCTTGCCGATGCTCATCCAGCTGGCGTCGAGATTGATCCACAGCAAAAAAACAACAACACCGCCTGCCAGCGCCCCGAGAATGGCACGCGCGCCCAACGGCGTCCACCGCAATTCCGTGTAACTGCGGCGCCAGTACAACAACAAGCCCAGCACGACGCCGATCTTGACGACATACAGCCAGCGCAAGTCCTGCGCGGCAACGCCCAGGCGGCCGAGTATGTCGGCAATGGCAATGAAGGAGAGATAGGCCAGGAATGGCGCTACCCGGGGCAAGGCGGCGCGGTCAAACATGCTGCCACGCATCGGAGGAGGAGCTGCGCGCCGGACGCGGTGGTCCGGAGCGCATGTTTTTCATGACAAACATGCATCCCCCGATGTAATAAATATAATTATATAATTATATCAAGCAGAACCGTTGCCGTGGCAAATAATCCTGACTTAATTACAACAGGGTATGCAAAAAAGCATCAGCTATTCGCGCGCGCCTCGATCTGCTCCCACTTTTCCAGCGCTTCCAGCAGTTCGCCTTCGATCTCGGCCACGCGCGCATTCAGGCGCTTGCCTTCGGCTGGCGTCTTCTTGTAGAAGTCCGGATGCGACAGTTCGGCGGCCAGCACCGATTGCTCGTCTTCCAGCTTGGCGATCAGTTTCGGCAACTCTTCCAGCTCGCGCTGTTCCTTGTAGCTGAGCTTTTTCTGCTTGGCGGCCGGAGCGGCAGCCTCGACCTTCACGGCCGGCTTGCTGGCTGGCGCCGTGGCGATCGGCAAGGTGCGCACGCGCTCCCAGTCCGTGTAGCCGCCGACGAATTCGCGCCACTTGCCCTCGCCTTCGGCGACGATCACCTGTGTGACCACATTGTCGAGGAAGGTGCGGTCATGGCTGACGAGGAAGACGGTGCCCGTGTATTCTTCCAGCAACTCTTCCAGCAATTCCAGGGTATCGATATCCAGGTCATTGGTCGGTTCATCGAGCACCAGCACGTTGGCCGGCTTGGCGAACAGACGCGCCAGCAGCAAACGGTTGCGCTCGCCACCGGACAGCGACTTGACGGGCGAACGGGCGCGTTCCGGCGCGAACAGGAAGTCGTTCAGGTACGTCATCACGTGGCGGCGCTGGCCGTTGATCTCGACCCAGTCGCTGCCCGGCGCGATGGTTTCCATCAGGTTCGCCTCTTCGTTCAGCTGCGTGCGCATCTGGTCGAAATACGCCACTTGCAGCTTGGTACCCAGGCGGATGGTGCCCGTGTCCGACTGCTCTTCGCCGAGGATCATCTTCAGCAGGGTGGTCTTGCCGGCGCCGTTGGCGCCGATCAGGCCGACCTTGTCGCCGCGCAAGATGGTGGCGCTGAAATCCTTGACAATGACCTTGTCGCCGTAAATCTTGGAGACGTTTTCCAGGTCCGCCACGATCTTGCCCGAGCGTTCGCCGGCCGAGACGTCCAGCTTGACTTGTCCCTGCTGTTCGCGGCGCGCATTGCGCGTCAGGCGCAGCGCTTCCAGGCGGCGCACGCGGCCTTCGTCGCGCACGCGGCGGGCCTTGACGCCCTTGCGTATCCACACTTCTTCCTGCGCCAGGAACTTGTCGAACTTGGCGTTTTCCACTTCTTCGATTTCCAGCTGCTCCGCCTTGCGCACTTGATACGCCGTGAAGTTGCCCGGATACGACAGCAAGCGGCCGCGGTCGAGCTCGATGATGCGCGTGGCAACGTTGTCGAGGAAGGAGCGGTCATGGGTAATGAACAGCACGCTGCCCTTGAAGTCGCGCAACAAGCCTTCCAGCCACAGGATGGAGCTGAAGTCCAGATGGTTGGTGGGCTCATCGAGCAGCAGCACGTCGGGCGCCGACACCAGCGCGCGCGCCAGCGCCACGCGCTTCTGCATCCCGCCGGACAGGGTTTTCATGGCCATGTCGCCCGTCAGGTTCAGACGGTCAAGCACGGTTTCCACCTTGTTCGGCAAGCTCCATGCATCGGCCGCATCGAGTTTGACCTGGATGTCGTGCATGCGTTCCATCAGTTCGTCGTCATTGCCCTGGCCAAACTGGCCCGTCAACGCATCGTATTCCTTCAGCCACGCCTGCGATTCGCCCATGCCGGACGCGACGGCGTCGAACACGGACATTTCCGGGTCGAATTGCGGTTCCTGCTCCACATACGCGATCTTGATGCCTTGTTGCATTACCAACAAGCCGTCATCGAGCTTGAACTTGCCCGAAATAACCTTCAACAGCGACGATTTACCCGTGCCGTTGCGGCCGATCAAGCCGACCCGCTCCGAGGTTTCCAGTGAAAATTCCGCGTGATCGAGCAGCGCGACGTGACCGAACGCAAGTTGCGCCGATGAAAGAGAAATGACAGCCATAATGAGTAAGAGTGCTCGGGCGCCGTCTCGCGCACACCGCGTGGTGTGCAAAACAGCCGCCGATTGGATGAATGAAGCACGCATTGTACCGATAACTCGGACTTCAATCGCCATCGACCAGTAATTACCGCCTGGATGATCACAGGCTGCCGACGCGCGTTGCGTGGAAACGTGGTGTCGCCAGCAGGAATCGAACCTGCATTTAAGTCTTAGGAGGACCTTGTACTATCCATTGTACGATGGCGACACGCGCAGCGGCATTATACAGGCTAGTTCCTGCCATTGACAGTCCGGCAGCGCGTGCGTGGGGCCGGCGCCTCAGTGCCCTGCCACCTGGCGCAATGGCGCCGGCAACGCAGGCGATGCCGAAGGCAACAAGGGCAGGATTTGCTGCGCCGCCAGATCGTGCGCCACCGGGTTCCAGTGGCCGTCCATCGGCAGGAAATCCATGCGCTCGCGCTGTTGCGCCCAATGGCGCGCGAATACCGGCTGCATGTCCACCACCTGATGGCCGTGTCGCAGGGCCGTCTGGATGAAAAATGCGCGATCGCCCGCTTTCCAGTTGGGTACCGCCTTTTGCGGCGCGTACAGCATGTTCCGGTCCGCGTCGACCAGGAAGATAAAGCGCGTATCGCCAGCGCCGCCCAGCGCGCGCAATTGCGCCATGTAGTACTCGAGCGCGGCGGCGCGGCGTGCATCAGGTGCGCTGGCGGCCGGCTCCTGCGCCGCGGCAGGAGGACTGCGGCGCAACTGGCTCATCAACCAGTCAGGAAATTTCAAGTTGTAATAGATATAACGGGCCAGGGCCGAATAGGCGACCAGCCGCTTGGCCTTGGACTCGACATAGGGAACATGCACCATCCTGATATCGTTCCCTTCGCTGACAAACATGCTATGGCCCCGCTGCGCCGGCGCCAGGATGTCCTGCATGTCCATCGGCTCGACAAACATCACCACCGTGCGCGGATGCAATTGCGCACGCGTATGACGGAACACTTCCAGCGCGTCGGCAAAGCCGTTGCCCGAGGCAGAGGCGGCATACACGCCGCCGCCCAGGGCTTGACTCAGCCGGCCTTGCAGGGTTTCCGGGTATTCCAGCATCAGGCTTTCGATAAAGCTGTCGCCGATGACAAGCACGGCCGCACCATCCTTGAAATCGGGGGAGTTGGTAAAGCCCTGCCGATTCGTCCGGCCATGCCGGGCATTCGCCATGGCCCAGCCGTGCGAATACACGTAGTCCTGCTGCGGCAGATAACGGGCATACGGGCGCTGCTCGCTGCTCTGCTCCATGCGCAATCCGGACACCACCGGCATGCATTGCAGGAACGCTTCCAACGCCAGTGCCGTGACCAGCACACCCAGGCCTATCGCAAATATGGAGCGCATATGATTTGTCAGAAATTAAAGTACAAGAACTCAGAAACACCACGCGTCTCGCTAATTGCCAGCAAGACCAGGCAAAGCATCAACATGGCCCCCAGCAAGACGCTGCCCCGGCCACTGTCCAGGCGCTGCTCCGTCGACAGGCGCAAGCCTCGCCCCAGCAGCTCATACACATTCGGCAGGAAGAAAACGATGGCGGCACAGACGCCCAGCCACCACAGGCAGGAACTCAGCTGCATGATGCGGTTCACGCCCAGCATGCTTTCCTGCATGGCGGGCGTCAGCGTGCCGCCGCCCATGGCTTGCAGCACGTCCAGCGCCACCTCGAGGGAACTGGCGCGAAAAAACACCCAGGCCAGCACCACGGCAAAAAAAGTCGCCAGTGCGCCGCCGGCCCGTATCGCCAGGTTGCTGCGCTGGCCTAGCAGATGACGCAAGGCATGGTTGACGATCAAATAACCGCCGTGCAAGCAGCCCCAGACCACAAAGGTCCAGTTGGCGCCGTGCCACAGTCCGCCCAGCAGCATCGTGATCAGGAGGTTGCGGTAACGCAAGAATCCGCCCTTGCGGTTCCCGCCCAGGGGAATATACAGATAATCGCGCAGGAAATTGGACAGCGTGATGTGCCAGCGGCGCCAGAAATCGATGATGGAGGTCGCCTTGTATGGCGAGAGAAAGTTAATCGGCAAGATAATGCCGAACATATAGGACAAGCCATACGCCATGTCGCAGTAGGCCGAAAAGTCGAAATACAGCTGGAACGTATAGGCCAGCGCACCGGCCCATGCCTCCAGCATGCTCAAATGGGCGTGATGGAGGTCGAAGACGGGTGCGACGTAGCGCGCGATGCCATCGGCCAAGATGACTTTCTTGAACAGGCCAATCGTGAAGAATGCTAGGCCGACGATCAGGCGCCCGCGGCTGAAGACATGCGATTCGGCCTGCACGAACTGCGGCATCATCTCCTTGTGATGCAAAATCGGACCGGCGATCAGGTGCGGAAAGTAGGTGACGAACAAACCATAGCTTTCTGGCTGGTAATCCTTGACCTTGCCCGCGTGGCAATCGACCAGGTAGGCGATTTGCGTAAAGGTGAAAAACGAGATGCCGATCGGCAGGGTAATCCCCAGCGGCTGGAATGTCGCCCCCGTCAGGGTGGCAATATTGCTGATAAAAAAATCAAAATACTTGAAGAACACCAGCAGCGACAAATTGAAGGCGAGTCCGAGCCACAGCCAGTGCTTTGCCTCGCGCTTGCGGCCCGTCTCTTGACGTTTCGAGACGACTCGGCCAATGCTGAAGTTGCAGCAGATTGACAGCAGCAGCAGCGGCAGGTAGGCGACATCCCAGTAGCTATAGAATGCAAGCGATGCCAGCAACAGGAAAATTATGGATAGCCGCAGCGAGTATTTTGACAGGAGAAAGTATCCCAGCAACGCCAACGGCAAGAACACCAGAAAGAACGGAAATGAATTAAATAACACGGTGCAATTCCATAAAGTTGCTTATACGTAACGCGTTGGCAGCCAGCAATGGCAAGTTTATGCTTTTAACGCTGATATTTGTTTATTATTATTCTGAACATGGTGACGAGACGAACTCTTGCCCGCACAACGTGCGGGCATGCGCCGGACAGTCACGGCCAGGCGCGCCGTCGCCGTCAGCCATTCCTGTGTACCATTTCCCGCCACGCTGCCGAACCCGTACCAGCGTCCTGCCTTATTTGAGACCCATGGTGGCAAACGGCGCCACGCTGAATTTCCTGCGCCGCGCGACGCCTACACCAACAAGCAACAAGCCGGCCAGCATGAGTTGCAACATCGCGGGCTCGGGCACGGCGCTGACGCTAAATACTTGCATGGCGCCAAACGTGACGTTCGGATAGGAGCCATACGGCGCGCCATCGAGCAAGCTTGCGCCAAAGATGCCATTGACCGGGTCGATGTACGAATAGCGCGAAGAAATGCCATTGGTGCTCAGGTCCGCCGACATGCCCAGGTCGGCGCCGATGCCGAACGTGGGGCCGGCATCGATATCATTGAAGGTTTGATACGCCCCCACCGAGTCCAGCGCATAGGTTTTCGGCGTCTGCCGGAAATACTGGCCCGACGTCAGGTTGAAGATGAAGGCCGTGCGGTCGCGGTCTTCCGGCGTCATGTTGTAGGTACCCGACGAATTCCAGCTTTGCGGGTTGTAGCCGCCCACCAGCCAGGTCTGGCCGGCGGCGTTGCTCGCCTGCATCACGGAAAACGTGCGTCCCTTGCCGTCGGCGGCCAGGTGGAAGTCGCGCGAAGTGTCGCCCGCCGACTTCGTATAGATGGCCGTCAGCGCCAGCGGCCCTTCGCCCAGCCAGGCGGACAGCTGTGCTTCCTGCGCGCCGTTGAGCAAGGATTGCGCCGAGGCGACAGGAACGCTGCCGATGCACAGCAAGGCACCGGCGAGCAAGGTGACGGGCCGCACCGCCTTGATTTTCAGCATGATTTGTTGTTGCATCGCTCCCCCTGTATATATGCCGCGAATTTTCGGCATATCAATATAGCACAGAGTGATATATTAATTGCATTAATTTATTTCAATTGAAATGCAGTTAAGGCAATAGTTTATTGCAGCCATCATGGCGGCAGCACGGCCGTCACCTCGATTTCCACCCTGGCGCGATCCTCGATCAGGCCGGCCACCTGCACGGCCGTCATGGCTGGAAAATGCTTGCCGATCAGCTCGCGGTACGCCACGCCGATTTGCGGATACGCCGCCACATACTCCTTCTTGTCGAGCACATACCAGTTCATGCGCACGATATGCTCGGGCAAGGCGCCCGCCTCCGCCAGCACGGCGACGATATTCTGCAAGGCCTGGCGCACCTGCCCCGCAAAATCGTCCGTATGGAACCGGCCCTGCGCATCCCAGCCTATCATGCCGCTGACGTACACCGTGCGTCCGCTGGCGGCCACGCCGTTCGCATAGCCGCGCGGCCTGGCCCATCCCGGTGGTTGCAGCACTTGCATTGCGTTCTCCTGGTTATTCATACATGTCCCGCCTCGCGCAGCAATTCGCGCGCGATGATCAATTGCTGTACTTCGCTGGCGCCCTCGTAGATGCGCAAGGCGCGGATTTCACGGTACAGGCGCTCGACCGGGTGGTCGCTGACCACGCCCATGCCGCCGAACAGCTGCACGGCCGCGTCGATCACCTGCTGCGCCGTTTCCGTGGCCGTCAGCTTGGCCATGGCCGCTTCCTTCGTCACCTTGCGGCCCTGGTCGCGCTGCCAGGCGGCGCGGTAGGTCAGCAAGGCAGCCGCCTCGATGCCGGTGGCCATCTGCGCTAATTTTGCCTGCGTCAGCTGGAAGTCCGCCAGGGTCTGGCCGAACATCTGGCGCGCCATGGCGTGGCGCAGCGCCTCGTCAAACGCGCGCCGCGCAAAGCCCAGCGCGGCGGCGGCCACCGACGTGCGGAACACGTCCAGCGTGGCCATCGCCACCTTGAAGCCCTGCCCCGCCTCGCCCAGGCGCTGCGTGGCGGGCACGCGGCAAGCATTGAAACGCAGGCGCGCCAGCGGGTGCGGCGCGATCACCGCGATGCGCTCGGCGATTTCCAGGCCGGGATTATCCGCGTCGACGATGAAGGCGCTGATGCCGCGCGCGCCCGGCGCCTCGCCCGTGCGGGCGAACACCACGTAAAAATCGGCGATGCCGCCGTTCGAGATCCACGTCTTTTCGCCATCGAGCACGTAATCGTCGCCATCGCGGCGCGCCGCGCACGCCATCGCCGCCACATCGGAGCCAGCCTGCGGCTCGGACAGGGCAAAGGCGGCGATGCGCTTGCCGCTGGCCACGTCCGGCAAATAGCGCGCCTTGTTGTCGGCGCTGCCGAACAGGCCGATGGCGCCGGAACCGAGTCCCTGCATGGCGAAGGCGAAATCGGCCAGGCCGTCGTGGCGCGCCAGGGTTTCGCGCATCAGGCAAATGGCGCGCGTGTCGATCTTGCCATCGGTGCCCGTGGCGTATGCCAGCCAGCCGCCCTGCCCCAGTTGCGCCACCAGCGCGCGGCAGGCGGCATCGACGTCGGCGCCATGGGCTTCCTGCAGGTGCCGCGCAGCCCAGGCATTGAGTTCAGACTCAAGCTCTGCATGCCGCGCTTCGAAAAACGGCCAGTCCAGGTAAGTCGTATCACGCGTGCTACTCATGTCAGTCGCCCTCGAATTGCGGTTTTTCTTTCGCCACGAAGGCGTGATAGGCGCGGTGGAAATCGTTGGTGGCCATGCAAATGGCCTGCGCCTGCGCTTCCGCTTCGATGGCTTCATCGACGCCCATGTTCCACTCCTGCTGCAGCATTTTTTTCGTCATGCCGTGCGCGAAGGTGGGACCGCCGGCCAGGCCGGCGGCGAACAGCTGCGCCGCCTCGGCCAGCTCCCCGGGTTCGACCAGGCGATTGAGCCAGCCCCAGCGCTCGGCCTCGCTTCCAGGCAAGGAGCGCCCCGTGTACAGCAATTCTGCGGCGCGGCCCTGGCCGATCACGCGCGGCAGCAAGGCGCAGGCGCCCATGTCGCAGCCGGCCAGGCCCACGCGGGTAAACAAAAAGGCCGTCTTGCTGCGCGCCGTGCCGATGCGGATATCGGAAGCCAGCGCCAGCATGGCACCGGCGCCCGCGCAAATGCCGTCGATGGCGGCGACGATGGGTTGCGGACAGGCGCGCATGGCTTTCACCACGTCGCCCGTCATGCGGGTAAACGCCAGCAGGCCGGGCATGTCGAGCTGCGTCAGGGGGCCGATGATGTCGTGCACGTCGCCGCCCGAACAGAAATTGTCGCCGCTGCCCGTGATGACCACGGCCTTCACATCGTCCGCATGCGCCAGCGCGCGGAACAGCTCGCGCAGCTCCGCATACGAATCGAAGGTGAGCGGATTCTTGCGCTCGGGCCGGTGCAAGGTCAATGTGGCGACGCCTGCGTCGACGGAAAACAGGAAATGCCGCGCGACGTAGCCGGCCAGGCTGGCACGGTTGCCTGGCAGGTCTTGCGGCTGGCCGGGTAGATGGCGCATGCTCAGTCCTTTAGGGGGGTGTTATTCAACTGCTGCTTCATGTGCGACAGCAGGTCGATCAATCGGGTTTTGTCATCCGGCGTCACGCCGTGCAGCAGTTCGGCGATCCAGCCTTCGTGCACGCGCGCCATTTCGTCGAACGCGCGCCGGCCCGCCGGCGTCAGCTTGACGCTGTACGAGCGGCGGTCCTTCGGGTCAACCACGCGCGCCACCAGTTTTTCCTGCTCCAGCTGGTCGGTGATGCCCGTGATATTGCCGCCCGTGACCATCATGCGCTTGGACAGTTCGCCCATGCGTAAACCTTCGGGAAAGCGTTCCAGCTGCGCCATCAAGTCGAAGCGGGGCAAGGTGATGCCGAAGGTAGCGCGCAGGCGCGTGCGCACCTCGTTTTCGATCTTGACCGTGCACGAGAGCATGCGCAGCCACAGCTTGAGTGACTGGTGGTGGTCCTGCGTCAACCGGCTGGCCAGATCCAGCACGGGTTCGTCCTGCACATTGTCGGGTTCTTTATCCATGGTCTTCATTCCGTTACATGACTTCACCGCCGGCGACGGCGATCGATTGTCCATTCATGGCGGCCGACGCGGGCAGGCATAGCCACGCCACCGCATCGGCCACTTCGCGCGGCTGCACCAGCCGCTGCTGCGGATTGCTGGCCGCCAGTTCCGCGCGCGCCGCATCTTCGCCGCGCCCCGTCTTGCGCACGATGTTCTGTACGGCCTGGGCCATCATGTCCGTTTCCGTGTAGCCGGGGCAGACGGCGTTGACGGTGACGCCGCGCGGCGCCACTTCCAGCGCCAGCGCGCGCGTCAGGCCGATCACGCCATGCTTGGCGGCGACATAGGCGCTGACGTAGCGGTAGCCTTTCAAGCCCGCCGTCGACGCCACGTTGACGATGCGCCCCCAGCCCGCTTCCAGCATGGCCGGCATGGCCGCCTGGCAGCAGTGGAACACGCCCGTCAGGTTCACGGCCAGCATCTGCTGCCAGATGGCGGCGTCCGTCTTGCCGAAGGGCGCCGCATGCGCCTGGCCCGCGTTGTTGATCAATATATCGATGCGGCCGAAATGCGCGGCGGCCTGCGCGAAGCCCGCCTGCACGGACGCTTCCACGGCCACATCGAGCACGCAGATGGCCACCCTGCCCGCATGGCCCTCTTCTTCCAGCTGCATGCGCGCCCGCGCCAACCGCGCGCCGTCGCGCCCGGCCAGGGTGACGCGGGCGCCCGCGTCCAGCAAGGCGCCCGCGCAGGCCAGGCCGATGCCGCTGCCGGCGCCGGTCACCAGCGCGTGCCTGTCGATTATCGCTTGCGTCTTCATGTCATCCTTCCAGCAGCCGCGCGGCTACCTGTTGCGGGGTGAGACCCGGATTGGCGGCCGCCAGTTGGCGCTCGCGCTGCAGATTGCGTTCCAGCTGCTGCTGGCCCGGCCGGTACTGTTTCGGCCAGACAGCTCCGGCGCCGCTGTAGCCGATGCGCGCCGTCTCCATCAGGGTCCAGGCGGGGTTGGCCAGGTGCGGCCGGCCCACGGCGCACAGGTCGGCGCGCCCGGCGGCGATGATGCTGTTGGCGTGGTCGGCTTCAAAAATCGAGCCGACAGCCATGCTGGCGATGCCCGCCTCGTTGCGCACGCGGTCGGCGAATGGTGCCTGGAACATGCGCCCGTACACGGGCTGTTCGAGCTTGCTGACCTGACCCGAGGAGCAGTCGATCAGGTCGGCGCCCGCCTGCTTGAACAGGTGCGCGATGACGACGGCGTCGTCGGGCGTGATGCCGCCTTCGACCCAGTCGTGGGCCGAGATGCGCACGCTCATGGGCTTATCCTGCGGCCAGGCTGCGCGCATGGCGCGAAATACGCGCAGCGGATAGCGGCAGCGGTTTTCCAGGCTGCCGCCATAGTCGTCCGTGCGGCGGTTGGTCAGCGGCGAGATAAAACTCGACAGCAGATAGCCGTGCGCGCAATGCAGCTCCAGCCAGTCGAAACCGGCGACGGCCGCCGCCAGGGTGGCGCGCACGAAATCCTGCTCGATGCGCGCCAGGTCGCTTTCCGTGGCCGCACGCGCCACCTGCGACACGCCAGCCAGGTATTGCTGCTCCGAGGCCGAGATCAGCGGCCAGTTACCCTCTTTCAAGGGCAGGTCGATGCCATCCCACATGGGCCGCGTCGAGCCTTTCGCCCCCGCGTGGCCCAGCTGCAGGGCGATCTTCGCATCGCTGTTGGCATGCACGACATCGACGATGCGGCGCCAGGCGTGCGTGTGCGCTTCGCTGTACATGCCCGGGCAGGCGGGCGTAATGCGCGCATCGGCCGACACGCACGTCATCTCGGCAAACACGAGCCCCGCGCCGCCCATGGCGCGCGCGCCCAGGTGCATCAGATGGTAGTCGCCCGCCACGCCATCGACGGCGCTGTATTGCGCCATCGGCGAGACGGCGATGCGGTTTTTCAGCAGCACGCTGCGCAAGCGGAAGGGCGTGAGCATGGGCGGCAAGGCCTCGTCCCGCATCGCCACGCCGGCCTGCTCGCCCGCGCGCCGCGCCAGCCATCGCTCGTAATCGGCCACGTAGGCAGGGTCGCGCAGGCGCAGGTTTTCATGCGAGATGCGCTGGCTGCGCGTGAGCATGGAATAGGCGAACTGCGGCGCTTCCATGGCGCTGTAGCGTTCAACGTTTTCAAACCACTCCATGGAATTGCGCGCCGCGCTCTGGATTTTCAGCACCTCGATGGCGCGCAGCTGCTGGTAGGCGGCCAGCGAAGCATCCGTACCGGCAGCGGCGTCGGCATGCTGGCCGAAACAGCGCGCCAGTTCGATCGCGTCTTCCAGCGCCAGCTTGGTGCCCGAGCCGATGGAGTAATGCGCCGTGTGGGCCGCGTCGCCCATCAGCACGACGGGCACGCCATCCTGGCGGTGCACCCATTGGCGGCAGACGATGCGGGGGAAGGTGATCCACTGCGCCGAGCCGCGCAGGTGCGGCGAGTTGCTCAGTAAGCCGTGGCCATCGAGTTCCTCGGCGAACAGGGCTTCGCAAAAGGCGATGCCCTCTTCCTGGCTCATGGCATCGAGGCCCGCCGCGCGCCACACGTGTTCGGGCGTTTCGATGATGAAGGTCGAGGTGTCGCCGTCATACTGGTAGATATGCGCCTGGAACCAGCCGTGCGGCGTCTGGCGGAAGGCAAACGTGAACGCCTCGAATTTCTTGCGCGTGCCCAGCCAGACGAAGCGGCAATGGCGCTGGTCGATCTCGGGCTGGTAGCTGGCCGCATAGCGCGTGCGGATGCGGCTGTTCAAGCCGTCGCTGGCGATCACCAGGTCGGCGCCGTACTGGCGCGCGATGGCCTGGTCGTCCTGCACTTCCGTCTCGAACACCAGCTGCACGCCGAGTTCCTCGCAGCGCGCCTGCAGGATGTTGAGCAGGCGCTTGCGGCCGATGCCGCAAAAGCCATGGCCGCCAGAGCGCACGGTCTCGCCCTTGAAGTGGATTTCGATATCGTCCCAGTGGTTGAACGCCTGCAGGATGGCGCGCGCCGTCGGCTCGTCCGCGTTGGCCAGGTTGCCCAGGGTCTGGTCGGAAAACACGACGCCCCAGCCAAACGTGTCATACGGGCGGTTGCGCTCGATGACAGTGATGCGGTGCGCGGGGTCCTGCTTTTTCATGAGCAGGCTGAAATACAGGCCGGCGGGGCCGCCGCCGATGCAGACAATATTCATGGGGTATCCGTGCGAAGTTTGAAGCGCTGCAGCTTGCCCGTTTCCGTGCGCGGCAGGGAAGGCAGGAAATGGATGGCGCGCGGGTATTTATACGGGGCGATCTGCTGGCGCACGAAGTCCTGCAGTTCGGCCGCAAGCAGGTCGCTGGCCTGGCAGCCCTCCTTGAGCACCACGTGCGCCTCGACGATCTGGCCACGCTCGGCATCGGCGCGCCCGACCACGCCGCATTCGGCCACGGCCGGGTGCCGCAGCAGCGCCTCTTCCACTTCCGGGCCGGCGATGTTGTAGCCGGCCGAGACGATCATGTCGTCGCTGCGCGAGCGGTAATAGAAATAGCCGTCGGCATCCATCTCGAAGGTGTCGCCCGTCAGGTTCCAGCCATTTTGCACATACTCGCGCTGGCGCGGGTCGGACAGGTAGCGGCAGCCGGTGGGGCCTTTCACGGCCAGGCGGCCCGTCACGCCGGGCGGCTGCGGCACCCCTGCGTCATCGACGATGCATGCCTGGTAGCCGGGAATGGCCTTGCCGATGGCGCCGCGGCGGATGCCCTCGCCCGTGGCGGAAATGAAGATGTGCAGCATCTCGGTGGCGCCGATGCCGTCCGTCATGGCCAGGCCCGTCGCCGCCTGCCAGGCGTCGCGCGTGGCCAGCGGCAGCGCTTCGCCGGCCGAGACGGACAGGCGCAGGCTGCGCAAGTCGTGGCTGGCCGCCAGGAGCGCCATCTGGCGGTAAAAAGTGGGCGCCGTGAAGCAGATGGTGGCACCGTACGCCTCGATGGCGCGCAGCAAGGCGTCGGGCGTGAGTTTTTCCAGCAGCACGGCGCATGCGCCAAAGCGCAGGGGGAACAGCAGCAAGCCACCGAGGCCGAAGGTGAACGCCAGCGGCGGCGTGCCGATGAAGATATCCTCAGCGCGCACCTGCAGCATGGAGCGGGGAAAGCAGTCGCAGATGGCCAGCAGGTCGCGGTGCATGTGCATGGTGCCTTTGGGGACGCCCGTCGTGCCCGAGGTAAAGCTGATCAGGCAGACGTCGTCGGCCGCCGTATCGCATGCGGCAATGGGCGCATCGTGGGCCGCCATGCGCTGTTCCAGTTCGGCGCCGTCGGCGCCAAAGCACAGCATGGGCGGCAGGGACGCTAGCGCGTCAAGTTCCGCGCGCAAGCCTTGTGCGCACAGCACGGCGTTCACTTCCGCCTTGGCCAGGATGGTGGACAGTTCACGCGCGCGCAGCAGCGGCATGGTGGGCACGGCGATGCAGCCGGCTTTCAGCACGGCCAGCAGGCAGGCGGCCATCATGGGCGTATTCGCGCCGCGCAGCAGCACGCGGTTGCCGGGGATCAGGCGCAGGTCGCTGCGCAGCACGTGGGCGATGCGGTCGACCTGCCGCGCCAGCTGCGCGTACGTCCAGCGCTGGCCGTCGGCAAGGATAGCGGTGCGCCCGCCGCCGCCATTGGCCACGGCGGCATCGAGCAGCGCGGCGACGCAATTGAGGCGCGCCGGATACTGCAGTTCGGGCAAGTCCAGGCACAGCTGCGGCCAGAGTGCGCGCGGCGGCAAATGCGTGCGCGCAAAGTCGTCCTGGGGAGATGCGGTGGTAGGCGAAGGGTCGCTGCTCATGCTCATCCTGGCTGGTAGCGGGCGCGTGCACAAGGCCCGGAAGCAGATACTTTAAACCTAAAGTATTTTCCCGGCAAGCAAAAAACAGCAGATTCAGTCGATCCCGTCCTGTTGCCGCAGCAGGCGCGCCTGCTGCGCCACGCTGCGCGCCAGCGCGGCCAGCGCCGTCTGCATCTGGTCGCCATCGAGCACCGAGGCCTGCAGCAGGGTCATCATCCCGGCTTCCGCGCCATGCAACCCCAGGGTGCGGCAACCGAGGTGCAGCCGTTCGAGCTGCTGGCGCGCCTGGGCCGGTTCGCCGCGCGCCAGCAAGGCGTCGACCTGTTCGCTGGCGGCGACTATCTGTCCCTGGAAGCCCGTCAGATACGCCAGCAGGCGTTCGCTGTCGATGCCCAGCCGCTGCAAGGTGTCGCGCGGCGCCTCGGCCGGCAAGGCCGAGACGTCGAAGCAGGCGTCGATATGCTGGCGCACCTGCTCCGGCTGGAAAGGCTTGACGATGTAGCCGGCGGCGCCGGCCTGCACGGCGTCGCGCACCGTATCCTGGTCATTGGCCGAGGACACGAGCACCAGCGGCATGGCATCAAGCGCGCTGTCGGAGCGGATTTTCTGCAGCAGCTCCATGCCGGACAGGCGCGGCATGCGCAAGTCGCAGAAGCACAGCGACGGGCGCAAGCCGCCTTCGAGCTGTTCCCACGCCGCCGCGCCATCTTCGGCTTCCACGATATCGTGCACGCCACAGCTGTCGATCAAATGCATCAATACCATGCGCGACACGACATCATCGTCAACCACCAGTACTTTCATTGCTTTCTCCATTGGCGGCAGCGTCTCGGTGCCTGGCCGTATTCTACCCAGTTTCGCCGCGCGCTCCATGGCCGGCATTGCCTATTTTACATTTCCTTGCCCGAAACGGCTATTTGCGCCAACAGTGCGCGCAATTGCGGCAAATGCAGGGCCACCTGCGTCCAGCGCCCGCCGTCCGCCGCTTCTTCCATTTCCGTGCACAGCATGTGCAGCTGCGTTTCATCGAGGTAGGCGGCGCTGCCCTTCAAACCGTGCAGCAGGCGCCCGGCGTTATCCTTGTCCTGCGCCGCCAGGGCGTCGTCGAGTTCACGCAAACGCCCTTCCAGGTCGGCGACGAAGGCGACGCGGATGCGCCGTTGCAGTTCGCCGCTGCGAATGGACTGGGAAGGCGCCGCGACGGGAACTGCCGGCGCGATGCCGAACAGGGCGTCGAGTTCGGCCTGTCCCCGCGCCGCGCCGCGCGGCGCGTTCGACGGCATGCGCGGCAACATGAAACCGCGCTGCAGCTGGCGCTCGATGGCGCGCGCCAGCAAGCCATGCAGCACCGCCTCGTCGACGGGTTTGCTGAGGAAATCATCCATGCCGACGCCAAGATAGCGGCTGCGGTCTTCTTCGCTGGCGTTCGCCGTCAGGGCCACGATCATCAATTCCTGGTCGCGCACGGGCTGGTCCGGCCAGCCGCCCACGCGGATCAGGCGCGTCGCCGTGGCGCCGTCCATCTCCGGCATGCGCCCGTCCATCAGGATCAGGTCATAGCGCGTATGCACGCAGGCCGCCACCGCCAGCACGCCGTTGGCGACCACGTCGACCCGGTGCCCCAGCTCTTCGAGCATGACGCGGATGATGATCTGGTTGGTGGGGAAGTCTTCCGCGCACAGCACGCGCAACTGGTGGCTGTGCGGCGCCAGCGCCACCTGCGGCACCAGCGGCGGCGCCACGCCATCGGCCAGCGGCAAGGTGAAGGCAAAGGTACTGCCCTGCCCCGGCGTGCTGGCCACCTCGATCTGGCCATCCATCAGTTCGACCAGCTGGCGGCAGATCGCCAGGCCCAGTCCCGTGCCGCCGTAGCGCCGCGTGGTGCTGGCGTCGGCCTGCTCGAATTTCTGGAACAGGCGCGCCATGGCATCGGCATCGATGCCGATGCCGCTGTCGCTGACGGTAAAGCGGATCAGGTTGACCTTGCGTCCGCCGCTGCCGCTGGCCACGCCGGCCCGCTCGACGCTCACGCTGACGCCGCCGCGCTGGGTGAACTTGAACGCATTGCCGACCAGGTTGACCAGCACCTGGCGCAAGCGGGTCGGGTCGCCCACCACGAAGGGCGGCAGGTCGGGCGCAAAATCGATGGCGAAACCGATGCTGCGCGCGGCCGCCTGCTCCTCGAACAGGGTGACGACCGTCTCGATCGCCGCGCCAAGCGCGAAGTCGATGTTTTCGATACTCAGCTTGCCCGCCTCGATCTTGGAAAAATCGAGCAAGTCATTGATGATCACCAGCAGCGACTGGGCGTTGGCCTGGCCGCGCAGGATCTGCTCCCGCGTGGCGTCGTGCAGCTGCTCGTCGCGCAGGGCAAAGCCCAGCATGCCGATCACGCCAGCCAGGGGCGTGCGCATCTCGTGGCTCATGTTGGCCAGGAATTCCGACTTCTGGCGCGTCGCGTCCTCGGCCTTGCGCTTGGCCTGGCGCAGACTTTCCTCGTTTTTCGTCAGGCTGCTGTTGACTTGCGCCAGCTTTTCCGACTGCGCCAGCACTTCGATTTCCTTGCTCTGCAACTCGGCCGTGCGTTCGCTGACCTGCTTTTCCAGTTCATTCTGCTGATGCCGCAGCGCGCGCACGCGCTGGCGGTACGCGCCATAGATGGCGCCCAGCAGCAGCGCCGCCATCAGGGTGCGGAACCACCAGGTTTTCCAGAACGGCGGCAGGATCGTGATGGCCAGGGTGGCGCCGCTCTCGTTCCACACGCCATCCTTGTTGGCCGCCTTGACGCGAAACACGTAGTTGCCGGCATCGAGGTTGGTATAGGTGGCAAAGCGCCGCCCCGCATCCGTCATGACCCAGTCCTGATCGAAGCCTTCGAGCCGGTAGGCGAACATATTGCGCTGGGGCGCGGCGAAATGCAGGGCCGCGAATTCCAGCGAAAAGACGCTTTCGCGGCTGGTCAGCACCAGGTTGCGCGTGTGGTCGATCGCCGCCTTGAGCACGTGCGCGAACTCGCCGCGGCCGATGGCCACCGGCTTGTTGAATATCTGCAGCTCCGTGATGGCCACCAGCGGCGGCACGCGGTTGTCGTGGATATCCTCCGGCACAAACGCCGTCATGCCGTTGAAGCCGCCGAAATACATGGTGCCATCGGCCGCGCGCAGGGCCGCGCCATCGAAGTACGAGCCTTCCACCGTACCATCGGCGCTGTCGTAATTGCGGAACAGGCCGCTGCGCATGTCGAGCCGCGTGATGCCGCTGTTCGTGCTCAGCCACAGCTGCTCGTTGTCGTCGCCGAGGATGCTGGCGACGGCGTCGTCGGCCATGCCATCCTTGCGCACGAAGCGGCGGAAGCGGATCTCGCCCTTGGCGTCGACGTCCATGCGGTTCAAGCCATTGGCCGTGCCCACCCACAGCACGCCGCGCTTGTCTTCGTGCAGGAAATGCACTTCATCGTGGCTCAGGCTATGCGGGTTTTGCGGATCGTGGCGGAAATGGCGGAAGTGGCCGCTGGCGCGGTCCAGCAAGTCCAGGCCGTGGAAGGAACCTATCCACAAGCGCCCCTTGCCGTCTTCCAGCACGGGCCGCACCATGTTGTCGGACAGGCTGTTCGGGTTGGCCGGGTCGTGGCGGTAGGTGGTAAAGCGGCGGCTGACGGGGTCGAAACGGTGCACGCCGCCCCGCGTGGAGACCCACAGCATGCCGCTGCGGTCGCTCACGATATTGCGGATCGTGTCGCTGTTCGGGTCGCCGGCGGCAAAGCGCATGGTAAAAAAACGCCCGAGGGCCGGATCGAAGCGGTGCAAGCCCGTCGAGCCGCCCACCCACAGCACTCCGTCCGGCGCCTTGTACAGGGTGGTGACCTGCTCGTCGCGCGACATGCCAGGCGAGCTGCGCAGGTCGAACAGCCGCGAGCTACCGTCGCGCGTGTCGTACAGTTTCAGGCCGCCCTTGGTAGCCAGCCACAGCTTGCCATCGCCGGCATCGGCCACGGCGCGCACCTTCTTGTCCGCCAGCGCGCCCACGTCGCCGGGCGCGCGCGCCATGCGCGAAAAGCCGCCACTGCCCAGGTCGACCCGGCTCACGCCGCTGTACCAGGAGCCGACCCAGAAGGTACCGGCGCGGTCGCGGTACAAGGACGACAGCTGGTTGTCGGCGACGCTGAATTTGTCGCCCGTCTGGTGCCGGTATTGCAGGAAGGTGTCGCTCGCGGGCAGCCAGCGGAACAGGCCATCGGCATTGCTGCCCAGCCAGACGGTGGCGTCGACATCCTGGTACAGGCTGGCTACGCGGATGGCGGAAAAGCCATGCTTCTCGCCGAAGCGCACGCGCGCCTGCGGTGGCTGGCCGGCGCCGCCCAGGCGCCAGCGCTCGGCGCCCGCCATGGTGCCGATCCACAGGTTCTGCTGGCGGTCGATCAGCAGCGACTGGATCACGTTGTATTTCGAGCCAGGCTCCGTATCGACGGCAAAATGCTCGAAGCGCTCGCTGCCCGGCGCCAGCATGTCCAGGCCCGTTACCGTGCCGATCCACAGGCGCTGTTGCGCGTCCAGCGCCAGCGCCTTGATTTCATTATCGCCCAGGCTGTGCGGGTTGCCCTCTTCATGGTGCCAGGTGCGGAAGGTGCCCGTGGCCGGGTCGAAATGCTGCAAGCCGTCCGAGGTGGCGATCCAGAAGCCGCGCGCGCCATCGTCGAGGATGGCGTGGATATGCCGGTTGCCGTTGCCGCGCTTGCTCTTTTCAGCCGGGACATAATGGATGAAGGTCTGGCTGGCGGCGTCGAAGCGGTCCAGGCCATTGTCGGTGCCGACCCACAGCTGGCCCTGGCTATCGACATGCAGCTCGCCCACCCAATTGTCGGCCAGGCTGGTCTTGTCGCCCTCGATATTCTTGTAGACGACCATGCGGTAGCCATCGTAGCGGCTCAGGCCAGACTGGCTGCCGAACCACATATAGCCCTGCCGGTCCTGGGCGATGGCCAGCACCGACTCCTGCGCCAGGCCCTGGTCGACGCTGAGCTGGTCGAAACGCAGGGTGGGCGCAGGCGCCGCCGCGGCCGGGACGCCCAGCAGCAAAATTAACAGTAAAGCAACATCGCAAACACGTCGAAATACCAGCACAATCGTCCTGTCAAAAAAAACGCGAAAAAAACCCGCACACCGCTCCAGGGGCCGTCTCAGGAACCAAAGAACGCCAGGACATCATCCTTGCGGGCTTGCGTATCGCGCTGTCCAAGACGGATCAGCTCGTTAGTATACGTCGATTCGAACAATAAATACGATGCCAGCGCCGCGCCGCGCGCTTCGGCCGCGCCGATACCCGACAACATGGTGCGGATGGGACGGGGCAAACTGCCGATATGCCGGCTGGCGATGGCGTCGAGCCGCTCGGACGGCGCGATGACCAGCAATTCCACGGGCCGCAAGGCCGTCTTGCCCAGCAATTCGGGCGGCAGCATCGACAGGGTCAGGTTGATGCGGTTCAGGCGCTCGATGTCGACGGCCAGGCCGTCGAGGAAGATCGACGACAGCGCGTGGCCGGCAATCTGCGCCAGGCTCGGGTAGCGTGCCGCTTCGGACGCGGCGGGCGCCGGTTCCGTCATGCGCCCCGCCCCCACCACCAGCACCTTGTTCGCGCCCAGGTGGATCGCCGGCGAGATCGGCGCCAGCTGGCGCATGGAACCGTCACCGCAATACTCGCGCTGGCCGCCCACGTACAGGGGCACGGCGGGAAAGATGAAGGGGATGGCGGCCGAGGCGAGCAAGTGTTCCACGCCGATCTGGTCCGGCAGGGCCAGGCGCTGCGTGCGCACCCAGGGCGCGATATCCTCGGCCGTCTGGTAAAACGTCATGTGGCGGCTGCCCGAATACGACGATGCCGTCACGGCCAGCGCATGCAGCAGGCCGTCGGCCAGGGCTGCGTCCAGGCGCGGCAGGTCGAGCATGCGGTGCAGCAGGCTGACCAGCGGTGTATTGTCGAGCAGGGAGCTGGGCGGCGACGCGTGCCACTGGCGCAGCAGCCAGCCGAACGACAGCAACGACAGCCAGCGCGCGCCCGAGCGGATCACGCCCAGCGAATCGGCCCGGTAGACTTGCTCGACTTCGATGTGCTGCCACACGTCGAGCAGCTTTTGCACGCCTTCGCCGAAGTTGTCGGCACGGCAGGCCAGCGCCGTGGCGTTGATGGCGCCGGCTGAGGTGCCGCAGATGATGTCGAACGGGTTGCGCGCCGGCGCCCAGCCCGCTTCCCACAAAATCGCCGAAATCGCCTGCAGCACGCCCACCTGGTAGGCGGCACGGGCGCCTCCTCCCGTGAGTATCAAGCCTGTTTTATTTTGCATTCCCATGCCGGCAGATTAGCAGGGTCTTGATACTTTGTGGAAAAGTTTCAATCTCCCTTGACCATGCCTTCACGACGCGGATCGGCGCCGCCAAACCAGAAGTCCTTGCCATGCGCATTCAGCCGCATGATGCCCTGCAGGCCGGAATTCTGTTCGATCACGCGCACCTCGTGGCCCATCGCCTGCAGCGCCTCGACCTGCGCGACAGGCGCGCGGCCCTTTTCCAGCTCCGTCGGGCCATTGCGGCTGCCGAAGTTCGGCAGGCTGATCGCTTGCTGCACGTTCAAGCCCCAGTCCATGGTGCCGACCAGCACCTTGGCGACATAG
The DNA here is from genome assembly GCF_030397735.1 of Janthinobacterium sp. SUN120. NCBI lineage: Bacteria > Pseudomonadati > Pseudomonadota > Betaproteobacteria > Burkholderiales > Oxalobacteraceae > Janthinobacterium > Janthinobacterium sp. SUN120. The sequence continues at coordinate 482,959 of NZ_JAPUBW010000003.1, read as the reverse complement.
TTGATGATGGACGAGCCGCCGGGCGAACCCGTCGCCAGCACCAGCTTGTGCGTGCCCTTCTCGAACACGAGGGTGGGCGACATGGCGCTGCGCGGACGCTTGCCCGCTTCGACCCGGTTGGCGATGGGGCCGTCCGCATCGCGCGAATCGAACGAGAAATCCGTCAGCTGGTTATTCAGCAAAAAGCCGTCGACCATCTGGCGCGAACCGAACGCGTCTTCCACGCTGGTGGTCATCGACAGGCCGCCCCCAAAAGCGTCCACCGCCACCAGGTGCGAGGTCGACGGGCGCTGCAAGGCGTTGTCCATGCCCCACGCCACCTGCATGCCCGGCGGCGTGCCAGGCATGGCCTTGCCCATGGATTTCTCGCCGATCAGCGAGGCGCGCTGCGCCAGATAGGTTTTATCCAGCATCGAGGCGACGCCATTGCCCGGCAGCGGCACGAAGTCCGTGTCGGCCACGTAGCGGTTGCGGTCCGCGTAGGCCAGGCGCCCCGCTTCCGAGAACAGGTGGATCGCCCGCGCATCGAGCACACCGTCGACGGGCGCATATGGGCGGATATCCTTCACTTCCAGCATGCCCAGCATCTGCGCGATGGCGATGCCGCCCGACGATGGCGGCGGCATGCCGCACACGGTCCAGGCCTTGTAGTCGCTGCAGACGGGTTCGCGCACCTTGGCGCGGTAGTCGGCGATGTCCTGCGCCGTCAGCTTGCCCGGATTGGTCGGATGCGCCGCCACCTTGGCGGCGATGTCGCGCGCGATGCGGCCGTTGTAAAACGCGTCGGCGCCGCCACGGGCGATCTCGCGCAGGGTGCGCGCCAGCTGCGGGTTTTTCAGCACGTGGCCGACGGGCCAGGCCTTGCCGTCCGGATCATAGAAATACGCGGCGGCGACCGGGTCGCGCTTCAGGGCCTGGTCCCAGTTCAGCAGGCCGTTGAGGCGCTGGCTGACGGGAAAGCCGCCGTGCGCCAGCTTGATGGCGGGGCCGAACAGGGTCGCCCACGGCAGCTTGCCGTGTTCCTTGTGCGCCAGTTCCAGCATACGCAGCACGCCCGGCGCGCCCACGGAACGCCCGCCCACCACGCCCGTGGCGCGCGAGACGGGACTGCCGTCGGCATTCTGGAACAGGTGTTCATCGGCGCTAGCAGGCGCCGTTTCGCGCCCGTCGAACGCTTGCACGCCCTTGGCCGTGGAGTACAGCAAAAAGGCGCCGCCGCCGATGCCCGATGATTGCGGCTCGACCAGCGTGAGCACCAGCTGCGTGGCGATGGCCGCGTCGATGGCGCTGCCGCCCTTTTTCAGCATCTGGTAGCCGGCATCGGCGGCCAGCGGATTGGCGGCGGCAACCATGAATTTCTGTGCCGCCCAACCCGATTTTTCCGCATACGCGGTGGCGATTTCCGGTGCCTTTTGCGGCACTTCGGCAAATGCGGGACTGGCAGCGAGGGCTCCCAGCAAGGTCAGGCTCAGCGCCAGCGGCTTCAATATGATCATGGATTCTCCGATAAAAAAAGGGCGCACAGCCAGGCAAGGCTGTACGCCCCATACGGGGGTATCCTACATCAAATGCCCGTCAAGGCACTGCCCCTTACTTGGGCTGCATGCGGATGGCGCCGTCCAGGCGGATGGTCTCGCCATTGAGCATAACGTTTTCCACGATGGCTTTCACCAGTTGCGCGTATTCGCCAGGCTTGCCCAGGCGCGAAGGGAACGGCACCATCTTGCCCAGCGCGTCCTGCACTTCGGCCGGCATGCCCAGCAACATCGGCGTTTCGAAAATGCCGGGCGCCACCGTCATGACGCGAATGCCGTTGCGCGACAGGTCGCGCGCCATCGGCAGGGTCAGGCCCACCACGGCCGCCTTCGACGACGCATACGCGGCCTGGCCGATCTGGCCATCGTAGGCCGCCACGGACGCCGTGTTGATGATGATGCCGCGCTCGCCTTCGGCCGTCGCATCCTGTTTCGCCATGGCGTCGGCCGCCAGGCGGCACATATTGAAGGTGCCCACCAGGTTGATGTTGACGACCTTCTGGAACAGGGCCAGCGGATGCGGGCCATCCTTGCCCACGGTTTTCACGGCAGGCGCCACGCCGGCGCAGTTGACCAGGCCGCGCAAGGTGCCAAGCTTCGTGGCTGCCGCCACCACGGCCAGGCCGTCCTCTTCCGACGTCACGTCGCACTGGACGAACACGCCACCGAGTTCAGCGGCCAGCGCCTGGCCCGCTTCCGTCTGCACGTCGGCCAGCACGACCTTGCCGCCGGCCGCCGTCAGCATGCGCGCCGTGGCGGCGCCCAAGCCCGATGCGCCGCCCGTGATGATGAATACATTGTCCTGAATCTGCATGAAATCTCCTGAGTGATAAGGGCCGTGTTCCCGGCGCCTGATGGTTGATACATGATGCCATCATTACGTTTACGTAAACGTAATGTCGGCGACAATTGTAGCCATTTTTATGGTCACCGAGCGAAAACTTGCAGCGCTGGCGAATGAGAAAGTTAAAAACACTGCATGAAAGCGCCATTGCGGTGACAGATGCGCCCGTTGGCATCGAGCGTGGCGTTGCCCGCGCCGTTGTAGCGCGCGCCTGCCGCATCGCGGCAACCGCCTGAATCGCATGAGCCGATGGGCTGCGGCGCGCGCGGCATCGACACGGCGGGGCTGGGCGGCAGGGGCGCGATGGGCACGACCGGTGACGCAGGCTGCGCCGGCATGCGGCCGATCACCTGTGCCACGGAACGGCGCGGCTGCACGGGCGGCGCCGGGCGGCACGGCTCCACCGCCAGCTTGCCGCTGTCGCGCGGGTCGAGCTGGCACACGGGCAAAGGCTCAGTCAAGGACTCAGCAGGCGCCGCCTGCTCCTGCGCCCGGGCATGGCCGCCAGCGAGCAGCATGGAGCACGCCAGTGCCGATATCATTTTTGCCAGCCTCTTCATGCCGCCTCCCAAGCATCCATCGCAACTTTCATTATTGGCACACGCCGCGCCAGATGCCAGCGCGGGTAACAATTTGTCACGCTTGTACCTGCCATGCGCACAGCGTAACGGTGTTTTATTTCCTTTCAGCACTTTCCTTCTTGCCAGTATGGCATTACAATAAGAACGATTCTTATTCTCATTCGCAGGATGGGAGCGCATTTTTTACTCTTTTCATTCATTCATACCCGAGCCACCCGGAAGGCAGCCAGGAAATAACAACATCCGGAAAGTTCACCATGACCAAGCGTAGTCCCGCCTTCGCAGCCCCCGTTTCCACTCCCGCCCGCTCCATGCATTCCGCCGCCCTGCTCCTGCCCTGCCTGCTCTCGCTGGCCGTCAGCAACGCCTGGGCCGAAGGCAATGCGGCCGCCGATCCCACCATGAACACGGTAGTCGTCACGGCGTCCGGCACGGCCATCGACATCAAGGATGCGCCGGCCAGCATCAGCGTCATCACGCGCGAGGAAATCGAGCGCCAGCCCGTGTATGACTTGAATACCTTGCTGCGCCGTATCCCCGGCGTGACGGGCGGCACCGGCCCCGAAGGCGAAGCGTCGAAGATCAAGCTGCGCGGTTTGCCCGACAAATACACCCTGATCCTGGTCGACGGCAAGCGCGTGGGCAGCTCGAGCGACACGGCTTACCGTCCCGACCTGGGCCGCCAGGACTTGAACTGGATCTCGCCCGACATGATTGAGCGCATCGAAGTGGTGCGCGGACCCATGTCGTCGCTGTACGGTTCGGACGCCATGGGCGGAGTGATCAACATCATCACGCGCAAGGTGCCGGGCAAGTGGAACGGTTCGGCCACGGCCAACTACACGCAACCGCAGGAAAGCGACCGCGGCACGGCGCACCAGCTGGGCGTCAACCTGGCCGGCCCCCTGTCGGACACGGTGGGCATGCGCCTGGGCGTGAGCCAGACGCGCCAGAATCCCGATGAAAAATTCGACAAAGCGGGCGGCATCGGCGGCGAACGCAACCAGACTGTCTCGGGCCAGCTGACCTGGGCGCTGGGCAAGAAACAGAACCTGTCGCTGGACGCCAGCTATGGCAGGCAGGAAGCCAGCGGTTCGAGCACACGCGATGCGGACGGCGAGTCGCTGGTTCCCAGCTGGGGCGCCAACAAGCTGATACGCAAGAGCGTCAGCCTCGGCTACGAAGGCCGCTGGGACTTCGGCAAGACCACGGTCAACCTGTATCACAACGATTTCGACAACCAATTCGTCGGCACGGTGGCCAAATCCAAGGACAGCACGCTCGATGCCAGCCTGGAAAAACGGGTCGGCTGGGGCGGCATCGAGCAAATGCTGGTGATGGGCGGCCAGTGGAAGCACCAGGAACTGACGAACACGAACACCATCGGCACCGTGCCCACCGATTACCTGGGCAATACCGTGAGCGGCGCGACCCTGTCCGGCACCACCTCGGCCCTGTTTGCGGAAGATCAATTGTTCCTGCGCGAGGACTTGACGGCCACGGCCGGCTTGCGCCTCGATCACCACAGCAAGTTCGGCAACCACTACAGCCCGCGCCTGTACCTGGTGTACCACCCTGCCCCCGCCTGGACCATCAAGGGCGGCATCTCGCAAGGCTTCCGCGCCCCCAGCCTGAAGGAAAACTCGCCGGCGGCAGCGACCAACTCGGCCGGACGCGGTTGCGGCAGCCTCAAGCCGCTGGGCTACATCAAGGGCGACTGCTACATGGCCGGCAATGCGGACTTGAAGCCGGAAACGAGCACGGCCGGCGAGATCGGCGTGGCGTGGGAACAGAATGGCTGGGATGTGGGCTTGACCTACTTCCACACGGATTTCAAGAACAAGATCGACTATGCGCCGCTGGGCTTTTACCAGCAGCGCTGGTGGACCAAGATGACGAATATCCAGAAAGCGCGCACCAGCGGCCTGGAAGCGACGGCCACCATCCCGCTGACGAAAAACCTGAACTGGCGTAACAACGTCACCTACATGGCGGAAGCGAAAAACCTGACCACGGGCGCCAACCTGCTGTCGACGCCGAAGCTGTCGTGGTACTCGGCGCTGGGCTGGCAAGTCAACGACCAGCTGTTCGGCGAAGTCTCGGCCCAGTACACGGGCAAGGAACTCGACGCCGGCAAGCTGGCCGACAAGGCCTACACCATCGTCGACACCGTCGTGTCGTACAAGGTCACGCCGCAATGGACCGTGCGTGGCGGCGTGCAAAACCTGTTCAAGAAGGGTCCGATGGCCGATGGACTGGTCGACTATTACGTGCCGGGACGGCGCATGTTTGTCGGCCTGACGTCGCGCTTCTAAACACGCCTGTCAAAACCTGCTGCGCGTCGCGGGTTGCGGTCTGCGATGCTCACTGTACCTCCGTACAGTTGCGCGTCTCAACCGCATCCCCCTTCCGCTCGCTACGCTTGTGCCAGGCGTTGTAGCAACCTAGTACCGGGGCGGCGGCGTATCGGGCGGCGGCGTGGCGGCATTCGCCGGCACGCTGCCCAGCATCCGCCCGGCCGCGGGCACCTTGTGGCCGCTCGCATACATGCATTTCTGATAATAATCATCGTAGCTGCGCTGCATGCCATGCGAGGAACTGTCGGCCGCGCCCGTGCCGGCCAGCTGCGCCTGCGCGTAGCCACGGCAACTGCCGTCATCGACGCGGAATTGCTCGGGGCTCTTGCCCGTGCCGGGCAAGGCCGTGGCCGACGGCCCTTCCGGCATCACCGTGCAGGCGGCCAGCAGCAGGGGCGCCAGCAGGCCGGCACGCCCCATCAACGCTTTCGTGTTCATCTTCGCCTCCCCGTCAGCGCACGCTGGTCGGCAGCACGGCACGCCATGCCGTACTGCAATTTTTCACATAGGGATAATAGCCCTGCGGTCTCGCGCAGTAGTACCACATCTGCACCGTCGGCTCGCCGCCCTGCTCGATGTATACGGGCGGCGGCTGCACGATCAGGGTGCGCCCATATGGATAGGGATAGCCATACCACGGGTCGCCATACCAGCCCGGCCCGTAGCCATACCACCAGGGCGATCCCACCCAGACGCCCACGTGCGAACGACCATGGAAGTGGCCGTGGCCGCCGTGAAAGCCGCCATGCCGGCCCGGCGCCGCCTGGGCCACTCCCGCCGTGACCGCCAATACCAAGAGCGCCGCCAGCGCGCCGCCCTTCCTGCTGATGCTGTCCATGACATCCTCCCGCCTTCATGCCCAACTGTGACGCTCATTCCATTATTGACAGAGAGCCAGCACAAGCAAAGGCGCCGTAACAATTGCTCACCTTTGATACGCCGAGGATATGGACGGCAGGAAAGTTTCATTTGCGCAAAATACAAACAGCCCCGCGGCGCTGGCCACGGGGCTGCCGGGATGGCGCAGTTTATTGCGCGGGCAGGCTTTGCACGGGTGTCGCCGGCGCCAGGATGGGCGGCGCGGGCGCGTGGATGGGCGCCGGCGCCTTGACGGCCAGCCAGCCCGTGGCCGGCAGCAGCGGCACCAGCAGCAGGGCCACGATATTGATGATCTTGATCAAGGGGTTCACTGCTGGACCGGCCGTATCCTTGTACGGGTCGCCCACCGTGTCGCCCGTGACGGCTGCCTTGTGCGCGTCCGAACCCTTGCCGCCGAAATGGCCATCCTCGATGTATTTCTTCGCATTGTCCCAGGCGCCGCCGCCCGTGGTCATGGAAATGGCCACGAACAGGCCCGTGACGATCGTCCCCATCAGCAAGCCACCGAGCGCCGCAGGCCCCAGCAACATGCCCACGACGATGGGCACCACCACGGGCAGCAGGGACGGCACGATCATTTCGCGGATGGCCGACGCCGTCAGCATGTCCACGGCCTTGTCGTATTCAGGCCGCGCCGTGCCTTCCATGATGCCCTTGATGTCGCGGAACTGGCGCCGCACCTCCACCACCACGGCGCCGGCCGCGCGGCCCACGGCTTCCATCGCCATGGCGCCGAACAGATACGGTATCAAGCCGCCGATGAACAGGCCGACGATGACCATGGGGTTCGACAAATCGAAGGTGATGTGCTGGCCCACGGATTCGAGTGCATGCGTGTAGTCGGCGAACAGCACCAGCGCGGCCAGCCCGGCCGAGCCGATGGCGTAGCCCTTGGTGACGGCCTTGGTCGTGTTGCCGACGGCATCCAAAGGATCGGTGATGGCGCGCACGGAGTCGGGCAAGCCCGACATTTCCGCGATGCCGCCCGCGTTATCCGTGATGGGGCCATACGCGTCAAGGGCGACGATGATGCCCGCCATCGACAGCATGGATGTCGCCGCGATGGCGATGCCGTACAGGCCCGCCAATTGATACGAAACGAGGATGGCGACGCAGACGGCCAGCACCGGATACGCCGTGGACTTCATCGACACGCCCAGGCCGGCGATGATATTCGTGCCGTGGCCCGTCGTCGACGCTTCGGCGATGTGGCGCACGGGCTTGAAATCCGTGCCCGTGTAGTACTCGGTGATGTACACCATCAGGCCCGTGAGGACGATGCCGACGACGGTGGCGCCCAGCATCTTGTAGCGCATGGCGTCGTCGGGCCACAGCAGCCACGTCACCACGGCAAAACCGACCAGCGACAGGCCGGCCGCCCACCACAATCCCGTGTACAGGGCCGACATGATCTTCTTGCCGGGGGCCGTCTTCACCATCGAGCAGCCGACGATGGAAGCGAGGATGGAGACGGCGCCCAGCAGCAGCGGGTAGATGATGGCCGTGCTGCTGGCCTCTGCCATCAGCAGTGCGCCCAGCAGCATGGTGGCGATCAGGGTCACGACATAGGTTTCGAACAGGTCGGCCGCCATGCCGGCGCAGTCGCCCACGTTGTCGCCCACGTTGTCGGCGATGACGGCGGGGTTGCGCGGATCGTCCTCGGGGATGCCCGCCTCCACCTTGCCCACCAGGTCCGCGCCCACGTCGGCGCCCTTGGTAAAGATGCCGCCGCCGAGCCGCGCGAAGATGGAAATGAGCGAGGCGCCGAAGGCCAGGCCGATCAGGGGCTTGATCAGGTCATGCTGCGTGAGGCCGGGCGCGCCCGTCGTCGCCAGCAGCCAGTAGAACAGGGTCACGCCCAGCAGGCCCAGTCCCACCACCAGCATGCCGGTGATCGCCCCGCCCTTGAAGGCCACGTTCAGCGCCTGGTTAATACCCAGGGTGGCCGCCTGCGCCGTGCGCACATTGGCCCGCACGGAGACATTCATGCCGATGAAGCCGCAGGCGCCCGACAGCACGGCGCCGATCAAGAAGCCCAGCGCCGTGTGCAGGCCAAGCAGCGCATAGATGGCGATCAATAACACCACGCCGACGATGGCGATGGTGCGGTACTGGCGCGCCAGGTAGGCGGCCGCGCCCTGCTGGATGGCCAGGGCGATTTCCTGCATGCGCGCGTTGCCGGGATCCTGCCTCAGGATCCAGCTGCGCGATACCAAACCGTAAATGACTGCGACCACGCCGCAGGCTACCGCAAACCACAAGCTTGCTGCCATATCGTCCCCTTCTGTTTTTATCCGACGTCATTGCCAACAGCTGCAGACCGCACCGGGTAGGCACGCGCAGCCAGGAAAACACGACCTGCAAAAAACCTGAACCACGAAAACGATGTGGCACCGCTGTTGAAAAGCGGGCACAAAAAAAGCGGACACTCAGGTCCGCTTTTCATAAACTGCTTATTCCGCCAGGGCGGCAAATGCGCTGTCGCGGATTTGCTCGACCGGACCGACGCCGGCGATGCGGCGGTATTTCGGTGCGCCTGGCAGGCCGGACTTGGCCCAGTCATTGTAGTAGCCCAACAAGACCTTGGTCTGGTTGTGGTACACGTCCAGGCGCTTCTTGACCGTTTCCGCCTTGTCGTCGTCGCGCTGGATCAGCGGTTCGCCGGTGATGTCATCGACGCCGTCGACCTTGGGCGGGTTGAATTTGACGTGATACACGCGGCCCGAACCCGGGTGGCTGCGGCGGCCGTCCATGCGCTCGATGATCGAAGCGTCAGGCACGTCGATTTCCAGCACGTAGTCGACATTGATGCCGGCGTCTTTCATGGCGTCCGCTTGCGCGATGGTGCGCGGGAAGCCGTCAAACAGGTAGCCATTGGCGCAATCGGCTTCCTGCAGGCGATTCTTGACCAGGCCGATCATGATGTCGTCCGACACGAGGCCGCCCGCATCCATGACTTTTTTCGCGGCCAGGCCCAGTTCGGAGCCTTCCTTGATCGCCGCGCGCAGCATGTCGCCCGTGGAGATTTGTGGAATGTTGTATTTTTCTTTGATGAAATTAGCTTGGGTGCCCTTGCCGGCACCGGGTGCTCCTAAAAGTATCAGACGCATTGAAAAGTTCCTAAAAAACAGATTTTGGATGGTGGTATGTGTAATTTTTTTTAGATGGTGTTGCTAAGGCTATCTTTCCCTACGAAACTTACCACAAAAAATCCCCGGAACGCCAGTTTGCTATCGAATTGCTATGCCCTGATTGATCAAAGCCAGCAATTCGCGCGGCGCACGTTTCAAAATGTGGTTTTTACTGCAGGCGCACAAAATTATATTTGCACGCCTGCCGTTTTGCGGGTAGCGCTTACAGGGCGCCGTAGTGGGCTTGCACCCTGGCAAGATCTTCCGGCGTATCGACACCGGCGGCCGGGGCGCTATCGGTCACGTGGACGGCGATGGCAACACCGTGCCACAGCACGCGCAACTGCTCCAGCGCCTCGATGGCTTCCAGCGGCGAGGCGGACAATTGCGGATATTCTTGCAAAAACGCATTGCTGTACGCATACAGGCCGATATGCCGCAGGGGCACGTAGCCTGCCGGCAAGCTGTCTTTCGACTGCGCGAAGCCGTCGCGGTGCCAAGGGATGGTGGCGCGCGAGAAATACAAGGCGCGGCCGTTCTTGTCCAGCACAACCTTCACCACGTTCGGATTGAACGCGTCGGCCACATCATGCAGCGGATGGGCGCAGGTAGCCATGGGGACGGCGGCGCTGATCTGCGCCGCGCAGGCGGCCAGCAGGGCCGGATCGATCAACGGTTCGTCGCCCTGCAGGTTGACGACGACAGCGTCCGGCGGCAGCCCGAGCGTGCGCGCCACTTCGGCGATGCGGTCAGTGCCCGACGGATGGTCGCTGCGCGTCATGCACACTTCCACGCCATGCACGGCGCAGGCTGCGCGGATGCTGTCATGGTCGGTGGCGACGATGACGCGCGCGGCGCCCGAGAGCAGCGCCTGCTCGGCCACGCGCACCACCATGGGTTTGCCGCCCAGGTCGGCCAGCGGCTTGCCCGGCAGGCGCGTCGAGGCCAGGCGGGCCGGGATGATGACGATGAACGCCATCGTTATTCCACTGCGTCTTGCAGGGTGCGCGCTTCGTCCGCCCACATGATGGGGATGCCATCGCGGATAGGATAGGCCAGACGGTCGGCGCGGCAAATCAGTTCCTGCGCCTTCTTATCGTGTTCAAGCGGACCCTTGCAAACAGGGCAGACCAGGATATCAAGCAGTCGAGCGTCCACGACATTTCTCCACAATTTGTTGGGCCAGCGCGCTATCGATGCGCGCACTGACGGGGACGACCCACAGTCTCGGGTCATCTTTGAGATGTTCAATTTGCGCACATTTTACTGCATCCTTCTCGGTGATCAAGATCACATCCGTGTCGAGGGCGGCAAATGGCTGGTCGAGGAAGTCGTGATGGTCGGGCAGGGGCAGTTCCGTGAAGTCCAGTCCGGCCCCGCGCAGCATGGCAAAGAAGCGCCCGGGATTGCCGATGCCGGCCGCCGCCACGATGCGCTGGCCGCTGGCCGCCAGGTCGGCAAGGGCCATGCTTTCGCCACGGTTCAGCAGGCGCTCGGCCACGCCGCCGGCCAGCCGCATCTGCACCACCAGCCCGCCTTGCGGCGCGACCTGGTCCACCAGTGCCGGCGCCAGCTCGGGCGCATTAATCACCGTCACGTCGCGCTGGCGGCGCGGCGATTCGCGCAGCGGTCCAGCCGGCAGCAGCCAGCCATTGCCGGCGCCGCGGCCGTCGAACAGCACGATTTCCACGTCGCGCTGCAAGGCGTAATGCTGCAAGCCGTCGTCCGTCACCAGCACGTCGACGTCCGGATGCGCGGCCAGCAGCGCCCTGCCCGCTTGCGCGCGGTCGCGCCCCACCACCACGGGGCAGCCGCCGCGCTGGAAGATCAGCAGCGGCTCGTCGCCCACCTGTTGCGGCGTGGAGGCGGCGCTGACGGCGCGCGGCAAGCGGTCGGCGCTGCCATGGCCGCGCGAAATGACGCCCGGGCGCATGCCCGCGTCGCGCAAGGCTTGCACCAGCCAGATCGTCAGCGGCGTCTTGCCCGTGCCGCCGATGAAAATATTGCCGACGACGACGACGGGCACGGGCAGGCGCGCCGATGTCAGGATGTTGGCCCGGTACAGGCCGCGCCTGACGCTGCTCAAGGCGCCGAACAGCAGCGACACGGGCCATAGCGCGCACGCCAGCGGCCCGCGCGTCAGCCAGACGCGGGGGAGAGTGGATTCAAGCTTGAGGGGTGAGGAAGTGGGCATGCGGTGAAGGGTAAAGGGCTGGGGTCCGACCCGACGGGTCAGTCCCCAATTTTGTTGCCGGTAACGGTCGGAACTTACTTGCCGCCCGCCTGCGCCGCAAACGTCAGCTTTTCATAGCCGGCCAGGCGCGCCGCTTCCATGACGTGGATGACCATCTGGTGCATGGCGAACTGGTCGGCGTTGACCACCACGACGGGCGTCTGCGCGGGCGCCTTGCCGCCATTGGCCGCCTTGGCCGCATCCTGCAAGGCGTCAGCCAGGCCGGCCACGTCGCGGAACGAGACGGGTTCGCGGTTGACCGTGTAGTTACCCTTGGCATCGATGGTGACGTCGACCTGCTGCGGCTTGTCCTTCGCTTGCTCGGCATCGGCCGTCGGCAAGGTGATCTGCAGCTCCGTGAACTTGCTGTAGGTGGTGCTGACCATGAGGAAGATCAGGATCACCAGCAACACGTCGATGAACGGGATCAGGTTGATTTCGGGGTCTTCACGCCCCTTGCCTTTGCGGAAGTTCATTTGCGGCCACTGTGGACGATGTCGACGAACTTGACCGCTTGTTGCTCCATGTCAATGACAAAGCTGTCGACGAGGGCGCGGAAGTGGCGGTAGAAAATCAGGGCCGGCATGGCGATGGCCAGGCCAAACGCCGTGTTATACAAGGCGACGGAAATACCGTGCGACAGCGCCGCGTTCGACGCGGTGGCGCCGGGCGAGGCAAAAATCTCGATCATGCCGATCACCGTGCCGAACAGCCCCATCAGCGGCGCCAGGGTGGCGATGGTGCCCAGGGTCGTCAAGAAACGTTCCAGCGTGTGGGCCACGCCGCTGCCCGCCTCTTCGATCGATTCCTTCATCACTTCGCGCGGCGCGTCGACGTTGCGCAGGGCGGCGGCCAGCACCACGCCCAGCGGCGAGTTGTCCTCCAGCTTGGCCACCGTGTCCGGCGTGATCTTGCCGCTGCGATACACCTGCACCACTTCATCAAACAGCTTGCGGGGCAGTATCTTGACGCGGCGCAAATACAGCAGGCGCTCGATGATCAGGGCCAGGGCGACGATGGAAGCGATCAACAACAGCCAGATGGGCCAGCCAGCGGCTTGAAATATAGCGAGCAAAAGAAACTCCTGATAGAGGGAAGGCGATGGACCGCCCGAACAGCCTGTATTGTACCGAGCGCCGAAGACCGATTGTACGTCCGCGCGGGAATGGCGCAATGTAGCGCGTTGCCGCGCCGGCGGCAAGTGGCGCCCGCATGGCACTTGTCCACACGGCCCGGCGGCCGCGCGTCAAGCGCACCCGGTTTTGCACACTTTGTGTGGATAAGATTGTGAGCAAGCATGAAGTCCAGCATGCAAGCCCTTGATTTACAAGCGAATTATTGTACTGCGCAAAATACAGGCATAGCAGCTTATCGACAGGAGTCAATGCCATAAAATCAAGAATTCAAGAGTTCTGCACATTTACTGTGGACAAGATTGTGTGCAAAGCCGAGGAATTCAATTAAGCCATTGATTTTAAAGGAAATTAAATCGATGAGTAAAAAAGTGGCAGCGGGTGCGAAATCGATGCCAGAGGGACCCTCAAAGTTCTGCACACAATCTGTGGACAAGATTGTGTGCAAGCGCAAGGATACGCGCTAAGTACTTTGATTTATATCGTTTTTATTGCCATGCATAAAAATGTGGCAAGCGCTGAAAAGCTGGCTTTTATCGGTCCGATTGCGCTTCGAAACGGCAGTTTTCCACCGCAAAGGCAGTTTCGCACATAAAGTGTGGATAAGATTGTGAGCAAGCGGATTGACTCCATGAAAGAGCATTGATTTTAAAGGAGTTTTTTTCAATGCTGAAAAATGAGGCAGCGCAATGGCCTGGCCGCGCGGTGGAAAAGCAAGCGAAAAAGCGAAATGATTTATGCAGTTTTGCACATATTCTGTGGATAAGATTGTGAGCAAGGCCCATGATGTGATGCTATGCCATTGATTTATATGGCTATTTTTATGCTGCGCAAAATTCAGGCAAGCCATGCCATGGGCATTCCAGTGGATAAATCCGGCGCCGCGCCAGAGTTCTGCACATTTTTTGTGGATAAGATTGTGCGCAAGGCCATGCATGGCATACTAAGCGCTTGATTCCTATGCTCTTTATTTCCGTGCGCAAAAATGTAGCAAGGCATTTTTATCGGTCAATGCCGGCTTGCCGGGCCATGTTTGTCCAAGGCAAAAAGTTCCGCACACTTTCTGTGGATAACTTTGTGCGTAAGTGGCGGGGGCTATACTGATGTGCTTGATATTAAAGGTTTTTTTCCCTGTGCACGCAAATCAGGCATATGGGAATTCATCATGAAATCAAATACTTAGAAATAGAACTTGTTGTTTTGCACGATATATGACATAAGCATGACCTCGCCGATAATATGTGGACAGTTCCCTCACCTCCCCCAGCTTGATGATGACCGACACCCCGACTGACAGCGGCTTTGCCGCCCCGCCCGTGCTGACCGTCAGCGCCCTGAACCAGGCCGTCGCGCGCCTGCTCGAGCGCTCGTTTCCCCTGACCTGGATCGCCGGCGAGATTTCCAACTTCACGCGCGCCGCTTCCGGCCACTGGTATTTCACCCTGAAGGACGATGGCGCCCAGGTGCGCGCCGTGATGTTCCGCGGCCGCGCCCAGTTTGCCGGCTTCACGCCGCGCGAAGGCGACAAGGTCGAAGTGCGCGCCCTCGTCACCCTGTACGGCGCGCGCGGCGATTACCAGATCAACGTGGAAGCCATCCGCCGCGCCGGCGTGGGCGCCCTGTATGAAGCGTTCCAGCGCCTGAAGGAAAAGCTGGCCGCGCAAGGGCTGTTCGACCAGGAGCGCAAGCGCGCCATTCCCATGTTCGCGCGCAGCATCGGCATCGTCACCAGCCCGCAGGCGGCCGCCCTGCGCGACGTCTTGATCGCGCTCAAGCGCCGCGCGCCGCACGTCAACATCATCCTCTACCCCACGCCAGTGCAGGGCCAGCAGGCGCCGGAAAAGATCGCGCACGCCATCCGCACGGCATCAACCAGGGCCGAGTGCGACGTGCTGCTGGTATGCCGCGGCGGCGGCAGCATCGAGGATCTGTGGTCGTTCAACGATGAAGCCGTGGCATACGCAATCGCCGATTGCTCCATGCCCGTGATCAGCGGCGTGGGCCACGAAACGGATTTCACCATCGCCGACTTCGCGGCCGACCTGCGTGCGGCCACGCCGACGGCGGCGGCCGAACTGGCGGCCACGCCGCGCGCCGACTGGATGGCGTCCCTGCGCGCCGATGCGGCGGACCTGCGCCGCGCCATGCGCCGCAGCCTCGACGATGTGGCGCAGACCCTGGACCGCCACAGCCGCCGCCTGCTCAACCCGAAGGCGCAACTGCAGCAACAGCGTTTGCAGCTGCTGGCCCTGTCGACGGCCATGACGCATGCGGCGCGCGCGCCCGTGAATCAGTCGCAGTACGCACTGGAACGCCTGCGTGCGCGCTGGGCGGCCTTGCGGCCCGACGTCGCGGCGCCGCGCGCGCGCCTGGTGGAAATGCAGCGGCGCGGCGGCGCGGCCATGGCGCAGCAACTGACGCAGCGCCGCCACCGCCTCGACGGCCTGGCGGCGCAGCTGGAACTGCTCAATCCCCAGCGCACCCTGGAACGGGGCTACGCCATCCTGCGCGATGAAAAAGGCGCGATCGTGCGCTCGCCGGCGCAGCTGCAGGCGCGCCAGAACGTCAACGTGCGCCTGGCCGAAGGCAGCGCGCAGATCGGCATCGCCAGCGTGCAAGCTACACTAGAATAGGTCAAAAAATCCCCCTAAATACGCGATAGCAAAAATGAAAAATAATAATTTCAATTTAAAAAAAAGAGAGATTCACGATGGAAAATGATGAGTTAAGCATTTTAAGAAATTCAGATTTACAAGTAGCATTAGAAAGCCTGTCTGACTACGAATTCACAACAGCACTTATAAAAAACAAATCAGATAACGTAAATAAAATATTAGAGTCACTGAATCATAATTTAGCATCAAAAATGCTATCACTACTAAGTGCCACTCAAATAATTAAAATATTAAAAATCTGCAATTCAAATGCAATATCAAAATTTCTAGAACTCGTTCAACCACCCCAAATAGCAAAGATTCTTGAAAAGTCAAACAACGAATTAACATTAAAAATCATAGACTCAGCTCCATCTTACAAATACAGGATAGGAATAGCAAAATCATTGCCAGTTGAAAGAAGGAAATTTTGGATTGATCATGTTCGCGCTATGGAGGCAGACTTTAATGAAACACGCAGCAGGGCAGATGACGCATCCACATCTTTATTTGAAGATAGAAAAAGACTTCTTACTGACCTAGAGAGCGCTATCAGAACGAGAGAAAGTATGCTCGAAAATCTAGAACTGGAATCAAAAAACAAACTGCTACATTATGCAAGATTAGCAGAAGATGAAGAGTTAAAGTTAAAAACAAAATTAAAAGAAATTGACGAAAAAAAATACAACATTGAACAACAGGAAAAAGAACTTGCCGAAAGAGTTTTTGAATTCGAAGAAACAACAAAAAAGCAAGTTCAAGAGAGAATAGAACTAAAAGTTCCTGAATATGTCGCTGCGGCTTTAAAAGTACTGGACGACAGAGAAATACTTTATCAAAAAAAAGCTTTTCACTGGAGCACGCAGGGAATACTAGTATTATTTACGGCGATTATTTCTGCAATATTTATATCCCTCTACGGCGCAGGTTTTGGCACATCACTTGACAACCTACCTTGGCAGACTCTTCTGTTTGTAACATTCAAGGGATTAATAATTTTAAGTGTTCTGGGATTATGGGCAAAACATGCATTTACAGTTAGCAACGCATATATGCATGAATCCATAAAACGTTCTGACCGAGCCCACGCAATTAATTTTGGAAAACTACATTTAGAAATATATGGAAATTCAGTAGATCGGAAGGAACTAATTGACATATTTGAGAATTGGAATATTACAAGTGAGAGCGCATTTTCAAAAGCAAATCCGTCTGGATTTGAACCTCAAATTTCAGACAAGATAGATATGATTGCAAAATTAATTAATGGACAAAAAAAGGAGGATTGATTTAAAATAATCCATATTACTTTCTTCATTAATTTCACCTCTAAATTCCGCGAATTTCAATTCAAAGTCAAAAAAGGCCGGGGAAGAACCCCGGCCCAACACCTTCCCTACTGAGTGGACTGCTACTGCGACTGCTCTTTCCCCCTACGCCATCAGAACTTCATCGACACGCGCGCGCCAAAGGTGCGCGGCGCGTTGTAGAAAGCGCCGTAGATCTGCTGCGTGGGCTGGCATGGCATGCCCACGTCCGTGCAGATTTCATTGACGTCCAGCTTGACGGCCTTGTCGGTGGCATTCTGCACGAACGCTTCCACCGTATAGGCCTTGTTCGCCGGCTGGAAGCGCAGACTCAGATCCAGCGTCGTATACGCTTCCTGGCGCTTGACGCCGGCATGGCCCGGCACGTCGCCGTTGAACGCGCCCGCACCGACATACGACATGGTTTCGTAGTGCACCGAGGCGCGCGGCGTGAGCTGGCCGCCGGCGACATTGAAATCATGCTCGTACTGGACGGTCGTGGAAAACTTCGGCGCATGCTTCATGGTGCTGCCGCCCACGCTCACCAATGGCGCCGTCGAACCGCAGGACTGGCCATTCGCGCGCGCCGCATCGACGTCGCACGACATGAAGTCGTCATACACGGCCTTCAGCCAGGTGGCGTTGCCCGTCAGGCGGTCGACCTTTGTTGGCCGCCAGACCCATTCCGCTTCCAGGCCCTTGACGGTGGCGCCGGCCGCATTGAAGTTGGCCAGCACGCTGTTGACCACCTGCGACTCGAGCTTGTCCTTGTACTTCATCAGGAAGGCATCGAGGTTCAGGGTCAGTTCGCGGTTCAGCAAGTCCGACTTGAAGCCGATTTCATAGCTGGTCAGCTTTTCCGGCTTGGTGGTGGCGCCGCCGTCGCCGATGGCCGGCGAGTGGAAGCCCGTCGTCACGGAGCCGAACAGCAAAATGTCCGGGCGCAGCTTGTACTCGATGCGGCCCAGCCAGGTGGCCTGGCCATACTTCAGGTCCGCCGTGTTGTCGCCCGGCGTATTGCCGCAGCTGGCGGCCGTGATGGCGCCGCCGGGGCCGATATTGTGCGTGTTGGCCAGGCCCGTGCCGGGCGTGACCAGCTGGCGCAGCTGGTCGGCAGTGAGCACGGTGGTGCCCAGCGGCGTATTCGCGGGCCAGTTCGGGCAAGCCCAGTTCTTGCCGCCGATATCGAATTTATGGTCTTTCGTATAGCGCGCGCCGGCCGTCAGCTTGATCTGGTCCGTCACTTGCTGGCTGACCTGGCCGAACACGGCTTTTGACTTCAACTGGCGGTCGCCCTGGATGAAGGACATGGCCGAGGCATACTGGCCCACGGTGGGCTGCACGAAGATCACGGCGCCGTTGGCGATATCCTGCTGCACGGCCGCCTGCGAAATCTGGCTGCGGTCGATATCGAAGCGCACCTTGTTCTTTTCATTGAACAGGAACAGGCCCGCCACCCACTGGAACGGCGCATCGTCGTCCGAGCGCGCCTGCAGCTCGTGCGAATAGCTATCGAACTGCGCCCAGTCGGTACGGTTTTCCGACTTGAAGCCGGGGAACAGGCCCGCATCGGAATCGTTGCTGTTCTGGCGCTTGTAGCGGCTCCAGCTGCCCAGGTAAGTGAAGTCCAGCGCATCGGTCGGCTTGTAATTGAGCTTGCCCTTGTAGGTCAGGATCGACTGGTCCAGGGTGCCCGGCGTGTCGATCAGGGCCGAACGCAGCTTCTCTCCCGCTTTCGGCTCGGCCGCCAGGTAGACGTTGCCGGCGCCCTGGTCGAGGAAGTAGTCGGCGATGAACGTGCCGCGCAACTGCGGCGTGAACTTCCACAGCAGGGAGGCGCGCACGCCCATCTGGTCGCCGGCGCCATACTTGGCCGTGCCCGGCATGACGTTCGAGCCGCGGCGGAAGTCCACCGTGCCGTCATGGCTATCCTTGATGGCGGCGATGCGCAGCGCCACGTCGTCGGAAAACGGGATATTGATCATGCCCTGCGTCTGCAGATGGCGCTTGTCGCCCACGGTGATGCCGGCCGAGCCCATGAACTTGGCCGTGCTCGGCGCGGCCGACACGAGATTGACGGCGCCGGCCGTCGAATTGCGGCCGTTCAGGGTGCCCTGCGGTCCGCGCGCCACCTCCACGTGGCTCAAGTCATACATCAGCGCCGTGGCGCCCTGCGGACGCGGCGAATACACGCCGTCGACATAGAAGGCGACGGCCGGGTCGCCCAGCTCCGTGTGGTTGGCCGAGCCGACGCCGCGCATGTAGACGTGCACGCCGCCGGAATCGCCATGCTGCTCGACGACGAGACTGGGCACCATGGTGGCCAGCGACGCCAGGTCCTTGACTTGATTGTTTTGCAGGGTGTCCTGGTTGAAGGCGGTGACGGCCAGCGGCGTCTCCTGCACGAAGGTATTGCGGCGCGTGGCCGTGACGACGATGCGGTCCATCTGCTCGGCGGCCGGTTTTGCCGCGTCGGTGGCTGCCGCGGTGCTGGCCGCTTCCTGGGCCATGGCGGCGCCGCTGCCCAGCAAAATGAACTGGGCGAAGGTCGCATGCGCCAGGCTGAGGGCGATGGTATTGCGTTTGAGCTGTTGCATTGTTGTTGTCTCCTGTACCGCTGGTTGAATGATAATCACATAGCTCTTTGGCTACTGCTGCACATTTTTTGGGTGTCAATCTGAAGTCATGTCGCCTCCGTGCGGGGTCAATGGGTAGCCACGGCGCGCCCGGCCGTGTCGAATAGAAAGGCATGGCCTTCTTCCGGCGCGAAGCCGATAGCGCTGCCCTGCGTCAGCGCGTGGCGCGCCTCGCCATGCAGCTTGATGGCCACCGCATGGGGGCTGGCGTCCAGCGTGGCGTGGATAATTTGCGCATCGCCCAGCTGCTCGATCAGGGTGACCGTGGCGCCGTAGCCTTCATTGCGCGGCACCAGCCGCAGGTGTTCGGGGCGTATGCCGACCAGCATGCCCGCCTCGCCACCGAGCTGGCTGGCCAGCGCGGGAACGGCGGCGCACGGCAAAAAATTCATGCGCAGCGCGCCGATGAAGCCGGCCACGAACTGGCTGGCCGGGTGGCGGTACAGCTCCAGGGGCGCGCCCACCTGCTCCAGGTGGCCGCCGTGGAAGACGGCGACCCTGTCGCCGAGTGTCATGGCTTCGACCTGGTCATGCGTGACATAGATCATGGTGGTGCCCAGTTCCTGGTGCAGCTTGGCCAGCTCGATGCGCGTCTGCACGCGCAGCGAGGCATCGAGGTTCGACAGCGGCTCGTCGAACAGGAACACCTTGGGCTGGCGCACGATGGAGCGGCCGATGGCCACGCGCTGGCGCTCGCCGCCCGACAAGGCCTTGGGTTTGCGGTCGAGCAAGTGCGTGATCTGCAAAATCTCGGCCACCTTGCCGACTGCCGCGCGCACCTCCGCTTCCGGCCTGCCCGCCAGTTTCAGGGCAAAACCCATGTTGTCGCGCGCCGTCATGTGCGGATACAAGGCGTAGCTCTGGAAGACCATGGCGATGCCCCGTTCTGCCGGTGCCACGTCGTTGGCCAGCAAGTCGCCGATGCGCAGCTGGCCGGCGCTGATGTCTTCCAAACCCGCGATCATGCGCAGCAGGGTCGACTTGCCGCAACCCGATGGCCCGACGAAGACCATGAATTCGCCGTCGTGGATATCGAGGTCCAGGCCCTTGACGATTTCCGGGCCGTCGCCGTAGGTCTTGCGGATGCCGCGCAGGGAGATGGCGGCCATGTCAGTGCTCCCCTGCCAGGGCCGGTGCGTCGGCATGCGCGGCGCGCTGGGCGGCGATGAAATCGCGGTACCACAGGGCGCTGTCCTTGAAGCTGCGCTGCTGCGTGGCGTAATCGACGTACAGCATGCCGAAGCGCTTGGCGTAGCCCGAATTCCACTCGAAGTTGTCCATCAGGCTCCAGTAGAAATAACCGCGCACGTCGATGCCCTGCGCGATCACGGCGCGCAAGGCGTCCAGGTGCAGCTGCACGTATTCGATGCGCGCCTCGTCGTGGATCTTGCCGCCGACGGGCTTATCGGCGACGGCCATGCCGTTTTCCGTGATGTAGACGGGCGGCAGACGGTATTCGCGGTGCAGCCCCACCAGCAGCTCCGTCAAGCCTTGCGGATAGGTTTCCCAGCCCATGTCGTTGACGCCAAGCGTGCATTCGGGCTTGCGCGGCGGCGTCTCGGCGCTCATGAAGGCGCGCGTGTAGTAGTTCACGCCAAGGAAATCGATGGGCTGCTTGATATCTATGAAATCGTTTTCAAAGATGGATAAAGCGGAAGCGTCGGCGTGTTTCAGGGCCAGGGCCGGGTAGCGGCCCTTGAAGATGGCGTCCATATACCACTGCACCGAGCGCGCATATTCGAGTTCGGCCAGCTCGCGGTCCTGGGCGCTGTCGGTGGCCGGCGTTGCCGTCCATTGATTGAGCACGATGCCCAGCTTCGCCGGCGCATTCACCGTGCGCATGGCTTGCATGGCCAGGCCGTGCGACAGCAGCAAGTGGTGCGACACTTGCACGGCGGCGGCCGGATCGGCCATGCCCGGAGCGAACTGGCCCGTGCCGTGGCCCAGCACGGCCGTGCACCACGGTTCGTTATGCGTGGCGATGCTGACGACCTTGTGGCCGAACCGGCGCGCCACCTCGGCCGCATAGGCGGCGAAGTGATAGCAGGTGGCGCGATTGAGCCAGCCGCCCTCGTCCTGCAAGGCTTGCGGCAAGTCCCAGTGATACAGGGTCAAATGGGCGTCGAGTCCCTTGGCAGCCAGGGCGTCAAGCAGGCGCGCATAGAAGTCGAAGCCGGCCTCGTTCCAGGCGCCGGAACCGGCCGGCTGCACGCGCGACCAGGACATGGAAAAGCGGTAGGCGTTTACGCCCAGGGCGGCGATCAGCTCCACGTCATCAAGGTAGCGGTGGTAATGATCGCAGGCGACGTCGCCGTTGCTGCCATCGATGATCTTGCCGTCCGTGTGGCTGAAGGTATCCCAGATGGACGGGCCGCGGCCGTCGATGGCGGCGGCGCCCTCGATCTGGTAGGCGCTGGTGGCCACGCCCCAGGTGAAGGTGGCGGGGAAGTTGCTGTCAATGTCGTCGTTATGCATGGTGGTCATGTCAGTGTGAGTGGATTAAAGAGAGTGCTAGCCTTTGACGGCGCCTTGCGTAAGGCCTTCGATCAGGCGCTTGGAGGCGACAAAAAACATCAGCAGCAGCGGCAGCACGGCGATGGCGGCGCCCGTCATCAGCGCGCCCCACTCCGTGTTGTTCGGCGCCTGCATGCTGCGCAATGCCAGCGGGATCGTGTAGTTCTCGACCGAGCGCATGACGACCAGCGGCGTGATGAAATTGTTCCACGAGTTGATGAAGGTGATCAGGCCCAGGGTGCCCATGGCGGGGCCGATCAGCGGCAGCACGACCCGCCAGTAGATGGCGAACTCGCCGCAGCCGTCGATGCGCGCCGCCTCGATCAGGTCCTTCGGAATGGCCGTGCCGATGTACTGGCGCATGAGGAATATCCCCAGCGCGCCTGCCGCTCCCGGCACGTACAGGGCGCGCGGCTGGTCCAGCCATCCGAGGAAATCCATCAGCATGAAGGTGGGGATCATGTTCATGAAGGACGGGATGATCATCGACGCCATCACCAGCGTAAACAGGGGCCGCTTGAAGCGGAATTCGTACATGGCGAAGGCATAGCCGCCCAGCGAGCAAAAGAACAGGGTCAATGCCGTCGTCATCAGGGCCACGTACAGGCTGATGCCGATATTGCGCCAGAATGGCAGGCGCTCCTGCAGCAGTTCGATGTTGTTGAGCAGGGCCGTGCCGAACCAGCGCGGCGGCGGCAGGCTGTAGATCTCGGCGCTCGTGTGCGTGGCGAAGACGAACATGAAGTAGAACGGCGCGACCATGATCAGGGCGCCGATGGCCACCATGGCGTAGGCCGTCCAGCGGGTGGTTTTCATCGGACCTCCTTGCGTTCATTGCGGCTGAAGATGCGGTTATTCACCCACGTGGTGCTGGCGATGATGAGGAACAGCAGCCAGGAAATGGCCGACGCCGTGCCGAAGTCGCCCGAGGAAAACGCCGTCTTGTAGACGAAGATGGCGGTCGTCATCACGGACTGGCTCACGCCGCTCGATTCGGCCACCAGCACGAACGGCTCCTCGAACAGCTGCAGATTGCCCATGATGGTCAAGGTGACGGCCAGGTAGATCATGGGGCGCAGCTGCGGTAGGGTGATGTACCAGAATTGCTGGCGTTTCGAGGCGCCATCGATGGTGGCCGCTTCATACAAATCCTTCGGAATCACCTGCAGCGCGGACAGGTACAGCACCAGGTTCCAGCCCAGGTAGCGCCAGAAAATGACGAAGGCGACGGCCGGCTTGATGAACAGCGAGCTGCCCAGCCAGTCGATCGACTCCGCAGGGAACAAGCCACCGACCAGCGGCAGGCTGGCGCACCATTCGATCAATACATTGATCTGCCCATAGTCGCGCGAAAACAGGGTGTTGAACACCATGGCGATGGCCACGCTGGAGGTGATGAACGGTAAAAAGTAAATGCCGATCACCAGGTTGCGCGAGCGCTTGAAGCTGTTGTGGATGAAGGCCGCCAGCGGAATGGCCACCAGGTGCTGCGGCACGCCCGAAGCCAGCGCCAGCCAGACCGTATTGCCCAGCGAGCGCAAGAACCACGGGTCGCTCAAGGCGTACTTGTAGTTATCCAGGCCCACCCACTGCATGGCTTCCACGCCGCTGGCCGCTTCCCACTGGTTGAACGACAAATAGATGGAAAACAGCAGCGGGAACAGGCTGAAGACGGCAAACAGGATGAAGAAGGGGCTGATGAAAATGTACGGCGCCCATTTCTTCATGTTGAAGCGTTTCCTGGCGGGCCGCGCCGCAGCGGCAGCGGGCGCGCCCTCTGTACAAGGCATGGAGGTAGTCATGCTGTTCCTAGCGCCGCGCGCGGTGGGTGATCAGGGCCTTGGCGTCGGCCAGCGCCGTCTTGATATCCTTGTTTTGCGCCAGCACGCTTTCCAGCTCCATGTTGACGATGTCGCGCGCCACGGCGTCGAACTTGTCGACGCGGATGACGGGAATCTTCGCCGCCGTGTCGCGCGCCAGCAAGCGCGTCTTCTGGCCGCCGAAGTACGGCTGCGGCTCGTCCATCATGGGATCCGCATAGGCAGCCTTCAGGGCGGGAAACGCGCCGATTTCCTTCAGCGAGTGCAGCTGGATATCCTTGTTGACGGTCATGAACTTGATGAATTCCCAGGCCTGGGCTTTATTCGCCGCCTTTTTCGGGATGCCGTAGAAGGAGCCGCCGTACGACGCCAGCGCGCCGGCCGGCAGGTTCGCCGCGCGCCACTGGCCTTTCGAATCGGGCGCCAGCCACTTGGCCAGGTGGCCGCTGAGCCATGAACCCATCATCTGGCTGGCCACCTTGTCACGTTTGAAGCCTTCGGCCCACTCGCCCGTCCAGGCCACGGTGCGCGCATCGATGCCGGCCACCCGCGCCGCCTTGGCCAGCTCGAACGCCTTGACGAAGCGGGGCGAATCGACCAGCACCTGGCCCTTGTCGCCAAAGTAAATGCCTTCGCCATCTTTCAAATTGGCGCGAATGACGATGTCGGCCAGGTCGCTGGCGCCGGCCAGCAGATAGGTGCCCGTGGCGGCCTTGAGCTTCTTGCCGGCGGCGATGTACGACTCCCACGATTGCGTCAACTCGGCTTCCTTGATGCCCGCCTTGTCCATCAAGTCCTTGCGGTAGAACAGGGTGCCCGGCCCCAGGTCGGCCGGCATGGCGCCCAGGGTGCCGCGCGAGCTGGTCGCCTGCACGAAGGTGAACGGCACGAACTGGGCGCGGTACTGCCCTGCCCCGTACGGCGCCTGCAAGAGGTCTTCCATGCCCTTCGATTCGGCGAAGCTGCCGACATAGCGGAAGTCGATGGCCATCACGTCGGGCAGGCGCGCGCCGGCCGCCAGCGCCGTCGTCATCGAGTTATGGTGGTCGTCGATCTGCAGGCTGACCAGCTTGACCTTCACTTGCGGGTACAGTTTTTCCCACAGGGGCAAGGCCGTCTTGACGGCGCGATCCAGGTCGGGGAACGAGGCGACGGTAATCGTGGCGGGGGCCAGCGCGGGCAACGGCGGCGCCGGCGGGACGACTGCGGGCGCGGCGGCCACGCCACAGGCCAGGGTCAGCGCTGCCAGCGGGGCGGCGCCAAGGATGCTTGACTTCATTATTTCATCTCCGATTATTGAGCGTCTTCTATCTTGAAAACGTTTTCACAACATGTGTCCATTTAACACCGCAAAGAAAATCAAGTCAACCGAAAAAGTTGTCATTTTTATTGAGGGAAGCGTGGCAAGCGGCATGCCGCGGCACGTGTTCCCCTATGACAGAGGCGAAAATACGGGCTGCCGTTAGCGCTGTTGTTTTTTGTGAAAACGTTTTCAAGGCTGAGTCGATAAGCAGGCCCGCCCAGGTGCGCCGGCATCATCCCCCGTGCACGGCCCACAATCTGTCTGCTTGCGCCCTGCGGGCCAAGCCGCCCCGCGCCCGACCTGCTGCGCTATCAGCTATGGCCATTTATGGTAATCTTTCGATGAAAAGGTTTTCAGAGCACTGACAACCAGCCATCTTGATACCCAGGAATCACCTTGAACGATAGCGCCCACGCTGCTCCCCCTTCCACCCTGCTCGACGTGGCCCGCCAGGCCGGTGTGTCGCCCAGCACCGTCTCGCGCATCCTGAATGGCACGGCCAGGGTCTCCGACGACAAGCGCGACGCCGTGCTGGCCGCGATCGCCCAGATGAAATTCGCGCCGAACCAGATGGCGCAGGGGCTGAAAAAGGGCCGCTCGATGACCATCGGCATCGTGGTGCAGGATATTTCCAGCCCCTTCTTCGACGAAAGCCTGCGCGGCGTGGACGACGGCTTGAAAGACACGGGCTATGCGTCCGTCATCGTCAGCGGGCACTGGAATGCGCAGGAAGAGGCCGACCGCATCCGTTTGCTGCTGGCAAGGAAGGTCGACGGCATCATCCTGCTGTCGGGACGCATTTCGGACGAGAGCGTGCTCGATTTCTCGCAGCAGCGGCCCATCGTCTCGACGGGCCGCCTGCTGGCCACGAAAAGCGCCATCGGCTTCAAGCTCGACAACGAATACGGCGCCTACCTGGCCGTGCGCCACCTGGTGGAACTGGGCCACCGGCGCATCGCCTTCGTGGCCGGGCCCGCCAACAACACGGATGCGGCCGAGCGCCTGACGGGCTACCAGCGCGCGCTGCGCGAAGCGGACATACCCATCGACCCGAAGCTGATGGTGGAAGGTGATTTCCACGAGGCAAGCGGAATGCTGGCCATGAACCACCTGTTCGATACGCAGCAGCAGTTCAGCGCCGTCTTCGCCGCCAACGACCTGTCCGCCTATGGCGTGCGCCTGTGCCTGTACCGCAAGGGGATCCGCGTGCCCGACGATATCTCGCTCGTCGGCTTCGATGACTTGCCCGGCTCGTCCTACACGACGCCACCGCTGACCACCATCCACCAGCCCCTGTACGACATCGGCCGCATCGCCACCGAAGCGCTGCTGGGGCTGATCAATGGCGAAGCCGTGCAGGCGGCCATTCCGCCTTTGGAACTGATCGTCAGGGAAACCACCCGACGCATCCGCTGAGGCTTGCGGCTGGGAACTTTTCCGCCCGATTTAGGCTGAACGAGAATCACTACGCAAACGGCATTCGCAACGCGTGCCGGAATCTGCAGCAATGGCGCATCCGCTTTACAATAGTGGCTCGTTCAGCAAGAATGCCTGCTTCAAGCAAGCTTGGCTCAACCCTCCGGCCGCAGGCTGGAAGACTCCGAACATTCACCACAAAGGGACATCACATGGAACATACTCTGCCACCACTGCCGTATGAAATGGACGCTCTGGCGCCGCATATTTCGAAAGAAACCCTGGAATACCACTATGCCAAGCATCACCAGGCGTATGTCACCAACTTGAACAACCTGATCAAGGGTACCGAGTTCGAGAACCTGTCGCTGGAAGAGATCATCAAGAAATCGTCGGGCGGCATCTTCAACAATGCAGCGCAAGTATGGAACCACACCTTCTACTGGAACGGCATGAAGCCGGCCGGCGGCGGCGCGCCTGCGGGTGCCGTGGCTGACGCGATCAACGCCAAATGGTCGTCGTTCGACAAGTTCAAGGAAGAATTCACCAAGTCGTGCGTGGGCAACTTCGGTTCGGGCTGGACCTGGCTGGTGCAAAAAGCCGACGGCTCCGTCGACATCGTCAACACCTCGAACGCAGGCTGCCCGCTGACCACCGGCGACAAGCCGCTGCTGACCTGCGACGTGTGGGAACACGCTTACTACATCGACTACCGCAACCTGCGCGCCAAGTACGTGGAAACGTTCTGGGGCCTGGTCAACTGGGACTTCGTTGCCAAGAACTTCGCGTAAGCGCGTTCCTGACAACGTAAAACGGACGCGCCCGCGGCATGTGCCGCAGTGACCCGTCTTGAAAAGAAGCCTGTGCTTGCGAGCCGGGCTTCTTTTTTTTTGCCCCTGCAGAACACGCGTACCCGCCACGCGCTGTCAAGCGAACCGGTATGGCAACGGGAATGTTATAAGATGCGCAAGAGCTGCACTCCTCCATGTGCCCTGTCCCCGTTTCCTTGCTGAAAGAAAAAAATGAAAAGATTCATGCTCGCCCTGCTGCTCTGCGCCTCCGGTTCCGCCTTCGCCAACTCGGCCTGCGACACGCCGCGCAACGACTTCGACGGCCTGTATTGCCTCAACAAGGTGTACCAGGAAGCGGACAAGGAACTCAACGCCAACTACAAGAAACTGAGCTCCCAGCTCGACGCCGGCGGCAAGCAAAAGCTGAAAGCGGGCCAGCTGGCGTGGATCAGCGCACGCAACCAGAACTGCTCGAAACGCGAATCCTCGGGCTTCTATGTGAACCTCGATTGCGCCACCCAGACCACCATCGAACGCGCGCAATTTTTGCAGGACCGCGTGCGCGAATGCGTGAGCGCCGGCTGCCAGAACAGCAAACTGTGAGCTGAAGCTGCGCCAGCGCAAACACGAGCGGGCGGTAATCACCCATACTGGCCACTCGGAGGTCTTTCCGTTTATGCCATGAGCAAACTCATCGATATTTCCCTGGATCAATGGGACGCCAGCGGCAGCCCCGCGCAGCAGGCGGCGGCGCTGCAAGCCCTCGAAGATGGGCACGTACTGCTGCTGCCCCGCCTGGGTTTCGTCCTATACCCGGAAGAACATGGGCTGCTGAACGGCGCGGCGGGTAGCGCCAGCGGCGCCAAGAACATCAGCTGGGATCCCGCGCGCGGCGTACGCGGCCAGGGCGACGCCTGCGATGCGGCCCTGCTGGCGGCGCTGATGCAGCGCTACGCACGCCAGACGCGCAGCTTGCTGGCCGGCTTGCTGCCCAGCTACCAGGCGCATCTGCAGCAAGGCAAGGGCAGCTTTCGCCCCGTGGAAATCGCCGGCAGGGTAACGTCCTGGCGCAAGGACGATACGCGCCTGCATATCGACAGTTTCCCCTCCTCGCCCACGCAGGGCCGGCGCATCCTGCGCGTCTTCACCAACATCCATCCGCGTGACGCGCCCCGCGTGTGGAAACTGGGCCCGCCCTTCGAGCAGGTGGCGCAGCATTTTTTACCCGTCGCGCAGCGTCCGCAACCCGTGCTGGCGACCCTGCTGCAATGGCTGCGCATCACCAAGTCGCGGCGCACGGCCTACGATCATTACATGCTGCAGCTGCACGACGCCATGAAGGCCGACCTGGCCTACCAGGCGCAGGTGGAACAGCACACGCATGCCTTCGCGCCGGGCCAGACGTGGATAATCTTCAGCGACGCCGTATCGCACGCGGCCCTGCGAGGACAACATGCGCTGGAGCAAACCTGGCTGCTGCCCGTGCGCGCCATGGCCGCCCCCGACAAGTCGCCGCTGGCCATCCTCGAGCGCCAGTTGCAACGACCGCTGGCCTAGCCTGGCCAGGCACTACGCCCCGGCAAAGCCAGGCTCAGGCAAACCCGCTCAGGCCGGCAAACGGGCCGCCTTGAAGCGCCGCCATGCCTTGTGCATGCGGCCATCGCTGCCCTGCGCCTGCGCGCGCGCCGCCAGGTAGCCGCGCACGAAGGCCGCGTGCTGCCGCAGCCCGTCCTGGGCGGACTGGTCAGCCTGGCCAGTCTGAACATCGGGCAATTGCTGCAGCAGCCGGTCGGCCACCTGCACATCGTTGAGCCAGCCCAGTTCATCCTGCAGCACCGAAAGCCGCCCCACATACGGTTGCACGGCGCGCGCGGCAAACAGCGAGGCAAAAAATTCCGTCGCATAGCGCGTCTTCTTGGCCGCGATGCGCACCCGGTGGCGCTGCAGCGGCGTGGCATGCAGCAGGCGCTTGCCGCGCTTCACCAGGCGCCGCTGGTCCTTGCGCAAGGTGGCGCGGGCAAACGGCGAGACGTGCGCATCCAGGCGCCGCACCTGGCGCGCGGAACAGCTGTCGCGCCAGGCGCGCGCCTGCAGCCAGCGCTGCAAGCCCAGCATGCAAGCCGTGTAGCGCGCCGACGTGACGGCCTGGGCCGCTTGCGCATGCTTGAGGCGCGCCTGCGCGTGCGCCGCATCCGCCAGCGCCGCCGCATCCGCCTGTGCCCCGCCATCGAGCTGCGCCAGGGTATTGCCAGCCAACACATCCCAGTCGCGCGCCTCGCCCAGCGCGCCGCCCAGCCAGTCGAGTTCGGCCTTCAAGGCCTCGGGCAGCGCCAGCAGGGACTTGAACATGCCCAGCGCCGAGCGCAGACGGCGCAGGCCCACGCGCATCTGGTGCACGCTTTCCACATCCTCGCCCGCCGCCACGCCATCCTGGTTGCCGCTGACTTGCTCCAGGCAATTGCCGGCGATGGCCAGGAACACTTGCTCCACCGACATCGCCGCGTCCAGCGCCAGGGGTTGCGCCTTGACCGCCTGCAGAGGCTGCGATGCCGCGAGGCGGTAACCGCGTTCCGCCTTGCTCATGTGGCCCAGCTGCAGCGGCACATCCTGCAGCAGGGCCAGCGCCACGTCGAACAGGCTGGCCGCTTGCCCCTGCTTCAATTCCAGTTCGATCTCGCTGACGGGCACGCTGCGGACGGCGCCATTCGCCCCATCCGTGCCGCTTTCGATGACACCCTGGTCCAGCACGCATTCGATCTCGTCGCCCTGCGGCGTGCGCAGCTGCCATACGGTGCGCTCCATGCGCGTGGTAAACACGGGCTGCAAGGCGTCGCGGACGGCGTCCTGGCGCAGCAACGCGCGGATGGGCTGCTTGCGGCCGATGGCCGAATCCAGCGCGGCGAGATCCGGTTGCGGCCCGGAAACTTCGCCTTCCCATTCGTGGCGGCTGTGCAAGCCGCTGTTGACGGTGCCACCGGCCTTCAGGGTTTGCACCCAGCGCCCGTCCACCTGGCGCACGCGCAAGCCCGCCTGGTGGCGGCACAGCTGCAAATCGGGCGTGTCGACATAGATATCGTGCATCTGCAGCAGCTGCACCTCTCCTTGTGCCTGCTGCGCCAGCAACGGGTGCGCGCGCAGGCGCGCTACATCTTGCTGCGCCAGCAACAATTTCAATTCGATTTCCATGACCGCTCCTTGCGAGACTCCTGAACGCCCATTGTAAGGCGCGTCCAGCCACATACAAGGAGCACGCGCACCGACCTTGATTTTGCGCGAAAATAGGCGCTTCATTCAACCAGGAGATGCCATGACCTACCACGCCGCCGAAAACCGCTACGACGCCATGCAATACCGCACGTGCGGGCGCAGCGGGCTGAAACTGCCGCTGTTGTCCCTGGGACTGTGGCACAATTTTGGCGACAGCAACAGCCTGGCCTCGCAGCGCGACATGCTGCGCACGGCCTTCGACCTGGGCATCACGCATTTCGACCTGGCAAACAACTACGGCCCGCCGTATGGCAGCGCGGAAAGCAATTTCGGCAAGCTGCTGCGCGACGATTTCTTACCGTACCGCGATGAACTGATCATTTCCACCAAGGCAGGCTGGGACATGTGGCCGGGTCCGTACGGCCAGGGCGGCGGCTCGCGCAAATACGTGCTGGCCAGCCTGGACCAGAGCTTGCAGCGCCTGGGCCTCGACTACGTCGACATCTTTTACTCGCATCGCTACGACGCCGACACGCCGCTGGAAGAAACCATGGGCGCGCTGGCCACCGCCGTGCAGCAGGGCAAGGCGCTGTACGTGGGCCTGTCGTCGTATTCGCCGCAAAAGACAGCCGAGGCGGCCAAACTGCTGAAAGAGTGGAAAGTACCGTGTCTGATCCACCAGCCTGCCTACAATATGCTCAACCGCTGGATCGAGGAAGACGGCTTGCTCGATACCCTGCAGCAAGAAGGCATGGGCTGCATCACGTTCACGGCGCTGGCGCAGGGCTTGCTCAGTGACAAATACCTGGACGGCGTGCCGCAGGATGCCCGCGTCAACCGCCCCGGCGGCGGCTCGCTGCTGCAAAAACACCTGAGCGCGGAAAACCTGGCCCGCGTGCGCGCGCTGAACCAGATCGCCGCGCAGCGGGGACAAACCCTGGCGCAGATGGCGCTGGCCTGGGTGCTGCGCGATCCGCGCGTCACCTCGACCCTGATCGGCGCCAGCAGCAGCGCGCAAATCCGAGAAAACGTGGCCGCACTGCAGCAATTGTCTTTCACGGCCGACGAGCTGGCCGCCATCGACGTGCAGGCGCGCGAAGGCCATATCAATCTGTGGGAAGGTCCGTCGCGGGCCGTGTAACGCAATCACGACGGCTACAAGGGCGGCGGCAGCCAGGCCAGCAACTCCTGCGCCACCTGCCGCCGCCGTTCCGGCGTGGCAAAGGCGCCCACCTCCACATGCGTGCTGCCGCAGCTGATGCATATCAGCTGGCGCGGCCCCTCCGGCACGACGATATGCGTGCACCAGGGACGAAAGCTGCTGCGCTGGCGCCGGCCGGCGCTCACCTGCTCGACGACCAGCACGCCGTCGCGCAGGGCCAGATGCTCGTAGTCGCGGGCATGGCGCAGGTAATACAGCAGGGAAATGGCCACCAAGACCAGTTCAGCAAATGAAAAGACGGGGATGTACCAGTAGCCGCGCAGCGCAAAGGCGGCGGCGATGGCGGTGGAAAACAGGCACAGTACACCATAGGCGCGCAGCAACTGGCGCACCGTCAAGGCACTGTGGCGCGTAAACAGCCATTGCGGCTGTTCCCGTGCAGTATCGCGTGGCATCTCGCCTCCCGCAACAGGAAGGGCGCCGGCGTCATCGCTGCAGCGGCGCGTCCTTCAGGATATGCTTGCGCCGCTCAGGCGCCCATCCGCACCAGCGCATGGCCCACGTGCTGCCACCAGTGATCGCGCGACTTGATCTGTTTCAGGCAAGACGTGTCGATTTCCGCGGGGAAGACACGATCCTGGCACACCTTCGTTTCCAGCGCGTAACGCTGATTCTCCGCCGCCGCCAGGGCCACGACGAGCCAGAATGCCAGCGCCAGCAAGACCACCAGCGAACTCCAGGCCATGTGATTGGTGTTACTTTTTTCGCCAAAAAACTCGCGCGGCCGCGTCTCGCGGTACATCGACATCAAGTCTTTTTCTTTCTCTTCCGACATCTGCGTTTGCATCCTCTGACATCCTATCCTGTGCCGGCCGGCTGGCCATGGCGGCGCGCACGCCGCCTTGCCTGCATTTTACGCCGATGGCGCAGGAGAGGCGGTAATTCATGGGGGCAATTCGCCATCACCACCCTGCGCCGGCTGCACGGGCGCCACGCTTTCCACATGATCGACGTCGATGTCGCCGCCGTCGGGCACCATATTGCGCGGCTCCACGCCGGCCCGCTCGCCCGTGCCGGCCGCATCGCTGTCGTTGTCCAGCGCTTCCGCATCCTGGCCCGGCACGCCCTGCATGTCGCTGCCGCTGTCGGAACTGTCGCTGGGACCGAGCGCCCCCTTGCCATGGCCGCTGCCCAGAACGCGGTCAGGTGTGACGGGCAAATTGTCCGGATCGAGTGTGCTGCTGCTCATGGCGGCCTCCCGTTCATAAAAAACCAGCTTACTCCGCTGGCCTGGCCAGCGGCGCACGCCTGCACGGCATTTTCCCAGGAGAAATGCGGCGGCGCACAACTATTTTCAGAAATTACTTCACAAATGTACTATTCATTGCTATAGTTAATTCAAGTAAGCATCTTCTCATCCAGAAACTGCTTCATCGGCGGCACGGCGCCCACCAGCGTCATGCCGCCGAACCGACCGGTACGTGGCGAGCCGGCCCATCCACCCAGCCATCATGCACATATTGGAGTCTTATCATGCAAGCCAAATCACTCATCGCAGCATTGTTTGCCATCACCGCCGCCACGTCGGCTTTCGCCCAGAGCGCCGCGCCTGCCGCTGCCAGCCAGCAACTCACGCGCGCTGACGTCACGGCCGAATACATCCGTGCCCGCAACGCCGGCGAAATCGCCACCAGCGAAGTCGACTACCCGAAAACGCCGGCCACCGCCGCCAGCAAAGTGACGCGCGAAGAAGTCATGGCCGAGTTCTACGCCGCCCGCAAGGCTGGCCTGATCCCGCAAACGGAAGCAGACTTTGACGTCGCGCAAACGACCAAGCACGTCGTGAAATAAGAAACCAGTCAGCCGGTTTCAGTCAGTAACACACCTCAGTTGCGGCGCAGCACTCGGGCCACTCCCGAAGCTCACCGCGGCGAGCTGTCAGCAGCACCCCCAACACGATCTTTCCCGGAGTCCCTGCATGTCCCTGCACCGCCGTTTGCTTGCCGCCAGCCTGATCCTTGCCTTGAGCGCCTGTGCCGACATGGGCCATATCGCGCCGCAATCGGCCATGCTCGACGCCAACAAGCTGCAGGCGAGCCAGGCCATGGATGCCGCCGCCAGCGCCGCCATACAATGGCCGCGCACGCAATGGTGGCAAGACTTGCACGACCCCCAATTGAACCGCCTGATGGAGCAGGCGCTGGCCGACAGCCCCACCCTGCGCGGGGCCCAGGCGCGCGTGCGCCAGGCCGAGGCGCTGGCCGGCGCGGCGGAAGACAAGACCCGCCCGCAAGCCGACGCAGCCGTCTCCATCAACCGCGAACTGTATTCGCAGCATGGCAGCACGCCGGCGCCCCTGGCCGGCAATTACGCCTGGCGCAACCAGGCCACCGTCACGGCTTCGTACGACCTGGACCTGTGGGGCCGCAACCGCGCCGCCCTGTCTGCCGCCCTGGGCGACGTGCAGATGGCCTCGGCCGAATCGCAGATGGCCCGCCTGGCGCTGGAAACGGCGCTGGTGCGCACCTACATCCAGCTGTCGTATGAATTCCAGCTGCAGGACGTGATCGAACGCAGCCTGGCGCAGCGCGCCCGCATCCTCGACATCACGCGCCAGCGCAAGCAAGCCGGCATCGGCACCGATATTGATGTAGCGCAAATAGAAACCACCTTGCCCGCCGGCCGGCGCCAGCTGGAACAGTCGGCCGAGTCGCTGGCCCTGCTGCGCAACCAGCTGGCGGCCCTGTCGGGCAAGGGCCCCGCAGCCGGTGCGGCGCTCACGCGGCCCGTGCTGCGCCTGGACCAGCCGCTGGCCATTCCCGCCGCCCTGCCGGCCGACCTGATCGGCCGCCGCCCCGACATCGCCGCCCAGCGCTGGCGCGTGGAAGCGGCGGCGCAGCGCATCGACGCCGCCAAGGCCGAGTTCTACCCGAACGTCAACCTGGTGGCCTTTGCCGGCTTCCAGGCCTTCGGCTTCAGCCATTTTCTCGATGCCAACTCGGACATCCGCGGCGTCTCGCCCGCGCTGAGCCTGCCGATCTTCGCCGGCGCCCGCCTGCGCGCCCAGCTGGGCAGCCAGACAGCCGTGTACGACGGTGCCGTGGAGCAATACAACGCCACCGTCATCAACGCCATGTCGGACGTGGCCAACGCCGTCACCCGCGCCCAGTCGCTGGCCAAACAGCACCAGCTGACCGTGCAGGCGCTGGCCACGGCGCAGCGCGCGCGCGACCTGGCGGAGAAGGCCTACAAGGCGGGCATGAGCGACGCGATCAACATGCTCAACACGCAAGTGGCGCTGCTGGCGGAAGAACAGCAGCAGGCGCAAAATGGGGCGCGCGAGCTCGATCTGTACGTTTCCTTGATGAATGCACTGGGAGGCGGCATCTGAGCTTGCAATCCTGGCATTGCCCTAGCCCAACAAGATACAATCGGAACTTTATTCACACATGAAGGAATATGACATGACCGCTTTTGACGCCACCTCCAAGCGGCTGCAAAACATCCGCACGCGCATGCCAGGCTTCCCCATGGAACTGATGCGCCTGTTGCGCATGACGTACCACATTCAAAAAGGCATGAAGGATCTGACCAATGCCGCGCTGAAAAAGCACGACCTGGTCGATGCCAGCTACATGGTGCTGGCCGTGCTGTACGGCACGGACGACGAAACCTCGAACGCCTGCACCCTGGGCATGGCGTGCCATGAAAAGCCGGCCAACCTGACGCGCGTGTGCAACGACCTGGAAACGCGCGGCCTGATCCACCGCGGCACGCGCCCCGGCGACCGCCGCTCCGTGATGATCTCGCTGACCGACAAGGGCCGCGCCCTGATCGAGACGGCGCTGCCCGACGTGTACCAGGAAACCTCGGCCCTGTACGAAGGCTTCACGGACGAAGAGCTGCAAGTGCTCGACAAGCTGTACATGCGCCAGTTGCGCAACCTCAACAATCTCAACAACCAGAACTGATAGCCTATCGATGACGCCAGCCACAGCAACAAAACCTATATACGGTCCCCTGCCCCGGGCGGCCCACTGGCTGGCGCTGGCGCTGCAGGACTGGCGCTCGACGGAAGGCGAACGCTGGATCTACGTCGGCAAGACCCTCATCGCCTCGTTCTGCGCGCTGTGGCTGGCCTACCGCCTGGGCCTCGATTCGCCCAGCACGGCGATGACCACCACCATCATCCTGGCCCTGCCCAGCAGCGGCATGGTGCTGGAAAAAAGCTTTTACCGCCTGTGCGGCACCCTGCTCGGATGCACGGCCGCGCTGACCCTGATCGGCCTGTTCCCGCAGCAACCCGTGCTGCTGTTCGCCGGCCTGGCCCTGTGGGTGGGACTGTGCACGAGCGGCTCGGCCCTGCACCGCAACGCCCAATCGTATGTGTACGTGCTGGCCGGCTACACGGCTTGCATGATCGTGCTGCCCGCCATCGAGCAGCCGATGCAGGTGTTCGCGCTGGCCGTCACGCGCGTGGCCGAAGTAAGCCTGGGCATCATCTGCTCGGCGGCCGTGTCCAGCGTGCTGCTGCCGCGCCACCAGGGCACGCAGGTGATGCGCACGGTGCAGGCGCGCTACGGCAAATTCCTCACCTTTTGCCAGGACGTGCTGCAGCAAAAACTCACGCCGGCGCAGGTGGAACTGACGCATCTGCAGTTTGCCGCCGACGTGGCGGCGCTGGAGCTGGGCCGCTCGGCCGCCCTGTTCGAAGTCACCAGCAAAGTGAGCCACGTGCGCGCGCAAAACCGCAAGCTGCACGCCTTCAACGCCACCTTCATGACGGCGCTGACCACTTTCTATACCTTCCACCGCCTGTTCGACCGCCTGCAGCGCGACGACGAGACGCAAGTCATGCAGGCTTGCGCGCCCCTGTACGCCATCGTCGCCGAAGCGCTGCAAACGACGCCGTCGCAAGACTCGCTCGACACCATGCAGCAGCACCTGCAAACGGCGCTGGGGCAGGCCCGCGCGGACATCGACGGCGCCCCCATCGCGCATGCGCAGCGCATCGATTTCGACACCGTGTGCGAGCTGCTCGAGCGCTTCGCGCGCGACATGAGCCGCTTTCACGAAGTGTATTTCAGCCTGGCGCACGATACGCCGCTGGAAATCAGCACACCGCAGGCGTATGCGCCGAAGACGCCGCCCGCGCTGGTGATCGCCAGCGGCGCGCGCGCGGCCATCAGCCTGGCCCTGCTGGCGCTGGGCGCCTACTTCCTCGCCTGGCCCTATGCCAGCACGGCGATGCTGATGGCGGCCGTGTTCTGCGCGCTGGCCTCGTCCTCGCCGCGCCCCATCATGATGGTCCGGCAAGTGCTGGCGGGCTTCTTGATCGCCATGCCGCTGTCGCTCGTCTGCGTGTACTTCGTGCTGGTGCACGGCGACGGCTTCCCCATGCTGGTGCTCAGTTTTGCGCCCTTCCTCGCCGTGGGCCTGTATCTGATGACGAATCCGGCCAAGCTGGGCGTGGGCCTGGGCGTGTCGACCTTCATCACGCAGATGGCGCCGACAAATCTGATGCATGTCGACGGCGCTGCTTTTCTCAACACGGGCATGGCGCTGATCGTCGGCCTGATGCTGGCCGCCCTCGTGTTTGCCGTGCTGCTGCCCGAGCACACGATGGGCCACAAGGACCATATCGGCCGCGCCCTGTGGCGCGAAGCGCTGCATGCGTGCACGGCGCCGGCGCGACGCGTGAAACACCGTTTCGACAACCGCGTGCGCGACCTGCTCAGCCAGCTCAACGCGGCGGCCGGGCCGGCGCCTGGCGAGGCCACGCGCGCCGTCGTGCGCCAGGCATTAACGCTGCTGGAAATCGGCCACTCGGTGATCGAATTGCGCGAACTGATCGCGACCGCCCGGCCGGGCGCCACGCGCCACACGCTGCAGCAGTGCGTCGACCACATCGCCGGCTGGCTGCGCACGCGCGGCGACACGGCACTGCAGGCGGCCCTGGCGGCCACCCTGCAGGCGGGCGCCGTGGTGCGCGCGGCGCAGAACGAAGCCGGCGTCACACCCGAGCGCAGCGCGCGCCTGCAGACGGCGCTGGCCGACCTGCATTCGATCTACACCTCATTACTCGACCACATGGCGCCTGGCGCCGGAGACCACCATGCCGCGTGAATTCGCCCTGTTCGGAATTCTGATTCCTACCCTGCTGCCCCTGTTCATCCTCAGCATCGGCCTGCAAACCCTGCTCGACCGCGTGCTGGGCTGGCTGGGCGTGTACCGCATGGTGTGGCACCCGTCGCTGGCGCGACTGTGCATCTTCATCGCCATCTTCGGCGCGCTGGCCTTATCGCTTTACAAATAAAAAAAACTGTTCAATCCAATCAAGGAAAGGCTGCCGACATGGTAAGCAAACTGACCCGCTATGCAATCACCCTGCTGCTATTGGCCGCAGCCCTGTGGATAGGCAAGACCGTCTGGGACCGCTACATGGAGTCGCCGTGGACGCGCGACGGCCGCATCAAGGCCGACATCGTCAACATCAGCGCCGACGTGGCCGGTACCGTCACGGACGTGCTGGTGCGCGACAACCAGGTGGTGCAAAAAGGCGACGTGCTGTTCGTCGTCGACAAGGAACGCTATGCGAGCGCGCTGGCGCAGGCCGACGCCGTGCTGGCCGCGCAGAGGACGGAGCAAGGCCGCCGCGGCAAGGAAGCCCAGCGCCGCGCCGGCCTCGACGCCAGCATCATCTCGACGGAAAGCCGCGAAAGCGCGGCCTTTGCCGCCAGCTCGGCCTCGTCGCAAGTGCAGGCCGCCGTGGCCGCCCGCGCGCTGGCGCAATTGAACCTGGAGCGCACCACCGTGCGCGCCCCCGTCAGCGGCTACGTGACCAACCTGAACGTGCACAAGGGCGATTTCGCCGCCGTCGGCGCGGCCAAGCTGGCCGTCATCGACAGCGCCTCGTACTACGTCGTCGGCTACTTCGAAGAGACCAAACTGGGCATGCTGGCGCAGGACGACAAGGCGGAAATGAATCTGATGAGCGGCGGCACCCTGCATGGCCATATCGAGAGCATCGCGCGCGGCATCACCGACCGCGACGCCGCCACGGGCCGCGAATTGCTGGCCGACGTCAATCCCACCTTCAACTGGGTGCGCCTGGCGCAGCGCGTGCCCGTGCGCATCCACATCGACGAGCAGCCGAAGGGGCAATTGCTGGTAGCCGGCACCACTTGCACCGTGGTGATCACGCCCCACTCGGCGCATTCCGCACCGGCGCCGAAGCCAGCGGCCGCGCACCCGGCATGATCCGCAGCGGCGGCGCCGGGCGCCTGGCGGAAATCGCCCTGTTCCTCGACGCCGCGGCGCTGGGCAGCTTTTCCGCGGCCGGCCGCAAGCACGGCCTGTCGCCGGCCGCCGCCAGCGCCGCCATCGCGCGCCTGGAAACGGCGCTGGGCGTCACCCTGTTCGAGCGCACCACGCGCCAGCTGCGCCTGACGGAAGAGGGTGTGCACTACCGCCACTACAGCGAGCAGGCGCTGGACTTGCTGGCGCAGGCGGAAGACGGCTTGCCTGCAGGCGGCGCCGCCGTGCGCGGCGTGGTGCGCATCTCGGCGCCGTCCGACATCGGCCGCCAGCTGCTGCTGCCCATGCTCGACCGCTTTGCCGCGCTGCACCCGCAGGTGCGCCATGCGCTGACCCTGACGGACGCCACGGCCAGGCTGGTGCAGGACGATATCGACCTGGCCATCCGCTACGGCGAGCTGCCCGACAGCGACATGGTGGCGCGCCTGTTGCACCCGGGCCGGCGCGTCGTGTGCGTGGCGCCCGCGCTGGCCGCCAAGGTGGGCGTGCCGGCCACGCCGCGCGACCTGGCGCTGCTGCCGACGCTCGTGCTCACGGCGGGCGACGGCGCGCCGCAGGAGTGGCGCTACCGCGAAGACGGCAAGCGCCACAGCCTGCGCCCGCAAGGCGCCTGGCACAGCAACGATGGCGAAATCATCCGCCGCTGGGCCGTGGCCGGCCATGGCTATGCCTACAAATCCCTGCTCGACATCGGCGACGACCTGCGCGCAGGACGCCTGCACACGGTGCTCGACGATTACTTTGCCGACAGCGTCCCCCTGAACCTGCTGTACCGGCGCAGCCGCTTCCAGCCGCCGCGCGTGGCCCTGCTGGCCGAATTCCTGCGGCAACAATTCGCCACCCTGCCGGCGCAGCGCTAGCGGGCCACGGTCAGGGCGCCAGCACGCCCAGCTGGCGCAGCAGGGTCAGATTATCTTCCAGGTGCCAGTTGTCGCTGATGCGCCCCTGCGCATTCACCCGGTACAGATCGAACGCGTAAAAGTCGATGGCCTGGCCCTGCCCCTGCAAGGGGCCCTGCGGCGTGGGGAAGACGCCCGTGAAGCGGCCCGTGAAATGCAGACGCAAGGTGACACGGTCGCCCGCCACCAGCATGTCTTCGATGGCCACCTGCAAATCCGGCACGGCCGCATGAAACACGTCAGATGCCTGCAGCGGACCGGCCAATCCCTGCGCACGCCCGGCAGGCAAGCTGCGGTCG
Source organism: Janthinobacterium sp. SUN120 (assembly GCF_030397735.1). Lineage (NCBI taxonomy): Bacteria > Pseudomonadati > Pseudomonadota > Betaproteobacteria > Burkholderiales > Oxalobacteraceae > Janthinobacterium > Janthinobacterium sp. SUN120. Next base: position 442,941 of record NZ_JAPUBW010000003.1, on the reverse strand, counting down.
GTGAAATCGTCGGCCAGCGCCTGGCGCGCCAGGGCCGGGTCGCCGCTCTGCCAGAACGCGGCGTAGCGGCGCGCGGCCAGCGCCACCTTGTCGGTGGCGGCGGCGCCGGACAGGTGGGCCGGCATGGGCAGGTGCGTGGCGGATTGGGCGGGCGCGGCGGCCAGCAGAGAAAGGGCCAGGATGACGGGGGCAAGAACAGGTGCGGGCATAAGGAATCCAGGTGGGTTGATCGGCGTGCCTGCTGCATAGGGCACCCCGCCATTCTGGACTCGCTTGCCTTATTTGATAATTGGCCCCGCGATTGAATCACTTGCTTGCATTAGTTGAAAATCAGCGGCCGCCGGCCACGTCGAGGATGCTGCCCGTCACATACGTGGCGCCCGGTCCCAGCAGGTACAGGATGGCGTCGGCGATTTCTTCCGGCTGGCCGCCCCGCTGCATGGGCACGCCGGACGCCAGGCGCGCCACCCGTCCCGGTTCGCCGCCCGACGCGTGGATGTCCGTGTAGATGATGCCGGGGCGCACGCCGTTGACGCGGATGCCCTCGGCCGCCACTTCCTTCGCCAGGCCCAGGGTCAAGGTATCGACGGCGCCTTTCGAGGCCGCGTAATCGATGTATTCGCCCGGGGAGCCGAGGCGCGCAGCCGCCGACGAGACGTTCACGATGCGCCCGCCCTGCCCGCCGTTAGCCGTCGACATGCGCCGCACGGCTTGCTGGCAGCAGAGGAAATAACTGATCACGTTGGTGCGCAGCACGCGTTCGAGGCGCTGCACGGAAATGTCGGCCAGCCGGCATTTCTGCTCCAGCACGCCCACATTGTTGACCAGCGCCGTCAAGGTCCCCAGGCGCGCGTCGACTTCCGCAAACAAGCGCTGCACGTCCGCTTCATCGCTGACGTCAGCCTGCACGGCGATGGCCTCGCCTCCGCCGGCGACGATGCGCGCGCACAGCGCCTCGGCCGCCTGCGCATCGCGCACATAGTTGACGCAAACGGCATAGCCCTGGCGCGCCGCCAGCTGCGCCGTCGCCGCACCGATGCCGCGGCTGCTGCCAGTAATCAAGATCACTTCCTTCATCGCCCCTCCTGGATGGTTGTGGCCTCATGATACCCGTAAGCTGCGGGCGTAAAAAAGCCCGCGCAAGGCGGGCAGTTTGTCTGTCTGTTCCTTATCGTCACAACGCCGGAGAAAATCGTAGCGAGCGGCAGTGATTTGTGGCCGAGAAGCGCAACCGTACTCTGTACGGGGGCGCCGAGCCGGTGAGCATCGCCGGCCGCAAAGCGCGACGCGCAGTAGATTTTATCCGGTGTTCTATGACCTGAAATGCGTCATGGCGTACGTCAGATGCTGCCACCAGTGCTCGCGCGACTGCACGGACGCCAGGCATTTCGCGTCGACCTCGTTCTTGAACGCGGGGTCCACGCAGGCCTTGGTGGCCAGCGCATTGCGCTGGTTTTCCACATTGACGACGGCAATCGCCAGCCAGGCCACGAGGGCAAGAGCCAGCGCGCACAAGGTCCAGGGCAGCTGTTTCATGACGTTCTCCGGTTTACTTCTTCGCAGGCGCCGGGGCGCGCTCTTTCAGCACGCGCGCCACCAGTTCATCCATCACGCGCAGGGTCGCTGTCTGGGTTTGCGGCTCGGACTGCCCCGGACGCGACAGCTGCGCCGGCGACGTCACGAAGCGGCCATCGATGACGATGGTCGGCGCGCTGTCGATCTTGCTGGCGGTGATCAGCTGTTCATTGCGTTTCAGCTTGGTCTGCACGCCGAAGGAATTGAACATGTCCAGGTATTTCGCCTTGTCGATGCCGTTCTTGACCAGCAGGTCGAGGATGGCGTCATCGCGGTTCAGGCGGTTGCGCTCGACGTGGATGGCGCGGAAGATCTTGTCGTGGAACTGGTCCAGCTGGCCCATCGCTTCCAGGGTGGCGTAGGCGTGCGCCTGCGCATCTTTCGGGCCATTGAAGGCCAGGTGGATGCGGCGGAAGGCGATCTTGTCGCCCTGCTTCTTGACCCAGTCGTGCATCAGCGGATCGAGTGCATAGCAATGCGGGCAGGAATACATGAAGTACTCCACCACTTCCACCTTCTTGCCCGTGTCCGTGCGCACTGGCGTCGGGAGCGTGGTAAAGCCGGTATCGGCCGCCATGGCGCCGCCGGTGGCCGCCACCAGGGTGACGGCGGCAAGCAGGGGACGCAAGAAACGCAGAAAACGCATAATAATCCTTCATCATAAAGTGGTCGTGAACGGGGCGAGATTACCACTTTTTGCGCCGGGCGATGAGGCCCGGGCGGAAAAAAGCCGTGTTTATCGCCCCGGTTTGCGCCAGCTTAAGCCGTATTTAAGCCCCGCTGCACCCGCGCCTCAAAAATGGTAGCGCGCCGACACGCGCAGCTGGCGCGCATCCTTGAGGTAAATGCTGGAACGGCAGCCGGGCGCATCGCCGTAATGGCGGCGGTTGGCCAGGTTGCTGCCGGCCAGTTCCAGCTCCCAGGCGCCCAGCTTGTGCGCGTAGCGCCCGTCCACGGTGGCAAACGCGGGCACCTGCGCCAGGCAGCTGCCCGCGAAATCGGGGCCATAGCGCAGCGCGCGCAGCCATTGCACGCCCACGTCGGCACTGGCGCCGCCCTGCCCCGTCCAGTACAGGCGCAGGCTGGCAAGGGTTTTCGGCACGAGGGCGATATCCGGGCCGTCATAGGCGTAATCGTCGTAGCGCGCATGCACTTGCCGCAGTTGCCCGTCGAGGCGCCAGTCGCGCGCCAGCGCCATGCTGGCCTCGATGGCGATGCCGTCGCGGCGCGAGGGGTCGAGGTTTCCCGCAAAGCCCAGCTGGCCCAGGCTTTGGTCGAAAACGATCTGGTTGCTCAGGCGCTCGCTGAATACGCGCACGGAAGCGCTGCGCGCCGCGTCGCCAAAGGTGGCGCCCACTTCCATTTCGCGCCGCAACTGACCCGCCAGGGGGCGGTAGCCGGCGCGGGTATAGCCATCGTCGTCGATGCGGTAGCTGCGCGCGGCCTTGGCGTAGACGCTCAGTTGCGGGCGCAATTGCAGGCTGCCCTGCAAGTCCCAGGCATTCTGGTTTTCCCAGTCGCTGCCGCCGGCGGGCAGGTCGGCCGGATCGAGCTGGAACTGCTCATGCCGCAGGCCCAGCAGCAGGCGCGGCGCATACGGGCCGCCGAAGGCCAGCTCTTCGCGCAGCAGCAGCGCGCGCGAATACTGGCGGCGCTGCCCGTCGCCATCGCGGTCCGAGCGCCGCTGCCACTGCATCAGGTCCAGACCCACTTCCGTATCCGTTCCCACGCCGCCCACCTTGCCGTAATGGCGCAGGCGGGGTGCCAGTTGCCGGCGGCGGCTGCTGTACCTCGATTCGCTGCTGCCGTCCTCGCCCGCATAGTGGGCCGTGGCGCGCTTTTCCCGCTGCGACAGTTCCACGCCCAGCTCGAAACTGCCCACATAGCGCTGCACGAAGGCGCTGGCGCGCCGCACCTCATAGCAGTACAGGTCTTCCGGACGGGCCGACAGCAAGGCCAGGAACGGCGCCTCGGGTGCGGGATAGCGGGTGTCCTGCTTCAGCTGGTCGGCGCTGAAGCCGAAGCGGCCCTGGCGCGCCTTCCATTCCGCGCCGCCGTTGAAGCCGCGCTGGTGAAACACGCTGCCATCGCGGTAATTGCCGTTGCGCAGCCCATCCATGGCCACATCGAGCGTCATGCCGTCCTGTTCGCGCGACAGGGCGCCGCGCACGCTGTGCTGGCCGCCCTGCGCCAGCTCGGCGGACACGTCGCCATGCGTGACGCCGGCCGCGCCGGCATCCACGCCTTCCTGCGCGCACGCCGGCATGGCCAGGGCGCACAGCAGCAAGGCGCGCGTGGCGATGGTCAGGATGGGAGGGGCAGGCATCATGGCGGCAGGCTTGAGGCGTCACCGCGGCGCGGACGCGCGCTGGTGGAACGGAGGGATGGCAAAAGCGAATCATTATACGCACGGCGCACGGCGCCGCAAGCGCCAGCCCGGCGGTACTTTCCTTATGCCAATATTTTATTGGTTATTTGGCATTTTTGTAGGTATATTAAGGTGCGCCCGGCGATCCTGGGCGCAGCCGACTGCATTTAAAAATCAACAATAAGAAGTCACTGTGGGAGTCACGCATGGAAAGTCGTAGCACAACGCGCCGCGGGCCGCCAAGTCCCCGCGGCACGCGCCGCAGCATTGGTTTTTTCCCCATCTCGGGCAAGCTCAAAGCCCTTTCCATCACCGTCATGCTGCTGGCCGGCCTTGCTTTGCAGGCCGACCTGTTCGCCCAGCCGGGCCAAGGCAAGCCGGCCGGCGCGCCCGCGCCGCTGGCGCCGTCCGCCGACGGCATCGCCCTGGCGTCGCCGCATGCGTCGGCCGTCAGCACGCCCAGCGCCAGCAATGCCTGGGGCGGTGCGCGCACGGGCGCGCAAGCGACCCTGTCGGACCGCGTCGTCGATTACCAGATCGAAGCGACGCTCGATCCCGTCAAGCACACGATCGACGGCCAGCAGAAACTGCGCTGGCGCAACCGCAGCGCGCAAGCCGTCAGCAGCGTGTACCTGCACCTGTACCTGAATGCCTTCGAAGGCGAACATTCGACCTTCTTCACCGAAAAACGCAAGCTCGACACGGGCTTCCGCTCGGGCGTCGACACGCGCGACGGCGAGTGGGGCTACATCGAACTGCGCAGCATGACGCAAAACGGCGCCAAGGCACCCTGGCATTTCGTCCAGCCGGACAACGGCCCGGCCACCGACCGCACGGTCGTGCGCGTCGACTTGCCGCAGGCCGTCGCGCCGGGCGCCGAGACGACGCTCGACATCCGCTTCTTCGACCAGCTGCCGCGCGTCATCGCGCGCACCGGCTATTTCGGCAGCTTCCACCTGGTGGGCCAGTGGTTCCCCAAGATCGCCGTGCTGGAACTGCCCGGCGAACGGGGCGCCACCGCGCCGCGCTGGAACGCGCATGAATTCCACCTCAATTCGGAGTTCTACGCCGATTTCGGCAACTACGACGTGAAGCTGACCGTGCCCAAGGAGTACACGGTGGGCGCCACGGGCGAACTGCAGGGCGCGCCGCAGGAAAAGAACGGCATGCTCACGCATCACTATGTGCAGGGCGACGTGCACGATTTCGCCTGGACGGCAGACAAGCGCAGCGCGCAACCGTTGACGGGCAGCTGGAGCGGTCCGGGCAGCCCGCCGGTGGCCATCAAGGTGCTGTACCCGCCCGAATACGCGTCGAACGCGGCGCCCGCGCTGCAGGCGGCCAAGGATTCGCTCACGTATTTCTCGCGCACCCTGGGCCCGTATCCATACAAGACCCTGACGGTGGTGATTCCGCCGTTTAACGCGGCCGAAGCGGGCGGCATGGAATATCCGACCTTCATCACGGCCTCGAGCTACGCCAACCTGCAGCCGAAGACCATCCCCGAATTCGGCCTCGATTTCGTCACCATCCATGAATTCGGTCATGGCTATTTCTATGGCATCCTGGCGTCGAACGAGTTCGAGGAACCCCTCCTCGACGAAGGCTTGAACGAGTACTGGGACCAGCGCATGCTGCGCGCGCGCGGCCAGGACATCCACGCCACCACGCCCCTGCTCAAGCGCCTGGGCTTCGATCCCGTCTTCAAGGTCTTCGAATTCGAGCGCATGGCCGCGCCGCGCCAGGATGCGGCCGACCCGCTGGGCCAGAACGCGTGGAACCGCCTGCAGGGCGTGGGCCCCGTCTACAGCCGCACGGCCATCACCATGCGCGACCTGGAAGCGCGCATCGGCAGCGAAGCCATGGAACGGGGCTTCAAGGCCTATTACGAACAGTGGAAATTCCGCCACCCGAGCGTGGCCGACCTGCGCGAAACGCTGGCCGAGGCGACGGGCCAGCGCCGCATCGTGGAACAGGTCTTCGCGCAGCAAGTCTATGCCAGCGCGAATATCGACGACCGCATCGGCACCTTCACCAGCGAAGAACAGACGCCGCTGGCCGGCATGGCGGTGGTGAACGGCAAGCGCGTGGAACATACGGCCGAAGCGCTGGAAAAAGAGGAGAAAAAGGTGCGCGAGGCGTGGGACAAGGCGCATCCGGACGCCAAGCCCGGCACGGGACCGTATCCTTATCTCACCAGCGTGGTCTTGCGCCGCCGCGGCGCGCCCGTGCCGCAGGTGCTGCTGGTGAAATTCGCCGACGGCAGCTCCGAACGCGTGGTGTGGGATAACGAGCAGCTGTGGCAGCGCTACACCTGGAGCAAGCCCGTGAAGGCCGTCTCGGCCGAACTCGATCCCGACCGCGTGCACTACCTCGACGTCAACAAGCTCGATGACAGCCGCACCCTGAAAGCCGACACCTCGGCCGCGCGGCGCTGGAGCTTCGACCTTGCCGCCGTCTTCCAATACCTCCTTTCCCTGATTGCCACCGTATGAGCGCCACTTCCACGACACGGGCCAGCGGCCTGACCCTGACCACGCGCGCCAGCCGCGCCGCCCTGCAATGGCGCTTGCTGCTGCTGTGGGCGGGCCTGTTGCTGATCCCCGCCATCCTTGCCGTCATACCCCTCTGGCGCACCTTGAGCGCCAGCCTCGATAACGCCGTGCATGCAGCGGCCCTGGCGCACAAGCTCGACCTGATGACCCTGGCCGACCTGGTGGCCAATACGGGACGCAACGGCGCCGCCATCAGCCAGGCCGCCATCACCGGCGTCGTGCTGGCCCTGCTGCTGTCGCCGCTGCTGAGCGGCCTGGTGGTGACGGCCGCGCGCGCGCCTGCGCCACCCGGCTTCGGCCCCCTGCTGACGGGTGCCTTCAGCGAATACGGCCGCATGCTGCGCATGCTGCTGTGGAGCATCGTGCCGCTGGGCGTGGCGCTGGCGATCGGCGCCGGCGCGCTGAAACTGGCCGACAAGCACGCGGCAAAGGCCATCCTGGAAGCCGATGCCGACCTGGCCCGCCACCTGGCCTTGCTGCTCACTGGCTTGCTGTTCCTGCTGGCCTGCGCCACGCTCGACGCGGGCCGCGCGGCGCTGGCCGTCGACCGCCGCCGCACGTCGGCCGTCAAGGCCTGGTGGCGGGGACTGGGCATGCTGCGCCGGCGTCCGCTGGCCAGCCTGGCCATCTACCTCGTCATCACCTTGCTGGGACTGGCGCTGTATGCGCTGCTGGGCGTGGCGCGCCTGAACCTGGCCGCGCCCGGCCCGCTGGCCATCGTGGCCGGCTTGCTGGTGACGCAGCTGGCGGCGCTGGTGCTGGCGTGGATGCGCAGCGCGCGCCTGTTCGCCTTGATCGACGTCAAGCGCTCGCTCGCGTAATCACGCCCTCAGGCGCCCTTCATCGGCCAGGAAGTCGATGAAGGTGCGCACTTTCGACGACAGGTAGCGGCGGCTCGTGTACACGGCGTACACCTTGCCGCCCGCCAGCTTGAAATCGTCGAAGAGGCGCACCAGCCGCCCCGCCGCCAGGTCCGCATCCGTCTGCCACGACGGCAACAGCGCGATGCCCATGCCGTCGAGCGCGGCCGCGTGCAGCAGGCTTTCGTTATTGCATTGCAGGACGGGCGAAAACTTCACCGTCTCGCGCCCCTGTACCCCGTCGAAGGCCAGTTCATTGCCGTTTGCCAACAAGGAATAGCTGATCATGGCGTGCTGCGCCAGGTCCTGCGGCAGGTGCGGGTGGCCCGCGCGCGCCAGATAGGAGGGCGCGGCCACCAGGTGGAATTCGATGCTGCCGATGGGCCGCGCGATCAGGGTCGGCGATGGCGCCTGGCTCACGCGCAGGGCCAGGTCGAAGCCCTCTTCCACCAGGTTCACCACGCGGCCGCTGAGGTCGATGTCGAAGGTCACTTCCGGAAAGCGCTCGCGGTAGGCGGCCAGGGTGCGCGTAAAGATGGCGTTGGCGAACCAGACGGGCGCGCTCAGGCGCAGCATGCCGCGCGGCACCACCGTCGTGCGGCCGACGGTCGCTTCCACCTCGTCGAGATTGTCGAGCATGTCGCGGCACTGTTCGAAATACACCTTGCCGATTTCCGTCAGGCTCAGGTGGCGGCTGCTGCGGTTCAGCAGGCGCGCCCCCAGGTGGCGCTCCAGGTGCATCACATGCTTGCTGACCATGGCCGGCGACAGGTCCAGGCGCTCGCTGGCGCGCACAAAACTGTCCAGCTCCACCACGGCGCGAAACACGCGCATGCTGCGCAAGGTATCCATGACGACCCAATCATCAACAAAATGGAAATGATATATCAATAATAGCGATCTTGATCAACTGACTGCGCATGACTATCATGGTTCCATCGTTAGCCATTCCCACCAGGAGCCGCCATGCAAGAGCACACCTTCCCCACCTACTTCCTGTCGCACGGCGGCGGCCCGTGGCCGTTCATGAAAGACCAGTTCGGCGGCCGCTACGACGTGCTGGAAGCGTCGTTGCAGGCTATCCCGCGCCAGGTCGGCGCGCGTCCCAAGGCCGTGCTGGTCGTCACGGCGCACTGGGAAGGGCCGCAATTTCTCGTTTCGGCCAGCCCCCGTCCGGGCATGATCTACGATTATTCGGGCTTTCCGCCGCATACGTACCAGATCCAGTACCCGGCACCGGGCGCGCCGGAACTGGCGGCGCAGGTGAAACAGTTGCTCGACGCGGCTGGCCATCCGGCGCGCCTGGACCACGAGCGGGGTTTCGACCACGGCACCTTCAGCGCCCTGTTCCCCATCTACCCGCAGGCGGACATGCCGCTAGTGCAACTGTCGCTGAAACACGGCTACGACCCGCTCACGCACGTCGAAGTGGGCCGCGCGCTGGCCAGCCTGCGCCGCCAGGGCGTGCTGATACTCGGCAGCGGCCTCAGTTATCACAACCTGCGCCAGTTCGGCCAGGCGGGCGCCGTCGCCTCGCACCAGTTCGACGCCTGGCTGCGCCAAGCCATGGCCCTACCGCCAGAACAAAGGCTGGAGCAGTTGCTGGCCTGGGACCAGGCGCCGGGCGCGCGCCAGGCTCATCCGCAGGAAGACCATCTGCTGCCGCTGATGGTGGCGCTGGGCGCGGCCGAGCAGGAAGCGGCGCACGTGGTGTACCACGAGGAGGATTTCTTTGGCGCGCTGGCCGTCACCAGCTTCAAATTCGGCTAATCGGCCAGCGCATGAAAAAAGCGCCGCGACATTGCTGTCGCGGCGCTTTTTGCATGGTGAAGCGGTAACTTACGTGCCGCGCTTGCCGCGCGCCGCATTCCTGGCCTTCTCGGCGGCGATTTCCGCCGCCTTGGCCGCTTTTTCCGCCATCTCGGCCGCGTGCTGGGCCAGCAGGGCCGCGCGCGTGTCCGGCGTTTCCAGCGAAATGCGTCCCAGGATGCCGCTGCGGTAGTCGAGCAGCAGGGTATGCGAGGCTTTCTCGAAATCGTAGTCGCCGCCCTTGATGCGGAAGCCGCGCTTGGCGGCGATGCCCTCGACCACGCCGATGGCGTCGACTTCATCGACCTTGGTGCCGTAGCGGGCCGCCAGCAAGTCCGGGTAGCGCTTGAGCAATTCCTCGGCCAGGAACACGGCCACTTCTTCTTCGATCAGCGCGTTCGAGCCGATGGCGTGGCTGGCCGCCAGCATCAGGCCGTCGCTGGGGATGGCGATCTTCGGCCACAGCATGCCGGGCGTATCGACGAGGATGGTGTTCTTGTCCAGATACAACTTTTGCTGCATCTTGGTGACGGCCGGCTCGTCGCCCACCTTGGCCACGCGCTTTTTCAGCAGCGCGTTCATCAGAGTCGACTTGCCCACGTTGGGAATGCCCATGATCATGATGCGCAGCGGTTTCGTCGGCACGCCGCGGTGCGGCGCCAGCGATTTCGCCAGTTCCGGGATGCGCGCCACGTCGCCCGGCTTCTTGGTCGTCATCGCATACGCGGTCACGCCTTCCTGGGCGTTGAAATAGGCCACCCAGGCGGCGGTGGCGGCAGGATCGGCCAGGTCGGTCTTGTTGAGGATTTTCAGGCAAGGGCGCTGGCGGAACAGGCGCAGCTCGTCCACCATGGGATTGCAGCTGGCTGCCGGCAGGCGCGCGTCCACCACTTCAATCACCAGATCGGTGTTTTCCATGGTCTCGGCCGCTTTCTTGCGGGCCGCGTTCATGTGTCCTGGGTACCATTGTATCGCCATGCTCTTGCTTTCAAAATCGTTCGGTCAATCCGCTATTTTACGTGGTTGCCGCCACGACGTCCCATTTTCCGCCGCCAACGCCAGCCGTGCGACACGAACGAGACAATTGGTGATAATTTGGCAGTTACATGAATGATAAGATTCGCAGTCCGTCCAGCCTGGACGGTTTCCCATCGCAAGCTTAACCTGGCACGCAATCCATGCACTTTCCCCGCTTTTGCCTCCTCGCCTCCCTTTATGCCAGCCTGCTGCCCGCCATGGCCCAGGAACAAGCGACGGCGCGGGGCGACGCGGCAAGCCAGGAAATGCAGCAGATTGTCGACGTGCAAAGCACGCGCGATCCCGACCTGCGCCCCTACCGCACCATGCTCAAGGGACTCGATGCGTATGCCGACCACCAGCGCCTGGCGCCGGGCGCGCCGCTGCGCTTCATGCTGATTCCCGCCACGCCGCAGGCCAGGCTCGACGGCGTGACCTTGCACTTGTCGGCCGACAACCTGTCCATCCCCGTGCCGCTGGCGGCGGACGGCAGCTTCACCTTGTCGCGCGACAAGACCGCCTACGATGCGAATGCCGACCTGGTCAGCAACAAGAAGCGCGACACCTTGCGCTGGCGCGCCGACATCCATACGCCGGGCCTGCCCCAGAACGTGCGCCGCCTGGGCGACCTGCGCCTGGAATGCGAAATCCGCTGGGCCGTCGAGCAGGATGAGTTGTCCTTTGTCCGGCGCAACCTGTTCCGCCTGGCAGGCGGGCCGTGCCACTCGTCGCTGATCCACGTGCCGTTTCCCGTGGTGCGCAAGCTGCTTGCCGTGCAGGCGCGCTCGGGCGAGCGCACGCTGGACATCCGCGTCACGCAAGACCGGCAGCGCTTCGTGCCGCCGCTGCATGACCTGAACTGGGACGACAATACCCTGCTGACCCTGACCTACGCCGACGACGGAAAAATGGCGGGAGCCGCCCCGGCAGCGCCCTCGCAGGCAGCGCAGCGCCAGTAAGGCGCCGCCCGCGCAGCCAGGTCAAATATTTCCACATGGATTCTTATATTTACTGAAAGAAATAAAGAAGTATGTTCTAATATCGCCTCTTAAATGAAAAGCAATTATTTTCCAGGCTGGCTAGCGCCGGGTGCAGGGAGATAGGCGATAGGGATGGCTCGATATGGTGATGGAACACACTGGCAAGGCGCCAGCGGCACACGTGGAATGCGAACGTGGCAGCGCGCGCCCGGCCAAGGCGGCGGCCAAGCGCGTGCCGCGCAATGGCAGCCTGTTGCAGTGGAAGAAGGAATGCCGGCAATTGCAGGGGCAAGTGGCGCAGCTGGAAGAGCGCCTGAAGCGCCAGAGCGCCGACAGCTATGGCTTGCAAGTGCTGTATGACCAATTGGTCAATGAAATCAAGCACCACCGCGACATGTTGCAGCTCGACAGTTTTGACGCGGATAAATCATCGCTCGTCTACACGCAAGCCTGGCGCCGCTTCATGGCTGGCGACGCGCTCGACTACCAGACGCACCGCCACACGAATTCCCGCAGCCGCCCCAGCCTGCTGTAGTTCAAGCTCCCCCTTACAGCTCCGCCAGCGCCTTCACGTGCGCAGCCACGCTGCGGCCCAGCGACGACAGGTTGTAGCCCCCTTCGAGGCAACTGACGATGCGGCCCTTGCCATACTGATTGGCCACGGCCATCATTTGCTGCGTCATCCACGTGTAGTCGGCCTCCACCAGGCCCATGCCGCCCACGTCGTCTTCGCGGTGGGCGTCGAAACCGGCGGAAATGAAAATCATCTGCGGCTGCTGCCGGTGCAGCGCGGGCAGCCAGTGATCGAGCACCAGCTGGCGCACGGCGTCGCCTTTCGAGCGGGCCGGCACGGGCACGTTGACGCGCGTGTCCGTGTACGATTCCACGTCGCTGTACGGATAGAAGGGGTGCTGGAAAAAGCTGACCATCAGGATGCGCGGATCGTGCGCCACGGATTCGGCCGTGCCATTGCCATGATGTACGTCAAAGTCGACGATGGCGACCCGTTCGAGCCCGCGCACGTCGAGCGCATGCTTGGCGGCGATGGCGACGTTATTGAACAGGCAAAAACCCATGGGCTCGCTGGGCCGCGCATGGTGGCCGGGCGGGCGGATCGCGCAAAAGGCGTTGCTGATCTCGCCGTCGATGACGGCGTCCGTGGCTGCCACGGCCGAGCCAGCGGCGGCCAGCGCCGCGTCGTAGCTGTGCGCGTTGAGCAGGGTGTCGCCGTCGAGCGGGTAATAGTCGCCTGCGGGGGGCACGTTGTCGCGCACGAGGCCGATGGCCGTGGCGCTGTGGTTGCGCTCGATATCGGACAATTGCGCGCGCACGCCGTCGCGGTGCTCGACCAGGTCGCTGATGTGCGCCAGGATCAATTGATCGTTGATGGCCTGCAAGCGGGCCGGCGATTCGGGATGCCAGTCGCCCATTTCGTGGCGCTGGCAATCGGGATGGGTATAAATGGCTGTGCTCATGCGCTGTACTGGTTACCTCTGTCTCTGCTCTCTATCCATACCGGGAACGCATGCCGGAATCACTGCAGAGCATTCCTGCCTGCCTGGCCCGTTCTCGCATAAAATCACTGGCTGGTCTGTGCCGCCCTTGCCGCCTTTGCTGTCACGCTAATCTACCACGAGCGCGCAGGCGACGGGCGGCGCGGTTTGACCTGGCCAAAGCGATTGTAAATTAAATAATCCGTCTTACTGTGATAGAAATAGCATGTTTTCGAAAATACACCAGGCCGCACAGCAGATCGGCGAAGTTCTCGTCGGCAAACAGTTACAGATCCGCCAGACCCTCGCCTGCGTGCTGGCCGGCGGCCACCTGCTGATCGAGGACGTGCCCGGCGTGGGCAAGACGACCCTGGCGCATGCGCTGGCCATCTCGCTGGGCCTGCAATGGAAGCGCCAGCAATTTACCAGCGACCTGCTGCCCGCCGACGTGGCCGGCATGAGCGTGTATGACCGGGGCAGTGGCAGTTTCATCTTTCATCCAGGCCCCCTGTTTACCCAGGTGCTGCTGGCCGACGAGATCAACCGCGCCACGCCAAAGACGCAATCGGGCTTGCTGGAAGCGATGGAAGAGCGGCAAGTGACGCTCGATGGCGTCACGCGCGCGCTGCCGCAGCCGTTTTTCGTCATCGCCACGCAAAACTGCGCGCACCAGCTGGGCACCTTCCCCCTGCCCGAATCGCAGCTGGACCGTTTTCTCATGTGCGTCACCCTGGGCTACCCCGATGCGGCCGCCGAACGGGAACTGCTGCTGGGCGCCGACCGCCGCGCCATGCTGCAAACCTTGCCGGCCGTCATGAACGCGGAAGAGTTGCTGCAGGCGCAAGCGGGCTTGCGCGCCATCCACGCCTCACCTGCCGTCGTCGACTACGTGCTGTCCCTCGTGCATGCCACCCGCGTGCCGGGCGTGTTTGCCGATGGCCTGAGCCCGCGCGCCGCGCTGGCCTTGCTGCAGGCGGCGCGCGCCTGGGCCGCCCTGGCCGGACGCGACCACGTCACGCCCGACGATGTGCAAGCCGTACTCATTCCCGTCTGCGCCCACCGCCTGCACGCCGCGCAAGGGGTCACGGACAGCCGCATGCTGCTGCAGCAATTGCTGCTGGCGACACCCGTCTGACAGCCGTGCGCCTGCGCACCATCCGCTGGCTGCCGGCGCGCCCCTGGCTGGGCGCGCAGCGCGTGCACATCCGTCCCTCGCGCGCGGGGCTGGCGTTTGCCGCGCTGCTGCTGGCGCTGTGGATCGCCGCCGTCAACTACCGCCTGGGCCTGGGCTACGCGCTGACCTGTTTCGCGGCCGCCTGCGCCATCGCCGACATGTTGTTTGCCAGCCGTAACCTGGCGGGCCTGGCGTTGGCCGCCACCCCGGGCAATCCCGTGTTCGCGGGCAGCCAGGCCACGTTCACCTTGCGCCTGATCAACCGCAGCACGCGCCCGCGCCATGCGATCCACCTGGCCATGCGCGATTCGGCGGCGGCACCCGGCCCGGTCGACATCGTCGCCCACGGGGAAACGGCCGTCACCATCGTCGTTGCGGCGCGGCAACGTGGATGGGTGATTGCCCCGCCGCTGCGCCTGTCCGGCAGTTTCCCGCTGGGCCTGTTTATCGCCTGGTGCCATTGGCAGCCCGAGGCGCGCGTGCTCGTGTATCCGCAGCCCGAGCACAACGCGCCGCCGCTGCCCTTGCCGGCCGGCACAGTACAGCAGACACGGCAGAAAGCACGGCCACGCACGTCCGATGGCGCCCTGGAACTGGCAGTGGAACTGGCGGGCGTGCGCGCCTACCAAGCGGGCGACCCGCTGCGGCGCCTGGCCTGGCGCCAGATCGCCCGCCATGACGGCGAGCATTTATTCAGCAAGCAATTCCAGCCAGCCGCCGACGCGCCAACGGGAGACGCCCCTGACAGCATCGCGCTCGAGCACGCCGCCCTGCACGCGCTGGCGCCGGAAGCGCGATTGTCGCGCCTGGCCGCCTGGGTGCTGCAGGCGGAACGCACGGGCCTGCCATACGGCTTGCGCCTGGGCGCGCTGACCGTGGCGCCGGCCCTGGGCGCCCGCCAGCGCGACGCCTGCCTGCGCGCGCTGGCCCTGCACGATTTGCCACAGGATGAGGCCCTGGCATGAGGCAATGGCTAGCCAACTTGCCGCGCGACAAGGCCGACATCCTGCTGCTGTTGCTGGCCGCCGCCATGGTGCTGGCGCCGCACGCGCTGCACCTGCCCCCATGGCTGTCGGCCGCCGCCGCCGCGCCCCTGCTGTGGCGCGCCTTCATCACCGTGCGGGGCCGGCGCCAGCCGCAGCTGGCCGTGCTCGCGCCGCTGGCCTTGCTCGGCATCGCCGCCGTCTATGCCAGCTACGGCACCGTACTGGGACGCGATGCGGGCGTGGCCATGCTGGCCTTGCTGCTGGCCTTGAAATCGCTGGAAATGCATGGCCGGCGCGACATCTTCGTGTTTGTCTTCCTCAGTTTTTTCCTCCTGTTGGCGAACTTCTTTCATGCGCAAGGCATCGTCAGCGCCGCCTGGATGCTGGCCACCGTCATCGTCCTGCTGGCCGGCCTGCTGTCGTCCCAGTATGGCGCCGTGCAACCGCGCCTGGCGCACAGGCTGGGCTTGCTGGGGCGCATGCTGGCGCTGGCCCTTCCCCTGTCGGCCGTGATGTTTCTTGCCGTGCCACGCGTCGACGGCCCCCTGTGGGGCGCGGCACCAGAAGGCACGCAGGCGCGCACGGGCTTGTCTGACAGCATGCAGCCGGGCGCCATCGCCTCGCTGGCCCTGTCAAACGAACCCGTCTTCACAGCCCGTTTCAGCACCCCGCTCCCGCCGCAAGACCAGCTGTATTGGCGCGGCGTGGTGCTGGGCGACTTCGACGGCGCCAGCTGGACGCGCAGGGGCGCTGGCCAGCGCATGCCTGCCAGCGACAGCCGCATAGACATCGCCCTAGAAGGCCAGCCCAGCCAATACGAAGTGACGTTGCAAGCGAGCGGCCAGCGGCGCATCTTCGCGCTCGACGTGCCGCGCAGCATCGAACGCTTGCCCGGCAATCCGTATGTCGTGTCGTCCGCGCTGGAAGTGCTGACCATACAGCCCATTACTTCGACCGTCCGTTACCGCGTCAGTTCCCAGCCCCGCTACCGCTTGCAGACCAGCCTGACTGTTGCCCAACAGCAGCCCTGGCTGGCCTTGCCTGCCGGCAGCAATCCGCGCAGCGTGGCCTGGGCCCGCGCATTGCGCGGCCATGGCGCGCAGGCGCTGGCGCCCGCCGACGCCATCGCCGCCGTGCTCGAGCACTTCCGCCGCGCGCCCTTCCGCTACACCCTGCAGCCGCCGCTGCTGGGCAAGCATGGCGTCGACGACTTCCTGTTTGCCACGCAAGCGGGCTTTTGCGAACATTACGCGGGCAGCTTTGTCGTGCTGATGCGCGCCATGGGCATTCCCGCGCGCGTCGTCACCGGTTACCAGGGCGGATTGCATGGCGCGACAGACAACAGCCTGAGCGTGCGCCAGTCCGACGCCCATGCTTGGAGCGAAGTGTGGCTGGCGGGCCAGGGCTGGGTGCGCGTCGATCCCACCAGCGCCGTCGCGCCCCTGCGCACGGAGCGCAACCTCGATGCCGCCCTGCCGCCGGCCCCGTCGCCGCTGACGGCATGGCGCGCCTTGGCCGGCCTCGACGGCGGCGCGCACGCAGCGCTTGCCGCGTGGCGCCAGCAATGGCAGCAAGCCGAGCAAGCCTGGAGCCGCTGGGTGCTCGACACCACGCCGCAACGCCGGCGCGCCATGCTCGATGGCTTGAAAAACGTGCCGGCAAAGAAACTGGCAGCCGCTTGCGCCGTGCTGGCCCTGCTGTCCGCCCTGGCCGGCGCACTGGTCTGGTGGCGGCAGGCGCGGCAAGGCGATCCGCTCGACGCCCTGTACGCGCAGTTTTGCCAGCGGCAGGCGCGGCGCGGCTACAGCCGTGCGCCGCATGAAGGCCCGCACGGTTATGCTGCCCGGTTGGCCGCAGGCAAGGCCACGCCCGAAGCGCACGCCGCCATCGCACAGTTTCTGGCAATCTATGCCGCGATGAAGTATGGTAATGCCAACCCAGACGAACAACTCCGCGCGCGGCGCAGCTTGCGCCGCCTGTTAACCCAATGCCGATGAGACGCTCCTTGTTACCGATCAAAACCTCCGCCCTGTCCCTGCTCCTCTCCCTTCCCCTGTGCCTGTCCACCGCGCACGCTGGCGAAAACAGCAATATTTCCGACGCCGACCGCGCCCGTGCCGTGCGCGCGGCCAAGGCCCAGCCCGTCAAGAAGGTCGCCAGCAAGCCGGCGGCGACGAAAGCACCGGCGAAATTCGACTTCGAGGGCGAATTTGTCGACTATGCCAACTGGAAAGAAGTACGCGCCTTCCTCGACGACATGTCCGCCAAGCATGGCTTTAACCGCGCCGAACTCGATACCCTGATCGGCAAGGTGCGCTATGTCGAATCGACCGTGCAACTGATGAAGCCGGCCCCGCCGGGCAAGCCGAAGAACTGGCAAGCGTACAGCGCCCGCTTCATCGAACCGGTGCGCATCAATGCGGGCGTGAAATTCTGGGAAGAAAATGCGGAAGCGCTGGCGCGCGCCGAACGCGAGTATGGCGTGCCGGCCGAAATCATCGTCGGCATCATCGGCGTGGAAACGGTGTACGGACGCAACACGGGCCGCTTCCGCGTGCTCGACGCGCTGACCACCCTGGCGTTTTCCTATCCGGAAAGCCCGACCCGCGCCGCGCGCATGGAGTTTTTCAAGGGAGAACTGGAAAACGCGCTGCTGTACGCGCGCAAGGATGGCATCGATCCCTTGACCCTGCTCGGCTCGTATGCGGGCGCCATTGGCTTGCCCCAGTTCATGCCTAGCAGCATCATGAAATATGCGGTGGACTTCGATGGCGATAGTCACATCGACCTGCGCAATTCCACGTCCGATGCCATCGGCAGCGTCGCGCATTTCCTCGTCGAGCACGGCTGGCGGCGCGACGATCCGGCCATCAGCACCTATCCCGTCACCGTTTCGGCCAGCCGCGCCTGGGAAAAGTTCATCGGCCAGGGCTTGCAAGCCAAGTACCGGCTGGCGGAATTGCAGGAGGCCGGCGTGAGCGCCGCCCCGTCCACGCCGCAGAACATGTTGTTCGGCCTGATCGATCTGCAAAATGGTTCAGAAGCAACTGAGTATCACTTGGCAACCAATAACTTCTTTGCTATAACTCAGTACAACAGAAGTTATTTTTATGCCATGTCAGTGATCGACTTGGGCAAGGCCATCAGTCAAGTGCGCGCACGCTAACTGAAAGTCGGTGTAAAGTTATAATATTACTTGTAAGAAAGCGTAAGGGATGTTGAAGCGACCAGAAAACAAGTCTATGGTAGGGCCGATAACATGTGCCAGCCTTGCTCGCCAGCCTTTGTGCGGCACGGAATACGGAAATGGTTTTATACTTAACTTTTGTCAAAGTACAATTTTTGTTCTATCATAGAGCATAATAAAGAATAAATAGGTGTTGCAACAAGACAACACCTATTTTGTACAAAGCAAGATTACTGGGCTTTCCGGCCTGAAATTGAATCCTGTTGTACAATTGTGTATATATTACGAAAAACTGTATCCCGGATCGTACCGTGTGTGAATTCGTTCCTTTTAGTAAAGAATGAACATGAACGCAGCAAGAGCGAGCTCCGAGTGTTTTTTACTTTGCAGTGCAACTACAGAAGGAACAATAACATCATGACAAACCAAGTCGGCATTGATATGAACAGCGATTCGGACTCCGACGATCTGCTTCAATACAACCCAAACAGATTGCTCGATACCCTGATCGAAAACCTGCGCCTGAAAAACGACGCAGCCCTGTCCCGCGCGCTGGAAGTAGCGCCACCAGTCATCAGCAAAATCCGCCACCACCGCCTGCCGGTCGGCGCATCGCTGCTGATTCGCATGCACGAAGTTAGCGACCTGAGCATCCGCGACCTGCGTTACCTGATGGGTGACCGCCGCAACAAATTCCGCATCAGCGACAAGCAATTCAAGCCAAAAGAAGGCGAAACGCCACAAGGCTGATCCTGCCAGTTGCGCAGGTTTTCCCTCCCCGCCATGGGGAGGGGGTATTTCCAGCAGTTCTCAGGCCGTTCTGGCCGATATTATTTTCCCGTATCAACTATCAAGCAGGAAACACGCCGGTCGACAGATAGCGGTCGCCACGGTCGCAGACGACGAACACGATCGTCGCGTTTTCCACCGTTTGCGAGATACGCAGCGCGATCTCGCACGCGCCGGCAGCCGAGATGCCGCAGAACAAGCCCTCTTCCGCCGCCAGGCTGCGCGCCATGCGTTCGGCCACACCCTGGCTCACGTATTCCACCTGGTCCACGCGCGACTTGTCATAGATTTTCGGCAAGTACGCTTCCGGCCACTTGCGGATGCCGGGAATCTGCGAACCTTCCTCGGGCTGGGCGCCGATGATCTGGATGGCGGGATTCTGCTCCTTCAAATAGCGCGACACGCCCATGATGGTGCCCGTCGTGCCCATGGCGCTGACGAAATGCGTGACCTGGCCATTGGTATCGCGCCAGATTTCCGGCCCCGTGCTTTCATAGTGGGCACGCGAATTGTCTTCGTTGGCGAACTGGTCGAGGATCACGCCACGGCCATCCTTCTGCATCTGCTCGGCCAGGTCGCGCGCATATTCCATGCCGCCCGTCTTCGGCGTCAACAGGATGTCGGCGCCGTAGGCGGCCATGCTCTGGCGGCGCTCCACGCTGAGATTATCCGGCATCAGGAGCAGCATCTTGTAGCCGCGCAAGGCGGCGGCCATGGCCAGCGCGATGCCCGTATTGCCGCTGGTCGCCTCGATCAGGGTATCGCCCGGCTTGATGACGCCGCGCTCTTCAGCGCGCTTGAGCATGGACATGGCGGCGCGATCCTTCACGGAGCCGGCCGGATTATTGCCCTCCAGCTTGCCAAGGATGACGTTGTTGCGCGCAAGCGCATCGGCACCCGGCAAGCGCATCAGCTGCACCAGCGGGGTATTGCCTATCGTATCTTCAAGTGTCTTGTAAGCCATCGTGTCTGTTTGAGTAGATTCAACAAAGACCCATTCTAATATGAGATGCTGGGTGGCGTATCGCTCATCGGCGCCTGCATCCGGGCCTGCGTGCGCGTCCGGCTGCGCCGCCGCATCCCGCACGGCGCCTGCCGCGCTGCCGTTTCCGGGCGTGTACAAGGGTGATTGCGGCAGGCGCGCGCCGCATGCGCTAGACTCGCCACTGTTAGTTATTTTTGTTATTTGCTTATTCAGCCTCCGAACGGACTCGCCATGGCCAGCAACACACCCGAATTCATTCCCGAAACGACGCAGGACGATCCCGTCCAGTTTGCCACGCTCGACTTGCAGGGCCGCAGCCACCAGATCTCGCCCGTCTTCACCGCGCTCGAACTGCAGCGCTTGCAGCGCTATGGCACGCGGCGGCGTTTTGCCGATGGCGATACGCTGTTCGAGGCGGGCAGCAGCAGCTTCGGCATGCTGGTGATATTGTCCGGGCGGGTCAGCATCAAGCGTCACGAAGTGCTGGGGCAGGCGTCGCAGCTGCGCGAAGTGGGCGTCGGCCACTTCATTGCCGAAGTGGCGCAATTGTCCGGCCGCCCCACCCTCGTCAACGGCAGCGCCGTGGGCGCCGTGGAATTGCTCGACATCAGCTCGGAATCCTTGCGCGCGCTGATCGTGGCCGAGGCAGAGATGGGCGAACGCATCGTGCGCGCACTGATCCTGCGCCGCGTGGCGCTGATCGAATCCAACTCGGGCGGCCCCGTGCTGGTGGGGCCGCGCGGCAATGGCAATCTGTTCCACCTGCAAAGTTTTCTGTCTAGCAATGGCCATCCGCACACGGTGCTCGATCCGGCCACGGATGCGGCCGCCGCCGCGCTGGCCGGGCGCTACCAGCCCACGTCGCAGGAGTGGCCGCTGGTGGTCTGTCCGGACGGCAAGATCATGAAGAATCCCGGCAATGCGGAACTGGGGCGCTGCCTGGGCATGCTGCCCGATTTGTCCGGCGACAAGATTTTTGACGTGCTGGTGGTGGGCGCCGGCCCTGCCGGCCTGGCCACGGCCGTGTATGCGGCTTCCGAAGGTCTCACCGTGCTGGCGCTGGAGCAGCGCGCGTACGGCGGCCAGGCAGGCGCCAGCGCGCGCATCGAAAATTATTTGGGCTTTCCCACCGGCATCTCTGGCCGCGCCCTGGCGGGGCGCGCCTATGTGCAGGCGCAAAAATTCGGCGTCGAAATCGCCACGCCGGCCAGCGCGGCCAACTTGCTGTGCGACACCTGGCCCCTGCGCGTCAACCTGTGCGACGGCACGCAGGTGCGGGCCCGCACGGTGGTGCTGTCGTGCGGCGCGCGCTATCGCCGCCCCTCGCTGGCGAACCTGAAAACGTATGAGGGACGGGGCGTGTATTACTGGGCTTCGCCCATCGAAGCCAAGCTGTGCCGGCAGGAAGAGATCATCCTGGTCGGTGGCGGCAATTCAGCCGGCCAGGCGGCCGTATTTCTCTCCGGCCACGCCTCCAAGGTCCACATGGTGATCCGCGGCGAAGGGCTGGCGGCCAGCATGTCGAGCTATTTGATCGAGCGCATCGCCGCCACGCCCAACATCACCTTGCACACGCACACGGAAATCATCGCCCTCGAAGGCGACGACGATGGATTGACGGAGGTGCGCTGGCGCAACAACCGCACGGGCGAGGAAGCCGCTTGCGCCGTGCGCCGCGTGTTTCTCTTCGTCGGCGCCGATCCGAACACGGACTGGCTGCACGACTGCGCCGTGGCCGTCGATGAACAGGGCTTCATCCGCACGGGCTTCGACGTCACGCGCGCCGAATGCCGCGCGCACGGCCATGCTGCGCATTTAGCCTACCCGCCGCCGGACTTGCCGGAGCGGGCCGCCCTGGAAACGAGCGTGCCGGGCGTGTTCGCCATCGGCGACGTGCGGGCCGGTTCCACCAAGCGCGTGGCCGCCGCCGTCGGTGAAGGGGCGGCCGTGGTGTCGCAGATTCATGGCTTTCTGGCGCGGTTGCCGGCTGGCTCCGCCTGAAAATCGTGCATTGTAGAAACTGCTACAATCGGCTGTTGCCATCCAGCTGAAAGAGTCCGCATGCCCCACACCGCCAAGCTTTCCTCGCGCCGCAACATGCCCGCGGTCCGCTGACGGTGCGCCGCATGCTCATCAAACTGTTGCTGCTGGCCACCTTGTTTGTCGTGCTCAGCATCGCCGCCCTGTACAGCTACGGACGTTTCGCCGAGCGGTCGCTGGGTGCGCCAGGGATGGCCTTGCCCGTGGCGGCGGACGCCACCCTGCTCGACCGCGTGCTGGCGCCGCAACTGGCGCAACGCCCGGGCCACAGCGGAACGGCGTTGATCGACGACAACCTGGAAGCGTTCGCCCTGCGCGCCCTGAGCGCGCGCGAAGCGGGCCGCAGCATCGACCTGCAATACTACATCTGGCATAACGACGTCACGGGACGCCTGCTCGTGCGCGAACTGCTGCGCGCGGCCGACCGTGGCGTGCGCGTGCGCGTGTTGCTCGACGATATCAACGCGCGGGGCCAGGACGCCGCCATCCTGGCGCTCGACAGCCACCCGCTGATCGACGTGCGCATCTTCAATCCGGGCCGCAACCGCGACGGCATCTGGTTGCGCGCCATGGAAATGGCCTTGCGCGCCGTCAGCCTGAACCGGCGCATGCACAACAAGGCCTGGATCGTCGACGGCAGGGTCGCCCTCGTCGGCGGGCGCAATATCGGCGACGAATACTTCGATGCCGCAGAACAAGTCAATTTCCAGGATGCCGACTTGCTGCTGGTGGGACCCGCCGTGCAGCAGACGAGCGACATCTTCGACCGCTTCTGGAACAGCCGCGCCGTCATTCCCATCAGCGCCTTGCACGCTGGCAAGAACACGGGCGCATCGGAGCTACAGGCCGTGCGCACCCGCCTCGACGCGCTGACCGGTGAACTGGGCGCCTCGCCCTACCTGCGCCAGCTGACCGATGCGGGCCAGCTGCAAGCCCACCTCGATGGCCGGCTGCGCCTGCACTGGAGCACGCACGTGCAAGTATTGTCGGACCCGCCGGAAAAAGCCGCGCCCGTGGCCAGTTTGCAGCGTAGCGAGCACTGGCTCATGCACAGCTTGCTGCCGCTGCTGACGGACGCGCGCCAGGAAGCACTGCTGACCTCGCCATACTTCGTGCCCGGCGCGGAACTGACTCATACCCTGGGTAAAAAGGTTGCCGCCGGCGTCCAGGTCCAGGTGCTGACCAACTCGCTGGCCGCCACCGACGTTGCCCTCGTGCATGCAGGCTATGCACGCTACCGCCAGGCGCTGCTGGGCGGCGGCATCGAGCTGTATGAATTGAAGACCCTGCACCGCAAGCGCATCAGCCTGATGGGGTCGAGCCGCGCCAGCCTGCATACCAAGGCCGTCGTGGTGGATAGCCAGCGGGGTTTCGTCGGCTCCTTCAACCTCGATCCGCGCTCGGCCCAGCTGAATACGGAAATGGGCGTGCTGTTCGACGATGCCGCACTGGCGGCCGACATGCGCGCGCTGTTCCAGCATTCGACGGCCAGCGACACCAGCTACCGCGTGTTCCTCGACAACGGCGCCCTGCGCTGGTCCGATGCTACCGAAGAGCCCGCCAAGGTTTGGACGCACGATCCCGAAGCAGGCTTCTGGCGCCGCATGCTGGTGTCCGTGATGCGCTGGCTGCCGATCGAATCGCAGCTGTAGGCGTGCGCGGCATGTAAAAACTTTAATCCTGGCAAGATTACCATCTAAAAATATTTGTTGTTTTCGAGACATGTTAGATGCCGTTTTGCCAAACGCTGCTATAATCGCTTCGACGGGACACCACCGCTGTCCCTGAAGTACCTTTCTCGCCCCTTCCGCGATTGAATAAACGTTGGCCAAAAGCTCGCCGACAGACTGCAACACTACCCTGTCACTTTTGGAGCTTTATCATGCGTAAAACATCTACCTTGCTGGTGCTGGCTGTCGCTTCCCTGTGCGTCACCGCCGCCCAGGCTGCCACGACCAACCTGGTCAAGAATGGCGATTTCGAACTGACCAGCAACGGTACCTCGAAACAGCTGAACGAAGGCACGTACGCCCGCGCGGACCGCACCTACCTGAGCGACTGGTCCAGCAAAGGCTATAACTTCGTCTTGAACGGTAACAACATCGACGACACCAACGCCGCGACGGCGCTGGCCTTGTGGGGTCCGAATTCATACAGCGGCCACGGCCCGCAAAACGGCCTGGGCGCCAGCCCGACGGGCGGCAATGTACTGGCGGCCGACTGGGATTACTTTCCCGGCCCCGTCACGCAGCAAGTCAGCGGCCTGATCCCCGGCCAGGCCTACACCCTGAGCTTTTCCTACGGCGCAGCCCAGCAGGTGGGCTTCCGTGGCGATAACCTGGTCAATTACTGGGATGTGTCGCTGGGCAACAGCAAACAGCAGACCGCATCCCTGGCCAACGTCAGCCAGGGTTTCACGGGCTGGCACCAGGCCAGCATGACCTTCACGGCCGCAAACAGCAGCGAATTGCTGTCGTTCATGGCCAAGGGCAGCCCGTCCGGCGCGCCGCCATTCATGCTGCTCGACGGTGTCTCGCTGGTGTCGGCCGTGCCGGAACCGTCGACCTGGGGCATGCTGATCGGCGGCCTGGGCCTTCTGGGGTTCATGGCGCGCCGCCGCAAGGCTGCTGTAGCAATCTGAGCCGCCAGCGCGCGTGACAGAATCCGGACCAGCCCAGCTTTGTCCGGATTTTTTGGTTCTTACCTGATGGAATGAAATGAGCCTGCTGCACACCCTGCAAACCCACCTGCCCGGCATCGCCGTCGATGTGCTGCGCCTGAGCCTGTGGCTGGTGCTGCTGGCCGTGATCTTCGTGCCGCTCGAGCGCTTCTTTGGCGAACGCCAGGCGGGGCGCTCCCGCACGGAACTGTTCAGCGACCTGGGCTTTTATTTCATCAGCAGCCTGCTGCCGGCCGCCGTGCTGGCCGCGCCGCTGGCCCTGCTCGCCGTCGCCGGCCAGCACCTGTTGCCGGACGCCATCCCCGCCACCTTGTCTACCCTGCCCCTGTGGGGCAAGCTTCTGCTGGGCTTGCTGATCGGCGAAGTCGGCACTTACTGGGGGCATAGGCTCAGCCATGAAATTCCATGGCTGTGGCGCTACCATGCCGTGCACCACAGCACGGAACAGCTGTATTTCCTCGCCAATACGCGCACCCATCCCGTCGACATGGTCATCACGCGCCTGTTCGGCCTGACACCGCTGTATCTGCTGGGCCTGGCCGGCCCCGGCGCGGCAGGCAGCGCGGCACCCGTGCTCTTGCTGCTGATCGGCACCGTCTGGGGTTTCTTCATCCACGCCAACCTGCGCTGGCGCTTCGGCCCGCTGGAATGGCTGGTGGCCACGCCCGCCTTCCACCACTGGCACCACAGCAAGTTCGAACACATCAACCGCAACTATGCGTCGACCCTGCCCGTGCTGGACCGGGTGTTCGGCACCCATCACTTGCCGCGCACATGGCCCGATGCCTGCGGCATCGAGGCGCACATGCCGAAGACGCTGCCAGGGCAACTGGCGGCGCCATTCCGGCCCACCGGCAAGCGGGAAGTTCCGGCCGCGGAATAAAAAAAACCCCGCGCGGCCGGTACCACGCGGGGTTTTCTTCTCGTGCTGCGCGGCACCACCACGCAACACGCTTTACAGCAACACGCTTACTTTTTCTCGGCTTCTGCCTTCTTCGCGTCGGCAGCAGCCAGTTTGGCTTCCTTCTTCGCAGCCGCTTCCGCAGCCTTGGCTTCTTTCTTGGCGGCCGTTGCCGCTTTCTTCGCAGCAGCAGCTTCCTTCTTCATTTCGGCAGCCGTTTTCACAGGGGCGGCATCGGCCGCGGCAGCAGCGGGAGCCGGCGCAGCAGCAGGCACTGCCTTGGCGGCGGCTTCTTTCTTGGCGGCAACGGCAGCGGCCTTGGCTTCTTTCTTGGCGGCAGCAGCTTCCTTCTTCGCTTCAGCGGCCGACTTGGCTGGTGCCGCAGCGGTGTCGGTCGCAGCAGCTGGCTTCGGTGCGGCTTCTTTCGCTGCAACTTCCTTCACTGCAGCATCCTTTTTTGCCGGGGCAGCTTTCGCCGCCGGAGCGGGTGCCGCTGGCGCGCCGGACTTGGCCTGGCCATTCACTTGCAAGCCCGCTTCCGACAGTTTCACGGAACTTTTCGGGCCGATACCTTTTACGCGGCTTTCGAAATCGGCCCAATCCTTGAAGGCACCGCCCTTGGCGCGCTCATCGACGATGGCTTTCGACGTGACGGGGCCGATGCCCTTGACGCTGTCGAGTGCCGCCTGGTCCGCCTTGTTGACATCGACCTGGGCAAAGGCAAAGCCCATCGTCGCGATCAGGGTGGCGATGGCCAGCAGTATTTTTTTAAACATGGGTATCTCTCCGTGATGTGGTTTCAAGATGACTCGAACGCAAGGGAGGAACAGCGCCTTAACGGCTTAACGGCTGTAGCGTGATACGGTTGACAAGATGGGACTGCGGAACTGCGGGAAAACCTGCGCCAGATCAAACGGTCCGGCGCAGGCGATACAACATATTACTGCGAAAACAGCTCGTCGCGGGTGACGGTGGCAGTGCCCAGCTTGCCGACGACGATGCCGCCGGCGCGGTTGGCCGTGCGCACGGCGTCGCCCAGGGCCATGCCGGCCCCCAGCATGGCTGCCATGGTGGCGATCACCGTGTCGCCGGCGCCCGAGACGTCGAACACTTCGCGCGCATCGGTCGGCATGTGCAGCACCTCATCGGCCGTGTACAAGCTCATGCCTTCTTCGGAACGGGTCAGCAGCAAGGCGTCCAGGCCCAATTGCGCGCGCATCTGCTGCGCGCGCTCCGTGAGTTGCTCCTCCGTATTCCAGCTGCCGATCACGCGGCGCAGCTCGGACTTGTTCGGAGTGAGCACTGACGCACCTGAATAGCGGCTGAAATCATCGCCTTTCGGGTCGACCATGACGATCTTGCCGGCGGCCCGGGCCGCCTTGATCATCTCGGCCACGTTCACCAGGCTGCCCTTGGCGTAGTCGGACAGGATCACCACGTCATAATGGGGCAGCAGCGCGTTGAACTGCGCCAGTTTGTCGCGCAGCACCGTATCGCTGGGCGCATCCTCGAAGTCGATGCGCAGCATCTGCTGCTGGCGGCCGATCACGCGCAGCTTGATGATGGTGGAAATGGCTGCATCGCGCTGCAGATAGCTGTGGATGCCGCCGCCTTCGAGCAGGCGCTCGACCTGGCTGCCGGCCTCGTCGTCGCCCACCACGCCGAGCAAGCTCGTCTTCGCGCCCAGCGCGGCCGCGTTGCGCGCCACGTTGGCCGCGCCGCCCAGGCGTTCCTCGCGCTTTTCGATGCGCACGATGGGCACGGGCGCTTCCGGCGAGATGCGGCTGACGTCGCCGAACCAGTAGCGGTCCAGCATCACATCGCCCACCACCAGCAGGCGTACCTGGGCCAACGCGGCCGGCGCCGTCAAGGCGACCACCTCGTGGGCGCTCATGCGCGCGTCAGGATCGAGCGGCCGATCCCGTGGTATTCGATGCCATTCTCGGCCATGACGGCCGGCTCGAACAGGTTGCGCCCATCAAAGACGACGGCCTGCTTCAGGCGCGCCTTGACCTGCTCGAAGTCGGGGCTGCGGAAGGCTTTCCATTCCGTCACGATGACCAGCGCATCGGCGTCCTGCAGCGCATCCTTCGGACTGTCGGCAAAGCGCACCTTGGCCAGTTGCTCCGGCGTCAAGTCCAGTTGCAGCACGCGGCGCGCCTCGGCCATGGCGACGGGGTCGTACACGGCCACGGTGGCGCCGCGCCCCAGCAAGTCGGCCAGCAGCACGCGGGCCGACGCTTCGCGCATGTCGTCCGTATTCGGCTTGAAGGCCAGGCCCCAGACGGCAAAATGCCGGCCCGTCAAGTCTTCGCCGAAGCGAGCGACCACTTTGCGTCCCAGCACCTGCTTTTGCTGGTCGTTGACGGCTTCAACGGCGCGCAGGATCAGCAATTCCTGGCCATGGCCGCGCGCCGTGCGCTCGAGCGCCTGCACGTCTTTCGGGAAGCAGGAACCGCCGTAGCCGCAACCGGCGTACAGGAAGCTGTGGCCGATGCGCGGGTCGGAACCGATGCCGTGGCGCACGGCTTCGATATCGACGCCCACCTTGTCGGCCAGGTTCGCAAGCTCATTCATGAACGAGATGCGCGTGGCCAGCATGGCGTTGGCCGCATATTTCGTGAATTCGGCCGAGCGCACGTCCATCCAGTAGGTGCGCTCGTGGTTGCGGTTGAACGGCGCGTACAGGCTTTTCAGCAATTCGCGCGCGCGTTCGCCGTCCGGCGTGGCGTCGACGCCGATGACGATGCGGTCCGGGCGCATGAAGTCTTCGACAGCCGCGCCTTCCTTGAGGAATTCCGGATTCGACGCCACCGAGAACGTGGCCGCCACGCCGCGCGCATCGAGTTCGCCCTGGATGGCGGCGCGCACTTTTTCGGCCGTGCCGACGGGCACGGTGGACTTGTCGACGATGACCTTGAAGTCCGTCATGTACTTGCCGATGCCGCGCGCGGCGGCCAGCACGTATTGCAGGTCGGCCGAGCCGTCTTCATCGGGCGGCGTGCCGACGGCGATGAATTGCATCACGCCGTGCGCGGCGGCAGCCTCGACGTCGGTGGAAAAGGTCATGCGCCCGGCGGCGCGGTTGCGCGCCACGACTTCTTCCAGGCCCGGTTCATGGATGGGGATGCCGCCGCTGTTGAGCAAGGCGACCTTCTGTACGTCGAGGTCGAGGCAAAAGACGTCATTGCCCAGCTCCGCCAGGCAGGCGCCCGTCACGAGGCCCACATAGCCCGTGCCGATAATGGTGATTTTCATGGTTGTGCCGTATTTGTAATATGGGTATCTGACCTGCAAGTGCACAGCACAGGGTTCAGGGCAAGGCGCGGCGCCGAAGACAGTACGAATAGTACGGCGAGGCGCTGCAACGCAGCCATGGGCCCTGTGCTGCGCACGACTAATTCATGACGTTGAGCTCTTCCGTGCGGCGCGGCGGATAGGTTTCCCACTTGTTGCAGCCCGGGCAATGCCAATAGAACTGGCGCGCCTTGAACCCGCAGTGGCTGCATTGGTAGCGGGCCAGCTTCTGCGTATAGCCGTGCACGAGGTTTTTCACCATCGACAGCTCCGACCAGATGGCGGCCGGCGCATCCATCATGCGCGCTTCCAGCAGTTTATCCAGGCCCAGCAGGGTCGGCGTGCGGCGCAGCTCGGCGCTGACCAGCTGTTTCGCCGCTTCCACGCCGTCGAGCTCGATGACGGCCTTGAAGACGACTTCGATCAAGTCGATCGACGACGCCTCTTCCAGGTAGGAGCGCAGCAGGTTGACGCCTTCCTGTGGACGGCCCAGCTTGGTATAACCATCCATCAGGCGCTGCGCCACCAGTGCCACGTGCGGCACGCTTTGCTGCTCCACGCGGCGCCAGGTGGTCAGCGCGCCTTCCACGTCGCCGCGCGCCAGCAGCACGTCGCCCGTCAGGATGGTGGCGCGCACGCTCTTGCGGTCCGTCTGCAAGGCTTTTTCCAGCAGCGGCATGGCTTCGTCCGGCTTCATGTGCACCAGCGCGTCATGC
This sequence comes from Janthinobacterium sp. SUN120, assembly GCF_030397735.1. Lineage (NCBI taxonomy): Bacteria > Pseudomonadati > Pseudomonadota > Betaproteobacteria > Burkholderiales > Oxalobacteraceae > Janthinobacterium > Janthinobacterium sp. SUN120. Next base: position 413,529 of record NZ_JAPUBW010000003.1, on the reverse strand, counting down.
GCCAGTTCGCAATAGAACTGGGCGATTTCCTTCTGGCGCGCGCCGGCGCCCGATTCCTGCAAGCCCACGGCCGCTTCGATGGCGCGTGGCCATTCCTTTTCGCGCTGGTAGATTTCCAGCAGCGCGCGGCGCGCCTGGGCCGCATATTGCGTGTCGACCAGGCTGTTGAAGGTTTCTTCGGCTCGGTCCAGCAGACCCGCCTTCAGGTAATCCATGCCCAGCTCATAGGCAGCATGGCCCTGCTGCTCCAGCGGCAAGTCCGGGCGTGCCAGCAAGTTCTGGTGCACGCGGATGGCGCGCTCCGTCTCGCCGCGGCGGCGGAACAGGTTACCCAGGGCAAAGTGCATATCGGCCGATTCCGGGTCCAGCTTGACGACTTCGATGAAGGCGTCGATGGCCTTGTCGTGCTGTTCATTGAGCAGGAAATTCAAGCCCTTGAAGTAATTGCGCGGCAGGCTGCGCGATTCGGACACCAGTTGATGAATGTCAACACGCGCGGCAATCCAGCCCAGCGCGAAAAACACGGGGATACCCAAGAGCCACCAGAGTTCAAAATCCATGCGATTGTTTTTATTCGAGTAAGAGAGATAGGAGCGATGGCGCCGCTTACTGCGCGCTCACGCTGTCCGGTTGCGGCTGGACATTGCTGGCCACGCCAACGGTTTGCAGCGCGGCAATGGTGGTTTTTTGCTTGCTCGCTTCGCGGCGGTGACGGAACACGGTCGGCGTCAGGGCCAGTACGCCCAGGCTGGCGCCGGCGACAAAAAAGCCCAGCAGCATCAGGACCAGGGGGCCGCGAATTTCATAATTGAGGAAAACATGCAGGTCGACAACCTGCGCATTCTTCAGCGCAAAACTGAAGAACAGGACGAAGAGAACACAGCCAACGATGGTGGAGATGATTTTCATCGATAGGTCCAAAGAAAGCTACACAAGGTGGTGTGAATGCCGACAGGGCATAAACTTAGAACATATTAACAAAAAAAAGCGGCATCCAAGGACGCCGCTCTTTGTGTCGCCTTCCAGCAGACGATTAATCCTCGATGATCGGTTGTCCGACCATCGCGTCCACCCGCTCGCGCAACTGTTTGCCCGGCTTGAAGTGGGGTACCCGTTTTTCGGGAACCATCACCTTGTCGCCGGATTTCGGGTTGCGGCCGATGCGCGGGGGCCTGCTGTTCAGGGCAAAACTGCCAAAACCGCGGATCTCGATACGCTGACCAGTCGCCAGGGCGTTGGTCATCGCATCGAGAATGGTCTTGACGGCATACTCCGCATCTTTCGCCACCAGCTGAGAATAACGCTCAGCGAGGCGGTTGATCAGCTCGGACTTTGTCATCTGCCGTATCCGCAGTCTTAGTTCTTGTTATCGAACTTAGCTTTCAACAAGGCGCCCAGGCTGGTGGTGCCCGAAGCTGCGTTGTTGTCGGTAGCTGCCATCTTCTGCATGGCTTCCTGGGTTTCAACGTTGTCTTTCGCTTTGATCGACAGTTGGATACCACGGGCTTTACGGTCGATGTTCAGAACCATTGCTTCGACGGTGTCGCCGACTTTCAGGTGCGTACCAGCATCTTCAACGCGGTCGCGCGAGATTTCGGAAGCGCGCAGGTAGCCTTCAACTTCTTCGGACAGTTGGATCACGGCGCCTTTAGGCTCAACCGATTTAACGGTACCGGTTACCAGCGAGCCTTTGTCGTTCATGGCTGCGAAGTTGTTGAATGGGTCACCTTCCAGTTGCTTGACGCCCAGGGAAACGCGCTCGCGCTCAACGTCGATGGCCAGAACGATGGCTTCCAGTTCGTCACCTTTCTTGAAGCGACGCACGGCTTCTTCGCCGGTTTCGGTCCAGGACAGGTCGGACAGGTGCACCAGACCGTCGATGTTGCCGGCCAGGCCGATGAACACGCCGAAGTCGGTGATCGATTTGATCGCGCCGCGGACTTTGTCACCTTTCTTATGGGTAACACCGAAGTCGTCCCATGGATTGGCTTTGCACTGTTTCATGCCCAGCGAAATACGACGACGCTCTTCGTCGATTTCCAGAACCATCACTTCTACTTCGTCGCCCAGTTGGACAACTTTGTTAGGAGCAACGTTTTTGTTCGTCCAGTCCATTTCGGAAACGTGTACCAGACCTTCGATACCCTGCTCCACTTCAACGAACGCGCCGTAGTCGGTCAGGTTCGTTACTTTACCGAACAGACGGGTGCTTTGTGGGTAACGACGGGACAGACCGGTCCAAGGATCGTCGCCCAGTTGTTTCACGCCCAGCGAAACACGGTTTTTCTCTTGATCGTATTTCAGGACTTTGGCGGTGATTTCCTGGCCAACCGTCAGAACTTCCGACGGGTGACGTACACGGCGCCATGCCAGGTCGGTGATGTGCAGCAGGCCATCGATACCGCCCAGATCCACGAACGCGCCGTAGTCGGTGATATTTTTGACGACGCCGGTCACGACCGTGCCTTCTTTCAGCGTTTCCATCAGTTTCTGACGCTCTTCGCCCATCGAAGCTTCGATGACGGCGCGGCGGGACAGAACCACGTTGTTACGCTTGCGATCCAGCTTGATCACTTTGAATTCGAGGGTTTTGCCTTCGAATGGGGTGGTGTCTTTGACAGGACGGGTATCAACCAGCGAGCCCGGCAGGAATGCGCGGATGCCGTTGGTCAACACGGTCAGACCGCCTTTGACTTTACCATTGACGGTACCGACGACGATTTCGCCCGATTCCATCGCTTTTTCCAGAGCCAGCCACGAAGCCAGACGCTTGGCTTTGTCGCGCGACAGGATGGTATCGCCGAAACCGTTTTCCAGCGATTCGATCGCCACGGAAACGAAGTCACCAACTTTGACTTCCAGTTCGCCGTGGTCGTTCTTGAATTCTTCGACAGGGATGAATGCTTCGGATTTGAGGCCAGCGTTCACGATCACGAAATTGTGGTCGAGGCGCACGACTTCAGCGGAAATAACTTCGCCGGAGCGCATATCTTGACGCGACAACGATTCCTCGAAGAGCGCAGCAAAACTTTCCATACCGGTAGATTCGTTAGTTGTAACAGTAGACATAGGGTTCACACAGGTTATCCAGCAGAGATCGCACGATGCGACTTAAACTGGGTTAGGTTTTTGACACACCCGGACAGGCCAGGAGCCGTCAACGGGCACCACATAGCACGCACTACACATCAATACACGCTATTTTGCTGCTTATTTTGCAACTGCGGCATACCATTTCAACACGGTTTCAACAGCATCATCTGCCGTCATGGCCGAGGTATCGAGGACATGCGCCCCTTCCGCGGGGACCAGCGGCGCAATCGCACGGTGAGTATCACGTTCGTCCCGCGCCTGCAAATCCATCAGAAGGTCTTCCATATTAGCAGAAAAACCCTTGTCTATCAATTGCTTGTAGCGCCGTTGCGCGCGCGCCTCGACGCTGGCGGTCAGGAACACCTTCAATGGGGCATGCGGGAAGATCACCGTGCCCATGTCGCGTCCGTCGGCCACCAGGCCCGGCGTCTTGCGAAAGCCCAGCTGCAAACCGACCAAGGCATGGCGAACCGTTGGCAATACGGCAATTTTCGACGCCGTATTCCCCACTTCTTCGGCGCGGATCTGCTCGGTGACATTTTCATGCGCCAGCAGGATCTCGCCGCCCGCAAAATGACAGGGCAAGTGTTCGGCCAGCTTGGCCAGCGCGTGCTCGTCGCGCAAGTCCGTGCCGCGGCGCAGCGCGCTCAAGGCCGTCAGGCGGTACAGCGCGCCCGAGTCCAGGTAATGAAAGCCCAGCTTGTCTGCCACGCGGTGCGCCACCGTGCCCTTGCCGGAAGCGGTGGGGCCGTCGATGGCGATGACTGGGATGTTGGAGGTCGGCATAGTGTTGGCAATCAATTAAATCAAAGTGTCTTTGGCAATCCCCGCGAAGGCGGCGAAATACTCGGGGAAGGTCTTGGCCACGCATTTCGGGTCCTTGATGCGCATCTCGTTGCCGCGGCGCGCGGCGCCGTCCAGCGAGGCCAGCGAAAAGCACATGGCCATGCGGTGGTCGTCATACGTGTCGATGGTGGCGGCATGAATCTGCGCCGGCGGCGTCACGCGCAGGTAATCGGCGCCCTCTTCCACTTCCGCGCCCAGCTTGCGCAACTCCGTTGCCATGGCGGCCAGGCGGTCCGTCTCTTTTACGCGCCAGCTGGCGATATTGCGCAAGGTGGACGTGCCATCCGCGTACAGGGCGGCCACGGCGATCGTCATGGCCGCGTCGGGGATATGGTTAAAGTCCATGTCGACGGCTTTCAGGACGCCGTTGGAACGGGCTTCGATCCAGTTCTCGCCCATGGTGATGGTCGCGCCCATCTGCTGCAAGGCTTCGACGAAGCGCACGTCGCCCTGGATGCTGTCGCGCCCCACGCCTTCCACGCGCACGGGACCGCCGCCGATGGCGCCGGCCGCCAGGAAATACGAGGCCGACGAAGCGTCGCCTTCCACGTGGATGGTGCCCGGGCTTTGGTATTGCTGGCCCGGCTGCACGGTGAACGACTGCCAGCCGTCATGTTCGACCGTCACGCCGAAACGGCGCATCAGGTTCAGGGTGATCTCGATGTACGGCTTCGAAATCAGCTCGCCCGTGACATCGATGGTGACGGCATGGTCGCGCGCCATCAACGGCGCCACCATCAAGAGGGCCGTCAGGAACTGGCTCGACACGTTGCCGCGCACGGCGATGCGCTGCGCGTGGATGTGGCCGCGGCGGATGCGCAGCGGCGGGAAGCCCTGCTCGCCCGTGTATTCGATCTGCGTGCCGACGGCGTTCAGCGCGTCGACCAGGTCGCCGATCGGGCGCTCGTGCATGCGCGACACGCCGTGCAAGGTGTAGTCGCCGCCGATGACGGCCAGCGCCGCCGTCAGCGGGCGGATCGCCGTGCCCGCATTGCCCATGAAGAGGTCAGCCTCGTGGTGCGGGAACACGCCGCCGCAGCCTTCCACGTGGTGGATCTGGTGCGCGGTGGCCGGGTCGCCCTGCAACTCGTCCTGCGTCCATTTGACGCCCAGCGACGTCAGGGCCGTCAGCATGACGAAGGTGTCGTCGGAGGCGAGCAGGTCGACGATCTTCGTCGTGCCCTTGGCCAGCGCGGCCAGCAGCAGCACGCGGTTGGAAATGCTTTTCGAGCCGGGCAAGCGCACCGTGCCCTCGGCGTGCATCACCGGTTTCAAGTCGATATGGTGGGGGTAGTGCTTGGTCTGGGTCATGCTGGAATCCTTGATATTTATTGTGCGGGCGGGGGAGTTTCCGCCGTCTCGATCGCCTCGATCCATTGCTGCCGCGCGTGCTGGGCGTTCGCGTACACGCCCTCGATGGCGGCGCCGTCGTGCGCGGCCAGGTGGGCGCGCAAGGTCGTCAACTGCGCCAGGTAGGCGTCCAGTTCGTGCAGCAGCGCCGGCTGGTTGGCCAGGCTGATGTCGCGCCACATTTCCGGCGATGAGCCGGCGATGCGCGTAAAGTCGCGAAAGCCGCTGGCCGCGTATTGAAACAGCAGGCCCGCGTGCGGTTTGTTGGCGATGTCGTCGACCAGCGCAAAGGCCAGCAAATGCGGCAGATGGCTGACGGCGGCAAACACCTTGTCATGTTCTTCGGGCGTCAACGTGTGCAGGATGGCGCCGCAGGCACGCCAGGCGGCCGCCACGCGCTCGACGTCGTCCGCGGCGTTTTCCGCCAGCGGCGTGAGCACCACTTTCTTGCCTTGATACAGATCAATGATGGCGGCGTCGGGACCATTCGTCTCGCGCCCCGCGATCGGGTGGCCGGGCACGAACTGGCCCACCTTGCCGCCAAGCGCCGCGCGCGCGGCCGCCACCACGTCGCTCTTCGTGCTGCCCCCATCGGTGACGATGGTGCCGGGCTGCAGGTGCGGCGCGATGGATGCCAGGATGGGACCCGTCTGCGCCACGGGCGCAGCCAGCAGCACCAGGTCGGCGCCATGCAAGGCTTGCGCCATGTCGCCGCCGATTTCATCGATGATACCCAGTTCGAGCGCGCGCACCATCGAGGCGGGCGAGCGGCCCATGCCGACTACGGTTTGAACCGCGCCCGCGTGTTTCAAGGCGCGCGCGAACGAGCCGCCGATCAGGCCTATGCCAAAAATGACGACCTTCTTCAGTGCAGGCGTCGTCATGGCGTCAGGCCAGCGCTTTCGTCAGCGCGGCGATGAAGATGGCGTTTTCCTGCGGCAGGCCGATGGAAATGCGCAGCCATTGCGGCAAGCCATAGCTGCCCACGGGGCGCACGATCACGCCCTGTTTCAGCAGCGCCAGGTTCACGCGCGCGCCCGCTTCATCATCGTCGCCCACCTTCACCAGCACGAAATTGCCGTGCGACGGCACGTATTCCAGGCCCAGTTGCGCAAACGCTTCCGTAAACTGCTGGTAGCCGGCCGCGTTGTTGCGCGCGCTTTGCTCGAGGAAGGCCTTGTCGTTCAGGGCGGCAATCGCGGCCGCTTGCGCCAGCGAATTGACGTTGAATGGCTGGCGGATGCGGTTCATCAGGTCCGTCAGCACCGGCTGGGCGATGGCGAAGCCGATGCGCAGGCCGGCCAGGCCATACGCCTTCGACAGAGTGCGCGAGACCACAAGGTTCGGATACTGGCGCACCCACGCCGTCGATTCGTACTGGTCGTCGGCCGACAGGAATTCGTTGTAGGCCTCGTCCAGCACGACGACGACATGCGCCGGCACTTTCTGCAGGAAGGCTTCGAGCTGCGCCGCCGTCAGGAAGGTGCCGGTCGGGTTGTTCGGGTTGGCGATGAAAATCAGACGCGTGTCGTCGGCAATCGCCGCCGCCATGGCGTCCAGGTCATGGCCATAGGCTTGCGCCGGGACGACGATGTGGCGCGCGCCCAGGCCTTGCGTGGCCAGCGCGTACACGGCGAACGAATACTGCGAGTACACGACGGATTCGCCATGCTGCACAAACGCGTGCGCGGCGATTTCCAGGATGTCGTTGCTGCCGTTGCCCAGGGTGATCCAGTCGGCCGGCACGTCATAGCGCTTCGACAGCACGGCTTTCAAGTCGAAGCCGTTGGCGTCCGGGTAGCGGCCCAGGTCATCGATGGCGGCGATCATCGCCTGCTTGGCCGATTCCGGCATGCCGTACGGGTTTTCATTCGACGCCAGCTTGACGATGGCTGCCTCGTCGAGGCCGAACTCGCGCGCGACTTCCGCGATCGGTTTGCCGCTCTGGTAAGGGGCGATGGCGCGGACGTATTCTGGACCGATATTTTTAGACATGGTGTTCTTTAAAAAAGTGGGTGATTGTAAGAATAGCTACAGCTTCACAGGCTGACAGGATATGACCCCAGCACCTTGAAAAACGCCGCATTGCTTTGCAGCTCGGCCAGCGCCTGGGCGACGGCTGCGTCGTGCACGTGGCCCTCCACGTCGACATAGAAATAATACTCCCAGCTGCCCATGCGCGCCGGGCGCGACTCGAAGCGCGTCATCGACACGCCGTGTTTCGCCAGGGGCGCCAGCAACTGGTACACGGCGCCCGCCTTGTTCGGCACGGCCAGCACCAGCGACGTCTGGTCCTTGCCCGACGGCGCCGTCTGCAAGGTGCCAACGACGGCAAAGCGCGTGCGGTTGTGCGGGTCGTCCTGGATATGGCCCTTGACCACGCCCAGCTTGTACTGCGCGCCCGCCAATTCGCTGGCGATGGCCGCCACCGTGCCGTCTTCGCCGGCCATGCGGGCCGCCTCGGCGTTCGAGGCCACGGCATGACGCGCGATGTGCGGGTAATTCTGGTTCAGCCACACCTGGCACTGCGCCAGCGCCTGCGAATGGGCGCAGATGGCGGTGACGCCATCCATGTTGCCGCTCTTCGTCATCAGGCTGTGGTGCACGGCGATCGCCACCTCGCCGCTGATGATGAGACTCGTCTGCAGCATCATGTCCAGGGTGCGGTTGACGGCGCCTTCCGAGGAATTTTCAATCGGCACCACGCCGAAATCCGCCGTTCCCGCCTCGGCGGAGCGGAATACTTCGTCGATGGACGCGCATGGCAAGCCTTCCACGGCGCTGCCGAACTGCTGGTACACGGCCTGTTCGCTGAAAGTGCCGGCCGGACCAAGGTACGCCACGGTGACCCGCTTTTCCAGCGAGCGGCAGGACGACATGATTTCGCGGAAGATGGTCTGCACTTCGCGGTCGCCCATGGGGCCGGGATTGCGTTCGGCCACGCCGCGCAGCACCTGCGCCTCGCGCTCGGGGCGGAACACGGGCGCCTGCGTTTCAGCCTTCACGTGGCCCACTTGCTGGGCGATTTGCGCGCGGCGGTTCAGCAGTTCGAGGATTTGCGCGTCGATCGCATCGATCTGTTCGCGCAGCGGTTTCAATTTATCGGTCATGGTTGGTTTGTTTCGTCAGCTGTACTTCAATCATGGCCGCGCGGCCTGCGCCGGCGGCGGGCCGGCGCGGTCGTCTAGGCGACTCAGCGTCCGGCAAACTCGTTCAAATAGTTGACCAGGGCTTGCACGCCCTCGATCGGCATCGCGTTATAAATCGATGCACGCATGCCGCCGACGGACTTGTGGCCCTTCAGTTGCAGCAGGCCGCGCTGTTTCGCGCCGGCCAGGAATGCGTCGTTCAGACTTTCATCGCGCAGATAGAACGGGATGGTCATGCGCGAGCGATATTCTGGGGCGACCCGGTTCTGGTAAAAGTCGTCCGCATCGAGCGCCGCGTACAGCAGCGCCGCTTTCTCAATATTACGCTGTTCCATGGCTGCAACGCCACCCTGGCGTTTGAGCCACTGGAAAACCAGGCCGGCGATATAGATGCCGTAGGTAGGCGGCGTGTTGTACATCGACTCATGTTCGGCCACGATGCTCCAGTCGAAGGCCGACGGGCAGATCGGCAGCGCCTTGCCCAGCAAGTCTTCGCGCACGATGACCAGGGTCAGGCCGGCCGGGCCGATATTTTTCTGCGCGCCGCCAAAGATGACGCCATATTGCGATACATCAATAACACGCGACAAAATGTGCGACGACATGTCGGCCACGATGGTGGTCCCGGACGGCACGTTCGGCGCCTGCTGGAATTCCACGCCGTCGATGGTTTCATTGGTGCAGATGTGCAGGTAGGCGGCGCCTGGCGTCAACTGCCATTCGGCGACCGGCGGCACGCCCGTGAAACGGGCGGCCTTGGACGACGCGGCCACGTTGACGTTGGCGTACTTGGCCGCTTCCTGGATCGACTTGCCGGACCACGAGCCCGTGTGCACGAAGTCCACGGTGGCCGGCTGCTGCGCGGCCAGGCCCACCAGGTTCATGGGAATGATGGCGTTCTCGCCCAGGCCACCGCCCTGCAGGAACAGGATCTTGTAGTTCTCGGGCACGGCCAGCAGCTCGCGCAGGTCGGCCACTGCCTGCTGGTAGATGGAAATGAATTCGGGACCACGGTGGCTCATTTCCATCACCGACATGCCACTACCATGCCAGTCCTGCATCTCGGCAGCTGCTTGCGCCAGCACTTCCTTGGGCAGGACGGCGGGGCCGGCGGAAAAATTGTAGATATGGGTCACGATACGGTCCTTGGCAAAATGGAAATCTTATTGGGGCGACTGCGTGGCCGCCCGCATGACCTGGTCCAGCACCGCATTCACGCGCGGGATCAGCACGCGCTGGCTGATGGCCATCGATTCGGCAGACAGTTGCGGCATGGTGGCCAGCATCTTGCGGCCCAGCGGCGTCTTGTAGAAGGTCGTCAGCTGCTCGACTTCGGGCACCGTGTAGAAGCGCGCGTACAGGGGAACCATTTCGGCGGCCAGCTCGTCGATCAGGGTCGGATCGGCCAGCACCTGTGTCAGGGTGGCGATGGCCAGGGGGATTTCTTCCTCGGCGCTGGCCAGCGCGCGCGCCTTGCGCTGCTCGTCCAGGTTCGGGTTGCTGCTGATTTGCTGCTGCGCCGACTGGCGGATCATGGCCGGCACCGATTGCAGCATCTGGTCGAAGATGTTGCGCGTCAGTTGCGGAAACTGCATCGCGTCGAGCATGCGCCGCACGGCCACCTTCATGGCGGGGCTGGGCGCCGCCTGGCGGGCGGGCGTGGCTTGCGTGCTCTGGGCCAGGGCCGGCAGGGTCGCAAGGAAGGCCAGCGAAAACGCGGCGAAGAAGGTGGCGACGATTTTTCTCATGGCATGCGGGACTTTACAAAAGCGGGGAACTATCTGGGGGTACGCAGGCTGGCGCCGCAACTGGCACGCCAACAGCAATTGGGGCTCCCGAAAGAGCCCCAATCATCTTACTCCGGCTGCGCCGGGTCGACAGGATCGGCCGGTTCAGCCGCTGCCGGCGCGGCCGCAGCCTCCTGGCCCGCCTCCGTCGTCAGCTCGACTTCGTCGATATCCGTCTCCACCACGCGCTGCAGGCCGGACAGCTTGGTGCCGTCTTCCACGGCGATCAGGGTCACGCCCTGCGTCGCGCGGCCCATCTCGCGGATTTCCGACACGCGGGTGCGGATCAATACGCCACCGGTGGTGATCAGCATGATTTCATCGCTGGTATCGACCAGGGTCGCGGCAACCACTTTACCGTTGCGCTCGCTGGTCTGGATGGCGATCATGCCTTTCGTGCCACGGCCATGGCGCGTGTACTCGGTGATCGGCGTACGCTTGCCGTAGCCGTTTTCCGTGGCCGTCAGCACCGACTGCTGCTCGTTCTCGGCCACCAGCAGGGCGATCACGTGCTGGCCTTCTTCCAGGTTCATGCCGCGCACGCCGCGCGCCGTACGGCCCATCGGACGCACGTCGTTTTCGTCGAAGCGCACTGCCTTGCCCGAATCGGAGAACAGCATCACGTCGTGCTGGCCGTCGGTCAGCGCCGCGCCGATCAGGAAGTCGCCGTCGTCCAGGTCGACCGCGATGATGCCGGCCTTGCGTGGATTGCTGAAGTCCTTCAGCGGCGTCTTCTTGACGGTACCGAGGCTGGTCGACATGAACACGTAATGGTCTTCCGGGAACGTGCGGTTCTCGCCCGACAGCGGCAGGATCACGGTGATCTTTTCGTTGTCCTGCAGCGGGAACATGTTGACGATCGGCTTGCCGCGCGAATTGCGCGAGCCTTGCGGCACTTCCCACACCTTCAGCCAGTACATGCGGCCACGATCCGAGAAGCACAGGATGTAGTCGTGCGTGTTGGCGATGAACAGCTGGTCGATCCAGTCTTCCTCTTTCGTCGCCATGGCCTGCTTGCCGCGGCCGCCGCGCTTCTGCGCGCGGTATTCGGTGATCGGCTGGGCCTTCATGTAGCCCGTGTGCGACAGGGTCACGACCATGTCCTGCGGGGTGATCAAATCTTCCGTTTCCAGGTCGGTCGCATTCAACTCGATCTGCGAGCGGCGCACGTCCTTGTTGCCGGCGCCGTATTCGTTCTTCGCCGCCGTCATTTCGTCGGTGATGATGACGGTGACGCGTTCCGGCTTGGCCAGGATGTCGAGCAAGTCGGCGATGTGTTCCATCACGTCCTTGTACTCGTTGACGATCTTGTCCTGTTCCAGGCCGGTCAGGCGCTGCAGGCGCATTTGCAGAATTTCCTGCGCCTGGTCGTCCGACAGCTTGTACAGGCCATCGCCCTGCATGCCATAGTGCTTCGGCAGGTTTTCCGGACGGTAGGCGTCGATGCCGCCTGGCGTCGAGCCGTCGCCCGTGCGGGCCAGCATTTCGCGCACGACGGACGAATCCCAGGCCTTGGCCATCAGTTCGACCTTGGCGATCGGCGGCGTCGGCGCGGCCTTGATGATGGCGATGAAGTCATCGATGTTGGCCAGCGCGACAGCCAGGCCTTCCAATACGTGACCGCGTTCGCGCGCCTTGCGCAGTTCGAACACGGTGCGGCGCGTCACCACTTCGCGGCGGTGCGACAGGAAGCATTGCAGCATCTGCTTGAGGTTCAGCAGCTTCGGCTGGCCATCGACCAGGGCCACCATGTTCATGCCGAAGGTGTCTTGCAACTGGGTCTGCTTGTACAGGTTGTTCAGCACCACTTCCGGCACTTCGCCCCGTTTCAGCTCGATCACCACGCGCATGCCCGACTTGTCGGATTCGTCGCGGATGTCGGAAATGCCGTCGAGCTTCTTGTCGCGCACGTTTTCAGCGATGCGTTCCAGCAAGGATTTCTTGTTGACCTGGAATGGCAGCTCATCGACGATGATGGCGATGCGGCCGCCATCCTTGCCGTATTCTTCGAAGTGGGTCTTGGCGCGCATAACGACACGGCCGCGGCCCGTGCGGTAGCCGTCGCGCACGCCGGACACGCCATAGATGATGCCGGCCGTCGGGAAGTCCGGCGCCGGAATCAGCTCGATCAATTCATCGATCGTGCACTCGGGGTTGCGCAGCACGTGCAGCGCGCCGTCGATGACTTCGGTAATGTTGTGTGGCGGAATGTTCGTCGCCATGCCGACCGCGATACCGGACGAGCCATTGATCAGCAGGTTCGGGATACGCGTCGGCAAGACCGTCGGTTCCTTTTCCTTGCCATCGTAGTTGGGCTGGAAGTCGACGGTGTCCTTGTCGATATCGGCCAGCAGTTCGCTGGCGATCTTGTCCAGGCGGCACTCGGTGTAACGCATCGCCGCGGCGCCGTCGCCGTCGACAGAACCGAAGTTGCCCTGGCCATCGACGAGCATGTAGCGCAGCGAGAAATCCTGCGCCATGCGCACCAGCGTGTCGTAGATCGAGGCATCGCCGTGGGGATGGTATTTACCCATGGTTTCGCCGACCACGCGGGCGCACTTGACGTAAGGGCGGTTCCACACGTTGTTCATTTCATGCATCGCGAACAAGACGCGGCGGTGCACTGGCTTCAAGCCATCGCGCGCATCGGGCAAGGCGCGACCGACGATCACGCTCATGGCGTAATCGAGGTAGCTCTTGCGCATCTCTTCTTCGAGGGAAATAGGAATTGTTTCTTTTGCGAATTGATCCATTGGCGGTTCGACTGATCTCAGGCTGTGGTTAACTTATCTGTTACGCAATGTATGACGCAATACTGCATATCCTGGGTGGCTGTCGTCGTGGACGCCGCGCCGCGCGCTGCTGGCGCGGCCCGGCTTCCATGTCGCAGAGTGCCGGAACAAATCGGCGGGCTGGCGGCACGGCCAGTACGTGTACCGCAGTGGTACGAGCTGGCCATGCAGTGCCGCCGTGGGCATTTGCCCGACACTCTTAACAGTCAAGCGCACGATTTTAGCATGCGCGCCCAGCTACCTGTACAAATTGGCCATACCAACAAGATTGGCAGTTTGCACCGGAGCCGTGCAGCCTGACCTCTCGATAATGCACAATGGCAATACCAGTTCAAGATACCTGCCCTTAAAAGAGGCAAAAAAAGCGATCAATTGTTACAGACGCGTTACAAATGGGCATTTTCGTTGCGCAAAAACAACGCGCGGTCTAAAATCGGGCAAGCTTTGATTTAACCACGGTCGTGCGCCCCTGATGCGTGTGGCAAAATGACTGGGAAGTTAATTGCTAGTTTCGCAATCTGAAACGAGCGCATATGGTCTACATGATAAAATCTTGGCACGTAGCACCAGTAGCGCAGTGTTGTTCTGCGGATATCACCCCCCGAAAGGAAAAAAGAATGAATAAATTTGTAACGCTGTTTTTCGCTGCATCCGCAGTGATTGCTGGCTCGGCTTCGGCCCAAACCCCAACCTCCCCACCATTCGCGCCAGTTACCACTGACATCAAAGCACCAAGCCCAAAAAGCGCTTACGTGCAAGATGCCCGCGGCGTGATCGTGCGTGACCCATTCGGCCTGTGCTGGCGTACCGGCTACTGGACACCTGCTGACGCAGTGCCAGGTTGCGACGTGCCACTGTGCGTAGAGCCAGAAACCCTGCAAGACGGCAAATGCGTGGCTCCTCCAGCACCAGTCGTACCAGCACCGGCACCAGTCGTTGTCGTACCAGTACCAGTCGTAGTTGCTCCTACCTCGGAAAAAGTCAGCTTCGCTGCTGATGCATTCTTCGATTTCGACAAAGCTACGCTGAAGCCAGAAGGCAAAGCCAAGCTGGACGAGCTGTCCGCACAACTGGGCGGCATCAACCTGGAAGTCATCATCGCTGTGGGTCACACCGACTCCGTCGGCACCGATGCTTACAACCAAAAACTGTCGGTACGTCGTGCTGATGCTGTCAAAGCCTACCTGGTCACCAAAGGCGTTGAAAGCAACCGCGTGTACACCGAAGGCAAAGGCGAGAAACAACCTGTTGCTGATAACAAAACTGCCGAAGGCCGTGCGAAAAACCGTCGCGTGGAAATCGAAGTTGTTGGTACCCGCAACAAGTAATAGCTGAACCCCTGGACTTGCTGCAAGTCATCGCGCAAGTCAAGAACAGCATGAAAAACCCCGCCACGGCGGGGTTTTTTTTCGTCCGTGGCTGCCCAATTGTAAAATTGCCGCTATTATTCGACCTATGAACGCCGACCCTCTCGAAATCCAAAAATTCAGTGAGCTGGCCCACCGCTGGTGGGACCCCACTTCCGAGTTTCGTCCCCTGCACGAAATTAACCCCCTGCGCCTGGAATGGATCAACGCGAAAGTGCCGCTGGCCGGCAAGCGCGTGATCGACATCGGCTGCGGCGGCGGTATCCTGGCCGAATCGATGGCCCGCAAGGGTGCCGACGTGACGGGCATCGACCTGTCCGACAAGGCCCTGAAAGTGGCTGACCTGCACAGCCTGGAATCGGGCGCCAAGGTGCGCTACAAGCTGATCGCCGCCGAAGCCATGGCCGAGGAAGAGGCAGGCCAGTACGACGTCGTGACCTGCATGGAAATGCTCGAGCACGTGCCGGACCCCGCCGCCATCGTCAAGGCTTGCGCCGCGCTGGTGAAGCCGGGCGGCCACGTCTTCCTGTCGACCCTGAACCGCAACCCGAAAGCGTACCTGTTTGCCATCCTGGGCGCCGAATACCTGCTGCGCCTGCTGCCGAAAGGCACGCATGACTATGACAAATTCATCACCCCGTCCGAACTGTCGCAATACGTGCGCAGCGCCGGCCTGGACGTCAACAGCATGCGCGGCATGGGCTACAATCCGCTGACCAAGATTTACTCACTTAATAGCGATACCAGCGTCAATTATCTGGTGGCCTGCACCCGGCCGCTGTAACCATCACGCACAGTACAAGGCGGCTGCGGCCGCCATTTTTCATTCCTACTTGACACACTTTGTCCGCCATGATCACTGACCATCTGCCAGCCCCGCGCGCCATCCTGTTCGACCTCGACGGCACCCTGGCCGACACCGCGCCCGACCTGGCGGCGGCCATCAACCTGCTGCGCGCGCGCGCCGGCCTGGCGCCGACCCCGTATGACGTCCTGCGCCCCACGGCCTCGGCCGGCGCGCGCGGCATGATAGTCGCGTCCTATGGCATCGGCCCCGGCGAAAGCGGCTACGAAGCCCTGAAAGACGGATTCCTGAACAATTACGAAGCGGCCCTGGCCGTGGAAAGCCGCCTGTTCGACGGCATCCCCGCCCTGCTGGAAGGCCTGCAAGCCCTGGGCCTGGCCTGGGGCGTGGTCACCAACAAGGCCGCCCGCTTCACCGACCCGCTGGTCGGCCAGATCGGCCTGGGCGCCGCCGGCTGCGTGATCTCGGGCGACACCATGTCTCACCCGAAACCGCATCCCGCCCCCCTGCTGGAAGCGGCGCGCCGCCTGGATCTGGCGCCGCAAGACTGCTGGTACGTGGGCGACGACCTGCGCGACATCCAGGCCGGCCGCGCCGCCGGCATGCGCACGGTGGCCTGCGCCTGGGGCTACTGCGGCCCCGTCGAACCGCAGCACTGGAACGCCGACCACCTGCTGGATACCCCGCATGCGCTGCTCGAGCTGGTCAGCGCGGTAGTGAAGGCGGCGCAGGCGCGGCAATTGGCGGCATAAATCGGCCTGCGCTTGATCTGGCACACCAGCAAGCGAATGCACCATGCAAGAGTGGGCGGATTGCGCTACAATGAAGGTTCTGTGGGGACGACCTGGTTTCGACGTGGGTTGCAAAGCAGCGCAGGGCATACCGAGGGCGGGCTACCTCGTAAATACAACCTGAAAAAACTTAACTGCAAACGATAACTCGTACGCACTGGCAGCTTAATCGCTGTTAGCTCTAGAACACCTCGTCCCTGGGGTGGGCCGTCAAAAGCTCTAGAGTCATTTACAGGGACTCGTCGTATGCTGGGTTACTTAGCGTCCGACTAAATAATAGGTAACTCGCTTGCCCATAACGTGCACATCCGTGCTGGCTGAGTTAAATTAAATGATAGTGCTAAGTATGTAGAACTGTCTGTGGAGTGCTTGCGGACGCGGGTTCGATTCCCGCCGTCTCCACCACTGAATAAATAAAAAGGGCTTCCCCGTTTTGGCGGGGAGGCCCTTTTTATTTATTCCATGCATGCAGAACGCGGGCGTCGAATCCGCGTCCGGTACGGGCGCGGGGGTTTTGCGGGGCTTCGGCGAGCACAGCTCGGCGCCGCAAAACCGGGTTGCGCTTGCAAGCGCAACCCTCTCCGATTCGTCTGACTAGGTTTTGCGCCGCAGGCGGTTTTTCCTAGCGACAACATGAACTGCTCAGGCCGTGTACGAATGGCGGACCAGACCCTTGCCCGTGCAAGATCGTCGTTGGCCAGCTGATCCCCTGGTTCGGCACCATCATGCTGTCGGCGTTGCGCAAGAAAGACGTGCGGGCGAAGCTGGAGCCCATGACCGCGACCAACAAAACCATGGCGAACATCCAGAGCGTACTGCGCAAGGCGCTGGACGACGCGATAGAGGACGAGCTGATCGAGGTCAATCCGCTGGCGCGCTGGTGCTATTCCAAGGTCGAGGCGCCGCAATCGAAGGACGATATCGCCCCATTCACGAAAGAGGAGCAGGCGACAATTCTGACGCAAGCAACCGGCCAGGGGCGCAACCTGTTGCAGTTTGCCTTCTGGACCGGCCTGCGCACGTCTGAGCTGGTGGCACTGGACTGGGTCGATGTGGACTTCGTGCGCGGCGTTGTGTTGGTGACGCGTGCTCTCACACAGCATTCCAAAGCGGCAGAGAGCACGAAAACGAACGCCGGTCGTCGCGAAGTCAAGTTGCTGGAGCGAGCCATGCATGCGCTGCAGGAGCAAAAGGCGTTCATCTGGGCCAATGGAGAGGAAGTCTTTCAAAATCCACGCCTGGAACGGCGCTGGAAAGGTGACCAGCCGATCCGAAAAACATTATGGACCGGCGTCCTGCAAGGGGGCTGGCATTCGATATCGTAACCCATATCAGACCGTCATACCTATGCCAGCATGATGCTTTCGGCCGGTGAGCACCCAATGTGGGTTGCAAAGCAGATGGGGCATGCGGATTGGACGATGATAGCGCGGGTGTACGGACGGTGGATGCCGGATGCCGATCAAACTGCTGGATCAAAAGCAGAAAGTGTTTTCGGAACTTAAGGATTAGCTCTAGTACCGAGTTCTCATCTGATAGTTGGTTTTCACACATTAATAACTCCCCTAACAGAGGGGCAGAAAACGCCTCTCTACAGCCACAAAAAAAATAACAAAAAGCAAATTAATTTAAGCTAGAATCTCCACCAGTTTTACCGCTTGCTGACAAATCTTTGATCTTTGCCTGCCATTCATTATCAAATCAATACGTTTTACTTCATTAATGAGGAGAGCGGTATGTTGAAGAGAAATAGTCGCACTTTGGCCATGGGATGCATGGCACTTACCTGCACTTTATTTACCACCACTTCATTTGCACAACCCTCGCCCACTACGGAAGTCACATGGCAGGTAGTGAATAGATTTCCTTTATTCCTTAAAGATGTTTATTTTGCACGAATTGCGGGTATTCGCACTACCGAAAATCCCTCTGGCGATCGTTTATGGAATGCTAATGGAAGTGCAGGCGATACCGTAGACACAAAAGGGTTTACCCAGAAGTTACGGGACGTTTTCCCAGTCGTTTCCGAAACCGCTTGGCAGCCAGTTTCAGGCACGTATGCTGAACCGGAATTGATGCGAACGAGGAATTCAATCGTGGCTCAATCGTCGATCGTGGGCCAGAACTGTCAATGGGAACTCAAGGACTTGATGGCGGAGTCAATCACCAAGCGTGTCGACGCGGACTGCGCATACTCACCTGCACTTCCCATTGATATTACCAAGACCTATGAGTTGCGACTTCTGGACAGAAATGGCCTAGCTCTGTTGCCTGCAACTCGCGTAAAGACTCGCTCCCGTCTTGTGGTTGCTATGGGAGATTCATTTGCTTCAGGCGAGGGCAATCCTGACCATCCTGCAATTCTAGGCAGCAGCGAGCACACCGTTCCTGAAAAATGGATGATCTTACCTATTGGAAAAGGTAACTTCCGGCTTAAAGACAGTTCCCCGACGAATGGTGCACGATGGCTCGATGATGCATGCCATCGATCCCTCATGTCTTGGCCCGCCCTGACAGCTCTCCGCAGAGCAGTAATGAATCCCCATGAAGTGGTTCAGTTCGCATCATTTGCCTGCTCTGGGGCGGAGGTTTACGACGGCATCCTGACTCGGCAGGAAAACCCACCAGGAGCAGGCTACGCACTAGGCACCGTCGATCGCGTGAATACTAAAATCACTCGATTACGTCACTCACAGATCAGTTCACTTTCTCATTTGGTATGCGAAAAGTCAAATGATGCTACATTGAACGGTATTGGGGGCGAAAAAATCCAAGTTAATCACTCCACTTTCTTCAAGAAGGTCTATACGCCTCAATGCACTAAGGTGCGACATCAAGTCGATGATCTGCTGTTGATGGTTGGTGGAAACGATGCCGGATTCAGCAGTATCGTTATGTGGGTTTTGCGTCCACAAGAATTGAAAATTAGGCTTCCTTTTCTATCTCCAATTCTCAATGCCGCGGTAACCAAAGCCATGCATCCTTTGACGCCTGAGCAAGCAGGAGCTGCTTTTCCACATTTTGAAGGACTGTACTCCAATGTCCGATTGGCATTGGCCAGAGTTGGGGTCAAGGAAGAATCCACGCAACTGGCGCTGTACCCGTTCATCCTTTCTGCTGAAAGTGTCGCAACCCCCGAGGCTCGCACATCTTGCACGCTACGAACTGCAGACGGATTTATGCCTCTGCAGACGCTTGTTGGGGAACGAGCAATTCATGAAGGTGCACGTTTTGGAGCTATCATCAATAACCTCGACAGACTCAAGGAAGACTACATCACCCCATTACGCGAAGCGCAGAAGAAAAACATAGGTTTATGGCGTACGATAGACACCGCTACTGCGTTCGAGGGGCGCGGCCTCTGTGACACTGATGTTTGCGAAGGCGACAATTGTTCTACAGGTGATTTAATCCGATGGCAATGGCGTGACTCTGATGAGCACAATATACCGTGGAGTGAGAAATCATGCGAAAAAGCCAACTTAACCAAGCAACAAGTTAGCTATTTTTGCAAGGCGGCCCCTATGCGAAATCCATCATACTTCGACGCCTACGATCCTACGCGTAGACGTGGGTTGCGCTTTGGAAATGACGCTTTCCTTGCGGCAGCTGGAGTCTTCGAAAAATCACCTGGTCAAAAGGTATTTCGCCAAGATCCCATCACTGGCTTAGCACATCCGACAGGAAATGTCCATGCTCGAATTGCCGATCTTGTTTCACTTAGTGACTAAAATCTTAACAAAGCTCTATTGTCAGTATTTTGACAACCAAACCCTCAAGATACCGAAGGAATCTATGTTTACGGTAGGTTCGATTCCCGCCGTCTCCACCACTGAATAAATAAAAGGGCTTCCCCGTTTTGGCGGGGAGGCCCTTTTTATTAATTCCATGCATGCAGAACGCGGGCGTCGAATCCGCGTCCGGTACGGACGCGGGGGTTTTGCGGGGGACGAGCACTGCTCGTCCGATAGCCGCAAAACCGGGTTGCGCTTGCAAGCGCAACCCTCTCCGATTCGTCTGGCTAGGTTTTGCGCCGCAGGCGGTTTTTCCTAACAACAACATGAGCTGCTCAGGCCGTGTACGAATGGCGGACCTGCCCCTCGCCCTTTAGCCGGTAAAATCATACGCAAAGGTGGCCCGGCAAGCCACGCCGGCGGCGAGAAAAATAGCGAGTAAAACTACAAACACGGCCAGCGAGCCATATTCAGCAAAGACAAGACTATCCAAGTAACCAAACAGAAGGGCCAGCTGATCTGCGCTATCTCAAGGCATTGGCAGAGAAACCCAAACCATGAAAATTGCTCGCCTGCTTTCCTCCAGTTTCCTCGTGCTAGCCGTGGCCCTCGTCGTCTATGGTCTTTTCGGCCTCTCCCGTTTTGCCTGGTACACGGGCGCATACTATGATGAGCGCATGATCCTGTTCGACCACGGCTTCTATCCTTTTGCGTGGGGTATCGCGCTGCTGCTGATGGGACAAATCGCCCGCTTGCACCATCGTCGACCGGCCATGCTGCTCGCCGCTGGCACCGCCCTGATGCTCCTTGTCTGGAAACGAGCAACCGTGCCCGGTGCCATCGCCAATCAGCAACTTTTCCCTGACTCTGATTTACTGGCCGGACTGATTGTGACCACTGTCGTGGTCATCGTCCTGGCGCTGATAGACCGTCCTGTCGAGCAGGCCATCCGCAAGGCTCTTGGCCGCACCCGGTGACCCCGGGGGCAGATCTGCCGCCCGGACACGATCTCTACATTCAAGAATCACTCCTGCGACATTAGTCGCTGAACAGCCCTCCGATACTTCTCCACCCTCTCCAAATCCTTCTGCGTCGGCTCCCCTATCCTCGACAAATCGCTGTTCTCAGCCAGATCCGCCAGCTTGACGGCCTTGCCGACCGGATTCAGGGCTGCGCGGGCGATGAAATCCTCGTACGACTCGCCCTCGATCTTGGTCACGGCGCGCACGCCGTCGATGACTCCCCGGGAAAATCCTTCGCGCGCCAGGTCGTCGAAGGTGATTTTTCCATCGCTGTCTTCCACCACATCATGCAGTACGGCGACAATTTGCTGGGCGCCAGGGGCGACGCGCAGCATGACGCGCAAGGGGTGGAGTATGTATGGCGCGCCGCCCTTGTCCGTCTGGCCGGCATGGGTGGCGGCGGCGATTTCAATCGCGCGTTCCAGGGTGCCGCGTCTTGCGTGTTCACTCATGTTTACTCCTTGTTCAGTCCACGTTGGTTGCTGACCCCGTTGTGCGCCAGCCGCGGCGCTGCAAATGGCAAACGCTGCTGCACAGCAAGGCTGGCACCAGTAAATTGAGCACCGGTATCAGCATCAGCAAGCACAGCAGCAGACCCAGGGCCGCAATCGCCGGGCGCTGTGCGCGGCGCAACGCCGCTTGCTGTTCTGCGCCGAGCACGTCTTCGGCCGCCGCGCCGTAGATCATCCGGACATTCCAGGCCAGCAGGTACGACACCAGCACGCACATGGCCCACACGGGAATCAGCAGGGAAAGCAGCAGCAACAGGCGCCGCCAGACGGGGCGCGGGGCGGGCAGCTCCAGGCCGGCCGGAGGTTGCCACGGGGCATAGCGGCGTGCCGCTACAGTCT
Source organism: Janthinobacterium sp. SUN120 (assembly GCF_030397735.1). Taxonomy (NCBI): domain Bacteria; kingdom Pseudomonadati; phylum Pseudomonadota; class Betaproteobacteria; order Burkholderiales; family Oxalobacteraceae; genus Janthinobacterium; species Janthinobacterium sp. SUN120. Next base: position 391,942 of record NZ_JAPUBW010000003.1, on the reverse strand, counting down.
TGGCCTGTTCCAGCAACAACCAGCGCAGCGGCAAACGCGCCGTGCCGATGGCGCCGACGATAAAGACCATGACATAGAACAAGGTGGCCAGCGCCAGCAAGGCCAGAGCGATCTGGCCGATCGACAGCAGGGCCTTGGCGGCGCTGCCCAGGCCGCCGGCGATACTACCCATCTGCGAAAGCGTGGCAGGCCCGTTGGCCAGTGTCCCGACGCCATCCATCACGCCCAGGCCCAGCAAGCCGGTAACCGATACCAGCGCCAGCATGGCGCTCAGCTCGACAAAAAAACGGCCGAAGCAACCATACAGCCCCAGCCACAGGGCCACGACCGCCATGCACCACAGCGCGGAGCGCCACCACAGCCCCGCATGACGCGCATCGCGCAATCCCAGGCCGATGCACGTGAAGGCTTCCCGCCAGGCCAGCAGCCAGGTTTGCAATGTTTGTGTCACGCTCAGGCGTACTCCGCAATGAAGGGGCGGATACGTCGATCCGGATGTTGCCGATTGTACATGGACAAGGCTGGCGCACGCGCGCCCCTTCCTCAGCCGTCAGCAATCGCTATCGAAACGCAAAAGCAGTCGCGGCCTGCTCGGCCGGCTCGCAAGGCGAGGCATAACAGACTTGATTTCTGCCGGATGCCTTGGCCTTGTACAGTGCCGTATCAGCGAGTTCAACCAGTTCGACCGCCTGGTTTTCCAGGTGCGTCGGCATGAAAGCCGCCACGCCGACGCTGACCGTCACCACGCCAAGGGGATTGCCCCGATGCTCGACGCCCAGCGATTGCGCTGCCTGGCGAACGCCTTCCGCCACCGCCAGGGCGCCCGGCAAATCCGTTCCAGGCAATAAAATGACCATTTCCTCGCCACCATAGCGTGCCGCCAGGTCGCCCGGCCTGCGCATGCTGTAGCCGACCACTTTGCCGATTTTTCTCAGGCACTCGTCGCCGGCCACATGGCCATAGATATCGTTGTATTGCTTGAAGAAGTCGACATCGATCAATACCAGCGCAAGCGAGCCGTCTTCACGCTGCGCACGGCTGAACTCGGCAAGCAGCGACTGGTCGAAGTGGCGCCGGTTCGCCAGCCCCGTCAATCCATCCTGGTTGGCAAGGCGGGCCAGGGTTTCATTGATCAATTCCAGCTCATTGCGCGCCTCGAGCAATCCAGCCTCGCTCTTGACCCGCAAATCGATTTGCCGCACCACGCGGTATCCGATGAAGGCAATCAGCAGCACCAGCACGCCACCCACCGCGTTCTGTAAAATCGTGTCGAGACGCCACGAAGCGAGGACTTCATCCTGTGACAGTGCGGCAGAGACCACCAGTGGGTATTCCTCGACCCTTCGATAGCTATTGATACGCGTCACGCCATCGACGCCCGACTTGATCACGGCCGTGCCAACGGGACTTTTGGGCAAATAATCGTGGAACACGGGGAATTGCGAAATATCGCGTCCCAACAGGCTTTCATCGAAAGGCCTTCGCAATAAAAGAATGCCTTTTCCATTCGCAATGAAAATGGCGCCTTTTTTCCCTATCGAAAAGCGTTCATAAAACAACCTGAAATAATTCATGTCGATGGTCGCCAGCGCCACGCCGCCGAAACTTCCGTCGGGCATATTGATTCGCCGTGATACCGTGACTATCCATTGCCCCGTTGATTTGCTGCGCACGGGAGGTCCGACATAGGGCCCCCGCTCCTCATGCGTTCGATGGTAGTTGAAATAATCCCGATCAGAATTATTCAGATTGCTCAACAGCGTTTTCTGCGAATTCACGAGCCAGCTGCCATCCCTGGCATAGATGAAGATGCCGTGCAACTGGCGCAGCTCAGCGACACGGGTGACCAGCAATTTGTGCATGCGGGCCAATTCAAGATCGGAAACACCGTCTGTTTCCACCCGCTCCACCAGTCCGACCAGCACCGTATCGGCTTCCTTGATGGTGTCATAGGCATGCTGTGCAACAGATTGCGCCAGATTGGCGCTTTCGCGGGCCGCCTCACTCAGCTGTACTTCCCGTGCGCGCAAGGTCATCCAGAACTGGATCGCCAGGAGCGACAGGCACACCAGCACGACAAATGAGATGGCCAGCGGCAGCAAGGAAAATCCACGGAAACCTGCTCCCAACAAGCGTGGCGGCAAGCTGCGTGACCTGATCATGGCGACACTCCCGGATTGACATGCCGCAAAGTGTGCACCAAATAGGCAGCAACATACTCACACATCGTCACAAACAAGATACAAAAAAATTACCACTGCACTTGTCAGGGGGCATGGATGAAGAATCACTTTGCCTGCTGCGCCATGGTGCTCGCTCTTTTCTCAACGGCACATGCGGCTGACAGGCAGCGCCCGCCCTACCGCCGGCTCAACGGCACGTATTCCCCCGGCAAGCCCGACACCTCCAGCGCATCGGCAAACGCCAGCAAGAACTTCGCCGGGCCATGGTCCGACACCAGCAGGGAGGCGCCCTTGTGGCGCAGCAGTTTCAACACTTCCTGCTGGTGCGCCTGGTATTCGCTGGAGTGCCCGTAAAACGTTTGATACATCTCAAGGGTTTCCATGGCCTTGGCGGCCAGGATGAATTCGGGTTTGTCCATGATGTCTCCTCGTTGTTATTGCTGCCAAAACCACGAAAAAAACCTGCAAGACATGCGGCCCATGCCGGTCGCACTGCATTGCGGCAACCACATCCGTATTTCCATCATACGCCTCAACCCGGCCATTGCGCCGTCCTGTCGCGCATCTTTTTCCATTCCACCCGTCCTGCTACGTCACCGTGCATCCAGACCTGCGCCATTCCTCGCGTGCGCGCTAGCCGCACGTTCCCGCACATGGCATCATGCGCGTTACCCATTTACTCTGGCGACACATGGACCAATATCACTTCCTCGTTGGCGAATTCAAGAAAAATACCCCCTTCATTGCCGCCGCGGCCAGCGCACAGCTGTTCGCCTGGTTCGCGCACATCGGCGAACCCGTCGAGCGCTACGGCAACAAGCGCGGCAAGATCGTCAAGTTCTCACAGCGAAATTACGAGAAGATGCTGTTCGCGCCAGAGACCGACGGCATCGGACTGCTTTCGCCGCGTCTCGTGCCGCCCGACGAAGCTGACGAGGCCGTCAACTGCGACGCGCAGGCCATGTATTCATCGGGCTCGGAGCTGGTTCTGTCCATACGCGCCAGCAAGCTTGCGCTGATGCCGTTGTTCGACGGTGCCCGGGCCATACCCGGCCTGTTTGAGCATTGCGAATATGTGTACTGCTACGCTGAAACGCAGGGCTATGGCACCGGCTACGCACTCGGCTACCGGCAGATCGATGAAGCCCATCCGATGACCTTTGGCACTCCTTGCCCCGCAAATAACTGGGCCGCCATCAAGCGGCGCGGGCTGCTAGATTCGCACCTGCGCGATGTATATCCGATCAACGGTTTCACGCAGGCCAGACTGGATGCGCTGCCGCCCGAGCGCCGGCAAGCGCTGCGCGACGCGATGCAGGCGTATGGCCGCTGCGAAGAGCATGCCGGCTTGACTTTCTGGTACCTGCCGCCCGAGGAACTGGACGCCGCCCGCACCGCGCTGAACGCACACGCCATGCTGGGCGCCTATATCAGCCACCGACACCCATGACCACACATTTATCGCTGCACTGCTATCTGCAGGACGCCGCCGCCGAGCGGCCCCTGCCCTGCTCCGACGTGACCATCCAGGCCGACCCGGCCACCCTGCGCGCCATCGCCCGCTTCCTGCTGGCCAGCGCCGACACCTTTGATCAGGCGCAAGACCGGGCCGGCATGCACGCCCATCTGCAAGACGAATGGGACGGCTGGCAGGACGACTTCCCCGACCTCGTCGTGGTGGCGGCCTAGGTGGCAACCTAGCCCGGCGCCTGCGTCGGCGCGCGTCGGGTAACATACGCCACCTTTGCCATACAGAGAACACCCGATGCCCCATTCCCGATACGCCCTGCCGTCGCTGCGCACGGCCGTGCTGGCCGCCGCGCTGGCCAACCTGTCCGCCTGCGCCAGCCCGCCCGCGCACGAAACGCTGTTCCTCGCCACCACCCTCACGCCCGCGCACTCCTTCACCAAGGGCATCGAAGGCCCGGCCGTGGATGCGGATGGCAATATCTATGCCGTCAACTTTGCGCGCCAGCAAACCATCGGCAAGGTCAGCCCGGGCGGCATGGGCGAGGTGTACCTGACCCTGCCTGGCACCAGCATCGCCAACGGCATCCGCTTCGGCAGCCGCGGGCAGATGTATTTGGCCGACTACATGGAACACACGATTTACCTGGTCGACCCGGCCACGCGCGCGCTTACCATCCACGCGCGCGAACCGCGCATGACGCAGCCGAACGACATCGCCATCACGGCCGATGACGTGCTGTATGCAAGCGACCCGAACTGGAAGGAAAACACGGGCCGCGTGTGGCGCATCGCGCAGGACGGCACGGTGACCCTGGCGCTCGACACCATGGGCACGGCCAACGGCATCGAGGTGAGTCCCGACGGCAAGATCTTGTATGTGAATGAAAGCGTGCAGCGCAATATCTGGATGTACGACATCGCCGCGGACGGCAGCCTGAGCGGCAAGCGATTGCTGATCAAGTTCGACGATTTCGGCATGGACGGCATGCGCGTGGATGTCGACGGCAACCTGTACGTGACGCGCTACGGCAAGGGCAGCGTGGTCAAATTGTCGCCGCAAGGCCGCATCTTGCGCGAGATCAGCGTGCCCGGCTCCAAGCCGAGTAACATCACCTTCGGCGGCCCCGATGGCCGCACGGCGTACGTGACGGAAGTGGTGCAGGGACGGCTGCTGCAATTTCGCGTCGACCGCCCGGGCCTGGAATGGCAGCGGGCGCAGCAGCATAAAGTAAATGCGGCCAATGCGGCGGCAGCGGCGGCAGCCCCGCCACCGGCTGCCGCGGAGTCCGTCAGCGCGGAATGACGCGCTCCGCCTTCAACTTCTCGAACAGGTTGAAGAAGGCGTCTTGCGTATCCTGGTAATCGGGGAAGCCGGCCTTGCGGCTCTTGCCCATGTCCGTCATCACTTCCATCGGCCGGCCCAGGTCGGCATCCGTATGCCACCAGGAAGCGAGGCGGCCAATGTCAGGCTCCGCCAGGCCATGCTGCTGCGCGATGGCGCGCCATTGGGCGGGCGCGTCCTGCATGCGGCCGGCCAGCGGCGCCGTCGTCTCGGGCAAGTCCGCCGCCTCGATACCGAAATACGCGGCCAGGCGGGGCCACAGCCACTTCCAGCGGAACACGTCGCCATTGACGATATTGAAGTCCTCGTTGCGCGCGGCGGGGCTGTCCGCTGCCCACGCCAGGTGGCGCGCGATCTGGCCCGCGTCCGTCATGTCGGACAGGCCGTGCCATTGCGCGGGCGAACCCGGAAAGACAAAGGGCTGGCCGCTGGCCTTGCACAGGTGCGCATACACGGCCAAAGTTAATCCCATGTTCATGGCATTGCCCAGCGCATAGCCGATGATGGTATGCGGGCGGTGCACGCTCCACGTAAATCCGTACTGCGCGGCCGCTTCGAACAACCGGTCTTCCTGAGCATAGTAGAAATTCTCGACCGCCTGCCGGCCCTGCTCTTCGCGAAATGGCGTGACGGGCACGCTGCCCTTGCCATACGCATCGAACGGTCCCAGGTAATGCTTGAGGCCCGTCACCAGCGCCGCATGGCGCAAGTGGCCGGCCGGTCCCAGCGCGGCCAGCACATTGGCCACCATGGCGCCGTTGACGCGGATGTTTTCCTGCTCGTTTGCCTGACGTGCCCAGGCCGTGAAAAAGACGTGGCTGGCGTCCAGGCCCGCCAGGGCGGCGTTTACTGCCGCGCCATCCGTGGCATCCAATTGCAGGGAAGTGCAGCCTGCCGGCACGGGCGTACGGCCGCGCGAGACGCCCGTCACTTGCCAGCCCTGCGCCAGCAAGTGCGTGGCCAGATTGTTGCCGATGATGCCGCTGGCGCCGATGATGAGAGCGTGTTTTTGCATGAGAGAAAGCCTCCGAAAGAAAAAAACATCATATCCGCGCCATCAATTCTTATCCGCGATACTATTTCCCCTTATTCATGAATAAAATTCGCGAATCATGTTTTCATCGGAACATCTCAAGGGCCTCACACCGTTTCTCGCCACGGCCGACGCGGGCAGTTTTACCAGGGCGGCCGAGCACCTGCACCTGAGCAGCTCGGCCGTCAGCAAGAGCGTGGCGCGGCTGGAAGAGCGGCTGGGCGTGCTGCTGTTCGAGCGCAGCACGCGCCGGCTGAAACTGAGCGACGCGGGCCGCGCCTACTACGCCACCTGCAAGCGCGTGCTGCAGGAACTGATGGATGCGGAAGACGTGCTGGGCGAGCATGCGACGGAGCTGGCGGGCAAGGTGCGCATCGGCGTACCCGCCTCGTATGGCCGCCTGCGCGTGATGCCTGCGCTGCTGGAGCTGTGCGCGCAGTATCCGCGCCTGCAGCCGTCGATCGCCTTCAGCGACCGCTTTGTCGACCTGTTCGAAGAGCGCATCGACATCGCCGTGCGCATCGGCGCGCCCTCGCACTGGCCGGCCGCGCTGGGCCAGATGCACCTGGGCGACGAACAGCTGATCCTGTGCGCGGCGCCCAGCTACCTGGCGCGGCGCGGCACGCCCGCGTCCATCGCGGATCTGGATGGCCATGACTGCATCGCCTACGGACGCGGCGATGGTTCGCCCATGCCGTGGGTCTTTCCTGACGTCGCCACGGGCGGGCAGGTCGAGCACCGCCTGGCATCTCCCCGCATGACGGTGGGCGACGCGGAAGCGCGCACGGCCGCCGTACTGGCCGGCCTTGGCGTGGCGCAGCTGGCCACGTGGCTGGTGCACGAGCACCTGGCCACGGGCGCCATCGTGGCGGTGCTGCCGGCACTGGCCACGCAAGGCTTGCCCCTGTACCTGGCGTGGCCGCTGGCGCGCCAGCTGACGCCGAAAACAGGCACCCTGCTGCAGGAACTGCGGCAGCGGCTGACGATCAGTTGATTCAGTTGATTCAGTTGAAAATTCCGCTTGACCCTGACGTTACGTCAGGTGCGATTCTGCTTGCACGCACCCGGAAAGGAGTACCCCATGCTGTTGAAAATCGGTGAACTGGCCAGGATGACAGGCTTGAGCATCCGCACCCTGCACCACTACGACAGCATCGGTCTGCTCTCGCCCTCGGCGCGCACGCAAGCTGGCTACCGCCTGTACCAGCACGGCGACATGGACCGGCTGCACCGGATCATGGCACTGCGCAAGTTCGGGCTGTCGCTGGCCGATATCGCCAACGCCCTCGCCGGCCCGGACCTGCCTTTGCATTCCATCGTGGCGCAGCAGATCGCCATGCTGGAACACCAGATCGCGCAAGCTTCCACCTTGCGCGAACGCCTGCGCACCCTGCAGGCGCAACTGGCGCAGGGGCAGGCGCCGGAACTGGCCGAGTGGCTTACCACTATGGAGTTAATGACCATGTACGACAAATACTTTAGTCCCGAAGAACTGCAACAGCTGCCGCTGCTGACAGATAGCGCCGTGGAACAGGAATGGAAAGCACTGGTAGCGAGGGTGCGCGCCGTCAAGGAGGCGGGCGCCGGCCCCGGCGATGCGCAAGCACAAGCGCTGGCCACGGAATGGATGGTCAAGCTGGTGCGCGACACGGGCGCCCACCCGGGCCTGTTCGCGCGCCTGAACAGCATGCACGAGCAGGAACCATCGATGCAAGCGACGACCAGCGTCGATGCGGACATGATGCAATTCATCATCGCCGCCTTCAATACCTCGCGCATTGCGCTGTATCAACCTTTCCTCGATGAGCAGGAATACGCGTACCTGATGGCCAACTACGGCAGGCGCTCGGGCGAGTGGCCGGCCCTGATCGCCGCCGTGCGCGCCGCCATGGATGCGCGCACGCCGCCCACCGACCCGGCCGTGCTGCCGCTGGCGCGGCAGTGGCTGGACCTGTTCCGCTCGTATGCAGGCACGAACCCGGCCACGCAGCTGAAATTCCGCCAGGCGCACCAGCAGGAACCGCGTCTGATGGAAGGCAGCTTCGTCGACGGGGCCATGCTGCAATACCTGGGCGCGGCGATGGCCGTGGTGGCGCAGGAGCGTCCCGGCAAATAAGTTGACGTGTGGCATCTCGTGGGCGGGGCCATGTAGAATCGGCCTTCGCCCACGAGAGGAACAACCGATGCGCCGCTTTCTGTTTGCTTGCCTGACCCTGCCCGCCCTGCATGCCGCCATGGCGGCCGAGCCGCCCGTGCAAGGGGTGTGGCAGGGCACTGTGGGCAAAGCCAATATCGTGGCTTGCTTCAACCAGCCCAGCCCCACGCAAGGCGCGGACCGCAGCGGCAACTATTACTACACGCGCTACAAGACGCCGATCATGCTGGCCAAGCAGAACGGCAAGACGCTGTGGCAGGAACTCGACGCCAAGGGCGACACGACGGGCACCTGGTCCTTGAATGCACCGCAAGATGGCAAAGTCACCGGCACCTGGGCGGACCCGAAAAGCGGCAAGACCCTGCCCCTGGCCCTGACCCTGCTGGAAGCGGCGGGCGACCGCGAGCATCCATCCTGCGCCAGCGATGCCTACAACCTGGCGCTGGAAGATTTTCCCAGCACCAAGACGAGCAAGCCGATCACCTTCGAAGGCAGGCAATACCGCAACCTGCAAGTGGGCGACACCATCACCGTGGAATTGATCGCGCCCGGCGATGGCGTGACAAAAATCAATGCTCAGTTGCGCGCCGTGCTGGCAAAAAATAAAAAAGACCTGGCCGACTTCTATGCCACGCGCCGCGAATACCTGGGCCGCAACGGTTTCACGACAGAAGACGAAGTGTATGCGGAGCCGACCTACTGGTCGCCGCGCTGGGTGACGGTCAAGTTCTACCGCTGGGCGGCAGGCTATGGCGCCAACGGCATCTCCATCAAATTCCGTACCTGGGACGTCAAAACGGGTCAGGAAACGGACGTGTGGAACTGGTTTGGCGCCAGCGCCAGCGATGGCGACGACAAGGCCGAATTGCCGGACCGCTTGCGCCAGGCCCTGTTCAAGGACGTGAAAATCGATGCCGAATGCAAGGGCACGGATTACGACGGCCGCGGCCGCTTCCACCTGTCCCTGAAGCCGGAAGGCGTGTCGTTCTGGGAAGACTCGAACGGCAGCGGCTGCGAAAACGACTTTTTGCTACCCTACAGCAAGGTCGGCCCCTTCCTCACCGTCAAGGGCCGCGCCGCGCTCAGCGATTTGCTGCCGAAGAACTAAGCAGCACCTCTGCCACCATCTCCGCCGTGGCGGCCGCCAGGGTCCAGCCCAGGTGGCCGTGGCCCGTGTTGTAGTACACGCCCGGCGCCTTGCCCGGCCCCACTTTCGGCAGCATGTCCGGGAGCATGGGGCGCAAGCCCGCCCACGGGATCACCTTGCGCGTATTGATGCCCGGAAAACACTGCTCCACCCAGCGCACCAGCGGGCGGATGCGGTCGGCGCGGATGTCGTCATTGAAACCATTGAATTCCGCCGTGCCCGCCACTCTGAGCCGGTCTTCGCCCAGGCGGCTGCTGACCAGCTTGGTCGCGTCGTCGAGCAGGCTGACCTTCGGCGCCGCCGCGCGGCTGGCTGCGTCGTCGAGCTGCACCGTGATCGAATAGCCTTTCACGGGATATACATTCACGTGGTCGCCCAGCATTGCCGCCATGGCGCGGCTGGCCGTGCCCGCGCAGATGACGACGGCGTCGAACAGGGTGCTGTCCTCGCCCGCGCCGTCTCCCACGCTGATGCGCACCTTGCCGTGTTCGCGCGCCAGCGCGGTGACCTGTGCACCGTAGCGGCAAGCCACGCCCAGGCGCAGGCAGGCGTCGGCCAGGCCGCTGGTGAACTTGTGGATGTCGCCCGTGGAATCGCTGTCCGTGTAGTAGCCGCCGTAAAAGTCGCCCTGCAAGGTCGGCTCGATGGCGCGCATTTCCTGCCGCGTGACGGCGCGCCGCTCCAGTCCGCCCTGTGCCAGCAAACGCGACACGCCCGCCGCCCGCTCGAAGCCGCGCCGGTCACGGTAGACGTGCAGGATGCCGGCGCGGCGATGATCGAAATCAATATGCTCTTCCTGCGCCCAGGCAAACAAGTGTGCGCGCGCGGCGATCGCCAGGCGCGCCGTGGCGATGGTGTTGCGCTCGTAGGCGGGCATGGCGGCAAGGAATTGCGCAAACCAGCTCAGCTTGTGCCAGCTGGGCCATGGATGCAGCAGCAAGGGCGCATCGCGTCGCGCCATCCATTTCAGGGCGTTCAAAATCGTTGCCTTGTGGTTCCACACTTCCGCGTGCGAGGCCGACAATTGTCCGCCGTTCGCATACGACGTTTCCATGGCGGCGTAGCGGTGGCGCTCGATCAGGGTGACATTGACGCCCCGTTTCGCCAGCGCGTAAGCGGTCGTGACGCCTGTGATGCCCCCGCCCAGCACGGCCACCCGCGTCATGGTGGCGACACCTTGTGCACGACGGTATCGCCCGCCTGCAGTACGCTGCCGTCCGGCGCCAGCACGTCCATCCTGCGCACGGGCAAGCTTGAGGCGCGCTGCAGCAAGGTCGAATGCGCCTCGCCCGCTTCGAACAATTGCGCCTCGCTCCACTGGCGCAAGCCGACGATGACGGGAAACAGGGCCAGTCCCTTGGCAGTCAGCACGTATTCCTGGTAAGCCGTGCCGTCCGAGGCGGGGGCAACCGTAAAGATGCCCTCTTCCACCAGGGTGTGCAGGCGGTCGGCCAGGATGTTCTTCGCCACGCCCAGGCTTTTCTGGAACTCGCCGAACCGGCGCATGCCGTCGAAGGCGTCGCGCACGATCAGGAGCGACCAGCGCTCGCCGATCGCGTCGAGCGCGCGCGCCACGGGACAGGGGTCGGTTTTCAGGCTCTTGCGCTTGGCCACGGGCATTCTCCAGGATTGAGTGGTTGCATTTTAAAACTTCCCGGCGTAGACTCCAACTGGTTTTAATTTGAAACCACTTACATACAGACCCATGCGCGATACCAACCTATCCATCACGACAGCACTTCCCCCTTCCCTCGTCTGGCTGTTTGCCACGGCGGCCGGCCTCAGCGTGGCCAATGTGTATTACGCCCAGCCCTTGCTCGCCACCCTGGCGCAGGAATTCGGCATGACGGAAGCGGCCAGCGGCATGGTCATCACGGCCACGCAGCTCGGCTGCGCGCTGGCCCTGCTGCTGCTGGTGCCCCTGGGCGACATGCTGAACCGGCGCCGTTTGACCCTGTTCCAGCTGGGTTTGCTGGCCATCTCCCTGGCGGCGCTGGGCTGCGCCCGCTCCACGGCCGCCTTGCTGGGCGGCATGCTCCTGGTCGGCTTGCTGGGGACGGCCATGACGCAGGGCTTGATCGCCTATGCGGCCAGCGCGGCGGCCAGCCACGAGCGGGGCCGCGTGGTCGGCATGGCGCAGGGCGGCGTGGTGATCGGCTTGCTGCTGGCGCGCACCCTGTCCGGCGTGGTGGCCGATGTGGCCGACTGGCGCGCCGTGTACTTTGTTTCGGCGGCCATCGCCTGCGCCCTGTTGCTGCTGCTGTGGCGCAAGCTGCCGCCGGCGCAGCCGGCCAACCGACAACTGGCGTATGGCGCCCTGCTCGCCTCGATGGCGGGGATGTTGATGCACAACAAAGTCTTGCGCGTGCGGGGTACGCTGGCCCTGCTGATGTTTGCCGTGTTCAATATTTTCTGGAGCGCCCTGGTGCTGCCCTTGACGGCGCAAGGCTACAGCCATGCGGCCATCGGCGCGTTTGGCCTGGTGGGCGTGGTGGGGGCGCTGGGCGCGGCGCGCGCCGGGGCGCTGGCCGATAATGGCCGCGCGCAGTGGACGACGGGCGCAGCCCTGTTGCTGCTGCTGGCCGCGTGGCTGCCGCTCAGCTTTGCGGGCGCGTCCCTGTGGCCTTTGATCGTCGGCATCATCGCGCTGGACCTGGCGGGCCAGGCCATCCATGTGACGAACCAGAGCCTGATTTTCAAGCAGGACAGCGACGCGCACAGCCGCCTGGTGGCGTGCTACATGCTGTTTTATGCGGTGGGAAGCGGACTCGGTGCGATTGCCGCCACCAGCGTGTATGCGCTGGCGGGCTGGCATGGGGTATGCGCGCTGGGCGCGGCGGTCAGCTTGCTCGCCCTGCTGTTCTGGCGGCTGACCTTGCCTGCTGAAAAAGCTTAGTTCAGCATGGCCGCGGTAGAACCATGGCGATACGTCTTCAAGGCATCCGGCTGAATCTGGATCAGCGAACCGCTGACTTTAATCAAATGCAAGTCCGTCAACTGGTGCAGCACGCGCGACAGGGTGGCGGGCGCCAGGTTCAGGAACGATGCCAACAGACTTTTCTTCAAGTCCAGCTTGACCTCGTTCGAACGCTGCTGGTCCGAAGCTTGCAGCAGGTACTCGACCACGCGCTGGGTGGCGTTCTGCACGGAGCAGCGCTCCACGTTGCGGATAAAACCCATCAGGTGATGCGACAGGCTGTTCATCATCTGGCGCGCGATACGGGGCGACTGGTCCAGCAGGCGCAGCAGCGCATGCGGCGGAATGCGCAGCAGCAGGCAGTGCTCGAGCGCTTCGGCGCAGAACGGATACGGTTCATCGAGGAAAATCATGGCTTCGCCGAAACTCTGGCCCGGGCGGATCAGTTCCAGTACCTTGTCGGTACCTTCCATGGAAAACACGCTCAGCTTGACGAGGCCGAAGACCACCACATAGGCGCCTTCCGCCACTTCGCCCTTGCGGAACAGCACTTTGCCTTTTTCCACTTCGACGCGCACGACATCCTGGCGCAATTGCTCTAATTGCGAAGGGGAAATATGGCGAAACAGAGCCTGGCTCGATAGCAAGCCATCGACGTTGACCTTATGCATGACACTCTCTTATTAGATTAGCGAATGACTAAGAGTGTAATGCGCAGGCACGGTCAAGGCCATACGTCAAAGGAACTAGGGTTGTCTAGGCCGGAACGCCATGCAGATCAAACAATCTCGCATTCCTTGCGCACTATTTGCACTTTGTTTGATCTTTATTTGCTCAACTCACGCTCGACGGCATACACGGCGATCTGCACGCGGCTGCTGAGCTTAAGCTTTTTGAGGATGTTTTGCACGTGGATTTTCACCGTGCTTTCGGCCACATCGAGCTGGCGCGCGATTTCCTTGTTGCTCAATCCTTGCGCCAGGCAAGCCATGGCTTCGCGTTCGCGCGGCGTCAGCTTGTCATAGTCGGCCTGGGGCGCGTTCTGCCCCGCGCGGAACTGCGACACCAGCTTGGCCGTCATGGCGTCGGCAATCACGGACTCGCCGGCGGCGGCGCGGCAAATGGCCTGGCCCAGCTGCTCGGCTTCGATATTTTTCAGCAGGTAGCCGCGCGCGCCCGCGCGCAGGGCCGCGCCCAGGTCGGCCGCGTTTTCCGACACGGTCAGCATCAGCACGACCATCTGCGGCAAGTCCTGCAAGATCAGCTGCAGCGCCTCGACGCCGGACACGCCGGGCATGTTCAAGTCCATCAGCACCACGTCGGGCCGCAGTTCGGCCGTCAGGCGCACGCCGTCCAGCCCGTTCGATGCCTCGCCCACCACCTGGAATTGAGGATTGCGCTGCAGCAGCAGCTTGACGCCGCTGCGCAGCAAGGTGTGGTCGTCGACCAGCAGGATTTTGATTGGTGCGTTCACTATGTTTGTGGCCTGATAGGGATAAGTCATCTGTTACGCGGCCTGGCGCCGGGCTGCCGGCAAGGCCAGCGAGATCGTCGTGCCGCCGCCGGGCGTGCTGTCGATGGCAAATTGCGCACCGAGCCGCTCGGCTCTTTCCTGCATGATACGCAAGCCGATCTGCAATTCCGTTTTCTTGTCGCGCAGGTTGGCGGCGAAGCCTTCGCCATCGTCGCGCACCTGCAGCGCGAAATCGCGCCCGTTGACCACGCGCAGCGCCACGTTGCTCGCCTGCGCGTGCTTGCGGATATTCGACAGCGCTTCCTGCACGATGAACAGGATCTGCAACTGCTGCTCGGGCGCCAGCGGCGCGCCATTGCCGCTCATGTCCAGGGTGCCGACGACGCCCGTCTGCAGCTCGAACTTGGCCAGCACTTCCGACAGCTTGCTTTCCAGGTCGCTGCCATGCCAGCGGGTGCGGAAATTGACCAGCAATTCGCGCACGTCCTGGTAGCTTTGCTCGACGCCCATGCGCATCAGCGGCAACACTTCGGCCGCTTCGTCGAGCTGGCCCCGGCGCACGGAATCGTCGAGCATCTGCACTTGCAGGCTGATGAAGTTGAGGCTTTGCGCGATGCTGTCATGCAAGCCTTCGGCCAGCAGGCTGCGTTCGCGCGCCACGGCGAATTCCTTTTCGCGCGCGATCAGGCGCTGGTTTTCGATGGCGATGCCCAGGCTCTGGCCCAGCGTTTCCAGCCAGCCCTGCTGCTGCGCATGCACGGCTTGCGGGCGCGCAAAGTGCAGCGAAAAACTGCCCACCACCTGGTCGCGCGCGAGGATGGGGAAGACGGCGATGGCGATAAATCCTTCATCCTGGCAACGGTAACGCTGCAAGGCATCGACCTGGCGGAAATCGCGGATCTGGATCACGCCCTGCGCCACGGCCGCGCCGCACAGGCAATCGTTGTTGCGGATGCAGTGTTCCTCTTCCACCATGGCGTCGGAAATGCCCTCGTGCACGATGATGTGCACGGTATCGTGCTGCGGATCGAGGATGCGCACGGTGCCCCCTTCCGCCTGCGCGAATTGCATCACGTGGCGCAGGAAGCCGCGGCACAGCGCATCGATGGCGTGCTGTCCCGCCAGCAAGGTGGAAATCTCATGCAGGGTGGCCAGCTGGCGTTCCTGCGCGGCGCTCAGGCCCGATTCGGCTTGCGCCAGGCGGCGCTGGCGCCAGCGCGACGCTGGAAGTTGTTTGCGGGAAGATTGACTGCGCGGCGCATGCATGAAGAACTCGAATCTGAAAAGTAGTGCGCCCGGCAAGCGCTGCGGCTTGCCGGGCTGGTAAAGGTTACAAACGGATCTCGGTACCGAGCAGCTTGACGAACTGCGCCAGCCAGGCCGGGTGCGCGGGCCACGCGGGCGCCGTGACGAACTGGCCATCCGTGACGGCGTCCGTGACGGCGATGTCGGCATACGTGCCGCCCGCCAGCTTCACTTCCGGCGCGCAGGCGGGATAGGCGGAAATGCGCTTGCCGCGGATGACGTCGGCGGCGGCCAGCAATTGCGCACCGTGGCAGACGGCCGCGACAGGCTTGCCCGCCTCGGCGAAATGGCGCACGGCGGCGATGACTTTCTCGTTCAGGCGCAGGTATTCGGGGGCGCGGCCGCCGGCGATCATCACGGCGTCATAGTGGGCCGGGTCGATGTCGTCGAAGCTGGCGTTCAGGGTGAACAAATGGCCCGGCTTTTCCGTGTAGGTCTGGTCGCCCTCGAAATCGTGGATGGCCGTCTTGATCGTCTCGCCGCTCTTCTTGCCGGGACACACGGCATGCACGGTATGGCCGAGCATCAGCAGGGCCTGGAACGGCACCATCGTCTCATAATCTTCTGCAAAATCGCCGGTCAAAAACAGAATTTTCTTCGCTGCCATTTAGTTCTCCTATGAAAGATTGATCCCATATCCTTGCCTGCAGGACACACCGCAAGGCGTATCTTAGCGCGACTTGGCAACCATACTGGATATTTATCAAACTTTTGCGCCTTGATCGAGGATTTTACAGGCTGAGGCAGAATTTTTTACAGGCTGGCAGGTCAAACTCGGACGCCCCCACTCGAAAGCCTGGCCATGCACACCGCCACCAGCCCCCTTGCTACACCTGCCCTGATCCGTATCTTCGACCATTTTGCCGATGCGCAGCAGGCCCGCAGCGCCCTGCTCGACGATGGTTTCCCCGCGCACGCCGTGCAGCTCGACACGGTCGACGACGAGGCCGTCCCCACCGTCCCCATACAGGGCAAGGCCGCGTGGCGCGGCATGTTCCGCCTCGTCGTGGCCATCGGCAATGCGCAGGAACGGGAACGGGCGCACGCCATCGTGCAGGCGCATCACGGCTGCGATATCGACCAGCGCACGGCCAGCCACGCGGGCGGGCGGCGCGCAGGCGTCGCTACGCTCGCTGGCTGAGGCGCCCTCCCCCGCGCGGCCAAATTATGGCAAGATCAAGCTTCCTTCATTCCTCAGTGGAACTTGCCATGATTTTTGAAATTGCCCACATCCAGATCAAATCGGCCACGCACGCTGCCTTCGAAGCGGCCGTGACGAAAGCCATCCCCCTGTTCCAGCGCGCGCGCGGCTGCGAGTCGATGCGCCTGGAGCGCTCGATCGAAAACGGCGACGCCTACCGCCTCGTCGTGGGCTGGACGACGCTGGAAGACCATACCGTGCATTTCCGCGGCAGCGACGACTTCCAGGCCTGGCGCGGCCTGGTGGGCGAATTCTTTGCCGCCCCGCCCCAGGTCGAGCACATGAACACGGTGGTGACCGGGTTTTAATATCGGCAGGCGGCACGGGCTGTAAATGTCCGGGCCGGCGCCTTAAACGGCAGGATGGTGAAACACTTGCCGCAAGTAAGCGAGGAAAGTTTCATCCTTGCACAGGGTCTTGCCCGGCGAATCCGACAATTTCGCCACGGACTGGCCATTGCAGCGCACCAGTTTCATGACGATGTTGAGCGGCGTCAAACCGACGTCATTGGTGAGATTGGTGCCGATGCCGAAGCCCGTCATGATGCGGTCGGCGAAGTGCTGGTACAGGGCAAACGCCTTGTCCAGGTCCAGGCCGTCGGAAAACACGAGGCGCTTGGTATTGGCGTCGATGCGCAGGGCCGCGTAATGGGCCAGTGCCTTCTCGCCCCACTCGACGGGGTCGCCCGAATCGTGGCGCAAGCCGTCGAACAGCTTGGCGAAATACAGGTCGAAGTCGGCCAGGAAGGCGTCCATTCCCACCACGTCCGTCAGGGCGATACCCAGGTCGCCCCGGTATTCCTGCACCCAGTCTTCCAGTGCCGCCTTTTGAAAGTCGCGCAGGCGCACGCCAAACGACTGGAACGATTGCATGTATTCATGCGCCATGGTGCCGATCGGCACGATGCCGAGCTTTTTCGCCAGGTAGACATTCGACGTACCCTTGAAATACTCGGGCACCTCGCGCGCCAGGCGCTGCACCACCTCGTCATGCCAGGCACCGGAAAAGCGCCGGCGCACGCCGAAGTCGGAAAACTCGAATGGATGCTTGCGCCTTGGCAGCTTGCCGAATTCCTTCACGGCCGCCACTTTCAAGCCCAGGCGGTGGCGCCCTTCGCGCATGGCCGCGTCCAGGTCGAAACGGCGGAAATACAGTTCGTTGATGATGTACAGCACGAAAATCTCGAAGCCCATCACGTGTACTTGCGGCCCGGCCGCGTGCACGAGCAAGGTGTCGCCATCCGTGCTCACTTCGATGAACTTGCGCTGGAAGCGGAACACCGTCAAAAAGTCGACGAAATCGCTCTTCATGAAGCGCAGGGTGCGCAGATACGCCAGCTCGTCGTCGGCAAACGACATCGAGCATAAATGGTCGAGCTGCTCTTCCAGCTCGCCCTTCAGTTCGGCCAGGGGAAAGGCCGTGGCGTTGCGGCAGACAAATTCGTATTCGGTATGGGTATTCGGATGACCGTGCAGCAATGCTTGCCACATTGTAAATTTATACAGATCGGTTTCCAGCAAACTGCGCACTATCGGGGTCATGTGTGTTTTCTCCAACTTCCTGAAGCCAGAATAGTACGCCACTGCAAGCATTTCAGCAGGACACAATCGACAATGGCTCAGGCCGGCGCGTTCGCCTGCAGTTCGGGCAAGACGTCGGCGGAGGTGGCCAGCCGCGCGCCGCGCGCATGCATGGCGGCCAGGAAGTCGCGCTGCTGTGATGCAAAGCCCGTGACAGGGCTCATGCAGTCCGTCAGCAAGACCAGGCGCGCCAGCGCCTGCGGTCCCTGCTGCGCTTGCAGGTAGTCGGCGATGTGCTCGGTGCTGGCTTTCACGCAGTGGCTGCCCGCTTCGCCGGTGACATAAATCTGCTGCGCCGGCAGCAAGGTATCGAGGAAGGCGCGGTTGAGCTGGGTGGCCGCATCCTGCGGATCGGGCACTTCCGCCATGACGGCCGAGTAATGCTCGGTCCATGGATTCGAACCCTTGCTCAGCTTGGCCACCACTTGCAGCCGCTCCACTTCCCACGCGTTGTAGGCGGCGCGCACGGCCGCGTGGACATTCTGCCCCCAGCTGCCGATCTCGCAATGCACGGGCCACACCATCAATTGATAGCGCCCCGCTTGCTGCAAGGCATCCAGATAGGCCAGCGCGCGCGGCAAGGCGCCGCTGGCGGCGGGCAGGAACAGGCGGTCGCGCACCTGCTGCGCGCTGATCTGCGTAAATGGCGGCACGGCGCCGCCATCGCCCGTGCGCCAGAAGGCGGGGTGGGCGATGTCGTAGCGGTGGTGCGCGTCGAGCGTGATGCTGATCTGCGTCAAGCCGCCGCCCCCTTCGCGGATCAATTGCGCCACGCGCAGCATATCCTGGTGGGCGCCGGGCACGGCCAGCGCCGGTGCGGCGTCTGGCGGCAGCCAGGCGGCGGGCAAGTCGCAAAAATCGTTTTGCGGATCGATGACGAGCAGGTGCAACTGGCGTTTCATGGCGGTCCTCTGGCGTGGCAATAGTTCGCATGATACGGGCAACTGCGCCGGCGCGCCTGCACCGGCTACGCCCGGACTGTGCTCACTCGCAATAACTTGCGCCGAAACAAGCCACGCGACGCTTCAGGGATGGAAGACATAGCGGCGCTGGCGCCGCTCGACAAGCTTGACGGCCACCTCGCCCGCTTCCGCCACGGCGTCCGCTTCCGTTGTAAACTGGTGGTCGGCCGATACCCGGCGCTTTTTCACCAGGTTGACCCGGTGCATGGGGTTGCGCGACGGGGCATAGATGGCGACGTAGGCGCCCCATAGCTTGCAGCCCCGCAAGGGTTCCGCCGTGTAATTCACCTCATAAAAATCAACATACTTTATCGGCACGATGTTCGCTCCAAAAATGACATGGCCGGACAGCTTGTCTCTACGGACTGACGCGGTAAAAAGGTAAAACCATGCGTTCACGCCTGCTCGGGATACCCGATGCGGCTTTGTTTTTATAACGCGGCATAGGAGAAAATGGATGAATGACTACCTCATCTTCATGCACGACGACACGGAAACACCGGTGGACGTCGCCACGCCGGCCTGGGAAGATTACTTCGCCATGCTCAGGGCCAGCGGCCGCTTCTGCGGCGGCAGTTCCATCGGTCCCGGTATCTGCGTACACCGGTCCGGCCAGGCCAAACCGGTCACGCCACACTTGTCAGGTTATATACGTGTACAAGCTGAAAGTATAGACGATGCAAAAAAATTGTTAATCGGAAACCCCGTACTGAACGCAGGGGGGACGGTGGAAATCCGCGAGCTGCCGCGCGACTGACGCGGCGTCGCCGGCCCCCTACTTTCCGGCCTCGGCCGCGGAATGCATGGACCACACGACGCTGAGGATTTTCCATTCGCCATCGCGCTTGACCATTTGCCACGCTTCCACGCCATAGTTGGACAATTTATTGCCGACGAGGAATTCGTAGTCGAAGTTGACCCACGCGACATGGCGGTCCTGGGTGATCTTGACGTTGTAGAATTTTTCTTCCGTGCGCTGGGGTTCGCGCTTGATGAAGTTGGCGAAACCGACATAGCCGGCCGCCCCGACGCCGTCGAAGTGGACGTCCGTCGTGTCGCGCATTTTCTTGATGAAATCGTCGTCGGCAGGCGAGGCGAACAGGATGTTCGTATGCAGCAGCAGCGACGACAGCAGCTTGACATCCTTGGCGATCAGGGCCGCCTGGAAGTCGGCGACGACTTTTTCGATGGCGCGGATATCTTCGGGCGTGGAAGCGTGGCGCCCCACGTGGGGCGGCGCCACGGGCGCAGTTTGCGCCAGCGCAATGCCTGCTGAAAACAAAGAACATCCGAACAATATTGCGCTTGCCAACTTGTGCATGAGGGACTTTCATGGCGAACCGCTCGCCGGGCCGGCACGGGGCGTGCCGCCGGCAAGCTTATGTCAACCATGGCAGATTGGCAATCCCCCTTTGGAACTAGAGGCGAGCCTGACTCAGGCAGCCAGGGCTTCGATCGACGCGCGGCCCTTGGCGATCGCGCTGCTGACGGCTTCCTCGCCCATGGCCACGCCTTCGGCTTGCACGAACTCGATCTCGGTGATGCCGATGAAGCCCAGCGCCGTGCGCAGATAAGTGCTCAGGTAGTCATACGCGGCGCCGGGGCCTTCGCTGTAGACGCCGCCGCTGGCCGTGAAAATGACCGCTTTCTTGCCCGTGGCCAGGCCGACCGGGCCCGTCGCCGTGTACTGGAACGTGCGGCCCGCGCGCGCCACGTGGTCGATCCACGCCTTCAGGGTCGAGGGCACGGAAAAGTTGTACATGGGCGCGGCCAGCACCAGCACGTCGGCCGCCAGCAATTCGTCGACCAGGGTATCGGACAATTGCACGGCCGCTGCCGCGTGCGCGCTGCGCTGGTCGGCCGGCGTGAAGAAGGCGCCCATCACCTCTTCCGTCAAGTGCGGCACGGGCTGCGCCGCCAGGTCGCGTTCGACCACGCTGGCGCCTTGCGCGGCCAGTTTGGCGACGAATTCGCCGGACAATTGACGAGAAAGGGAACCGCTGTTGCGCACGCTGCTATTAATGTATAAGACCTTGCTCATGAAGTGCTCCTGTGAAAACGGGTGACGGGAATGGCCGCATCGCAGCCCTTGTACACAGCATAGTTCGGGTCTACCATCGAGAAAACCGTGTAAATATAAATGATTAGCATCGAATTTCTAGATATGGAGTCAGCATGAGAGAACCGGGCCAACCTTCGCTCGACCAGTTGCGCGTGTTTGTCGCCGTCATCGACGCGGGCGGTTTCGCCCACGCGGCGCGCCAGTTGCACCGCACGCAGTCGGTGATCAGCTACACCATCGCCAACCTGGAAGAACAACTGAACGTGGTGCTGCTCGACCGCGGCAAGCGCAAGCCCACCCTGACGGACGCGGGCAAGGCCCTGCTGGCCGACGCGCGCGCCGTGGCCCTGAAGGTCGACGGCATGCGTGCGCGTGCCAAGGCCTTGGCCGGCGGGCTGGAGGCGGAAGTGTCGGTGGTGGTCGACGTGATGTTTCCCACCTGCGTGCTGGTGCGCGTGCTCGAAGCGTTCCAGGCGCAGTTCCCCACCGTCGCCCTGCGCCTGCGCATCGAGGCGATGGGCGCCGTGGCGCAACTGGTGATGGATGGCAGCTGCCACATCGGCCTCGGTGGCTGGATGACGGCCACGGCCAGCGTCTTCGAGCGCCTGGCCGTGGGCCACGTGCGCCTGATTCCCGTGGCAGCGCCCAGCCACGCGCTGGCGCAGCTGGCAGGCCCGATTCCCTCCAACGTGGCGCGCGAACACGTGCAGCTGGTACTCAGCGACCGCAGCGTGCTGACGGAAGGCCAGGATTTCGGCGTGCTGGGATTGCGCAACTGGCGCCTGGGCGACCTCGGTTCCAAGCACGCGCTGCTGCGCGCGGGCCTGGGCTGGGGCAACATGCCCGAAGCGATGGTGCGCGACGACCTGGCGGAAGGCCGCCTGATGCACCTGCCGCTGGCCGTCGACAATGGCGAGAATTACCCGATTTACCTGATCCAGCGCGCCGACACGCCGCCGGGCCAGGCGGGCAAGTGGCTGACGGAGCGGTTTGCGGAGCAGTTGCCGTTGCTGGCCCAAGGGTTTTAAACGCCAAACAAAACCTACTGCGCGTCGCGCTTTGCGGCCTGCGATGCTCACCGTACTAAAGTACGGTTGCGCTTCTTAGCCACAAATCGCTGCCGCTCGCTACGGTTTTGTTAGGCGTTGTGAGTTCACAATTGACACAGGTATGATGCGGGTAACACTTTAATAAGGAACCACATGGCCGGCATCGACGACTTCGTCAACAAACAAAAACCTGGCGCGCGCTTCGTCATCACGGCGCAGATGCTGCGCATGACGCCGCAGCAATTCGATTCGCTGGCGCAGGAATGGATGGAAGACGGCGGCCCCGGCTTCGACGTGGCCGGCATCCCGCACCGGGTGGTCGTCGACGGGCAGTTCTATATTGCCCGGCTCACCGTGCAACGGCACGGCGAGCCGGCATAAGGCCTAATCGACGCCCAGCACGTGCAGGCGGCGCCGCAGGCGCGCCACTTCTTCCGACAAGTCGACCACCAGCGCGGCCAGTTCGGCGTTCGCGTCGAACACGGATTCGATTTCGTGCAGGCGGCGCGCGCGCACCAGGTCCAGGCTGGTGAAGCGCCAGGCCGTGAGTTGCCCCGCCGGCGGGCCATTTTGCAGCAGCACGCCCGTCTGCACGTGCTGCACCACCCAATCCGGCTCCACGGCGCAGGCGCGCGCCAGTTCTTCCAGGCTCAGGGCACGGTCTTCGAGCAATTCGCCAATTACCTTGTTTGTCATGATTTACCCTCCCAGCTTCTGGCGCGGATTGAAAGCCATCTCGCGCGCCATGGTTGCATACAGTTCGCGCGCCTTGTCATCGTTCGCCGGCGGCAGCACCACTTCCAGCAGCAGATACAGGTCGCCCGGCTGGGCGGCGGGGATGCCGCGTCCCTTCAGGCGCAGCTTGCGCCCCGTCTGCGAATTGGGCGGCACGCTGACGGACACCGTGCCCGATGGCGTGGGCACGTCGATCTCGCCGCCCAGCGCCGCTTCCCACGGCGTGACGGGCACCGTCTCGAAGACGTCGCGCCCTTCCACCTTGTAGCGCGCATCGGGCCGGAAGCGGATTTCCAGGTACAGGTCGCCGGCGGGCGCGCCGCCGCTGCCCGGATTGCCCTGCCCCTTCATGCGCAGCTGCTGGCCCTCCGTGACGCCTTTCGGTATCGTCACTTCCAGCGTGCGTTCGCGCGTCACCACGTGGCCTTGCGCATCCGCCTCGGGCACGCGCATGACGATATGGCGCTTGGCGCCCTGGTAGCTGTCCTGCAAATCGATGGTGATGGCGGCGTGGCTGTCCTCGCCCTGCATCTGGAACGTGCTGTTGGCGCGGCGCCGCCCGCCCACGTGGGCGAACAGGTCGGCAAAGAAGTCGCTGTCGTCGGCGCCCGACGATTCGTAGCCCGCACCCCAGTCCGGCGGCGGTCGGAAAGGTTCTCCCTTGGGATGGCCCTGCGCGCTGCGCCCCAGTTCATCGTAGGCGGCGCGCTTTTCCGCGTCGCCCAGCACGCCGTAGGCTTCGTTGAGGGCCTTGGTGCGCTTGTCGGCGTCCGGCTCCTTGCTCACGTCGGGATGGTATTTGCGTACCAGCTTGCGGTACGCCTTCTTGATCTCGGCCTCGGTCGCCGTCTTTTCGACGCCAAGTTCCTTGTAATAATCCTTGTATTCCACCGTGCCTGCTCCCCATGGTTGAAGTGCCTATGGGAAGAGTACACGAATTGGCGCCGATGGCGCGTGCGCACAATACAACACCGCCCGCGGGACTGGGGTCGCGCGGGCGGCAGCAGGGAAGCGGAAACGCCTAGCGCACGCGGCGCAGCGAGGAAATGCGGCGGTCCAGGCCATGGTGCAGGCGGCCGTAGCTACCTGGCCCCATCACCACGCAGCGGCCGCGGAAGTTGGCGTCGACGCAGAATTCCCAGCGGCCGTAATTGACGACGATCGATTCGGCGCGGTCGTTGAAGCCATAGCGGCTCAAGTCATGCACTTCGCGGTCCAGGCGCACGGGCCGGCCGCGCATGCCCGCATCGGGGAACATCAGCACGGCGCCATTCATGTCGGGACGGTGGCCGCCGCCATGGCCGTGACCAGGATACGGGCGTTCCGGCTCCGGATACGGGCGGTTCGGCCGCGGCGGGTAGGGACGGTGATCGCCGCCGCCATGACCCGGCCGGCCCACTTCGCGCACGGAGGAAACGGCGTCGTTCATGCCCGGCATGGTGTCGTAGCGGCCCGGTCCCAGGGTACGGCAGTTGCCACGGTAATTGGCGTCCTTGCACACTTCCCAGGTGCCCGAGCGCACGATGATGCTGGAGGTCTTGTCGTTAAAGCCCATGCGCGACAGATCGCCCGTATCGGAGCGCAGGGTGACCGGGCGGCCGCGGAAACCGGCATCCTCGAACAGGGTGATTTCGCCCGCCGATGCGGCAAGGGGGGCGAGAAAGGTGGCGGCGCACAGCAGCGCGGGCCGGAAAGATCGAACCATGACAACTCCAATACTGAGACATTTTCGCCAGTGTAGTCCAGGCGGCAGGCGGCGAGTGTAACAAAGGGCAAGCAAATGTCAGCACACGGCAGGGAATGTAAAAACCGCCTGGCGGGATCAACCCGGCAGGCGGCCTGTCAGTACCGCGTCAAGACGCGATCAGCGCACGCGGCGCAGCGAGGAAATCTGGTTTTCCATGCTGTTCAGGCGGCCGTATTCTCCCGGCCCGATCACTTCGCAGCGGCCGCGGAAGTTCGAATCGCTGCACACCTCCCACTGGCCCTCGTTGACGACGATGGACGAGGCGCGGTCATTGAAGTTGTAGCGCACCAGGTCTTCCGCATTGCGGTCCAGCGCCAGCGGTTCGCCGCGCATGCCCGCTTCGGGGAACAGCAGGACGGCGCCGCGCTGCTGGTACTGCTGTTGCGGATATTGCTGTTGCGGATACTGCTGCTCGTATTGCGGCCGCTGGTACTGCTGTTCATACTGCTGCTGGCGGCGCGCTTCGCGCTCGTCGACCATGCGCGCCGACGACACGCGCCCATCGAGGCCGCGCCCCAGGTCGTCGTGGCGGCCGGGGCCGAAGATGCGGCACACGCCGTTGTAGTTCGCATCGCTGCACAGCTGCCAATAGCCGTTGTAGATGACGATGCTCGTGGTGCGGTCGTTGAAGCCGATACTGACGAAATCGTCCGTATCGCGGTTCAGGCGCGCCGAGCCGCCATTCTGCCCCGCGCCCGAATACACTTCCAGGGTGCCGCCACGGCCATAGCCGCCATGGCCGCGGTCCGGATCGCGCCCGGGACGTCCCGGATTGTAGCCGTCGCCGCGCCCCGATTCGCGCACCGAACTGATGGCGTCGTTCATGCCCGGCATCGAGCGGTACTCGCCCGGCCCCAGGGTCTTGCAATTGCCGCGGAAGCCGGCATCGGTACACACATCCCAGGTCCCTGAACGCACCAGGATGCTCGACACCTTGTCATTGAAGCCAAAGCGCGACAAGTCGTCCGTCGTCTCGCGCAGGTTCACGGCGCGGCCACGGAAATCAACGTCTTCGAACAAGGTGATATCGCCCGCATGGGCGCTTGCATGCGCCCCCAGCGAGAGCAGCAAGGTCGCCGCGCATGCCAGCGCGTGTTTGAAAGGGCCCGTCATGATTAACTCCATTCTTCATTCTTTGGTGATGATTCGCCTGGCCAAAACGCCAGGATGCCATTGTAACAAGTGCCCGCCCGTCCACGCGGAAAGCCGCCAGCGTTAGCCAGGGTCTGTCAAGGCAAGTGATCGACATGACAACTGATACCAGTGTAACCATCCGCAGAAAAAACGGTGTAACAAAGTATGGGAAAAGCACAATAAATTGTTACCAAAAGCAATAGCCGGCCCCGGCAGGGACCGGCCACTCGTGCCAGCCCCGCGTCAGCGCACTTCGCGCACCGACGAGATGCGGTTGCTCAGGCGCTCCAGGCTCGCGTATTCACCGGGTTCCAGGGTGCGGCAGCGGCCGCGGAAATCCACGTCCTCGCACACTTCCCAATAGCCGGAGCGCACGCGCACGCTTTGCACCGTGTCGTTGAAATCGCGTTCGCGCAAATCGGCCGAGGCGTTGCGCACGGTCAAGCTGCGGCCGGCGAAATCGTCGCGCGTATAGAAGGTCAGTTCGCCGCCCAGCGAGCGCCCCGGCAAATGGCCGCGCTCGCGGTCGCGGTCACGGCGGCCGTCCCAGTCGCGCCCCCGGTCGCGGTCGCGGCCCGGATAACCATCCCAGCCGCCGCGCACTTCGCGCAGCGAAGTGATCTTGTTGGCATGGCCGTCCAGCGACGGATACTCGCCCGCCTCGAGCAGGAAGCAGGCGCCGCGGAAATCGGCTTCCTCGCACGCTTCCCAGCGGCCCGAGCGCACGCGGATGCTTTGCGTCGTGTCGTTGAAACGGACCTCTTCCAGGTCGGCGACGGCGTCGCGCACGGTGTGCGAGCGGCCGTGATAATCGTCGCGCGAATACAGGGTCAGTTCGCCGGCGCCGGCCAGTTCGGCCGTCATGGCGGCGCCCAGCAGCAGGGCGCAGTTCAAAGCTTTCTTCAACATGGTCTTACTCCATAGTCAGGGTACTGCGGTTGACTATTTGGTCATTTTGCCAAATAGAGCGCGCAGTCTATCCGCGACTGGCCCACTTAGCTGTAACAAATGATTACCGCGCGCCGCCCCCGGGGGCGCCACGGCGGACAAGCACGGCGAATGCCGGTAGAATCTTGTGTTTAGTCAAGCTTGCCGACCATGCCGCACACTACCTCGTTCACCCTGCCCGCCGTCCGTACTGAAATTTCTTCGCTGTGGAAGCTGGCATGGCCCATCCTGATCGGCCAGCTGGCCACCGTCGGCATGGGCGCGGCCGACGTGGCGATGACGGGGCATACGAATCCCGAGGAACTGGCCGCCGTCTCGCTGGGCGCGGCCATCTGGTCCATCGTACTCGTCACCGTGAGCGGCATCATGATGGCGATCAATACGCTGGTGGCGCATGAAATCGGCGCCGCGCGCCACGACCGGGTGCCGCACATCGTGCGCCAGTCGCTGTGGAAGGCGCTGCTCGTGGGCCTCGTGGCTTGCCTGCTGACGAACATGGCGGCGCTGGTATTCGACCACCTGATGCTCGAACCCCATGTCGCGGCCAAGGCCAAGCTGTTCGTGCACATCATCAGCTGCGCGCTGCCGCCGTTCGCCGCCTACCGCGCGCTGTACGGCTACAGCACCAGCATCAACCAGACCAAGCCCGTGATGGTCATCGCGCTGGCCGCGCTGGGCATCAATATCCTCGTCAACTACCTGCTGATCTACGGCCACTGGGGCATGCCGAAGATGGGCGGCGTGGGCTGCGCCGTGGCCACCACCTGCTGCGTGTGGATGATGTTGCTGGCCATGCTGGCCTGGATCAAGATCGCGCCCGCCTACCGCGCCACGTACCCGTTCACGCACTGGGAAGGGCCGCAGCTGTCGTCCATCGGCCCCATGCTGCGCCTGGGCCTGCCCATCGGCGTGACCTACTTTGCCGAAGTGAGCGCGTTTGGCGTCATCAGCCTGCTGGTGGCGCGCTTCGGCGTGATCCAGGTGTCCGCGCACCAGATCGCCCTGAATTTCTCGTCCGTCGTCTTCATGGTGCCGCTCACGTTCGGCATCGCGCTGGTCACGCGCGTAGGCCACGCCGTGGGCGAAGCCAATCTGCGCCGCGCGCGCTTCATTTCGTGGGTGGGCGTGGCCATGTCGCTGACGGCGGCCATCGTCTCGGCCACCGTCATCACCGTGTTCCGCCACCAGATCGCGCAAGCCTACACGTCCGACCCGCAAGTGCAGGCCCTGTGCGCGCAGCTGCTGCTGTTCGCCGCCCTGTTCCAGCTGTCCGACGCGACGCAGGTGGCCACATCCTGCGCCATCCGCGGCTACAAGGTGACGCGCCAGCCGATGCTGATCCAGCTGCTGGCCTTCTGGGGTTTCTCGCTGCCGATCGGCTACGTGCTGGGCCTCGCGCCAGCCGGCTTCCCCTGGTCGCCGGCCGAGCCGATGGGCGCCGCCGGTTTCTGGATCGGCCTCGTCACGGGTTTGACGGTCGCCGCCGTGCTGCTGACCTGGTACTTGAACCGGCTGTCGCTGCAGCGCCTGCGCGCGGCGCATTGAAACAATGCATGGAACACAGGGCGGCGCGCAATTTATGCATGCCGCCCTCCCTGCTTCGCCATACAAAGCCCCAGCGCCGCACTCTTTCCGCCAAAGTAAAGAAGGCAATTGCCGGATTATTCCGTGGCTGGCCCTATCGCATTAAACGCCGTGCTCTGGTATCGTTTGCTGTCAAGCATCTTCTTGACATCCCTTTACAATCACCGAGACATCCATGCGTTTTATTCTTTGTTTTCTGGCCGCGATGGCCAGCGTTCCCGCATCGGCTGAAAAGCTGACCCTGGAACGCATCCACGCCGATCCGGCGCTGGCCGGCCCCGGCGTGCGCAACCTGAAGGTCTCGCCCGACGGCGAGCGCGTCACGTTCCTGCGCGGCCGCGCGGACAACCAGTTCCAGCTCGACCTGTGGGAATTCAAGCTGAAGGACAAGAGCACGCACCGCCTGGTCGACTCGAAGGCGCTGGTGCCGAATGAAACGATTTCGCCCGAAGAGCAGGCGCGCCGCGAACGCGAGCGCACGGCCAGCCTGAACGGCATTCTCAGCTACAGCTGGTCGCCGGACGGCAAGCAGCTGCTGGTGCCGCTGGCCGGCAATCTGTACCTGGTCGACGCGGCCCACCCGGACAAGGCGCGCCTGGTCGCCAAGGGCAATGTGCTCGATCCGAAAATCTCGCCGAAAGGCCGCTACGTATCGTTTGTGCGCGATCAAAACATCTATGTGATCGACCTCAAGACGAACAAGGAACGCCAGCTGACCACCGATGGCAAGGGCACCATCCGCAACGGCGAAGCCGAATTCGTGGCGCAGGAAGAAATGGGCCAGCGCACCGGCTACTACTGGGCCCCCGACGATTCCGCCATCGCCTATAAACGCTATGACGAAGCGCCCGTGCCCGTCGTGCGCCGCTTCGAAATCTTCGCCGACCGCACCGACGTCGTCGAGCAGCGCTACCCGGCCGCGGGCGACCCGAACGTGCTGGTGCAGCTGCTGATCGTCTCGCCGGAAACGGGCGCGCAGCGCCAGGTGGACCTGGGCACGAACCCGGACATCTACCTGGTGCGCGCCGACTGGAGCGCGGACGGCAAGTCGCTCGTGTACCAGCGCCAGTCGCGCGACCAGAAGACCCTCGACCTGGTCGCCGTCGATGCGGCCACCCTGGCGCAGCGCACCCTGCTGACGGAAACGTCGAAAACCTGGGTCAGCATCCATGACGACCTGCGCTTCCTGCCGAACGGCCAGTTCCTGTGGTCGTCCGAGCGCACGGGCCGCAACCACCTGTACCTGTACGACATGGGCGGCAAGCTGCTGCACCCGGTCACTTCCGGCGAGTGGGGCATCGACAGCGTGCTGGCCGTGAACCAGAAGACGGGCAAGGTCTACGTATCGTCGAACCGCGACGCCGTCATCGACAAGCAGACCTACGCCCTTGCGCTGGACGGCAGCACGGCCGACAAGCCGCAGCGCGTCACCAAAGCCGATGGCTGGCACGACACGACGTTCTCGCGCAATGGCGAAGTCTTCGTCGACACGTACTCGGACCCGGCCACGCCGCCGCAAGTGAGCATCCGCCGTCCGGACGGCGCCATGGTGGGCTGGCTGGAAGAAAACGCGCTGAACGCCAGCCACCCATACTTCAAGTACAAGGCGGACCACCTGCCGACCGAATACGGCACCCTGAAGGCCAACGATGGCCAGACCTTGCACTATTCGATCGTCAAGCCGTCGAACTTCGACGCCGGCAAGCGCTATCCCGTCTACCTGTCGACGTATGGCGGCCCGCACTCGCAGCACGTGGCTCGCCGCTGGGGCAACAACTTCGACCAGTACATGGCGCAGCAGGGCTTTGTCGTCTTCCGCCTCGATAACCGCGGCTCGTCGCGCCGCGAGCGCGCGTTCACGGACGCCATCTATCACAACCTGGGCGCGGCGGAAGTGGCCGACCAGCTGGTCGGCATCGACTGGCTGGGCAAGCAAAGCTTCGTCGATGCGAAACGCATCGGCGTGTTCGGCTGGAGCTACGGCGGCTTCATGACCCTGCGCTTGCTGTCGGCAGCGTCCGACAAGATCGCCATGGGCGTTTCCGTGGCGCCCGTGACCGACTGGTCGCTGTACGACACCCACTACACGGAGCAATTCCTCGGCATGCCGAAGGAAAACGTGGACGGCTACAAGGCCAGCACGGTGTTCGCCCACCTGGACGGCCTGAAGTCGCCGCTGCTGCTGGTGCACGGCATGGCCGACGATAACGTCCTGTTCAGCAACAGCACGCGCCTGATCGACGCGCTGGTGAACCGCGGCGTGCAGTTCGACCTGATGACGTATCCTGGCGCCAAGCACGGCATCTCGTCGCGCGCGGGCCAGCGCCACGTGTACAAGAAAATCGAGCTGTTCTTCAAGCAGAACCTGGCCGATCCAGTGAAATAGGTTTGACCGGCATCAAATAAAAAACCGCCGCCTGTCTCGCGACAGGCGGCGGTTTTTTTATGCGTGCGCCAGATTACGGCTTACGGGTAACGGTTTCCACCGCGTCCTTGACGTCGCCGACTTTCTTCTGCACTTTGCCTTCGACCTGGTTTGCCAGGCCCTTGGCTTGCTGTTCTTCGCTGCCGACGATCTTGCCAGCGGCTTCCTGGATTTTACCGCCGACTTCCTTCAGTTTACCTTCGACTTGATCTTTGTTCATGATGGATCCTCACTGTAGTTGGTACATCTGTTGTCCGGCCCCGAAGGGCCGGTACTGCGGCTCACACGCTGTTGCAAACTGCTTGCTGCGTGTCGATGTGTCCATACTACGGGGCGGGGGATCAATGCTCTGTACGGTTCCTAACACATGCTCAATTTGCGCCAATATCGGCGATCACGCGGGCTTGCGCCACACGGTGGCCAGCCACGGCTGCTGGTCGCGCGGCAAGCCCGGCGGGCGGTAGTACTGGTCGAGCAGGCTGAAACCGGCCGCCTGCACGTAGGCGGCCCACGTCTCCTCGTCGTGATAGCTGCCGTAGCGGGCGCCATTCCAGCCTTCCTGGTTCTGCCCGCGCGGATTCGAGCTGAACAGCACGCCACCGGGCTTCAGGCAAGCGTGCAAGGCGCGCAGCACGCCGGGCAAGACGGCGCTGGGCACGTGGAACAGCACGGCATTGGCAAACACGCCGTCGAAGTGCGCGGCCGGCAAATCGAGGTCGACGAAATCCTGCTGCCACACGGTGCAGCCGCTGTAGGCGCGCGCCATCTCGACGAAGCGGGGGCAGCCATCGACGCCCGTGGCGTGATGCCCCATGGCCGTGAACGCCTTCAGGTCGCGGCCAGGGCCGCAACCGAGGTCGAGGATGGCCAGCGGCGCCGGCTTGCCGATGGCGTCCAGCAGCGCGGCGATGTTCTGGCTGACGTCGTGGTCGCGCGTGCCTTCGAAAAACTGCTCGGCGCTGGCGTCGTAATGGGCCAGGGTGCGGCCCGTGATGGCGTGGATGGGGTCTTGCGGTGGGCTTGGCTGCATGGCGGTCCTGTCGATATGTTCCGCCATTTTACGCTGCCGACCAGTTCCCCGGCCGGCAGCGTCAGCACTCTTACCAGACGCGCACGCGCTGCTCCGGCGCCAGGTACAGCTGCTGGCCCGGCTGGACGTCGAAGGCCGGGTACCAGGCGTCGAGATTGCGCACGGTGGCGGCACGGTATTGCGCCGGCGCATGGCCATCCGTGAGGATCTGCTGGCGCGCCGCCGCTTCGCGCGCCTTGCTGCGCCAGCTGACGCCATAGCCCGTGAAGAAATCGCGGTCGGCGCCCGCCTGCACCGGCTTGCCCTGCTGCGACAGGGTGAACGCATCATGCGCGGCCGCCACGCCGGCCAGGTCGGCCAGGTTTTCGCTCAGGGTCAGCTGGCCATTCACGGCCAGGTCGGGGAATGGTTTGTAGGCCGCGAACTGCGCTACCAATTGCTTGGATGCCGTCTGGAAATGTGCCAGGTCGGCCGGCGTCCACCAGTCGCGCAGCTTGCCCTGGGCGTCGAACTGGGCGCCCTGATCATCGAAGCTGTGGCTGATCTCGTGGCCGATGGTGGCGCCGATGCCGCCGTAATTGGCCGCATCGGATGCCTGCGGGTCGAAGAATGGCGGCTGCAGGATGGCGGCCGGGAAGTTCAGCGCATTTTGCAGCGGCAGGTTGACGGCATTGACCAGCTGCGCCGGCATGGCCCAGGCCTTGCGGTCGGGCGACTGGCCCAGCTTGGCCAGCTCCTGGCGATAGTGGAACTGTTCCGCCCGCTGCACATTGCCCAGCGCATCGCCGCGCACCACGCGCAAGCCAGCATAACTGTCCCAGCGTTCCGGATAGCCCACGCCCACATACAGGGTTTGCAGTTTTTCCTGCGCCTGCGCCTTGGTGGCGGGCGCCATCCAGTCCAGCTTGTCGATGCGGCGCGAGAAGGCGGCGACGATATTCGTCACCATCTCCTGCACGCGGGCTTTCGATTCCGGCGGGAAATAGCGTTCCACGTACAGCTTGCCGACGGAGTCGCTGAGGGCCGCATTCGTCGCGGCCAGCGCGCGCTTGCTGCGCGGCGACTGCTGCGGCGTGCCGCTCAGGGCGCTGCCATAGAAGGCAAAGCGCTGGTCGGCGGCCGCCTTCGGCAAGGTGGTGCTGAAATGGTTGATGGCGTGGAAGGCCAGGAAATCCTTCCACGTGGCCAGCGGCACGCTCGCCACCAGCGCGGCGCTGCCCGTCATGGCCGTCGGATGCCAGACGATGAAATCCGTCTGCTTGCCCAGGCCCGCCGCCTGGAAGAAAGCTTGCCAGTCCAGGCCCGGCGCCTTGCTGGCGAAGTCGGCGGCGCGCCACGCGTTATTGCCCTTGGCGACATCGGCCGAATCCTCGCGGCTGGCGTGGCTGGCGGCAATTTTCTGTTCCAGCGCAAACACGCGCGCGGCGCGGGCCGGTGCATCGCGGTAGCCGGCCTGCTTGAGCATGGCGGCGATATGCGCCTGGTAGCCCGCGCGCAAGCCCTGCATGCGGGCGCTGTCGTCCTGGTAAAAGGCGCGGTCGGGCAAGCCCAGGCCGCCCTGCAGCAGGTAGGCGACATTGCGCGTGGTGTCGTTCAAGTCTTGCGCCACCCACAGGCCGAACAGGTTTTCCGTATAAAAATTGGTGGAATTGAGCGGGTCGACATCGGCGCGCAAGCTCTCGCCCAGCGCGCGGGCCAGCCCTGCCTGGTCGCGTATGCCATTGATCTTGCTCAACAAGGGCTTGATCGGGGCCCAGCCTTTCGCTTCGATAGCCGATTCGTCCATCCAGGAACGGTAAAAATCGCTGACCTGGCGCGCGGAGGCATCGGCCTGCGGCGCCGCCGCCAGGCCTTCGACGAGGGCGATGATGCGCTCGTTGGTCGCATTGGCGAGGATGGCGAACGAACCCCAGCTGCTGCGGTCGGCGGGAATCTCCGTGCCGCGCAGCCAGTCGCCATTCACGTAGTCATAGAAGTCGTCGCCGGGCAAGGCAGCGGGGACGGCGGCGCCGGCGACATCGGCGGCGGCCGGCTGGCCGTGCGCCCGGGCGGGCAAGCCGGTCAGCGAAACGCCGGCCAGGGCGAGGACGATGGCGGCCTGGACTGGCGTCCGGGACCAGGAAAAACGCAAACCGTGCATGGCGATCCTTTCGATGGAATAGTCAAAATCATAGCCTGTTTCCCATGCAAAAAGCATCCGGGAACTTTTTTGCATGCGGACAAAAAATCGGCCTATAGTTTCACGACCCCGTGCCGCGCGTACGCCAAGGAGATTGCCATGCAACTGGAAGCGCTGTTCCAGCAACCCCACGCCCTGCCTGCCGCCCCGAAGATCGTCGATGAACTGGTGCGCAGTTTCGACAACCCCGCCATCGCCACCGAAGACATCGCGCGCCAGCTGGGAGCGGACCCGGCCTTGAGCGCCAAGCTGCTGCGGCTGGCCAATTCAGCCTATTACCACGTCTCGCGCAGCATCGGCACGGTGGAAGACGCCGTGCTGATGCTCGGTTTTGTTACCGTGCGCACCCTCGTCATCAGCTCGGGCCTGGTCAGCGGCTTCAAGGCCGTGCCCGGCCTGAACCTGCCGCAATTCTGGCGCTACAGCCTGCACAGCGCCGTGTCTGCCCGCTGGATCGCCAGGCAGACGGGCGACAACCAGGACCTGGCGTTCACCATCGGCATGATGCATGCGATCGGACAACTGGTGATCCATGCCGCCATGCCCGAGCAAGCCATGCAGCTTGACAAGATCGCGCCACCGCTCGATGCGCGCCGGCTCGACGCGGAGCGGGTCTCGCTGGGCTATGACTATGCGCAGGTGGGCGCCGAACTGGCGCGCCACTGGAAGTTCCCCGGCGCCTTTGCCGACGCCATCGCCGCCTTTCCCGACCCGCTGGCCAAGGCGCCGCTGAACCGCCTGGCCGCCATCATCCACCTGGCCGCCTGGCGCGCCCGCATCGATGAAAACGCCCTGAGCAATGAAGAAATCATCGCCTGCTACCCCGGCAGCGTGGCCGAAGCGCTCGGTTTGCCGCCCTCGGTACTGGTCGACAAGATGCCGCCGCCAGCCGAACTGAGCGCGGGATTGGAAGAACTCGTCAAATAAATCCCCCACCGCCGGCATCGCCGACCCTGCATCCATGCGGGTTTGCGGGCGATTCCTGCGGATCGCCAAAATTATCCAAATTATTTTCACTTTTTTTTCAAAAACACCCTCAAGTTCCCGTTAAGCACGCCGTTAATCTAGACAAGCGGTAATCCATTCACTAGTTACGGGTGTGCTCATGACCTCCAACGACGTTCTCTCGATGTATGAAAATATTGCAGGAATGACCAATAAAATGGTCGTGGCCGCACGTTCGAGCGACTGGAATGACTTGGATGCCCTGGAAAACCAGTGCGCCAGCGCCGCCAGCACGGTCATGACGGGCAAGGTACCCGCCCTGGCCGGCGCCTCGCGCCTGCGCAAGATCGACTTACTCAAGCAAATCCTGGCCAACGACCGCGAAATCCGCACCATCACGGAACCGTGGATGACGCAGCTGCCGAACGCCATGCAAGGTTCGCGCGCCCGCATGTAAGTCATATTGCAGCGCCAGAAACGACAAAAGCACCCGCGGGTGCTTTTTTTACGTCTGCCGCCTTGCCGGGGAGCGCGCCATCTGCGGCGCTCGGGAAACAAGGAAGGGGAATTTGGAAGGCGAGCCCCAGGTATCTCCTGGCGTCGCCTCGCTGCCGGTTGCATCCGGCGTTCGCGAGCACATCGTCGGCATCGCGAACCGCTTCCAGACCCAGGCGTTTATGCAACGCTACACCTGTTTGCCGCGCCACACTATCGTTGGTGACTGCGCCAGGCTGGGGCTGTTTTGTCGTAGAGCAAGTCCACTGAATTAATCATATCACCATATTTAAGAAACAGGCAACACGCGATACGCGCATTTTTCTGTCTTTTTTCAATATCTTTTTTTATATCAAATTCCGGCACCGCCTTGACGTAGCCCTTGCAACATCATCAACGCGAGAACGGCTCCGGTTCCGGCTCATCCGCCGCGCCCTCTTCCACCGCTTCCGTCAGCACGGGCGCCTCCTTCTTCTTGCGGCCGAATGGCTTGCGCAGCAAGACCCAGTATTTCGACGGCGCACTAGGCCCCGCCGCCTGCCTGCGCTTGCGCACGACATACACGACGAGGGCCGTCAGCAACAGGAAGGCCAGGGTGCCGATACCCAGCCACAGCAAACCGTTGCCGCCCGCCTTCTTCTCGGCTGCCGGCGCCGCGTGCAGGGGTTTGGGCTTGGCATGC
This sequence comes from Janthinobacterium sp. SUN120, assembly GCF_030397735.1. Classification (NCBI taxonomy): domain Bacteria; kingdom Pseudomonadati; phylum Pseudomonadota; class Betaproteobacteria; order Burkholderiales; family Oxalobacteraceae; genus Janthinobacterium; species Janthinobacterium sp. SUN120. The sequence continues at coordinate 356,158 of NZ_JAPUBW010000003.1, read as the reverse complement.
GGCGCCTGCACCTCGGCCGGCGCGGCAACCGGCGCAACGGCGGCAGCAGCGGCGGCAGGTTGCGCCAGCGCCTGTTGCAAGGCGCCGATCTTGCCTTCCAATTCGCCGAGCTTGTCATTCAGGGCCGCGTTTTTCTCATCCAGCGCCACGCATGCTTGCGCCTGCTCCATATTGGCTTGCGGCGCGCAAGCGGCGACGGGCGCCGTGGCGCGGCGCAACGGCGCCGAACGCAGTGCGGTAGCGGCCGGCGCGGGCACGGCGGGCGGCGGCACGAACACGCGCGCCGGGCGCACCAGGCCTTCGGCGCGCGCGCGGGCCGCCAAGGCGGCGGCATCGGGCAACGGCGCGGCGGACACGGCGCGCGGCAATGGCAACGGTTGCGGCACGGGCGCGGGCGCGGGCGCCGGAACGGCGGGCCTGGCTGGCGCGCTGACAGCGGCGACGGCGGCGGCGGGCGGGGCCGGCGTCAGCCACAAGGTGCCCAGGCGCACGACGGCGCCATTGCCACTGCCCAGCAATAAATACAGGTGCACGTGGCCTGCCTGGATCGCTTGCCGCGTTGTCACACGCACATAGTGGCGTCCACCGCGCTCCAGCGGGCTGATGGTCAAGGTTTGCAGGGCCGGATCCATGCCGATGCCGCCGCCGCGGTACACATCGGGCGAAGCCAGGCGCACGGCCACGCCGCCGGCTTCTTCGGGCGCCAGGGCCGTCAGTTCGATCTCCGCCAGCAAGGGCTGGCCCACGTACGACAGCACGGCCATGTCACCCAGTTCGGCCGCCATGACGGGCGGCAAGGCCAGGCTGGCGGCGGCGCACGCGATCAGGGACCAACGGGGAAAGATGCTGCTCTGCATGGACTGATCGCTTTGATAACAGGATAGGAAGGGGAACTCGCCTGTCTTTAACGGCAGGAAATCGCAAAAATATAGATGGGTCAGGGCAAAAATGATGCAATACAGCATCATCCTGTGCTTTTTTGACGCCTGGAGTACACTCGATCCACCTCCATCGATGAAAGGGATGCCATGAGTAGCAGAATCGAACGCGACAGTTTCGGCCCGATCGACGTACCCGCCGACCGGCTATGGGGAGCGCAAACGCAGCGCTCGCTCGAGCACTTCCATATCTCCACGGAAAAGATGCCGCCCGAACTGATCGCCGCCCTGGCCACCGTCAAGCGCGCGGCCGCCCACGTCAACCTGGACCTGGGTCTATTGGATGGCAAGAAAGCCATCGCCATCACGCAAGCGGCCGACGAAGTACTGGCCGGCAAGCATGCCGCGGAATTCCCGCTGGCCGTCTGGCAGACGGGTTCTGGCACGCAAAGCAATATGAACATGAATGAAGTGCTGGCCAACCGCGGCTCCGAGCTGATCGGCGGCTTGCGGGGCGAGGGGCGCCTGCTGCACCCGAACGACGACGTCAACCTGGGCCAGTCCTCGAACGACATCTTCCCCACCGCCATCCACGTGGCCGCAGCCCTGGCCGTCGCCAACACGGTCTTGCCGCCGCTGCGCCAGCTGCGCGCCACGCTGGACGCGAAGGCCACGGAATTTGCCGACATCGTCAAGATCGGCCGCACCCACTTGCAGGATGCGACGCCGCTGACCCTGGGCCAGGAATTTTCCGGCTACGTGGCGCAGCTGGACTTTGCCGAGCACATCATCACGGCATCGTTGCCGCCGCTGCTGCAGCTGGCCGCCGGCGGTACGGCCGTGGGCACGGGATTGAATGCCCACGTGGAATTTGCCGGCCGCATCGCGACGGAACTGGCGCGCCTGACGGGCCAGCCGTTCGAGACGGCCAGCAACAAGTTTGCCGCGCTGGCGGCCCACGACGCCTTGGTGGCCGCCCATGGCGCGCTGAAAACCCTGGCCACGGCCCTCATGAAAATCGCCAACGACGTGCGCTGGATGGCGTCCGGCCCCCGTTCCGGCCTCGGTGAAATCACCATCCCCGAAAACGAGCCGGGCAGCTCCATCATGCCGGGCAAGGTCAACCCCACCCAATGCGAAGCGCTGACCATGCTGTGCTGCCAGGTGTTCGGCAACGATGTCGCCATCACGGTGGGCGGCGCCTCGGGCAATTTCGAGCTGAACGTCTTCAAGCCCTTGATTGCGCACAACTTCCTGCAAAGCGCGCGCCTGCTGGGCGACGGCATGCGCAGCTTCGACGAGCATTGCGCGCACGGCATCGCGCCGAACCGCGAGCGCATCGCCGAACTGATGGAGCGCTCCCTGATGCTGGTCACGGCGCTGGCGCCGCACATCGGCTACGACAAGGCGGCGCAAATCGCCAAGCAGGCCCAGCATGAAGGCACGACCTTGAAGGAAGCGGCGCTGGCCCTGGGCTTTGTGACGGAAGAGCAATTCGGTGCGTGGATCGTGCCCCTGGACATGACGCGGCCCAACAAAAGTTAAGGCTCAGCCTGCATTCCTCCTGGCTTCATGTAAACTATGACCTTAGTTGACACCGTCATTAAGTGTTTAAAACACATCGTTGCAATAAGGGATACAATGCAAAAAGTAAGCTTTGATTTAACATCCGAGTTCGTCGAGCTGAACCAGCTGCTGAAGCTGGTCGGCCTGTGCGACAGCGGTGGCGCAGGCAAGGTCATGGTCGATAGCGGCGTGGTGAAGGTCGATGGCAAGAAGGAATTGCGCAAGACCGCCAAGATCCGTGCCGGCCAGGTCGTCAGCGTGGGCGATATCCGTATCACGGTCGTCGCTCCCGTCTGACCCCGGCATGGGGGTGCGAAAGCAGCCCCATGCGTCCAGCCAGCGCCGCTGCCAGCCGGCTGCCTGGATCAAGCTGCAAACACGTCGTTATTGTCAGATAAATATCGATTGCAGAAGGGAAGCGCCATGGACCATCCCGAACAAGGTACGCGCAGCCAGGAACGCCTGATCGGCGACTTGCGCCAGGTAATAGAAAACGCGGAAGAATTGCTGCGTAACACAGACAAATACACCAGCAGCCTGTACCAGAGCGCGCGCGCCAGGCTGGAACTGGCCCTCGTCGCGGCCACGGCCGAACTCGCCCGCTTTGAAGAAGAGCAAGTCACGCGCATGATGGACGCCACCTTGGCCGCGAATGCCCTGTACCGCGATCAGACGGGCGAGGCGCGTCTGCTGCGGGCCTTCGAATAACCCCTCACGCCGTCAACACCGCATGCGCCAGCCACTGGCGCAAGTGCGCGGCCAGGTCGAATGCAGGGTCCAGCTCGAATGCAGCATCGAGCGCGGCGCCAAACGTCTGCCCCTGCCTTAACGCCAGCAAGGCGGCATGCGCAGCCGCATCCAGTAGCAGCACCTGCGCCTTCCAGCGCGTCCGGCATACGAGCGCGCAGCTCGCCACCTGCATATCCTGCGGAAACATCCCCTGCCGCCCTCCCTCCTGATGCGCCTGCCACAGGGCCGCCACTTGCCAATCCGATTCCAGCAAGGCGCAGGCGGGATGCAAGCTGAAACGCCGCACTTCCAACTGGTCGGGATGCAAGGCGGCCAGCGACTCGGGCGCCAGGCCCTGCGCATCGGCCGCGTAATGGGCCAGGTGCACGGCCCATTCCAGGCGCGCCATGTCCGGCAGATAGGGCAAGTCGGAGATATGCGGGAAAGTGGCCAGAAAATCGGCGAAACGGGCGCCAAACTGGTTCAAATCGGCGCTATCGGATGGCATCTGCCGCCCATACGCGCGCGCCAGGCCGCCCAGGAATTCCTCGCCCACCAGCGCCAGCACGACGGGATAGGCGTGCGCCAGGGTGCGGCGCCAGGTGGCGTTCATATTGCCGCGATACAGTGCAAAACGCTGCGGCACCGCTTCTCCCGCGAACGATGGCAATGTTGCCTCGGCATCCAGCAAGGCCGTGGCAAACGCTTGCTGGCCGGCCGACAGCGCATCAAGCGACGCGGGCGGCGGCGGCGCCGGCAGCGCTATTCCCTGCCATGACGTTGGCGGCGCATGCCGCGCCAGCATGGCTTGCGCCTTGTCCGCCTCGCCCAGCAAGACATCGATGGTGGGCAAGTCCGTATCCCATTCGACCAGCGTGGGCACGGCGCCGAAATGCTGCAAGGCGGCCGCATACAAGTCCCAGACGGGATCGGCCACGGCGGCGCCGTGATGGTCGATCACGGCATGCGGCGTTATCAGATGGCCGCCCAGGTGCAGCTCGCCCACGCTGCCCGGCGCGATGGACTGCATGGCCGTCATAGCGTCTTCGCCGTGGTTGCACTGATTCACATACAGATTATTGATATCGAGCAGCAGCCCGCAACCGCTGCGGCGCGCCAGCTCCGCCAGGAATTGCGCCTCGCTCATGGCATCGTCGGCAAAACGCAGGTAAGTGGAGACATTCTCCAGCAAGATCGGCCTTTTCAGCACATCCTGCACCCTCCCCACCCTGGCGCAGAGCAAATCGAGGGCGGCGCCATTCAAGGCCAGCGGCAACAGATCATTGAGTTGCTGCTGCGCCACGGCGCCCCAGCTCAGGTGTTCCGACACGAGGACCGGCTCGATGCGCTCGACCACGGCGCGCACGCGCTGCAGGTGACTCTCGGAAAAACCGCGCGCGGATCCCAGGCCCAGGCCCACGCCATGCAGGCTGACGGGGTAATCCTGGCGCAGGGTGTCTAATACATGGTTATCCCAGCCCGACGGCTGCAGATAATTTTCGGTGTGTACTTCCAGCCAGCCCACCCTGGGGCGGCGCGCCAGGAAGTCGCGGTAGTGCGCGGCGCGCAAGCCGACGCCGGCAAGCGCTTGAACTGGCGGCGGCATGGGCAGGCGGCGGATGCTTACGGCTGCGTGGCTGGTTTTGCCGCCTTGCCGGCCTTGATGGGCTTGACGGAACCGCCCGCCTGTTCGCACGTGCCCTTGGCAACATACGTCCATTCGGTCGGCAAGTTGTCCGCTTCCGCCTGGCCTGCGCAGGAGTGCGCGCCGTCGGACGAGGCGCAATCGTTCTGCCCTGCCTTGGCCACGCCGTAACACTTTTCCTTGTCGCCGGGGGCGGGACCATCGTGCGCGGCCGCGTTGAGGGTGGTGCCGGCACAGATGCCCGCGAGGGCGGCGGCGATAAGAGCTTGACGTTTGTTCATGGGGAATCCTCTTGCATGGGTCAAAGTAATGGCACGCCCCGGGCTGCGCGATGGGCAACGCGAGGTGATGGACGCCATTCTACTGAATCGGCCGTGCCATGGCGAACCATGGTCAATTAATCAACTTGACAGAGGCGGGGAGAAAAACGGAAGGAAGGCAGGCTGCAGACAAAAACGCCCACGCGCCACCGTCGATGACGGTGGTGTGGCCGTAAGTAATGCAAGCGCCAGACGGGCGCCGCGGGACTGCGCTCAGGCGGTCGTGTTGATGCGGTTGCCGAGGTGAGCCGGCAGACTTGGCGCCGACTGTACCGGTGGCAGCGCTGCCAGCAAGGCCGTGGCGGTCGAGCTTTGGATATCCTGGGCTTTTTTCAGGACAGTCAAGCCGACGGCTTGCCGCGTGCCTGTCTCCGCCATCGTGGTTGACAGTTGAGCAATGCTTCCGACGTCCATACGTTTCTCCAATGAGGTTCTACCCTTGTTAACGGATGCCGCCGGCAAACCTTTAGCTTATTTTTCCAGCTTATTTTCCAACTGCAGCAGCAGCCAGGCCAGCACGTGTTCGCGCGCATTCAAGTCCAGCCATTGCACGCCCTCGCGCAAATCGGTCGGCGCCGGGCTGTCCGACGCGACGGCGATCACATGCGGGTCATGCGGATACAGGGGTGCCTGCCCCACTTCCGGACGGAATACTTCCAGCTTGGGAATCGGGTCCGTCTTGAAGCCTTCGACCAGGGTCAGGTCTGCCGGCCCCATGCGGGCCAATTGCTGCGCCAGGCTGGGTTCCGGCGCGCCGCGCAGTTCATGCACGATGGCAAAACGGTACGGCGACGCCACCAGCACTTCCGCCGCACCGGCCAGGCGCAGGCGGGCGCTGTCCTTCTGCGGCGGCTCCAGCGCCAGGTCATGGTGGCTGTGCTTGACCAGGTTGACGCGCAAGCCGCGCGCCGCCATTTCCTTCACTACAAATTCCAGCAGGGTCGTCTTGCCGCTACCGGAACGACCGATCACACCGAGTACCGGGTGTGCGGGCATCGCATCGTGCATGGTCACTCCTTGATTGAGAAGGAATGATTATACGCAGCCCACCGGCGCTGCCGCCTGGCGCAGGCACCGCGCATCGCCCGACTCATCGCGCAACTCATCGCGCAAATCAAGCGCCGCCGGATTTCCCGCCATTCCTGGCACTGGCGGGCCCCGGCTTGCCGCCCTGCCGCCGGCGCCTGCCCGCCGGCTTCGGCGCTGCCGCTCCCGCCGCTTGACTCGCCGTTTTACTCGCCGTTCTACCATCCACCGCCTGCGCATTCCTCGCCCTGCGCGCCAATTGCCGGTGGGCGGCGATCGCGCCCGCCTCCGCATCGGACTGGAAGGGAACGGCGACAGCGGCGGCCAGCGCGCCATCCGGCGGGGAAGCAGGCGCCAGCGGGGCGAAATCCTGCGCCCGCACATCCGCTTCCCAGGCGGCCCGCTGCGCCTGCACGGCTGCGGGCACGGCAGGCGCAGCGCGCGGCTGCGCCAGGGTCAGCACGGCGCCCAGGCCGCTGGCGGCCGCCACGCGCGCGCCCATCTGGGGCAAGGCGCCATCGGCGGCGCGGCAAAAGCGCTGCAGGATGGTCTTGATGATCGACGCGTGATCGACCACCTCGTGGCTGACGCTGCCAGGCGCGATCAGCGGCGACACGAGCAGCATGGGCACGCGCACGCCGTAGCGGCGAAACGCAGGGTCGTCGTCCACGGCGACGGGCGGCGGCACATGGTCGAAAAAGCCGCCGTGCTCGTCATAACTGAGGATCAGCAAGGTGCGCGCCCAGGCGGGACCGCGCGACAGGGCCTGGTAGACCTGCGCCACCAGCGCCTGGCCGGCGCGGATATCGGCCGGCGGGTGGTCGTCATTGTCGAAGAAATGGGGATCGATCCAGCTGACCGAGGGCAAGGCGCCCGCCAGCGCATCGCCGATGAAGCCATAGCGGCGGGCGCTGGAGCCGAACGGTTCGTACATGTCGGACGAGCGGTAATGGTCGTCCGTCAACGCCAGGCTCCAGGGTTTCCAGGCGGAATAAAACTTCCAGCTGACCTGGGCCCGCTCGAGGTGGCGCACGAAGGATTTGTTCGCATACAGGGGCACGCGCTTGCTGTCCTTGCTGCCGGCCGCCTTGCCGCTGACCGCATACAGGCGGTTGGGCCAGGTGGCGCCCGGCACGGAGCTGTAGCAGCGGTCGCAGACGCAGAATTGCTGCGCCAGGAAATCGTACATGGGCAAGTCGGCCCCATTGTAGTAGCCCATGACCAGGTCGATGTCGGGATCGCCCGGATGCGTTTGCGCATAATCGTCGACGAAGCCACCGTTATTGTTTTGCAATTGCTGCGCCACCGACATGCCCGTATGCGACGGGTCTTGCTGCGGGCCAAAGGCCGTGCGCAGCAAATGGTGCACGGGGTAGCGCACGCCCGCATGCACGTTGGCATGACTGGCCTGCAAGCCATCGATATCGGTGCGCCCGCCTTCCAGGCTCAGATAGCCAAGCATGTGGTCGAACGAGCGGTTTTCCATCATCAGCACGACGATATGGTCGATGCGCGCCAGGTTTCCCAGGCCCTGCGCATCAAGCACACCCTCGCCAGCAGTTGCGGCAGCAATCATCGGACCTCCCCGGCCGCGCACACGGTCGCAGCGACCCTGGTTCGACCAGGCCTGGCCAGTATGGTTCAGCTATGGCGGCCCGGCCTTGATGCACAACAACTCAATATGGCACGCGGTAGCGGTAGCCCTTGAAACTGAAGATGGCCGCCTTCGGCTGCAACTTTTCCAGCACCAGGCCGGGCGCCAGTTCCTCACCCTCGTGGCGCAAGACCTTGTCGATCAACAACAGGCGGTCGGCCGGATTCTTCGAATAGATATAGCCGCCGATGGCGATGGCGGGGATTTGCCGCTGTATCGGCTCGGGCAAGTCGCGCATGCCGGGCACGGTCTCTTCGGCTGACGGCGCGGGCGCTGGCGCGGGCATGGCCGGCGCCGGAGCGGGAGCGGGAGCCGGAGCGGGGACAGGCGGAGCGGCCTGGCCTGGCGTCTCCTGCTTCGGTTCCGGCACGGGCCTCGCATGGTGCACGGGCGCGGCGGTGGCCGCCGGTGGCACGGGTACGGGCACAGCCGCGGGCGCGGGGACAGCAGGCGGCGGCGCTGCCGGCAGCGGCGCGGGCACGGCCTGGGCCAGCACGGCAGGGGCGACGGCCGCAGGCGCCGCCGCGTCCGCTTGCCACGGCTGCCACAGCAGCAGCGCGGCAGCCACGGCCACCGTCACGCCGCCCAGCGCCAGCCACACGGGCGCGCGCCGCACGGCGCCGGATGCGGCGGCATCGTGCAGCGGCACTTGCGGTGCGTGGATCGACGGCAACTCGCCCAGTTGGCGCTCGGCTTGCGACTTTTTCAGTGCTTCAAGTATGTAGGACATCTTATTTCCCCGCCACCATCGCCGTCGCAGCGGGCGCTGCCACGGCAGGAGCCGCGCTGCTCAGGCGCGGCTCCGAATTGTCACCCAGCTGCATCAGGCGTATGAATGTTTTCGGGCCCGCCAGGCCATCGGCACGCAAGTTCTGGCGCTGCTGGAAAGCGCGCAGCAGGCCTTGCATCTCGGCATCGAGCGGCAGATTGGCGGCCGGCGCAGGCAAGCCCTGCTGTTGCGCCAGGCGCTGCGCCAGCCAGTCCACGTCGGCGCCGCGGGCGCCCAGCGGCACTTCGTCGCGCCAGCTGCGCGGGGCACGCCAGAAGGTGGTGAAACTGCCGTCGCTGCGCTGCGCCAGCTGGGCCAGCGGCACGCTTTGTTGTTTGCCATCGAGCAGGACGGTGGCGTTCTCGTCCTGCACGCGCGTCAGCAGCGCCAGTTGTTCCGTCCCCTCCCCGTCGCGCAAGGCCAGCAGGGCGGGACGGTCCAGCACGCGCAGCTCGGCGATACCGCCCCGGCTATGCAGGCAGCGCAGGCCGGCGCGGGCGCCCGCCTGGCAAGCGTCACCGGCCGGCAACTGCTCGCCCCACAGACTGGCCAGCTGGCGCAGCACCGCGTTGCGGTCCGGCATGCTGGCCGGTGCGGGGGCAGACGCGGCGGCAACCGCCACGGCGGAGACGGCCGGCACAGAGGCGGCCACGGCAGGTGCAGGGGGCACGGCGGACGGGCGCGGCATGAAATGCCAGGCCAGCGCGGCCGTGACCACGGCGCCGGCCAGCACGCCACCGGCCACGTGCGGCCAGCGCAGACCCCGTCCGGCAGCCGACTTCCCCTCTTCCGCAAACACTTCCTCGGCGGCGCGGCGCAGTATCTGGCGCGTCACCTGCGGCTGGTTTTCCACGTAGGCGCCCAGCAGCGCGCGGTCGCACAGCAGGTTGATGCGGCGCGGCACTCCCTTGCTCAAGGCATGGATCTGCGCCATCAAACGCGGCGCGAACGGCGTCTGCGCCGTGCTGCCCGCCACGGCCAGGCGGTGGCGGATATAACTGGCCGTCTCGTCCGCCGTCAGCGACCCCAGGTGGTAGCGGGCGATCACGCGCTGCGCCAGCTGCTCGAGTTCGGGACGGGCCAGCATGGCGCGCAATTCCGGCTGGCCGATCAGTATGATCTGCAGCAACTTGCGCTCGCTCGTCTCCAGGTTGGTCAGCAAGCGCAGCTGCTCCAGCACGGCGGCGGACAGGTTTTGCGCTTCGTCAATGATCAGCACATTATTCTTGCCTTGCGCATGGCTGGCCAGCAAGTGCGCATTGATGGCGTCGACATAGCCTTTCACGCTGGCCACGCCGGGCGCCAGGGCGATGCGGAATTCCTCGCAGATCGACAGCAGCAATTCCTCGACGGACAGTTTCGGATTGAAGATGTAGGCAAGCTGGCAATTTTCCGGAATCTGTTCCATGAAGCAGCGGCACACGGTGGTCTTGCCGGCGCCGATTTCTCCCGTCAGCAGCACGAAGCCGCCGCCGCTGCCCACGCCATACAGCAGGTGCGCCAGCGCTTCGCGGTGGCGTTCGCTCATGAACAGGTAGCGCGGATCGGGGGCGATCGAAAACGGCGATTGCTTGAGCTGGAAATAATGCGTGTACATGGAGACCCTGCGGATGAAACGATCAAAATGCGCGGCGGCAAGCCGAACCCCTCATCGGGTGCGGGCGGGCGGCAACGGCTTGTATTTGGCGCAATACACTTTCGCCTTGCTGCGGAAGTAGACGATTTTACTGCCAGGCACGGAACCACGGACAGGAAAGGCGGAATTGTCGAGCTTATTGAAGCGCAGGCCCGAGACGCCGCGGATGGCCGGCTCCAGCTTTTCCGGCGTCGCGTCCGCCACCACGCCCATGAAGACGAGGGGACTGGTGTCGTCGCTGACGATCACGTCGGTAATCGGCGCGCCCCACAAGGTGGCGTCCGTGCGGAACCAGTAAGCGCCCCCTTCATGCTTGTAGGCGGGGCCGAAGGCCGTCAGCAGATACGTATAGAAGGCCTTGTTGTCGATCTGGTCGATGCACAGCACGGCGTTGCCCACCACCTGCCCGAACGTGGATGGCGGCGGCTTTTGCTGCGCCAGCACGCCGGACACGGGCGTGCCCACGGCCAGCAGGGCGAACGCCGCCAGCAGGGCCGGCGCACGCCACGGGCGCGACAGTAAGCGACGCAGGCGCATGATCAGCGCTTGCGCTCTTCTTTCTTGACCTTCTTGGCTTCCTTCTTTTCCTTCATGGTCTTGGCCGGTTCCTTCTTGGCTTCCTTCTTGCTGTCCTGTGCCTTGCTCATTATCTACTCCATACCTGGGCGGAAATGCCTGGGCCATTATGACACTCCCCCATGAAAATGCCACCCGAAAAGCAAAACGGCCGCACAAGGCGGCCGTTCCAGTCGCGCGTCAGCGCACTCTCAGTGCAGGCACAGGCGGCGGCGCGTCTTTTCGATCAGCGCCGCATCGTAGGGATACAGGTTCTCGATGAAGAACAATTCCGTTTCCGCTTCGTCTTCCAGGCACATTTCGATCATGACCGGGCCATCGCTTTCGCGGCCCAGGAAATCCTTCGGCCAGCGGTTCTTGCGGTGCGTGCGCATCATTTCCATGCCCAGCGCAGCCAGCGGCGCCGACACGCCAGCGGCCAGCGCCTCTTGCTGCCAGTCGTCCCAGTAATCGCTCTTTGCTGCCTTGTCGTTCATCATGCTCTTCCAACTCAGGTGTAAAAGGCGGACTTTACTCTTCATGGCGTCCCTTGCCAAGCATGCGCGGAAGCAACACTACCGCGCGCGGCGCAGACCAGTCTGAAAAAATTGGCATTAAACAAGGCCAATTTCAATACCATTCGGCAAGCATGAAAATCCCTTTATTAACAATCACTTGCAATCATGCCCTCGGGCATGCGGCGACAGCGCGCAACGCATTTGTTAATACCACTTAAATACCTGTTGACAAGCCATCGGGGCGACAATATAGTGCCTTCAGCTTTTTCGCCGCCCGACAAATAAAAGAACCGAGACAGGCGCAATCAACCAAACGCGGGACTGCACAACATGATCGAATACATAATCGGCGTCGACGGCGGGGGCAGCGGAACCCGCGTACGCCTGGCGCGCCTCGATGGCCAGGAACTGGCGCAGGGACAAAGCGGCCCATCCGGCCTGGGACTGGGCATCGAACGGGCCTGGACGTCCGTCGCGCATGCCGTCACCCTGGCCTTCCGCGCCGCCGCACTGGAACAGCCGCCGCTGCAGCGCATGGCCATCGGCCTGGGCCTGGCCGGCGTGCACAACAAGCAGTGGGCCGCCAGCTTCATCGAACACAATCCCGGCTATGCCGCCGTCGCGCTCGAATCGGACGCCCTGACCACCCTGCTGGGCGCGCATGCGGGCCAGCCGGGCGCCATCGTTGCCATCGGCACGGGCAGCGTGGGCGAAGTGCTGCACGCGGACGGCAGCCGCCATGAAGTGGGCGGCTGGGGCTTCCCGTCCGGCGACGAAGCGGGCGGCGCCTGGATCGGCATGCGCGCCATCAACCATGCGCAGCAGGTGGCCGACGGCCGCGTGCCCGGCAGCGCCTTCGCCACAGCCATCATCGATGCCTGCGGCGGCCAGCGCGACGCCATGCAGGTGTGGCTGGCGGCCGCCAGCCAGACCAATTTCGCTCAACTGGCGCGCCTGGTGCTCGAACACGCAGCCACCAATGCGGTGGCGCGCGCCATCCTGGTGGACGCGGGCCAGCAGATCGCCCTCATCGCCAGGGCCCTCGACCCGGCCGGTGCCTTGCCCGTGGCCCTGTGCGGCGGCCTGGCGGCGCCCTTGTCGAGCTACCTGCCGGCGGCACTGTTGCAACTGGTCGTGCCGGCACAGGGCGACTCGGCCGCAGGCGGCCTGCGCCTGATACGCAAGCACTTGCAGGAGCAATGACCATGCTGGCCAAACTGTCCGCCTTCAAACCCAATCCGGCCAGCGACACGCCGCTCTACATGCAGCTGGCGAACATGCTGTCGGACGGCATCGCCAGCGGCGACTGGCGCGCCAACCAGGCCTTGCCTTCCGAGCGCGTGCTGTCGGACATCCTGGAAATCTCGCGCGTCACGGCGCGCAAGGCCATCGACATGCTGTGCGACAGGGGCATGCTGACGCGCAAGCGCGGCTCGGGCACCTACATCACGCCCAAGCTGGAACAGCCGCTGTCGCGCCTGACGAGCTTTTCGGAAGAATTGCGCCAGCGGGGCTTCACGGCCGGCTCGCGCTGGCTGCAGCGCGACATCGGCGCGGCCGCGCCGCTGGAACTGCTGTCGCTGGGACTGTCGCCGCACATGCCGGTGGCGCGTTTGCGCCGCCTGCGCACGGCCGACGAAGTGGTGATGGCGATCGAAACGACCACCATCCCCGCGCTGTACATGCCGGACCCGCAGCAGGTCACCGATTCGCTGTACGGCTACCTGGAGTCGCGCGGCACCATCCCGATGCGCGCGCTGCAGCATATCCGCGCCGTCAACGCCACGGCGGAACAGGCCAAGCTGGCCAATATCAAGACGGGTGAAGCCATGCTGCACATCACCCGTGTCAGTTATCTCGACAACGGCGCAGCGGTGGAACTGACCCACTCGTATTGCCGCAGTGATTATTATGAATTCGTAGCGGAGTCGCGCAGATGAGCAGCACTATCAAAGGCAATATCCTTACCCCCGGCGGCTGGATCCACGGCGCCATCGCCTTCGGCGAGCGGGTCGACAGCATCACGGGCGATTCGCTCCACCCGTCGGGCAACAGCGACGATTACATCCTGCCCGGCTTTATCGACCTGCACGTGCATGGCGGCGCCGGCAAGGACATCATGGAAGGCGGCGAAGCCGTCTACACCATCGCGGGCATTCATGCGCGCCACGGCACCACCAGCCTGCTGGCCACCACCATGACGGCGCCGCCGGAAGACATCGACATGGCCCTGACGGCCATCGGCATCGCCGCCAACCACCGCCGCCCGAACACGGCGCGCGTGCTGGGCGCCCACCTGGAAGGCCCGTACATCAATTCCGGCAAGCTGGGTGCGCAGCCGAACTACGCGCGCGCCGCCAACCTGGCTGAAATCGAGCGCCTGCAAACCCTGGCCAAGCTGCGCGTCATCACCGTGGCGCCGGAAATCGCCGGCCACCTGGACCTAGTGCGCGCCCTGGCCGACGCCGGCGTGCGTGTGCAGATCGGCCACACGCTCGGTTCGTACGAAGACGGCGTGGCCGCGCTGGAACATGGCGCCATGGGTTTCACGCATTTGTTCAACGCCATGAGCGGCCTGCATCACCGCGAGCCGGGCATGGTCGGCGCCGCCCTGGCGCACGCCGAATACGCCGAACTGATCCCCGACCTGCTGCACGTGCATCCGGGCGCCATCAAGGTGGCCCTGCGCGCCATCCCGCGCCTGTACTGCGTCACCGATTCCACCGCCGCCACCGGCATGCCGGACGGCGAATACATGCTGGGCCGCCACGCCGTGCAGAAATGCATGGGCGGCGTGCGCCTGCCCGACGGCACCCTGGCGGGCAGCACCCTGACCCTGGACCAGGCGCTGCGCAACCTGGTGGGACTGGGACTGGACCTGGCCGACGCGTCCAAGCGCGTGTCGACCAACGCCGCCGATTACCTGGGCCTGGAAGAACGCGGCCGGCTGGCCCCCGGTACTTACGCCGATCTGGTGGTACTCGATCGCGATCTCAAACTCAAAGCTGTGTATATAGAAGGAGAAATCTGTGACCTCAATGATGCTTAAAGAAGCCATTTCCGCCGCCGAATGCGTCGCCCTGCAACTGGCCAGCGACACGGAACGCTACGCGGAACTGGGCCGCAAATTGAGGAGCACCTCGTTCTCGACCGCGCTGACCATCGCGCGCGGCAGCTCGGACCACGCCTGCAACTACGTCGCCTACCTAATCATGGCGCGCCTGGGCCGCGTTGTCGCATCCCTGCCGATGTCGCTTGTGACGCTGAACAAGTCGCCGCTGGTGACGCGCGACACGCTGGCCATCTCGATCTCGCAATCGGGCCAAAGCCCTGACGTGGTCGAGCCGATCCGCTACTTCCGCGACGGCGGCGCCACCACCGTGGCCCTCGTCAACGATATCGACTCGCCGCTGGCGCACGCCGCCGAGTGGGCCATGCCCCTGCGCGCGGGCAAGGAACAAAGTGTCGCCGCCACCAAGAGCTTCATCACCAGCCTGGTCGCCGGCGCGCGCATGGTGGCGCAGTGGCAGAACGACCCCGAACTGCAGGCGGGCCTGGAAGCGCTGCCCGAAGCGCTGCTCGAAGCGACCCGCGTCGACTGGTCGCCCGCCATCGACGTACTGGCGCCGGCCCGCAACATCATGGTCGTCGGCCGCGGCATCAGCTTCCCCGTGGCGCTGGAAGCGGCGCTGAAATTCAAGGAAACCTCGGCCCTGCAGGCGGAAGCCTTCAGCGGCGCCGAAATCAAGCACGGCCCGATGGCCCTGATCGAAGACGGCTACCCGCTGCTCATTTTCGCCACGCGCGGCCCGACGCAAGCCGGCCTGCTGCAACTGGCAACCGAGATGCGCGGCCGCGGCGCCAAGGTCTTGCTGGCGGCCCCCGCCGACGTGGCCGAGCGCGACCTGACCCTGCCCGTGGCGGCCACGCCGGATCTCGATCCGATCGTCGCCATCCAGTCCTTCTACGTGATGGCGGCCAAACTGTCGGCCGCGCGCGGCATGGACCCGGATGCGCCGCGTCACCTGAGCAAGGTCACCAAAACCAATTAAGCAGCAAGCGGCAGCTGCGCCCCCGGCACGGGGCGCGGCTGCCGTCCGTAGCACCCGAATATAAGCGACGGCAAGGGCATGTACCCGCGCCGCGGACTCATGGACATTGGAGCCTCGCGCTCCAGGATAAAAATGACGATCAAGAGACTGTTGGCGGTTGTTGCCTGCGCGGGCCTGCTCGCGCCGCAGGCATGGGCTGCCGAGAAAATCGAATTCTGGACCTTCAGCATGAAGCCCAAGTTCACGCCGTATTTCAATGCGGTGGTGGCGCGCTATGAGGCGCAGAATCCCGGCGTCAAGATCGAATGGATCGACTTCCCGTGGGACGTCATCCAGACCAAGCTGGTCACGCGCATCGTGGCCGGCACGCCGCCCGCGCTGGTCAGCCTGAACGTGCCCTGGGCCGACGAATTCGCGCGCGACGGCTTGCTCACGCCCGTCGATGGCCTGATCGCAGAAGCGCGCGCCAGCTACATCCCCAGCGCCCTGGCGGACTTGCGCTTCAAGGGCGGCACCTACGGTTTCCCCATGTACAGCAATGTCGCGGTAATCGCCTTCAATACCGCCATCTTCAAGCAGGCGGGCCTAGCGCGCGGCCCCGCCAGCCTCGATGAACAGCTGGCGTTCGCGCGCCAGATCGCGCAACGCACGGGCAAGGCCGGCATCGCCCCCGCCCTGTCGAAAATCGACGGCCTGTTCATGCAGCAGGGCCTGGCCGTGATTACCGACAACCGCGCCGTCTTCAATTCGCCGCAGCACGTGGCGCTGGTGCAGAAGCTGGCCGACACCTACAAGGTGGGCGGCCTGCTGAAGGAAAGCCTGTTCGCCGAAGATAACTTCCCCGCCGTGATCGACGCCTACAAGGGCGGCCGCCTGGGCATGCTGCTCGCGCCGCCCACGGCCATGCAGCGCATCCGCGGCGACGCGAAAGACATCTACGCCATCACCGACGTGGCGCCCGCGCCGCTGGGCCCCACCGGCATCGCCGACGGCGGCTGGCTGGTGCACTTCGCCATTCCGAAAGGCGTGCCGGCGCGCCAGTTGCCATCGGTCGGCAAGTTCGCGCGCTTCCTGACGAACGACGAAAACCAGCTGGCGTTCGCGCGCCAGGCCAGCGTCTTCCCCACCACGGTGAAAGCGGCGGCCGATCCGTTTTTCCTCGCCACGCCGACCAACGCGGGCGCGGCCGAAAAGGCGGTCGCCGCCGGCGCCCTGTCGATGGGCCACTCGCGCACCCTGTACGTGGCCGGCATCGACGACTACGACGAGCTGCGCCGCTCGCTGGTGAAAGCCGTCGAGGCGGGCGTGACGGGCAAGCAGGATGTGAAGCAGGCGCTGGACCAGGCCGTCGCCATCTGGAACCGCAAGCTGGCCACCCTGCCGCGCCACTGAGGACACCATGACATTCTCCCACCGCCACACTCTGCAAGCCTGGCTGTTCCTGACCCCCGCCCTGCTGCTGCTGGCCGCCTTTTCCTTCTGGCCCGTCGGCTACGGCTCCGTGCTGGCCTTCACCGACTACAGCCTGATACGCGAGACGCGCTTCGTCGGCCTCGATAACTTCCGCTACATCTTCAATAACGAGATGTTTGTCGCGGGCCTGAAGAATTCGCTGATGTTCCTGCTGATGGTGCCCTTCGTGCAGGTGGGCGCCATCACCCTGGCAGTCTTGGTGAACAACCGCCTGCCCGGCATCCGTCTGTTCCGCGCCGCCTTCTACGTGCCCGTGGTGACGACCGTGTCCGTGGTCGGCATCATGTGGGGCTTCATGTTCCACGAGCAGGGTGCGCTGAACTACGTGATGATGACGTTAAAACTGGTGAACGCGCCCGTGGGCTGGCTGTCGAACGACAGCCTGGCCCTGTTTGCCGTCATGTTCGTCACCCTGTGGCGCGGCCTGGGCTGGTACATGGTGATGTACCTGGCGGCCCTGCAATCGATTCCGTCGGACATGCAGGAGGCGGCCATGCTCGACGGCGCCAACCGCTGGCAGCGCTTCTGGAAGATCACCGTGCCCATGCTGCGCCCCACCATCATGCTGTGCTCCATCCTGTCCGTGCTGGCGGCCCTGAAGGCGTACCAGGAAGTCGACGTGCTGACCCAGGGCGGCCCCATGAATTCCACCTTCACGGCGCTGTACTACGCGTACGACCAGGGCCTCAAGCACTTGAAACTGCCGCGCGCGTTGGCCGCCAGCTTCGTCGTGTCCCTATTCTGCATCGGCATCGCCCTGCTGTGCCTGCGCTACCTCAAACCCAAGCACCGTTGATCGGGAATGACCATGCAAAAACGTTCCCGCCCCCTGAAAACCCGCCTGCAAATACTGGGCCACTATGCCGTGCTATGCGCGATCGCCGTCGTCTGCGTCTTCCCGTTCTGGTGGACCCTGGTGACGGCCATTTCCACGGAGGGCAATATCTTCGCCTTCCCGCCCACCTTCTGGCCGAAGGCGCCGTCCTTCGACAACTTCATCGAAGTGTTCAACGCGATTCCCATCTGGTCGTTCTTCAGGAACTCCGTACTGATCGCCGTGTTCACCGTATTCTGGAAACTGCTGCTGTGCTCACTGGCCGCGTATCCGCTGGCGCGCCTGAAATTCCGCGGCCGCAAACTGGTATTCGGCCTGATTCTCGCCACGCTGGTGCTGCCGTCGGAAGTGAACTTCCTCGTCAACTTCATCACCATCACGCAAATGAGCCTGGTCGACACCTACACGGGCGTGATCCTGCCCAACGTGGTGACGGCCGTCGCCATCTTGCTGCTCAAGCAGGCGTTCGAGGAAGTGCCGCAAGACCTGATCGACGCGGCCAGGGTCGATGGCGCCTCCGAATGGGTGATCTTCAGCCGCATCATGCTGCCGCTGATTACGCCATGGCTGGCCACCGTCGGCATCCTGACGGCCATCGAATCGTGGAATGAATACATCTGGCCGTCGATCGTCATGAGCAAGCCCGATGAATTCCCCCTGTCGGTGGGCGTGCTGTACTTGCGCGGCACCTTCGGCAGCAGCACGCGCGTGATTGCGGCCGGCACCCTGATCACCATCGTGCCGACCCTGCTCGCCTTCCTGTTTACCCAACGCTTCTTCATGCGCGGCATGGACGGCGCAGTCAAATGAAAACGTCTCTCGATAAGGAAGCCTCCATGCACGACAAGCGCACCAACATTGGCAAACGCAGCCCGATTTCCTGGGTGCCGACCTTGTACTTCGCCCAGGGCCTGCCGTTCTACGCCGTGGCCCTGGTGGCCGGCCTGATGTTCAAGAGCATGGGCGTGCCGAACGACCAGATCGCCCGCTGGACGGGCCTGATCGGCTTTGCCTGGGTCTTCAAGTCGCTGTGGAGCCCCTTCCTGGAACTGGCATCGAGCAAGAAGACCATGGTGGTGCTGTTCCAGTTCGCCGGTGGCCTGAGCCTGGGCCTGATCGCGCTGGCCCTGCAAACGCCGCTGTGGTTTGCCGCCTGCATCGCCGTGCTGTTCGTCGCCGCGCTGGCCTCGTCCACGCACGACATCGTCTGCGACGGCCTGTATATCGCCAGCCTGTCGGACAAGCAGCAGGCGGCTTACGCGGGCTGGCAAGGCGCCTTCTTCAACGCGGGCAAATTCATCTCGCTGGGCGGCCTGGTGATCCTGGCCGGCTACCTGGAGAAAAAAATCGGCATCAAGCCCGCATGGTCGGTGATCTTCCTGATCATCGGCGCCATGATGCTGTCGCTGGCCGCGTACCACCTGTGGGCGCTGCCGCAGGTGCGCAACGCGGCCGTGGCCGACAAGAGCGTGGCCGGCATCAGCCGCACGCTGTGGGACGTGCTGGTGGACTTCCTGAAAAAACCCGGCATCTGGGGCATGATCGCCTTCATCATCCTGTTCCGCGCCGGCGAGGCGCAAGTGCAGACCATCGGCCCGCTGTTCCTGCGCGAAGCGCGCGAACTGGGGGGACTGGGCCTGTCGACGACGGAAGTGGGCGCCGTGTACGGCACGGCCGGCACCGTCGCATTCCTGCTGGGCAGCATCGGCGGCGGCTACTTCACGTCGTGGCTGGGCCTGAAGCGCGCCATGTTCTTCCTGATCCTGGCCATGAATTTGCCGAACCTGGTGTTCTACTACCTGAGCCACAGCATGCCCACCGATTTGACCCTGATCACGGCCGCGCTCAGCGTCGAGATGTTCGGCTATGGCTTCGGCTTCGTCGGCCTGATCCTGTTCATGATGCAGGTGGTCTCCGTCGGCAAGTACCAGACGGCCCACTATGCGTTCGCCACCGGCGTGATGCAGCTGGGCTTCGTGCTGTTCAAGATGATCAGCGGCGACATCCAGACAGCCCTCGGCTACAAGACTTTTTTCCTGTGGGTGCTGGTGTCGGCCGTCCCCGTATTGATCCTGTCGCGCTTCATGCGCATCGGACCGAAGGATGCCTCCGGCCAGACTGACACGGGCGCCACGTCCGCACCGGCCAGCGCCAGCTAGGATAGAACCACTTCATGGCACATATCGCGTTAAAGAACATCGTCAAGCTGTACGACGACAAGCACCCGGTCATCCACGGCATCGACCTCGATATCCGCGACGGCGAATTCGTCGTCTTCGTGGGGCCGTCCGGTTGCGGTAAATCAACCCTGCTGCGCATGATCGCGGGACTGGAAGACATCACGGACGGCGAGCTGCATATCGGCGGCAAGCTGGCCAACGATATCGCGCCGGCCGAGCGGGGCCTTGCCATGGTTTTCCAGAGCTACGCCCTGTACCCGCACATGACGGTATTCGAAAACATGGCCTTCGCCCTCTCGCTGGCGGGGCACAAGAAGGCCGAGGTGCGCGCCGCCGTCGAGCGCGCGGCCGAGATCCTGCAGATCACGCCACTGTTGAAACGCAAGCCGAAGGACCTGTCGGGCGGCCAGCGCCAGCGCGTGGCCATCGGCCGCGCCATCGTGCGCAAGCCGCAGGTATTCCTGTTCGACGAACCGCTGTCGAACCTCGACGCCTCGCTGCGCGTGCAGATGCGCGTGGAAATCTCGCGCCTGCACCAGGAATTGAAGACGACCATGATCTACGTCACGCACGACCAGGTCGAGGCGATGACCCTGGGCGAACGCATCGTCGTCTTCAACGGCGGGCGCATCGAACAGGTGGGCAGTCCGCACGCGCTGTATAACAATCCCGGCAACCTGTTCGTGGCCGGCTTCCTCGGCGCGCCGAAGATGAACTTCATCGCTTGCACAGCCGTCGCCAGCGGCCCCGGTTCGGTGGCCGTGCGCCTGCCCGGCGGCGCCGTCATCGACGTCGAAGCGCTGGGCGGGAACGTGGCGCCGGGCGACCAGCTGACCCTGGGCGTGCGCGCCGAGCACGTCGTCCTGCAGGACCGGGACGCTGCAGGCGACAACGTCATCGACGCTGCCGTCAGCCATGTCGAATACCTGGGCGACGTGGCCATCGTTTACGCCAGCATGCCGGGCGTGACCGAGATGCTGGCCGTCAAGCTGCCGGCCGAGGAAGGCTTGCGTCAGGCGGGCGACGCCATGCGCCTGCACCTGCCGGCGCAGCGCTGCCTGCTGTTCGATGCCGCAGGGCAAGCCCTAGCGCGCACGTTTGCCGCACCCGCTCAGCCGTTTATGTGACAATAGCCGCTTCGTATCATGCCGCTTCTGTTTGACTTATGCAGGCAGAACGGCAGAAATGTGTTTTTTCGAGCTTCCTTGCCCCTCTGGCAATGCCACTGCACGATGTTGCGGCTGCCAGTGCAGGTGCGTATTTTTGTTATTGATTGAAGGATAACCCATGTCCCAATTCCGTCTTGCCCGTCTTAGCCTGCTCCTGGCCGCCATCGGCCTGAATGTCCTGCCATCCCTGTCGCACGCGCAGGATGCCAAGCCAGCCGCCGCTGCGGGTGCGCCCGCCGCCGTGCCCGCCGACACGGTACGTCCTGAAGTGTTCAAGCTGCTCGATCCGGACGCCGTAAAGGCTTCGATGGATGCGAAAAACTATGCCGACGTGCAAAGCCGCATCGACCAGGCTGCCGCCATTCCCGCCCTGACGCCCTATGAATTGTTCGTACTGAACCGCCTGCGCGTGGCGCTGGCCTCGACCACCAACAATGCGACTATGGCCATGACGGCGCTGGAAGCGGTGATCGAATCGGGCAAGCTGGAAAAAAAGGTGCAGGGCGATTTCATCCAGGCACTGGCCAACTACCACTACAACGCCAAGGATTATCCGAACGCCATCAAGTGGTTCACCCGTTACCAGACGGAAACAGGCGATGTGGCTGGCGTGCGTCCCTACATCATCCGCGCGTATTACTTCAGCAATGATTTCGCGCGCGCGAAACAGGAACTGATGTCCGACCTGACGGCCAAGCAGCAGGCGGGCAAGACGCCGACCATCGAAGAACTGCAATTGCTGGCCAACACGGGTTCGAAAAGCAAGGACCCGGCCATCTACCTGGTCGCCATGGAAAACCTGGTGCGCTACTACCCGTCGGATGACTACTGGAGCGATTTGCTGAGCCGCACGCAAGGCAAGGCCGGCTATTCCGACCGCTTCGCGCTGGACGTGCTGCGCCTGCAATTCAAGGCCGTCGGCACCATGCCACCGCAAGATTACAGCGACATGGCTGAAATTGCCTTGCAGAACGCTTTCCCGACGGAAGCGAAAAAAGTGCTGGACGCGGGCTTTGCCAAAGGCGTGCTGGGCACGGGCGCGAATGCTGCCAAGCACAAGAAACTGCGCGACCAGGCCAACAAGGCTGCCGCCGACGATGCGAAAAACATCGCCAGCGGCGAAGCGTCGGCCATGAAGAGCAAGGATGGCACGGGCTTGATCAACCTCGGCTACGCTTTCGTGACGATGGACCAGTTCGACAAAGGTATCGACCTGATCCAGAAAGGCATCGCCAAGGGCGGCCTGAAACGTGCTGAAGACGCCAAGCTGCGCCTCGGCTACTCCTATGCCATGGCCGGCAAGAAAGACGACGCCATCAAGGTCCTGGAAACGGTCAAGGGCGGCGACGGCGTGGGCGACCTGGCCCGCTACTGGATCCTGTGGCTGAACCGTCCTGCCACGGCAGCGGCGGCACCGGCAGCAGCGGCACAGTAATTCCTGCCCCTCAAGCAGACGCAAGGCAGTTCCCGGCTCAGGCCGGGGCTGCTTTTTTTTCGACCATTCACCCAAGAATGGCTATCGTCGCCCTGACCACGCGGCATGGACTGACGTCAAGTTTCAGACCTTGATATAGATCTTGCGCTTGTCCATGCCGTAGGCGATCAGCCAGCACAGCAACATGAAGCTGACGGCAAACAGCATGGACCCCACGCGCGCCGGCGCCCAGCCCGTAAACCACTGCTGGTACAGCCACTGGTACAGGTTGCCGCTGCCGATGCGCACGGTAAACGCGATAATCACCAGCACTTCCGACACCAGGTAGATGAACAGGGTGTTCTTGCCGAAGACTTCAAAGAAGTAGGTCCAGCCCGTCATTTGACGTACATCAATGATGAACATCAGCAGCGCCAGCAGCAGCAAGTCCAGGCCGATGCCCAGCATCACGTAAGAGCTGGTCCACAGCTTCTTGTTAATCGGAAACACCTCGTTCCAACACAAAGCCACCGCCACGCAAATGGCGCCGGCCACGGCCAGCTGATACAAGCTGGAGCGCAGCCGCGCCGGCGCCGCCTGGCGCAGGAAACTGCCCGCCAGGTAGCCGGCGATCACATTGACAATCGAGGGCAAGGTGCCGAGGATGCCTTCCGGATCGAAGGCGATGCCTTCGCCGTGGTACAAATGGCTGTCGCCCAGCAGGATCAGATCCAGCTTGGCCGGCGCGTTGCCGTGCAAGCTGTAGTCGCCAAAGCATGCCAGGATGGCCCAGTAGCCGAGCAAGGCGCAGGCGCTGAAGGCCAGCGCGCCCCGCGTCTTCCAGTAATGCAGGATCAGCGCGGCGGCCAGGTAGCATACGGCGATGCGCTGCAGCACGCCGGGGATGCGCGTGTGCGACAGGGGCGACCAGGCGAACTGGCCCGCGTCGTCGATCTTGAAGAAAGGGAACCAGTACAGCAGGAAGCCCAGTAAAAAGATCAGCGCGCTGCGCTTGCACAGCTTGGCCAGCACGGCGCCATGGTCCAGGTTTTCGTACTTGCCCAGCGCAAAGGCCAAGGCATTGCCGACGACAAACAAAAAGCTGGGAAAGACCAGATCCGTCAAGGTAAAACCATGCCATTCGGCATGCAGGAACGGGGCGTACACGCTGCCCCAGTCGCCGGGCGTATTGACGACGATCATCAGGGCCACGGTCAGGCCGCGCAAGACATCGAGGGCGAGGTAGCGTTGAGGTGCAATAGTCATAATGATGCCATATAAAAAGATAAATATTCGCCCGCTGCTGGTAGAAGGGCTGTACCGCCGAAGGCTGGGTACGACGTACTGGCAACCACCGATGGCGTAGCCTGCCACACGGTGACTGTTACTGAATGGCAATAACAGAAACAACTCACCCACTCAGCAAAAAAGGCAAGGCCCTGATGCAGGGACTTGCCTTGAAAAGACCGAGGAAGGCCAGGCCCAGCACGTGTGCGCCAGGCCGGGTCGTCTTGCTTACAGCTTGGCGCGCAGGCCCAGGTAGAAGGTGCGGCCATTGCTGTAGAACGCGCGTGGCTGATCGCGGTTTTCAGCGTACATCTTGATGGTCGTGTTCGTCAGGTTAAGCGCATCGAACGTGACCGTGAAATGTTCGTTGATCTTGTAGTTGAGCGAACCGGCCAGGCCGCCAGCGCCTTCGACGTGCTGGCTGGCGCCACGATCCACGCCCGCCTTGTAGGACGAACGGTAGTTGTAGGCCAGGCGAGCGCTGAGGGCATTGGCTTCGTAGAAGGCCGTCAGGTTATACGTGCTGCGCGATGCGTTGACCAGTTCATCACCGTTATCCAGCTTGCCGTCGGCATAGGTGTAGTTGGCCAAAATACCGAAGTCGCCGAACAGCGGTTGCTGGTAGCTGAACTCCGCGCCCTTGTTCTTGCCGCTGGTATTGAATGGCGACGTGATCTGGTACACGGCGTCGGTACCGCGCTTGCTATTGTAATAAGTCCCGCTAACAGTTCCATTGGATACGACGGACTTCAAATCCATGTAGAACAGGCCCACCGAGAATGCCGATTTTGGCGCAAAGTACCATTCTGCGCTAATCTCAGCGTTGTCCGACTTGACAGGGTCAAGCTTGACGTTTCCGCCGACACCGCTCAATGCATCGTCGTTCAGCGATACCGAACCACCGAGCGCGCTGTAATCAGGACGGGCGATGGTACGGGCAACGGCGCCGCGGATGACCAGATCGTTGCGCACATCGAATTTGATGTTGGCGCTAGGCAAGTAGTCATTATAGGTGCGCTCAAACAAGTTCTGCGAGTACGGTTTCCAGTCGGAGCCGACGATCGGGCCGCCGAGCTTGTTGACCAGGGTCGACTGCTTGGTCTGCACGGCACGCAGGCCGAAGTTACCGCTCCAGTTATCGCCCGTCAAATTGGCCATGGCATAGATGGCCGAGGTTTTTTCCTGCAGTTTGAATTCGTCTGTCCAGTTATGGCGTTGCACTGGATCGAGATTGCGGTTACCAGGGATCGCGGCCCAGGCGGCCAGTGCTGCACCGTCATACTTGAAGTAATTGCTCGACAGGTTGCCACCCAGATCCTTGCCGAAATCGCCAGGATACTGGGTACCATTCCAAACAGGGCCCGGATTGGAGATACCCAGAGGACCCGGTTTGGCATCAATCGGATGCTCGGCAGAACGCTTGTGATCGGTCAGGCGGCCGCCGAACTTGATCGAATCCCAGATGCCGGACGACAGGCGCAATTCCGCGTCGATCTGGGCATATTTTTCCTGGTCGACGGAACGTGATTCGCCACCGCCGATCCATGCCGTCGAACCTGGCTTGGTGGTGGTGCCGCCCGGATAGGAAACGCTGGCCGGGCTCATGCCGTTCAATTGATACACCATGCCGCCATCGACGTTGTTCTGGTAGTAGACATCGTTGCGGTCATAGCCCAGGCCATGGGTCTTGCCCAGCTTGCCGGTCAGGGTCAGGTCCTTGGTGGCGCGGTACTTGAAGTTGAAATCGAGGTAGTACGATTCGCCGCCGGCATCAGGACGGTAGATATTGTCGACTTCGCCAGCGTTCTTGGCGAAGGTCGCGCCTGTCATGGTGCCGTTCTTGACCGTGTAGTTGGTCGGTATCTGGCCGTTCGGCACGCCGTCTTTCGTACTGTTGATCGAGTTGGCGGGCGCGGCCAGCCAGTTCGTGTTTTGATGCGGCGCCTTCAGTTGCGAATAGAAGCCGTTCACGTCCAGGGTCAAGTCCTTGCTGGGCTTGAATTCGATATCGAATGCGCCGCCTTCGCGGGTTTTCTTTTGCTCGAACAGGGTGGCGCCGATAAAGGTCGGCACTTTCACGCCGGCCAGTTCAGGACGGGCCTTGGCCGCAACGCTGTCTGCGGCAATCGGCGTGTAGCCGAGGATTTCCTGGCCATCGCGGCGCACGGTCGATTTTTGCGAAAAGCCCTGCACCATGATGCCCAGGGTATTGGTGTCGTTCTTCCAGTTTACCAGGCCGGAGAACTGCGGGTCGGTCTTGCCGGCCAGGTCATTGTGGAAAGCCTGGATCGAACCTTCAGCAGTGATCTGGTTCTTGAATTCCAGCGGACGGCGGGTGATCACGTCGATCACGCCCGAAACACCGCCTTCAGGCAGGTCTGCCGTGGCGCTCTTGTGCACGACAACGGAGCTCACCAGTTCCGATGGCAGCAAGGAGAAGCTGCTGCTGCGGCCGACGTTGCCGCCGAATTGGTTCAGGACGAACCAGTCGCCCGTGCTGATGGCATGACCATTGAACAGGGTTTGCTGGAAGCTGGGGCTGGTGCCGCGCAGGCTGACGCGGTCGTTTTCGCCGAAGCCGCCTTCACCGCCGGCCGACGATTGGGTATTCACACCTGGCAGGCGCTGGATCGCGTCAGCCACGTTACGGTCAGGCATCTTGCCGATATCTTCGGCCGTCACCACTTCCACCACGGAATCCGCATTGCGTTTTTGCTTCAGCGACTTTTCCAGCGAGGCACGCACGCCGGTCACGGTGACGGTCGTCACGTCGTCGGCGGGTGCTTCTTGCGCCTGCGCCGAAAAAGCCAGACCAGCGACCATCACGGCAACGGCCGCGGCGATCGGCGTACGGCTACGCGATCCGGATTTCACGACGGCAGCTGCAGGTGTCAAATTGCGTTTCATGTACTCCCCCTTGATTTAGGCTCCAGGATTGGAACCTTTTCATTTTTAACGTAGGTCTTCTTTCCAGCCCGCCCACTCACGCCGGCATGCTGCAGACCCTTCGGCACAACCACTTACAAAACCAATTCAACGCCAATATACTACTATCCAATACCAGAACACTACCAGTTGCAACTTTTTTTTTATAACGTTGTTTGAATCACACAGACCACTTTATCTAAATCAATCCGTAGCCCGTATGAGCGGCTTAAATATGGGGGAAGCCAGGCATAAATTGTTGGCCTGATAATTCAAATTGGTTTTATAACGGCCTTTTTTGGTATTATCCAGCGACACAAAACAGATACAGAGCGCGTCTGCAACGCGCCGTAACGGAGACCCTCAGCGTATGACAACCCTCGCTCACATCATGCAAGGCCTGGGGCAGACGAGTAGCCTGCCCCTGTACCAGCAACTGCAGCGCGCGCTGCGCGAAGCGATCGATAAGCGCATCCTCGGCCCCGAGGAAGCCTTGCCGGCCGAGCGCCAGCTGGCCAGCGACCTGTCCGTTTCGCGCATCACCGTGCGCAAGGCCATCGATGGGCTCGTCAACGAGGGCTTGCTGGTGCGGCGCCCCGGCTCGGGCAATTTCATCAATACGCGCATCGAGAAAAACTTCGCCAAGCTGACCTCGTTTTCCGAGGACATGCGCGCGCGCGGACGCACGCCCCGCAGCGTGTGGCTCAAGCGCGCAGAAGGCACCGTCACGCCGGAAGAAGCCTTGCGCCTGCGGCTGTCGCCGGGCGCGCCCGTGTACCGCTTCCACCGCATCCGCTATGCGGACGAGGTGCCGATGTGCCTGGAATACGCGACCATCGTCGCCAGCTGCCTGCCGAACCTCGACGCTGTCGATATCTCCATGTATGACGCGCTGGAACAGGCGGGCAACCGGCCCGTGCGCGCCTTGCAGCGCCTCAGCGCCTTGTTGTTGACGGGGGAGCAGGCCAGCCTGCTGCAGGCGGAGGAAGGCGACGCGGGCTTGTCGGTGGAAAGGCTGGGCTTTTTGCGCGATGGGCGCGCCGTGGAATTTTGCCGCTCCTACTTCCGCGGCGATATGTATGACTTCGTGGCCGAATTAAGTACCAATTAATACCGGATGCGCGAATTTCTCAATACCGGATAACACCACTTATTGCAGTGCAATATATATGCCGGTATCCCACCTATAATATGCACGGCAATGGTGCAATTATCAACGGCGATTATGTGGCCGCCCGCGCAGAATATAAAAGAAAGCTGTGCAATACGGTTTTGCGCATTGCAACAAAACGTGGCGTTATACGTCAAACGGCGGGCGCGGCGCGGCGGCCCACGCACAGCAGGATCACGCTTAGCGCCACGCACAGCCAGCCGAACAGCGGCCCCAGCCAACCGGCCCACGTGGCCACGGGCCTCGCTGCCGGCAGCGGCGCCAGCAAGGTGCTGCCCGGCATGGCGCTGCTGGCCCGCTCCGCCAGCACGTTCCCATACGCATCGCTGACCGACAGCACGCCCTCGCGCGCCGCGCGCAGCACCGCATAACCGTTTTCCACGCCGCGCACCACGGTCATGCGCGCGCCCATCCAGGCGTCCAGCTGGAAATCCCAGGCCGGCACCAGCATCGTTTGCGCGCCGGCCACGCCATATGCCCGCCCTAGTGGCGCAAAATGCATGTCCTTGCAAATGGCCAGCCCCATGACCTGCCCCGCCACCGGCTGCACGGCATACGCGCTGCCAGCAAGAAACTCGCGCTCGGGCGGCGCCAGATGATGCTTCTGATAGCTGACCGGCGCGGCGCCATCGGGCGCGAACAGCCAGGCCAGGTTGCGCCGCCCGGCAGCGTCCTGCACGCCGATACCCAGGATAATCCACGCGCCCGTGCTGCGCGCCAGCGCCTGGAAACGCTGCCGCACGGCATCCGCCTGCGCAGGGGCCAGCACGGCTATCTTTTCCGGCAACAGCACCAGCGTGGCGCCCTGCCCGGCCAGTTGCCCGACATGGCGCGCGTACTGGTCCCAGACGGCTTGCGCGCGTGCGGGCGGCGTGGCCGGGCCGATAAAGTCATCGATGGCCACCAGTCCCGCCAGCGGCCCTGCCGGCGCCAAGGCCGGCGCGCCCTGCACGCGCCAGGCGCCGCCGGCGAACGCGGCCGCCAGCAGCAGCGCGGCCGCGCCAGCCGCTGGCGCATATGCGCGGCCGCCCGCCAGCAGCAAGGCCAGCGCGGATGGCGCCAGGCACAGCAAGAACAGCAGGCCGGGCACGCCCGCCAGGGCCGCCACCTGCAGCACGGCAAGATTATCCGCTTGCGAATACGCGAGGCTGCCCCAGTTACCGTCCGGCAGCAAGGCCGCCATCACCGTATCGATGGCCACCCACAGCACGGGATACGCCAGCACCGTCCAGCCGGAGCGGTAGCGCAGCACGAGGCGCCGCGTGGCCAGCACCACCAGCAGCCACAGCAGTGCCTTGACGAACATCACGGCCAGCATGGCCGGCAAGGGCATGAGCAGGCGAAAATAGGCAACGTTCGATGACAGGCCCAGCAGAGCGGCCAGGAACGTCATCCAGGCCGCATCGCGGCGCGACGAGCGCAGGGCCAGCCACAGCACGGGCAGCGGCGCGCACCAGGCCAGCCAGCCCAGCGGCTGCGGCCCCAGCACCCAGTACAGGGGCAGGCCCGCCGCCAGCGCTGCGGCGGTTTGCAACAGGCGCTGGCGCAGCGCGGTGCCGCCGGCAGCCGGCGCAGACAAGGTATGGAGCATGGTCATGCTTTCAAGGGAAGCCAGATTTCCACGCCGCCGCTGCCGCTGGCGGGATCGAAATGCTGGTCGTAGCGTTCAAAATCGGGCGCGTCGGCCACTTCCAGGCCGGACCGGGGCAGCCACTCGTTCCACACCGTGTGCCAGGTGGCGCGGATGGTGGAAATGTGACCGCGGTGATGAAACACGGCATAGCGCCGCGGGGCGATGCGCAGCCGCGTCCAGCCGTCGGGGGACTGCGAAAAGTCGTTCACCGGCATGGCGCACAGGTAATCGAAATTGCCCGCATCATCATTGTTGCAGCACACGCCATACACGAGCTGGCCGGGCGCCGCATGGGGCAGGAAACGCTGCCACAGGGCGGGGATGCCGGCAACCGTTTCTGCGCGATAACGTTCGACGAGGCCCGCCACCAGCAAGGCGGGGCCCTGTTCGAAACGGGGTGCTTCCAGGGCCACGCCAGGCGCCACATCCAGTTTGATGGCCTCCACCAGCACGAGGTTGGCGACATGGCGCTGGGCCCGCACCATTTCCGGCGTGCGCTGGAACTGCTCGCGGAAGGCCCGCGTAAATGCCTCGTGGGAACTGTAGCCAGCCTGCAGGGCGACGGCGAGGATGTCTTGCGCGCCCTGCGCCAGCGCGCGGGCCGCCTCGTTGAGCCGGCGCGCCCGCACATAGCGCATCACGGAATGGCCCGTGGCCAAGCCAAACGCGCGCGTCAGGTGACACGGCGAGGCGCCGCCCACGTGGGCGATGTCGCCGAGCGAGATATTTTCCGCATAATGCGATTCGATATACCAGAGTGCCTTGGCCAGATAGTGCATGGACGCTTCCCGTTGAACGAGCTGCGACTGTAGCATTTTCAGATCACGAGGATTTGACTGAAATTGCGCAATGCGGGCTTATTTGCGCGTGCGCTTTTCGTAAACCAGCTGGCAGCTGCTGATGCGCGCCAGCTCGGCCATCTCCTGGGCCAGGAAGGCGAGCAGGTCGTCGATGCTGACGACGCCGGAAAGCGCGCCCAGGCTGTTGACCACGGGCAGGCGGCGGATGCCGTTGACGCGCATGCGTTCGATGATGTCGTAGACGTCTTCGTCTTCGCTGGCCGTGAGCAGTTGCGCGCTCATGATGTCGCCCACCAGCAGGCTGGCGGGGTCGAGGCCCAGGGCGATGACGGAAATGACGATGTCGCGGTCGGTGAGGATGCCGATAGGGACGCGCTCGCCGTTCGGCTGTTCGGCCACGATCAGGTCGCCCACATGGTGCTGGCGCATCAGCAGCGCCGCGTCTTGCACGCTGGTGTCACGCTGGCAATGGATGGTGTGCAGGGTACAGATGTCGCCGATGCGCATGTCGCCACTCCGTTTGAGGCAGAGTGTCCACGCTACGCCAACCCGCCGTGGCGGGCTTGAGGCAAATCAATTGAAACGGGTCTTACTTTTCTTCGGGGGGCGGCAGGAAGCAGGCTTCGACGATCTGCAGGTCGTTATCCTTGGCGAACTCGCGCACGAAGTGAAACGCCATCGGCTCGATTTCGCGCAGCTTGGTGTTGACGACCACCGACTTGACGCCGTTGACGACGGTCGGACGCACGTAGGGCGAATACTGGAGGTGCGCATTGCGCCCGCCGCCTTCGGGATTGAAACAGGACATCACTCCACAAAGGCGCTCGGCCCAATCGCTGGGTCGGAATTGCTTGCCATTGCTGGTGAGACCAAGGATGAAGAACTCGTCTGAGAGTTCCCCTGTTTTTTGAGATAACTCGGCCATGTGGCTTGTCGGGACTGGATTGCGTGAATGGCCCCGGCGGGTAAGCCGGGCTGGTAATTCAACTACGTTTGCTGCGGTAAGCCAGTATTATATCTTATAGAAGACTTGGGTTCTACCTCGATCTGCCCTGACGATGCAAACAGGGGCCGGCACGCGTAACGCGCCAGCCCCTATTTTAACCTTGTTCCACGCGCCGGGCGCATGGATGGCGCGTGTGCGCCCGCGTCAGCCGAGGAAAACGGCGCCCGACATCAACAACAGCAGCAGCATCCACAGCAGCAAGGCGCGCCAGACCAGGCCCACCGTGCTCTGCAAAGCGCGTGCGCCCGGCTCTTCGCCCGGCAGTATATCGCTTTCGCTGTCGCTGTCGTCGACGGCCATGTCGGGCGTGACGACCACGCGGGCCGCCGTTTCCGCCGGCGTGCCCAGGCGCACGCCCATGGCGCCGCCGCCGGCCGTCAGGATGATGCCGATGGCCTCGTCCTGCCAGCGCTGGGCGAAATTGCGCCAGGCGTAGATGGCATCCTCGAAATTGCCGACCACGGCAAACGCCACGGCCGTCAGGCGCACGGGAATCCAGTCGATCAGGTAAAAGGCGCGCGCGGCGAACTGGCCGAACGCTTCATTGCGCATGTGCTCGGGCTCGTTCCAGGCACGCGCCAGGTATTCGGCCACGCGGTACATCACGGCGCAGGCAGGGCCCAGCGGCATGAGGAACCAGAAGAACACGCCAAACACATTGCGATGCGTGGTGATCAGGGCTTTTTCCACGGCAATGCGGGCGATTTCGCTCGCTTCCATGCCTACCGTGTCGAGCTTGGTCCACTCGGCCAGCAAGGTCCGCGCGGACGCCTCGTCGCCGGCGCTCAGGGCCAGCTGGATCGACGTGAAATAATGGCTGTAATGGCGAAAACCCAGGGTCAGGTAGACGATGAGGACATTCCAGACGAAGGCCAGGGGGGTCAGCTGGTAATGCCGCAAGAGCCAGTACACGCCGGCCGTCGGCACCATCAGCACGCCGATCATGAGGAACCAGCCCATGCGGCCGTGGTTGGCGTGGCCGGCATTGAACCAGGTCTCCATGCGCATTGCCAGGCTCTTGATTTCGGCGTAGATCGGATTGTCCGCGCGCAAAGGTTTGAGCTGCTCGATCAGCAATGCGCAAAGTATGGAGAGAAATGTCATCAATGGTCCTTTTTGTCTTTTTCAGCAATACCGCAATGCCCGCTACGATAGCGCAGTGCAGTGCTGGAATCAAACTTATTACGTGCGGGGTGCCATTTTACGCGCGCAAGAGGTGAAACAGATTGCGCAGCATGCCGGCGGTGGCGCCCCAAATGTAGAAGCGCTCGTAGGGCATGGCGTAGAACGAGCGCCGTCCGCCGGGCAATTCCACCGACAGGCGCTGGTGGTTGAGGCCATCCATGAGGAAGGCCAGCGGCACTTCGAAGATTTCCGCCACTTCCGACGGGTCGGCGCGCAGCTCGAACGGCGGCGTCACCAGGCCCACCACGGGCGTGACCTGGTAACCGGTGCCCGTCAGGTAGTCGGGCAGGCAGCCCAGCACTTCAATGTGTTCGCGCGCCAGGCCCACTTCTTCTTCCGTTTCGCGCAGGGCCGTGGCCACGGGCGAACCGTCGAACGGTTCGCTGCGCCCGCCCGGAAAGCTGACCTGGCCCGCATGGCTGCTCAGGTGGTCCGTGCGCATGGTCAGCAAGATGGTCAAGCCCTGTGGCCGTTGCACCAGCGGAATGAGCACGGCGGCGCGCACGGGCACGGCGCGTGCGGAGAGGAAATCCTGGGTAATCTCGGGCTGCCAGTCGGGCTGTTCGGCCAAGCGCTGGCGCAGCCAGTCCGGCGTCAGGCGTTCGGCGTCCAGCGCCGCCTCGCCGGCGATCGAATCGATGGCGAGTTGTTTGGGATCAAATGCGATGGTGGCCATGGCAGCTTGCCTCAATAGCAATTCAGAATAAAAAAGGGGCGCCGAGAGGCACCCCTTTTCCCAACGCAGACGCTGATATTACGCGCTTGCTTTCGCCACAACGCGGCGATTTGGCAATTTTTCTTTGATACGCGCCGATTTACCCGAACGCTCACGCAGATAGTACAGCTTGGCGCGGCGAACATCACCACGGCGTTTCACTTCGATCGAAGCGATCAGCGGCGAGTACAGTTGGAACGTACGCTCAACGCCTTCGCCGGACGAGATCTTGCGAACGATGAAGTTCGAGTTCAGGCCACGGTTACGACGGGAGATAACGACGCCTTCGTAAGCCTGGGCGCGCTTGCGCGTACCTTCGACTACGTTGACGCTGACGATAACGGTATCGCCTGGTGCGAAGTCAGGAATCGATTTACCCAGACGGGCGA
This sequence comes from Janthinobacterium sp. SUN120, assembly GCF_030397735.1. Classification (NCBI taxonomy): domain Bacteria; kingdom Pseudomonadati; phylum Pseudomonadota; class Betaproteobacteria; order Burkholderiales; family Oxalobacteraceae; genus Janthinobacterium; species Janthinobacterium sp. SUN120. The sequence goes on along the minus strand of NZ_JAPUBW010000003.1, from coordinate 322,628 downwards.
TCTCTTCTTGCTCTAATTGTTGAATCAAGTCCATTTTTATAACTCCGAAAACCATCATGCCGGCGCACTGTGGATAGCGTGCTATCCGCCCGGTAGAGGATGGGTATTACCAATTTGGGCAACATGCCCGGCACTGCAAAGCCACCCTGCTGGCCGTCCGAGAACGGTTTACAGGCTGGCCAGGAATTTTTCGTCGGTCTTGCTGAGCAAGCCGGCGGCGCGCGCACTGACCAGCAGGTCAGGCCGCTTTGTCGCGGTCGCTTCCAGCATGCGCTGGCGGCGCCACTTGACGATCTCGGCATGATTGCCACCCATCAAGACGGGCGGCACGGCCATGCCTTCATATGTTTCCGGCCGCGTGTAGTGCGGCGAATCGAGCAAGCCATTGACAAAGCTGTCCTCGATGGCCGATGCCTCGGTGTTCAAGACACCCGGCAACAGGCGGATCACCGCATCCATCAGCGCCATGGCGGGCAGCTCGCCGCCCGACAGGACAAAGTCGCCGACGCTGATTTCTTCGTCGACGCAACGGTCCAGCAAACGCTGGTCCACGGCTTCATAGCGGCCGCACAGGATCACCAAACCAGGTTCGGCTTTCAACTGCGTGACGCGCTCGTGCGTCAGCGGACGGCCTTGCGGCGACATGAACACCACGCGGGGCGCCGCCAGGCCGAGATCGGTCTGACGTTGCTTCGCGGCATTAATTGTCGCTTCGAGGGGACGGGCCATCATGACCATGCCAGGGCCGCCGCCATATGGGCGGTCATCCACGGTACGGTGATTGTCGGTGGTGAAATCGCGGGGATTCCACAGCGACAAGCCACATTTCCCCTGCTCGAAGGCGCGCCGGGTCACACCCGACTGCGTCAGCGCGGCAAACATTTCCGGGAACAGGGTCACGACATCAAATTGCATCGTTCACCATCCTGCAAAGTTTGCCCGGCGCAAAGTTAAGCGCAGGCGGTTTAATAATCGAGGCCCCAGTCGACCGTGATCTTGCTGGCAGCCTTGTCAACGTTAATGACAAACTGGCCAACAAACGGGATCAGGCGCTCAGGCGCCTTTTCAACGGTCTCATCGGCAGTGGCGACGGGCGTAACGCGCAAGATCGACTGCGGACCATTGCTCATCATGTCGTGCACTGTGCCGAGGCACTCGCCTTGCAAATTCTCGACTGTCAGTCCGATCAGATCGGACCAATAAAATTCATCGGCCGACAGCGTCGGGAAATGGCTACGCGGAATTTGCACAGAGACGCCTTTCAGCGCTTCTGCGGCATCCCGCCCGACCACACCCACCAGCTGGGCCACGACGTCGCCGCCGTGTAACTTCGCTTGCCTGACTTGAACATCATGCAAGGTCGGTTTATCAAACCACCAGGTTTTGACGCTTAATAATGCATCCGCGTCGTCGGAGAAAGGAGTGATCCTGACCCCGCCAGCAATGCCATAAGCACCGGAGACATAGCCTACCTGTACCAGGTCATCGGGGACTTTCACCCCGGATGCAGTCTTGACCGTCAAACCAGTGATCTAATTAAGCTGCTGCTTTGTTGTTGCTAGCTACCAGGCGAGCAACGGTTGGCGACAATTGTGCGCCAACGCCTTGCCAGTAGGCCAGACGGTCTGCGGTGATACGCAGTGGAACTTCGCCACCTTGCGCCATCGGGTTGTAAAAACCGATACGCTCAATGAAGCGACCATCGCGGCGATTGCGCGAGTCAGTAGCGACGATGTTGAAGAACGGGCGCTTCTTGGCGCCTCCACGAGCTAAACGAATAACGACCATAATATTTCCAAAAAGTGTGCTGAGGCGGAAAAAGCCGCAAATTATAGCGCGCTTTACCGCCAGGCAGCAAGCGTTATGATGACGGGCGTGTAATTTGGGCTAATCAAACATTATGACCAGTCATGGCCGAAGACGCAATAGGCGCGTGCGTCTATCGTGCCTGCCATGCCACGTCCAGGCGTTGATATTGCACGACAGCATTGCCTGAACGCCGCCTGAAAGTGCTATCGTTGCGGCAAGCAATGACCGATACTGGCAATCTTTACCGATGAGCAACTCTGGAGTCCCATGACCACCGCTACCATTTTGCAACAGTCGCACAAGAACAAGGCCTTCACGACACTGCTGGCCTTCCTGCTGGGCATGCTGGGCGCCCACCGCTTCTACCTGCACGGCGCCAGGGACCGCTGGGGCTGGCTACACCTGGCCGCCCTGCCCGCCTCGCTACTGCTACGCCAGCTGTTTCCCGAAGCGGACTGGTTTTACCAGATATTGCCGCTGACCCTGTCCGCCCTGGGCGGCTTCCTGGAAGCGCTGGTGCTGGGCCTGATGCCGGACGACAAGTGGGATGCGCGCTACAACGCCGCCTCCAGCCGCCAGTCGGACACGGGCTGGCCCCTGGCCGTGGTACTGGTCGCTACCTTGATGCTAGGCGCAGGCGTGCTGATCGCCACCATGGCGCGCCTGTTCGACTTACTGTATACAGGCGGCGCCTACGGTTAATTTCCACCCGGAAATAGCATCGGATCGCGCCTGCCGCACGCACATGTAAGTGTTGGTAAGCAATCATGATTTTCCTCTATACTGCATTCACAATGCCGACATTACTGGCACATTCAACACCCCCTAGGAGAAGATCATGATTCGTCGCCCACTCATCCTCGCAGTCGCCGTCACGGCCCTGTTCAGCACCTCCGCCTTCGCGCAAAACCTGTCGCCGAAAGCGCAATACGCGTACGACACCAAGCAAGCCAACACGCGCTATGCGGACGACAAGAAACTGTGCGCAGAAGAAACCAGCTCGAAAGCCCGTATGCAATGCCTGCGCGACGCCAAGGGCGAATACGACCAGGCCATCATCAACGCCAAGGCCGCGCAAAAGGCGGGCAATTCGTATGCGGGCCAGAACAGCAAACCAGCCCAGCAGCAGATCTGCGCCGAGTGCGGCAAGGTGCTGGCAGTCAACGTCGCTGAAAAAGCGGGCGAAGGCGGCGCGCTGGGCATGATCGGCGGCGGCGTGGCCGGCGCCCTGCTGGGCCGCCAGGTTGGCGGCGGACGCGGCAAGGACCTGGCCACCCTGGCCGGCGCCGCCGGCGGCGCTTTCGCGGGCAAGCAAGTCGAAGGCCACATGAAAAACAGCAAGGTGTGGACCGTTACCGTGCAGTACGAAACGGGCGCCAAGGCCGATTTCGCGTTTGATCAGGATCCTGGGCTGGCCGCTGGCGACCTCGTACGCAACTCGGGCAACGGCATTGCCAGAAGATAAGCTTTTGAAAGAGTAAAAAAGCGCTGGAGAGTGATCTCCAGCGCTTTTTCGCATTCAGCCAGCGGGCGCCGGCCAAGTTTCAACTTAAAACTGCTCTTCCGACAAGGCCATCACGCCCGCGCTGCCGTCGATGATGGTGGCGCGCAAGCCTGGCGCCTGTGACAGGATGTGGTCGGCAAAGAAGCGCGCCGTGGCGATTTTTGCCTTGTAGAACGAAGCGTCACCGCTGCCTTCACCCAACTTTTGCTGCGCCACCACGGCCGCACGGGCCATTTGCCAGCCGCCCAGCACGATGCCGGCCAGTTTCAAATAGGGCACGCTGCCCGCGAACACGGCCTTGATATCCGTCTTCATGTTCGCCACCACATATTCCACTACCGCTTCGAGCGCGGCGCTGCCTTCGGCCAGGTGGCGCTGCATGGCCTGGAAGTCGGCGCCGGACAGTTCGCCCAGTTGGGCTTCCGTGGCGCGCACCTGGGCGATGATGGCTTTCGCCACGGCGCCGCCGTCGCGCACCGTCTTGCGGCCCACCAGGTCGTTCGCCTGGATGGCCGTCGTGCCTTCGTAAATGGTGAGAATCTTGGCGTCGCGGTAATGCTGGGCGGCGCCTGTTTCTTCAATGAAACCCATGCCGCCATGCACTTGCACGCCGTCGCGCGTGACGTCTTGCGACATTTCCGTGGCCCAACCCTTGATGACAGGCACCAGGTATTCATACGTCGCCAGGCTTTCCGCGCGCACTTCCACGTCCGGATGGTGGTGCGCCACGTCGCTGATGGCCGCGCCCACGTAGGCCAGCGCACGCGCCGCCTCCGTTTGCGAGCGCATCGACATCAGCATGCGGCGCACGTCCGGGTGGTGGATGATGGAAACGGGGCCAGGCGAACCGGCCAGGTCGCGCGACTGCACGCGGTCCTTGGCGAACGCCACGGCTTGCTGGTAGGCGCGCTCGGCCAGGCCGATGCCTTGCAAGCCCACGCCGAAGCGGGCCGCGTTCATCATGATGAACATGTATTCGAGGCCGCGGTTTTCCTCCCCCACCAGGGTGCCGATGGCGCCACCGTGGTCGCCGAATTGCAATACGGCCGTCGGGCTGGCCTTGATGCCCAGCTTGTGCTCGATGGACACGCAATGGGCGTCGTTGCGCGCGCCCAGGCTGCCGTCAAGATTGACGAGGAATTTCGGCACGATGAACAGCGAAATGCCTTTCACGCCGGCGGGCGCGTCCGGCGTGCGGGCCAGCACCAGGTGGACGATGTTTTCCGCCATGTCGTGCTCGCCGTACGTGATGAAAATCTTCGTGCCGAAGACTTTATACGTGCCATCGTCCTGCGGCACGGCGCGCGTGCGCACGGCGGCCAGGTCGGACCCGGCTTGCGGCTCCGTCAGGTTCATCGTGCCCGTCCATTTGCCCGACACCAGGTTTTCCAGATACACCGCTTTTTGCTCGTCGCTGCCGGCCGTCAGCAGCGCTTCGATGGCGCCGTCCGACAGCAGGGCCACCAGAGCGAACGAGATGCTGGCCGAGTTGAGCATTTCGATGCACGGCGTGGCCAGCAGCTTGGGCAAGCCCTGGCCGCCGAATTCCGTCGGGTGCTGCACGCCCTGCCAGCCCGCTTCGCCATACGCCTTGAACGCGTCCTTGAAACCTTTCGACGTCGTGACCTGCCCGTCGTGCCAAAAGCTCGGCTCCTTGTCGCTGGGGCCGTTCAAGGGGGCCACCACGCCGCCGCAGAACTTGGCATTCTCTTCCAGCACGGCTTCGGCCGTGTCGGGCGTGGCGTCTTCGCAGCCGGGTAAGGTGTGGATTTCGGCCAGGCCGGCCAGTTCGTTCATCACGAACAACATGTCTTTCAGCGGGGCTTGATAGCTCATCTTCTTTTCTCCAAGAAAAAAGCCACGCGCGGCTCGCCGTGTGGGGCGGGCCGGCGTGGCTTTGTCAGTAACAAAACCGGAAGGGGTGTGACTTAACCCAGTTCTTTGACCAGTTGCGGCACGATCTCGAACAGATCGCCCACGATGCCGTAGTCGGCCACGGCAAAGATCGGCGCTTCCGGATCCTTGTTGATGGCGACGATGGTCTTCGAATCTTTCATGCCGGCCAGATGCTGGATCGCGCCCGAGATACCGACGGCGATGTACAGCGATGGCGCGACGATCTTGCCCGTCTGGCCCACTTGCCAGTCGTTCGGCACGAAGCCGGCGTCGACGGCGGCGCGCGAAGCACCCATGGCGGCGCCCAGCTTGTCGGCCAGCGGTTCCAGGATGTGGAAGTTTTCCGCCGAACCCATGCCACGGCCGCCCGACACGATGATTTTCGCGGCGGTCAGTTCAGGACGGTCGGACTTGGCCAGTTCGCGGCCCACGAAGGCGGACTTGCCCGCGTCGGCGACGGCGGCGACGGTTTCCGTGGCAGCCGAACCGCCGGTGGCGGCAGCGGCGTCGAAACCGGTGGTGCGCACGGTGATGACCTTGACCTTGTCGCCAGATTGCACGGTGGCAATGGCGTTACCGGCGTAGATCGGACGCTCGAAGGTGTCCGGGGAATCGACCTTGGTGATTTCCGAGATTTGCGCGACGTCCAGCTTGGCGGCCACGCGCGGCAGGATGTTCTTGCCGTAGGCGGTGGCTGGCGCCAGGATGTGGCTGTAGTTGCCGGCGATGGCCAGCACTTGCTCGGCCACGTTTTCGGCCAGGCCGTCGGCAAAATATGGCGCGTCGGCGACGATGACTTTCGTCACGCCGGCGATTTGCGCGGCGGCAGCGGCGGCGGCCGATGCGTTCGAGCCTGCGACGAGCACGTGCACGTCGCCGCCGCACTGGGCAGCCGCGGTCACGGTGTGGTGGGTGCTGCCCTTTAAGGTAGCGTTGTCGTGTTCAGCAATAACTAATGCGACCATGATATGTCCTGTAATTGTTCTGGGTAGACGGCAAAGCCGCTTAGATGACTTTGGCTTCGGTACGCAGCTTGGCGACCAGGGTAGCGACGTCCGGGACCTTGATGCCGGCCGAGCGCTTGGCTGGCTCGACGACTTTCAGGGTCTTCAGGCGTGGCGCAACATCGACGCCCAGGTCTTCCGGCTTGACGGTCTCGAGCGGCTTTTTCTTGGCCTTCATGATGTTCGGCAAGGTCACATAGCGTGGCTCGTTCAGGCGCAGGTCGGTGGTGATGATCGCTGGCAAGGTCAATGCCAGGGTTTCCAGGCCGCCATCGACTTCGCGGGTGACGGTGACTTTACCGTCTTCCAGCACGACTTTCGAGGCGAACGTGGCTTGCGGCCAACCCAGCAGGGCTGCCAGCATCTGGCCGGTCTGGTTGCTGTCGTCATCGATGGCTTGCTTGCCCAGGATGATCAGTTGCGGCTGCTCTTTCTCGGCCAGGGACTTGACCAGCTTGGCCACGGCCAGCGGTTCCAGTTCAGTCGTCGTTTCCACCAGGATGCCGCGGTCGGCGCCGATGGCCATGGCCGTGCGCAGGGTTTCCTGGCACTGCGTCACGCCGCAGGAGATGGCGACCACTTCAGTGACCTTGCCGGCTTCTTTCAGGCGCATCGCTTCTTCCAGCGCGATCTCATCGAAAGGGTTCATCGACATTTTGACGTTGGCGGTATCGACGCCAGTGCCGTCACTCTTGACGCGGACTTTGACGTTATAGTCGACCACGCGTTTGACGGGTACCAAGACTTTCATAGCTATGCCTTTGGGAAATTATAAAAATGACGGATCAAGTGCTGATTGTGCGTTCGATTATAAGAGAAATTTGAATCTTGAACCGAATTTAAGCACGATCGTGCGATTTTTTGTTAGAGCAATCCATCTAAACTGTCCAGCTTTGACGATTTCAGGGGAGTCCGCCGCTACGCTGCAAGGCAGCAAAAGGGCATGAAAGTAACGCACACGGCAGGGTATTCACCAGGCCGCGCCACGGCGGCCCCGGCTGGCAGAATTATTTGCGTTGCATCAGGAAGACGAATTCGGTACCCGTCTGCACATGCGACAGCAGGGCATTGCCCGTTTGCTTGGCAAAAGCCTGGAAGTCGCGCACGGAACCTGGATCGGTTGCCATGATGCGCAGCACTTCCCCGCTCTGCAGCTCTGACAAAGCCTTTTTCGCCTTCAGAATCGGCAAGGGGCAATTCAAGCCCCGCGCGTCGAGTTCTTTATGAAATTCCATAATCTCGGTATCAAGTAGTGTGTCGCTCATCATCAATATCCCGCCATTTTTGTTGTACTGATTTTCGACATACTACTCTAAATCAGGGGCATTGACGCGCTGCACCAAAATAGTTCATCGGCTGTTGTGGTGTCACAACGAGATTCCACACGGCAAAACGGCCCGCAAACACCGTCTGCGGGCCGTTTTCAAGGGGCTGTGGGGCGAAAACCCCGCATGGAGCCTAGCTTACGCCTTATTTCGCGCGTTCGCCGACCCAGGCCGGCACGCCGGCCAGGGCGTTCGCCAGGCCGCTCGGATCGGTGCCGCCCGCTTGCGCCATATCGGGGCGTCCGCCGCCTTTTCCGCCCACTTGCTGTGCAACGAAGTTCACCAGCTCGCCCGCTTTGACCTTGCCAGTCGCGTCGGCCGTGACGCCGGCGATCAGGCTGACCTTGCCGTCGGCCACGCTGGCCAGCACGATGGCGGCCGTTTTCAGCTTGTCCTTCAGCTTGTCCATGGTTTCGCGCAGACGGGCCACGTCGGCGCCGTCCAGCACGGCAGCGAGCACCTTGATGCCGTTGACATCGACGGCTTGCGTGACCAGTTCATCGCCCTGGCCCGACGCCAGTTTCGATTTCAGCGCGGCCAGTTCCTTCTCCAGCGCCTTCACGTGGTCCTGCACCTGGCCGATACGGGCAGTCAGCTCTTCCGGCTGCGCCTTCAGGGCATTGGCTGCCTCGACCAGGCGGCGGTTGATGGTTTGCACCAGCGCCAGCGCGCCCTCGCCCGTCACGGCTTCCACGCGGCGGATGCCGGCGGCCACGCCGCTTTCGGCGATGATCTTGAACAAGCCGATATCGCCCGTGCGCTGCACGTGGACACCGCCGCACAGCTCTTTCGAGCTGCCGATGTCGAGCACGCGCACTTCGTCGCCGTATTTCTCGCCGAACAGGGCCATCGCGCCATGCTTGACAGCATCGTCAAACGACATCAGGTGCGCTTGCGTGGCGCGGTTTTCCAGGATCTCTTTATTGACAATGGTTTCCACGGCGGCGATTTGCTCTGCCGTCATCGGTGCATTGTGGCTGAAGTCGAAACGGGTTTTATCGGGGTCGACCAGCGAACCCTTTTGCGCCACGTGGCTGCCCAGCACTTCGCGCAAGGCCTTGTGCATCAAGTGCGTGGCCGAGTGGTTGCGGATGGTGCGCGCGCGCTTGGCCGTGTCGACTTGCGCCGAGACGGCGTCGCCCACCTTCAGCGCGCCCGATTCCAGCACGCCGTGGTGGCCAAACACGTCGGCCTGGATTTTCAGGGTGTCGCTGACGGCAAAGCTGCCCGCGCCCGAGGAAATCACGCCCTGGTCGCCCACCTGACCACCCGATTCCGCGTAGAACGGCGTGGTGTCGAGCACGACGATGCCCGCTTCACCGGCTTTCAGTTCAGCTACCTGCGTGCCGGCCGCGTACAGCGCGACGACCTTGCTGCTGAACGTCAATTGATCGTAGCCGACGAAGGTGTTTTTCTCGCCCGTGTACTCGACCTTGCTGTCCTTGTGCGTCTTGCCGCCCTTGCGCGACAATTCCTGGCTTTCCTTCAGGGCCGCGTCGTAGCCGGCCTGGTCGAACGTGATATCGCGTTCGCGGCAAATGTCGGCCGTCAAGTCCGGCGGGAAGCCGTAGGTTTCGTACAGGGTGAAGGCGGTGGCGCCGTCGATGCCCGAGGCATCCTTGGCCAGCTGCGCTTCCAGCACTTTCATGCCCGTTTCCAGGGTTTCGCCGAAACGCTCTTCCTCGGCCTTCAGCATGTTGGCGACGTTGTCTTTCGCTTCTTCCAGCTCGGGATAGGCGCCGCCCATCTCGATGGCGAGGTCAGCCACCAGCTTGTAGAAGAACGGTTTCGTCTGGCCCAGCTTGTGGCCATGGCGTAAGGCGCGGCGGATGATGCGGCGCAATACATACGCGCGGCCTTCGCTGCCCGGGATGATGCCGTCGACGATCATGAAGGCGGCGGCGCGGATGTGGTCGGCGATCACGCGTAGCGACTTGTTTTCCAGGTCGGTGGCGCCCGTTTCACGCGCGGCAGCCTTGATCAGGTGCTGGAACAGGTCGATTTCATAGTTCGAATGCACGTGCTGCAGCACGGCGGCCAGGCGTTCCATACCCATGCCCGTGTCCACGCATGGCTTCGGCAACTTGTGCATGACGCCCGCTTCATCGCGGTTGAACTGCATGAACACCAGGTTCCAGATTTCAATGAAGCGGTCGCCGTCTTCGTCAGGCGAGCCCGGCGGGCCGCCAGGAATGTCGGCGCCGTGGTCGTAGAAGATTTCCGTGCATGGACCGCATGGGCCCGTGTCCGCCATCTGCCAGAAATTGTCCGACGCGTAGCGCGAACCCTTGTTGTCGCCGATGCGGATGATGCGCTCGGTTGGCACGCCAATTTCTTTCGCCCAGATATCGTACGCTTCGTCATCTTCGATGTAGACGGTGACGGTCAGCTTATCGGCCGGCAAGCCATATACCTTGGTCAGCAGTTCCCACGCGTATTGAATCGCGTCGCGCTTGAAATAGTCGCCGAAGCTGAAGTTGCCCAGCATTTCAAAGAAAGTGTGGTGACGCGCCGTGTAGCCGACGTTTTCCAGGTCGTTGTGCTTGCCGCCGGCTCGCACGCAGCGCTGCACGGAGGTGGCACGCGTGTACGGACGGCTGTCCGTGCCCGTAAACACATCCTTGAATTGCACCATGCCGCTGTTCGTCAACAGCAAGGTCGGATCGTTGCCTGGCACCAGGGAGCTGGAACGGACGATGGAATGGCCCTTGGACTCGAAAAATTTGAGGAACTTGTCGCGGATTTCAGTTGATTTCATGTTTTTTTGGCAAAGAGTGGCGGCAGCTTTAAAGGGAAGATTATACGTGATATGGGGTACGGCAATGACGGCGGGCCAGGGCATTGTTGCGCCCGTGCCAACATCGACAACCTGCCCGCTCAGGCCGGGTCGTGGTGGCTGGCGCAGGCGTGCACAGTGGTGGCAACTACGGCGCTCCCCGCTGTGGCCGTGGCGCCGGCGGCCGCATTGCAGTCGGCGCAGCGGCCGTACAGGGTCAGTTCGTGGCGCTCGACGACAAAGCCTTGCGGCGCCATGCGCTTCAAGTCGCCCGGGCAATCATGCACGTCGAACACGCGCTGGCACGTGGTGCACTGGAAATGGTGGTGGTGGTGATTGGCGGCCGTGTTCGACTCATAGCGCGGGTTTTCACCCGGCAAGGTCACCACGTGCACCTTTTCTTCCAGCACCAGCGATTTCAAGTTGCGGTAAACGGTGGCGATGCCCAGCTGCGTCACCTGCAAGCTGGCTTGTTCGAGGATTTCCTGCGCCGACAAGGGGCGCTGGGCCGACTCGATGGCGGCTTGAATAGCGGTTTTTTGACGTGTTGTGCGTTCCATAGCCGACAGAATACACCATCCGCCTGACTCCCCTGCCCGGAAAAACTGTCACACAGTAATGATAATGGGTTATCATTATCATCTTCTGGCAGCCACCCCATCCGGCAATGGCCTGCCCCGACCCGTCAAACCGATCGCCGATAAAGGAATTCTTGCCCATGTCCGTCCGTCCTCACCAACCCACTCCCCTCGCGCTGGCCATCATGCTGGCCTTTGCCGCCCCTGCCAGCGCCCTGGCGCAACAGGCGACAACATTGCCCGCCGTGACCGTCTCGGCCAGCGCCCTGGCCCTGGGCAGCGACGACATGAGCACGCCCGTCACCGTGCTCGAAGGCGAGGAACTGGTGCGCGCCCGCGAAGCGACCCTGGGCGAAACCCTGGCCGGCCAGCCGGGCATCACGTCCAGCCATTTCGGCGCCGGCGCCAGTCGTCCCATCATCCGCGGCATGGATGGCCCGCGCGTGAAAGTGCTGTCCGACGGCGCGGAAGTGCAGGACGCGTCGACCATCAGCCCCGATCATGCCGTCGCGGCCGAACCGATGCTGTCGGAACAGATCGAAGTCTTGCGCGGCCCGTCCGCGCTGGCCTACGGCGGCGGCGCCGTCGGCGGCGTGGTCAATGTGATCGACAAGAAAATCCCCACGCGCGTGCCGGCGAAAGGTTTTGAAGGCAGCGCGGAAGTGCGCGCCAACTCGGCCGCGCGCGAAAAGGCGGGCGCCTTTGAAGTCACTGGCGGCTCCGGCAACATCGCCTTCCACGCGGAAGGCGTCAAGCGCGACGCGAAGGAATACAAGGTCGGCAGCGGCTGGGAAGGCGGTTCCAAGGTGGCCGGCAGCTACAACAAGACGGACACGGGCAGCGTGGGCGTGTCGTGGGTGGGACAGCGCGGCTTCCTGGGCCTGGCCTTCACGAGCCAGCATGCGGAATACGGCTTGCCTGGCCACAACCACGAATTCGAAAGCTGCCACCCGCACGGCACGCATCTGCATTGCGGCGGCCACGAAGGCCACGGCCATGGCGATGAGGAAGAACACGACCATGACCACGAAGATGGCGCCGTTCCCTACGTGAAACTCAAAAGCGAGCGCTGGGACGTGCGCGGCGAATTGCGCGACCCCGTGCCCGGCTTCGCCAAGCTGCGCCTGCGCGCTTCGTTTACCGATTACAAGCACGATGAAATCGAAGGCACGGAAATCGCCACCACCTTCAAGAACAAGGGCCACGATGCACGGCTGGAAATGGAACACCATCCCGTCTTCGGCTGGCGCGGCGTGGTGGGCCTGCAAACGTCGAAGCGCGATTTCTCCGCCCTGGGCGAAGAAGCGTACGTGGCGCCGACGGTAACGAAGAAACACGCAGCCTTCCTGGTCGAGGAATACAAGCTCGACCAATGGCGCTTCGAAGCGGGCTTGCGCCACGAATGGCAAGACATCACCGTCGACAGCGCCACCCTGCAAGACCGCAGCGCCAAGGGCACGTCGATCTCCCTGGGCGCCGTGTGGAAATTCGCGCCGCAATATTCGCTCGGTTCGACCATTTCCCGCACGCACCGCCTGCCCAGCGCCGAGGAACTGTATGCGCACGGCGTGCACATGGCGACAGCCACGTATGAGCTGGGCAATCAAAACCTGGGCAAGGAAACGTCGAACAATATCGATTTGACCTTGCGCAAATACGCGGGCGCCACGACCTTCTCGGCCAGCGCCTACCGCAACAAGGTGGATAATTACATCTTCGGCTCCACCCTGGACAGCCACGAAGGCTTCCAGCTGATCCAGTACGCGCAGCGCGACGCAACCTTCACGGGCGTGGAAGGCCAGATCCGCCAGCAATTGAACCCCATGTTCGGCGCCAGCGTGTTCGGCGACTACGTGCGGGCCAAGCTGGCCGACGGCGGAGGCAACTTGCCGCGCATCCCGGCCCAGCGCGTCGGCGTGAAGGTCGACGCCAACTGGCAGGCATGGAGCGGCGTGGCCGAGTTCTACCGCGTGGGCAAGCAGGATAAAGTGGCAGCGTTCGAAACGGCCACGCCGGGCTACAACATGCTGAACCTGTCCGCCAACTACGACACGCGCATCGGCACGACGCCAGCCCAGTTCTACATCAAGGCGAACAACCTGACGAATGAACTGGCGTACAGCCACACCTCGTTCATCAAGAATGCGGCGCCTTTGACGGGGCGCAATATTGCAGCAGGCGTGCGCGTGACGTTCTAGTAGCACCTGACATAAGCTACTGCGCGTCGTGATATACGGCCTGCGATGCTCACTGTGCAATAGCACAGCTGCGCTTCTCGGCCATATCTCACTTCCGCTCGCTACGCTTCTGTCAGGCGCTGTTGAGCTGAATGTTGTCAGCTTGCCTTGATGATATCGATCCTGTCCGTACAAAACCCGTCCACACCCCAGGCCAGCAGCTCGCTGGCCCGCTCGGGGGTGTTGACGGTGTAGCAAAACAATCCCAATCCCTCTTCCTTGACTTCCAGCGCCTGCGCGCGCGTCAGCTGCTGGTGGTCGCAATGGAGCGCCACCACGCCCAGTTCGCGGGCCGTCCGCGCCCAGCCATCCGGTATCTGTTCGACCAGCCAGCCGCGCGCCAGTTCCGGGGCCGCCTGGCGCGCCGCCTCCAGCGCCGCAATGCTGAACGACGATAGCAGCGGCAATAATTCACCTGCAGCGATTTCCTGCGCAAAATGATCGCGCGTGGCCAGCGCCACGGTCTTGCCCGTGGGCACGTCGAAGCCGGGCGCCGGCTTGATTTCGATATTCATCCAGATGCGCTGCGCCTTGCAATAGTTCACGACGGCATCGAAGGTGGGCACGCCTTCGCCCGCAAAAGCGGGGCCGAACCAGGCGCCCGCCTCCATCGCGCCCAGTTGCGCGGCCGTGTAATCGTTGACAAGGCCGCTGCCGGCCACGGTGCGGCCCAGTTCGGGGTCGTGCACGACGACGGGCACGCCGTCGGATGCCAGCATGACGTCGAATTCCACGGCGCGGTAGCCGTAGGCCAGGCCGCAGCGCAGGGCGGCCAGGGTATTTTCAGGCGCCAGGGTGCCGCCGCCGCGGTGCGCCAGGGTGCGTGGATAAGGCCACATGATGCTTCCTTTATAGCAATTCCATGGATATGGACTGTCTTGCCATACTATTGCGTGCCTGCCCTGAAAAGTAAAGCGGCCCCGTTTGGCGATCCTCCGCGGCGAATGGCGGCGCGCCAGCCCCGTTTCGTCGCAGCCCGGTTGCGCCCAGGCTTGCGCTGGCACACAATGCCCCATCGCTACCAGCAGACACCACCATGAAAACCGACGCAACATCCGCCGCAGCGCCAGCAGCCAAGGCCAGGTCTCCGTACTACCGCATGCTGCCCGACGCGCGCTATGCGCTGGCGCTGAACGTGATTTGCGCGCTGGTCATTACCTTCATCCTCAATCCGGGCAGCCATTTCGGGCAAAACCTGATCGCCTCGATGTGCATCGGCACGATCGCCTTCTTGCTGATCGACGGCATGCGCCTGACCCTGTGGGGCGAAGGCCAGCGGCCGAAATTCCTGCCTTTCATGCTCATCATCCTCATTTCCGTGCCCGTGGCGCAAATGCTGGGCCTGACCCTGTTCAGCTGGCTGACGGGCGTGGACGTGGGCGGCTTCGAAAGCCTGCTGCCTACCCAGATGATCAGTACGCTCGTATTCACCCTGCTGGCCACGGGCGGCGCCGTGCTGTTTTTCTCCAGCCGCGAAAAAATTGCCCGCCTGCAAATGGAAGCCGCCCAGGAAAAAGCCCGCGCCGAATCCGTGGCGCGCCAGGCTATGCAAGCCCAGCTGCAGCTGCTGCAGGCGCAGATCGAGCCGCACATGCTGTTCAACACCCTGGCCAACCTGCAAGGCCTGATCAGCTTTGACCCGGAGCGCGCCCAGTTGCTGCTCGACCAGCTGATCCAGTATCTGCGCGCCACCCTCTCTTCCTCGCGCGCCGGGTCCACCACCCTGGAGCAGGAATTTTCCCTGATGCAAGCCTACCTGGGCCTGATGTCGATACGCATGGGCGCGCGCCTGCGCTTTACGCTGGACTTGCCCGACACTTTGCGCCAGATCAAGGTGCCCCCCATGCTGTTGCAACCGCTGGTGGAAAACGCCATCCAGCACGGCCTGGAACCAAAGATCGAAGGCGGACACATCCACGTGCAGGCATCCACGGACGCTGGCGTGCTGCTGCTCACCGTCAGCGACGATGGCCTGGGCCTCGATCATCCGGGCCAGACCAAGGGTACGCACCTGGGCGTGGCGAATATCCGCGAACGCCTGCACGGCATGCATGGCGATGCCGCCAGCCTGTCGCTGACCGCCAACCATCCGGCAGGCGCGACCGCCCGACTGACACTTCCCCTTCCACCCACCATCACACCCACCATTACGAGCCACCTCGCATGAGCCCACATACCCCACGCGCGCCGCGCGCCCTGATCGCCGAAGACGAACCCATCCTCGCCGCCGCCCTCGCGCACGCCTTGCAACGGCTATGGCCGGAGCTCGACATCGTTGCCACTTGCCCCAACGGCGTGGAAGCCTTGCGGCAAGGCCTGGCGCTGCAACCCGACATACTCTTTCTCGACATCAAGATGCCGGGCAAGACGGGCCTGGAAGCGGCCGAAGAACTGGCGGAACAGTGGCCGGACGGCGTGCCTTTCCCCCACATCGTGTTTGTCACCGCCTACGACGAATACGCGCTGGCCGCCTTCGAACACGCGGCCGCCGATTACGTCTTAAAACCCGTCAACGATGCGCGCCTGGGCAAGACGGTGGAACGCCTGCAGCAACGCTTGCGCGACAGCGGCAACGGCAACGGTACAGCTACGGCAAGCCCAACGCCAGCGACGGCGCCAGCCGCCACGGCAGCGTCGGCAGCCGACTCCGCCAGCGACGGCAACATGGCCCGCCTGCTGAGCCAGTTGCAAGCCATGCTGCCGCCCGCGCCGCGCCTGCAAATGATACGTGCCGCCGTCGGCAACAGCGTGCGCATGATCGCCCTGGCCGATGTCGTGTATTTCGAAGCGCTGGACAAATACATCAACGTCGTGTGCCAGGACAGCGAAGCGCTGATACGCACGAGCCTGAAAGAGTTGCTGCCCCAGCTGGACCCGCAACAATTCTGGCAAATCCACCGGGGCACCATCGTCAACGCCAGCGCCATCGCCACGGCCGTGCGCGACGAGGCCGGCAAGCTGTCGCTGACCCTGCGCCAGCATCCGGCGCAACTGCGCGTCAGCCCTTTATATGCCCATTTGTTCCGCCAGATGTAAAACCGTTAGTGCAGCTGATGCTTCAGGTCCGATAATTCATCATGCACCTTGAGCACGGCACTCTTCATTTCCGGCGTCACGCTGGCCGCCGTGCCGCATGCCCGCTTGGCGCGGTCGCCCAGCGATTCCATCTGGTCGACGGCTTGCCGGATGCGCGCATCGTCCTGCGTGTCGATGGCTTGCCGCACGGCGTTCTTTTGCTGGTCCAGCTGGTTGATGCAATCCTTCAAGTCCATCGGCATGCCCTGCTGCTTGCCGCACAGCTGGGCCCCCTGGCCGATCGCATGTTCAATGGCGCCAAAGCGCCGTGCCACTTCCTTTACTTGCATCATGATGATCTCCTGTTCGCGTGGTGTCCGGGTTGGATCACCAGACTGGCGCAGGGTTCCCCGCCAGCCGCCATGGCATCGAAATTTCCACCTGGCACTTTTTTGTAAGCACTGGTGACATTTTAGATAATTATCAAATCCTTCAGATACATTGGCGTACCTGAACCACCATGTCCTCCATGACCTCGCCAACTACCCTGCGCCGCCGCGCTCCCGGCCTGCTGCTGATCGTCCTGCTGCACCTTGGCTTTGCGTATATCGTCTTGCAGTCGCGGCCCCGCGCCGTCCTGGACGAGAACCTGCCGCAGGGTCCGGCCATCGCCTGGCTGCGCCACACGCTCCCGGCGCCGCCCAAGCCGGTCCCCGTACCGTTGCCCGACGCAAAACCGGCCGCCGCACGCCCGCCGCGCCTGCCCGTGCCGGCGCCCGTCAGCCGCCCCTTGCCCGTTCCCGCCGCCGAACAGGCGCCGGCGCCCGCAATTCCGGAAGCGATCACGGTCGTCGCGCCGCCCAGCGCGGCCGACATCCTGGCGCAAGCCAAGCGCGACGTGGGCAAGATCGACAAGGAGCTACGCAAGGAATTCCCGCAACGGGGTGGGGAGAAATTCGACGACACGGGCTTCAAGCGCATGCAGCAGGGATTTGCCGAGGCCTACGCGGCCGTGCCGCCGAAATGGTATGAAGCGTCAAGGATCGAGGAGATCGGCGCGAATGAGGCCAAGGGCAGCCGCACCTATAAAATCACCAGCGTGCTGGGCACCTTGTGCGTGACCACGCGCGCGGGCAAGCAGGGGGAAACGATGATCGGCATGTGTCCCAAATAGCTGCCTCAGCCGACGGCTTCGCGCGCCCCCAATGGTTGCAAATGGCGCAGGCGCAAGGCGATTAGCACGCCGCCGCCCAGGCACAGGCCCAGCATGACGACCACGCCCGTCCAGCCGTCGAAGCCCCACATCATGCCCGAGGCGGACCCGATCAGGCTGGAACCCAGGTAATAGAACAGCAAATAAAAGGCCGAGGCCAGCGCCTGCGGCGCGCGGGCGCGGCGGCTGACCCAGCTGCTGGCGATCGAGTGCGAGGCAAAGAAGCCGAAGGTGGCCAGCGCCATGCCGATGACGATCAGCGGCAGCGAGTCGAACAGGGTCAATACAATGCCGGACAGCATCACCGACAACATGATCCACAGCACGCCCCGGCGCCCCAGGCGGTCCACCAGGCGGCCCGCCCAGACGGAACTGAAGATGCCGATCAGGTACAAAAAGGCCAGCAAGCCGACCGTGCTCTGGCGCAAGCCGAAGGGCGCGGCCAGCAGACGGTAGCCGATGTAGTTATACAGGCTGACGAAGCAGCCCATCAGCACGAAGGCCAGGCAGAACAGCCACGGCAAGCCCTTATCCGAAAAATGCTGCCTGATCGCGTGCGGCAAGGCATTCCAGCCCTTGGTGCTGGGCACGAAGTTCTTCGACGCGGGCAGGCTGCGCCAGAATTCCGCCGCCGCCAGCACGCCGGCCACGCCCAGCACGCCCAGGGCCCAGCGCCACGACAGGAAATCGCTGAGCATGGATGCCACCAGCCGCCCCGACATGCCGCCAAACGCGCTGCCGGCGATATACAGTCCCATCGACAAGCCCAGCGACGGCCCTTCGATTTCCTCGCCCAGGTAAGCCATGGCCACGGCCGGCATGCCGCCCAGGGCCACGCCCAGCGCGGCGCGGATCGCCAGCAACTGCGCATAATCCTGCGCGAACGCGGACAAAATGGTCAATATTGCGGCGGAAAACATCGACGCCACCATCAGCGGCTTGCGTCCCACCCGGTCCGACACGGCGCTCAGCAGCACCAGCGAGATGGCCAGCAAGCCGCTCGACACGGACAGGGACCAGCTGCTTTGCGCCGGCGTCAGATGGAACTGGTGCGACAGCAGCGGGAACAGGGGCTGGATGCAGTACAGCAAGCTGAAGGTGGAAAAGCCGCCGAAGAACAGCGCGCGGTTGCTGCGCTTGAATTCGATGGAACCCTTGGCGATGGCCGTGCGGGAAGCGGGAGCGGCAGGCGAAAGCGCCGGCGTGGCGGCGGAGGCATAAGCAAGCGATGAATCAGACATGGCCGTGTTCGTGAAAGAAGCGAGTCTTCATCTTAGGATTGCCAACTCATATCGTCCAATATATATTTAAGGCCCAACTCATACTTTAAAACGATTACTGGACGAATATGGAACTGCGCCACCTGCGTTACTTTGTCGCCGTCGCCGAGGAGTTGCACTTCACGCGCGCGGCCGAGCGCCTGCACATCGGCCAGCCGCCGCTGAGCCAGCAAATCCAGGCGCTGGAAGCGGAATTGGGGGCGCAGTTGTTCGAACGCAACAAGCGCTCCGTGCGGCTGACGCAGGCGGGCACGCTGTTCCTCGACGATGCGCGGCGCATCCTGGCCCTGTCGGAACAGGCGGCCGTGACGGCGCGCCGGGCGCAGCGGGGCGAAGCGGGCGAATTGCGCATCGGTTTTACCTTTTCCACGCCGTTCACGCCGTATTTCGCCACCGTCATCAACCGCTACCGCCAGCTCTTTCCGCACGTCACATTGACCTTGCACGAAATGGCGACATTGCATCAACTGGAAGCGATCAGTGGCAGGATCATGGACCTGGGTTTCGTGCGCCCGCCGGAAACGACGTACCCCTCCGATATCAAGCTGACGCAACTGCGCCAGGACCCGCTGTTCCTCGTGCTGCCCGTCGCCCACGCGCTGGCGGCCAAGGAGGCGATTGCCATTGCCGACATGGCGGGTGAAGGTTTTGTCATGTACCCCAAGGATGCGGGCACGGGGATTTATCCGCAGATCTTCCGCCTGTGCAAGGCGGCCGGCTTCGTGCCCCAGGTGGCGCAGGAAGCGGGCGAGGCGTCGACCATCATCGGCCTGGTGGCGGCCGGCTGCGGCATTTCCGTCCTGCCCGCCTCGTTCGACCGCATCCGCATGGATGGCGTGTGCTACCGCCCCATCGACGACCCGCAGGCGACGACCAGTCTGTTACTGGCGCAAAGGGAAGAAGAAACGTCGCCGCTGGTGGCGGCGTTCGTGAAACTGGCCGAGGAAGCGGCGCTGGAAGGGGGAGCGTAGGCCGGCAGGCGCCGGCCCACGTACTGCATTACGAGTAGTCGGCGTCCAGTTCCGAACCCGCATAGTTTTCCAGGTCCTCGAACAGGCTCTTCATGCTGGCCCGCGTGAGGATCTTATGCACGACGGTGCAGCTGCGGCGGTACGAAGCTATGCGGTCGAGCAACACCGGGTGATGCTGCACGGGCACCTTGGCCACCAGGGCGGCCCAGCCTTCTTCGAAGTCGGGCTTGTTCTTGCGCACGGAACGCACGAAGCGCTCGAACTCCTTCTGCCCCGTGCGCGCGATGACGCGCCCGCCGCCTTCGATGGCGAAGATGATGGCCAGGGCGATGACGCCCTCGGCATTCAAGTCGCTGTCGCTGACGGGGCCATTGTCGTGGTGGCGGCGCAGCCAGCCGGCCAGGCGCACGACGGCTTGCACTTCCTTGCGCTGTTGCAACTGCAACGCATACTTTTCATAGCCGGCCCAGTTCTGGTTCGGGTCGGCCTGGCAAATATCGATGAACAGCTCGCGCAGGCGGCGCTGCAGGTAGACGGGGTCCTGGTCGTACTCGCCGACAAGGGCGTCTTCGGGCAGCTGCGACAATTCCTTGATCAGGCGAAAGCCCACCTGGAACGCGTGCTCGGCGCCGTGCTCGACGAGGAAATCGAGCGCGGCCTGGTCGCCTTCATGCGTGACGGCCTGCTCCAGGCCCAAGGACACGCCGCCCACCGTCAGATACAGCGCTTTCTGGATGCCGTCGGCCGTGCGTTCATTCGTGAACTTCTCGGCCACCATGGCCGTGATACCCGTCAATTCATCGGCCAGGTTCAGGGCCGCGTCTTCGCGCGGGTCGCCCGGCAACAGTTTGATGGCGCGCACCAGGCGCGGAAGATTCTCTACAACAATTGCTGGCAGCATTAGACGTTCCCTGCTTTCATTACGAGAAAATGCCCGTGCCCAGGCTGCGGCGCGTGCTGGAACGCGGCGCGCTGCGCGTGCTCGGCACTTGCTTGCGCAGGCGGTACAGCAATTCCTTGGTACTGCGCTGCAACATGGTCGGCTCTTCGTCCGGGTCGTCCGAGTATTCCGCGTCGGCCAGGTCGGCGCTGTGGCGGAAGTCGGGGAACAGTTCGAACAGCGAGCGGTCCCAGCCGTCTTCATTCGCTTGCGCCAGCTCGATGGCCAGCGGCACGACGTCGTTGTCGGACGAGGTCACGCCCGTCACATACGGTCCCTTGATGACGATCTCGCCCGCCACTTCGAGGATTTCCTTCGGCGCCATCGAGAACAGGATGGCGAACGCCGTGGCGCCCCAGTCGGTGGCGGACGCTTCGAGCAGCAGCTCGCGACGGCGCTCGGCGTCGTCGGTGGAAAACACCACGCCGTGGATGTGCGCGAACAGGGCTTCGGCGATGCGTTCCGGATCATCCTCGATCTGGTCGTCGCTCCAGGTGGCGGCGATGAAGGCCAGGCTGTCGGCCCAGGCTTTCGGCGGCACCAACAAGGTCGCCAGCGACATCTTGCCGCCGTCGAAGCCGGCCAGGTGCAGGGCCGTCACTTGCGGCGGGATGGCATTCAGCACTTCCACCACGGCAAGATCGCCGTACTGGTCGGCCGCGTCGGCAAACGCCTGCTCGGCGTGGCCCAGCGAACCGGACAGCACCAGCTCCGTGACCTGTTTCGTCAGCGCGGGAAGATTGCTCTTTTGATCATTATTATCGGCCATGGTCATCTCCATCCTGGTCAAACATCTGGGCGAAATCGTCGGTCGCTTCGTCTTCATCGTGCTCGTCGTCGCCGTCGTCATTGGCGGCCAGCTGGTCCAGCGACTGGTCGTCGTCGTCCCACAGGCGGGGATTCTTGTGCAGGAAGGCCGTGATGATGGCCTGGCGCGCCAGGTCGGGGAAGCTTTCCTCGATGGCGGCGTACATCTTGGCCGCTTCCGGCGCGGCGCACGCGGCCATGGAAAACACGCGGGCCGTATCGCCGAATTCGTAGTCTTCGCTTTCGGCCAGCAAGCCTTTCGGGTCGCTGAACGTGATGTGGTCGACCAGCGCGAAGGCCAGCATGTTCACGTCTTCGATGCCGCCGCCGCTCGCGTATTCGCCCACCAGCGCGTCGACCATGCTCTTGTAGTTCTTGCGGTTCGGCGGATCGCCGAGGATGCCTTCGATCTGGCCTTCCAGCTCGCGCGACTGATACGCGAATTCAGGGTGTACTCTTCTCATACTGTGCTTTCCAATGTAATGCGCGGCGCTGGATTAACAGCGCCGTTGTTGTTGTTTTTCAAGTAATTCTGGCCGGCTGATGCGGGCCGCATCGATTTAATCGGCAGGTAATACTGTACCGTGGAGGCGGAACACGCCGCACCACAGGGCATAGGCTTCCGCTTCCGGATCGATGATGATGCGGTGGTTCACGCTCTGGTCGTATTCGGCGCGCTTGGCCGGGTCGGCCAGGATTTCATACGCCTTGGTGACGCTCTTGAAGCGCGCCTCGGCGCCGGGTGCCTGGTTGCGGTCGGGGTGGAAGCGCATGGCCAGCGAGCGGTAAACCTTCTTGATTTCATCGTCGCTGGCATTGGGCGCGACACCGAGGACGTTATATAAATTTTCCATAAAAGGCTCCGGGGTCACGTTTTTCTACTAATTAAAGGCGAATTATCCTATAGAACGGCGTCCGCGTCGCTTGCATGCCGGGAAATGGGGGCAAATACGTGCTTATAAAGCGCTTGCGGTACGGTAAAATGCTTTTTACTGTCACTCTTCCGCATTGATCAATGAGCAACGATAAACCGAATAACGCCGCGCCGGCGCTGGCGCCCAATTTCTTGCGTAACATCATCGAAGCCGACCTGGCTGCCGGCGCCCATGTGCGTCCCGGCCTGCCCCAGGTGATCACGCGTTTCCCGCCGGAGCCGAACGGCTACCTGCACGTGGGCCACGCCAAGTCGATCTGCGTCAACTTCGGCCTGGCGCGCGATTACGCCGGCCAGTGCAACCTGCGTTTCGACGACACCAACCCGGCAAAGGAAGAGCAGGAATACGTCGACACCATCATGGACAGCGTGAAATGGCTGGGCTTTGACTGGGAACCGAAGCAGGCCGATGGCCAGAGCCACCTGCATTACGCGAGCGACTATTTCGACCAGCTGTACGCGATGGCCGAGTACCTGATCACGGCCGGCTTTGCCTATGTGGACAGCCAGAGCGCCGAAGACATGGCCGCCAACCGGGGCAATTTCGGCCAGGCGGGCAAGAATTCGCCGTTCCGCGACCGTCCGCGCGACGAATCGCTGGCCCTGTTCCGCGCCATGAAGGCGGGCCAGTTCAAGGATGGCGAACACATCCTGCGCGCGAAGATGAGCGAAGATGCCATGAGTTCGCCGAACATGAACTTGCGCGACCCGGCCATCTACCGCATCCGCCATGCGCACCACCACCGCACGGGCGACGCCTGGTGCATCTATCCGATGTACGACTACACGCACCCGATCTCGGACGCGCTGGAAAACATCACGCATTCGATCTGCACCCTGGAATTCCAGGACCACCGCCCATTCTACGACTGGCTGCTGGAAACCCTGGCCGCCGGCGGCTTCTTCCAGCAACCGGTGCCGCACCAGTTCGAATTCTCGCGCCTGAACCTGACCTACATCGTCACCAGCAAGCGCAAGCTGCGCCAGCTGGTGGAAGAAAAAATCGTCGACGGCTGGGACGACCCCCGCATGCCGACCCTGGTGGGCATGCGCCGCCGCGGCTACACGCCGGAAGCGATTCAATTGATGTGCGAACGCACGGGCGTGACGAAATCCGACGGCTGGATCGACTACAGCGTGCTCGAAGGCTGTTTGCGCGAAGACCTGGACCCGAAGGCGCCCCGTTCGGTGGCCGTGCTGCGTCCGTTGAAACTGATCATCGACAATTTCCCTGAAAACGACAGCGTGGAATGCACGGCGCCCGTGCACCCGCACTTCCCGGAGCGCGGCTTGCGTACCTTCCCCATCTCGCGCGAGCTGTGGATCGAGGAAGACGACTTCATGGAAGTGCCGAACAAGGGCTATTTCCGCCTGTATCCGCCGATCGACGACAAGCCGGGCAGCAAGGTGCGCCTGCGCTACGGCTACGTGATCGAGTGCACGGGCTTTGACAAGGATGAAAACGGCAAGGTCATCGCCGTGCATTGCACCTACTTCCCGGACAGCAAGTCGGGCACGGAAGGCAGCGCCAATTACAAGGTCAAGGGCAATATGCACTGGGTCAGCGCGCCGACGGCCATTCCCGCCGAAGTGCGCCTGTACGACCGCCTGTTTACCGACCCGCAGCCGGACGCGGGCGGCAAGGACTTCAAGCTGGCCTTGAATCCGCTGGCCAAGGAAGTGGTGCAAGCGTGGCTGGAACCGGGCGCGGAACTGGCCCAGCCGGAGCAGCGCTTCCAGTTCGAACGCCACGGCTATTTTGCGGCCGACCGGGTCGACAGCCAGCCGGGCAAGCCCGTCTTCAACCGCATCGTCACCCTGAAAGACAGCTGGCAGCCCGCCAAATAAGGGCTGGACGGCACACGAAAAAAACCGCTGCGGCGGTTTTTTTTCGTTTCAAAGAGAAATATTGCCTGTTGACTATATTCACGATAGTTTTGTATATTAGGCAGCTATTGAGCAATTTGCAATTTCGATAGTCCTTGTGCAACTGAGTACAGCCACCACCACACAGGCGGCACCCGATTCCTCTTCCTGATGCGGATGGCGATGTCTTCTACTGCCGGCGAACACCCCTTAGCTGCTGAAAAAAGACCGCTGTGGCTGTTCGGCTTTGTCGTGTCGACAATGGTGGGCCTGCTGTTCTACATGGCCGCTTCGCTGTCGATCGAAAGCGATGCCAGCGAACAATTCAACAATCTGGCGCGCAACACCCAGAAAAACATCGAATCGCGCACCAAGTCGTATGCCAACCTGCTGCGCGGCACGGCCAGCCTGTTCCAGGCCAACGAACACGTAAGCCGCGAGCAATTCCACCGCTACGTGGCTAACATCGCCCTGCAACAGAACTATCCGGGCGTGATGAATCTCAATTACAGCCAGGAACTCGACGAGACGCAGCGCCCCGCTTATGAAGCGGCCATGCGGCGCGACTATCCGCCCGGGCGCGACGGCTATCCGGCGTTTGCCATCCACCCGCCCGGCCCGCGCGCCCAGTATTCCGTGCTCGTATACATCGAGCCGATCGCCAGCGCCCCGGAAAAGTATGGCTACGACATCGCCTCGCGCCCGCAGATCGCCGAAGCGCTGGCGCAGTCGCGCGATTCCGGCCACATCAGCAATTCCGGCGTGCCCGTGCCGATGGACGGCCGTCCCCAGTTGACGGGCATGGCCATGCGCCTGCCCGTGTACCGTTTCGGCATGCCCGTCGAGACGGTGGAGCAGAGGCGCGCCGCTTACCAGGGTTCCGTCGGCATCGGCTACGACCTGGTGACGATGATGCGCAGCGCGCTGGCCGACATGCCGGTACGCAACGTCCGCCTGACCCTGTTCGATATCGGCCCGCAGGCGCTGCAACAGCGGGACGTGCCGCTGCAGTTGCCGCACGACATGCGCCCCATCTTCGACAGCACGGCGGCGGGCATGCATGCGCCATGGTGGCAGCCCGGCAGTTCGGGCCGCTACCTGAGCAGCACGCTGCTGATCGAGCACAATGGCCGCGCCTGGCAAGCGCTGTTCAGCGTGCGCAAGAGCGACCTGTATTCGCGCTTCGACGCCTTCCTGCCGTGGCTGGCCCTGCTGATCGGCTTTGCCAGCACCATGCTGCTGTATGTGCTGTTCCATACCCTGGCATCGTCGCGCCGGCGCGCCATCCAGATGGCGACGGGCATGACGGAGGAGTTGCGCGCCAGCCAGATCCGATTGCAACTGTCGCACCAGAAACTGCGCCGCCTGGCCGCGCACGCCGACCAAATCAAGGAAGAAGAGCGCAAGCGCATCGCGCGCGAAATTCACGACGACCTGGGACAGAACCTGCTCGTCTTGCGCATCGACGCCGACATGCTGGCCTCGCGCACGCAGCGCCGCCACCCGCGCCTGAACGCCCGCGCCCGTTCGACCCTGGAGCAGATCGACGCCACCATCAAGAGCGTGCGGCAGATCATCAACGACTTGCGCCCTACCGTGCTGGACCTGGGCGTGAATGCGGCCGTCGAATGGCAGGTGGCGCAATTTCGCCAGCGCACGGGCATTGCCTGCGAAGTGAGCGAAAGCCATGACGACATTTGCCTCAGCGACCAATGCGCGACGGCCCTGTTCCGCATCCTGCAAGAGTCGCTCAGCAATATTTCCCAGCATGCGAATGCCAGCCGCGTGCAAGTCAAGCTGGAAAAGTGCCGCGATACGGTGTCGATGAGCGTCAGCGACAACGGCGTGGGCGCGGCCATCGACGGGCGCAACAAGCTCGGTTCGTTTGGCCTGGTGGGGATAGAGGAACGCATCAAGTTGCTAGGTGGCACTTTTTACATCGAAAGCAGCCCCGGCGCCGGCATGAGCGTGCACGTCAGCGTGCCGCTGGGCGCGGACGCCACCGCGTTTCCCTACGAGGAAGAAAGCCGGGCCAGCGGCTGACCGGCACGCGCCCCGCATGAATCAAGCTCAGCTTGCATATTTCGTAATAAGATGCAATATTGATGTAGAACAACTTAGCGCCTGCCCGCCATGGGCAAGGCATTCCTCGACTACTTGCCAGGAGTACACACGCGCCGCTTTCCCTTGTTTCACCGTATTTCCCACAACGCTCTTTACCAAAGGACATTCATGGATACGAACGACAGTTTCAAGGCTATTGCCGATTTGAATTTGGACGCGATCAAGGTCAAACTGATGCACCGGGAGTCAGGCGAAGGATGGAGTCTGGAGAAGGCCAACGCGGTGGAATTCGAATACCGCCGCTTCCTGATCCTGATGAAACAGTTTCCGCAAGAAGAGACGGCGCCCTTGATGGACGTCGATACCTTTTGGCACTACCACATCCTCGATACCCTGAAATATGCGGCCGACTGCGAACAGGTGTTCGGCTACTTCCTCCATCACTTCCCCTACATCGGCTTGCGCGGCGAAGACGACGAAGCGGCGCACCATCGCGTGGGCGAGCGCATGAAGCAGTTGTATGAACAAACGTTCGGGGAAGATTATATCCGCGCTGAAACGGCGTATTCGGGGCGCGCCGTACAGGCGGCGTATTCGGGACGTGCGGTGCAGGAGACGGCTTACTCGGGCCGCGCCGTGCAAACGGCGTTTTCCAGTGCGGCGGTGCAAGCGACGGCTTACTCGGGCCGGGCCGTGCAAACGGCGTTTTCCAGTGCGGCAGTGCAGGCGACGGCGTATTCGGGCCGCGCGACCGGGGCTGCCAGCACCGCATTTTCCAGCGCCCCTGCCTCACTGGCCGCAGCGGTGGTCAAGTCGTCCTCGACTGGCCTGGAAATGGGGCGCTTCTATGTCGATCGTCCGGTGCTGAACCGCGACCCGCAATAGAAAAGCGGAAAACAGATGTGGCTGCCGCACGCGGCAAGCCTGACGTACCCAGACGGCACCTCTCAGTTTGCCGTCTGTCAGGCGCTCTTAGGCAGCCATCAACTCGCGCAGTTCACGAATGCTGAAATCGCTGATTTCATGCATGCGGATGAGGATCGTGGCGCCGATCGGCAAGGTATTATGACGAATCTTGCTGATGACCGGTGGCGCCACTTCCAGGGCTCGCGACAAGGCGGCATCGTTTTTCAGTTGCAGCTTGTCGATGATCGCATCGAGGACGCGATTCGGGTTGTAGGTAGGCAAAGAGGTAATTTGTTTGAGAGACATGATCGAAAATCCGTACTTGTTGTATTAGAGCAAAAAGAAACCGAATGTCTCTTCTGCAATAATTCAGGGTAAACACACTAAAAAGCGCCATCACTTATGCGGCTTTTACGCCGCAAACAATATAATACACGCTATTGTTGATTTTTGCGTAACTTAACGCAAAATTGTGATAATTGAAGAGAATTGACGCACTTGGAATGTGCTAGAGGATAACTCAAATTGGAAAAATTTGCTGCAAGTCATCAATTTTTACGATGAGCAACACCGCTATGCATGAGCCAAGCTATGGCCATGAGGGCGCTCAGGCGCGCCATTTCGGCAGATAGATGCCAGCCTTGCGCGGCCACGCCGGCCGGGGTGGCAAGCGGGCACGTACCCGAAACGGCATCCACGCGGCACCAGGCCAGTTGCCGGCGGATTTCATCGGGCGGCGGCGGCGGCTGCAGCGCACGTTCGCGACGGCGCATGTAAGCGCGTACCTGTTCCTTGCTGGGGTGACTCGTAGCTCGCATGGCTCGCTCCTGCTGACGGGAAACAGCGTCACGCTATGCAGAGCCCGCCACAAGAGCCCAGACGCGTGACGACATTGCTCACCATATCGCCAGCGCGCCATGACGCGTTTGCGCTGCGTCAAAGGTCACGGCCCCGGTGTTGCGCCGAGACCCGTACTGCGCCATGGCCCCAGCGGCCAGGCCCATATTCTTATTTCTTTTGCTGGCGCACGCGCTGCTGCTGCTTTTCCTGCGTTTGCTGGCGATTCTGCTTGCGCTCGAACAAGGTGACCGCATCTTTCTTGGCTTGTTCGACGGTACGCATTTCCTCATGCGCATCGTGCGGGACAAAAAATTCGGCGTCCTGCGCGGCCACGACGAGCTTGATGGCGGCCTCGTCGTCGAGGTCGTACAGTTCCGTCAGGACGGTGGTGACCTCGTCCAGGTATTCTTCGTAAGTGAGGGTGCTCATGCTGTAGTCCTTAAGTGAGTGGCGCAGCGCGGGAACGGCGCGCTGCGCGCCGGCCCAGCAAAGTGCGCAGATAACCGGCCATTTTACCCGATGCCGGCGCCATCGGCTGCCATCGCCTGCAAGGCATCGGCCACGCGCGCGTAGCGCAGGCGCACGCCCAGCTCGCGCTTGAGGCGGGTATTGTGCAGGCGGCGCGATTCGGACATGAACGACAGCAGCATCGGCGTGACCACTTGCCGCAGCTCGGCCCGCGGCAGGCGCGGCGGGCGCGGCAAGCCGAACGTATCGGCCACGGCATCGAAATACTCGGCCATCCTGAGTTCGCTGTCATCGCTGGCGTGATACACGCGTCCCGGCTTGCCCCGCCACAAGGCCCGCTCGATGACGCGCGCCAGGTCATCGGCATGGATATGGTTGGTGTACACATCGTCGCTGGCTTCCAGGGCTGGCGTGCCTTCGCGCAAGCGCTTCAGCGGCAGGCGGTCTTGCGCATAGATGCCCGGCACGCGCAGGATGGCCACGCTGGCGCCGCGGCGCGCGCCCCAGCCGCGCAAGACCTGTTCGGCGTCCACGCGCCGCTTCGCGCGCGCATTCGCCGGCGCCGTCGGCCGCGTCTCATCGACCCAGGCGCCGCCGCAATCGCCATACACGCCGCTGGTACTCACATACACCATGCGTGCATGCTCGGGTAAAATGGCGACCAGATTGCGCGTGCGCCGGTCCAGCAAGCCCGACGACATGGGCGGCGCCAGGTGCACGACCATCGTCGCCAGTCCCGCCAGCCGTTTCAGGCTGGCGCGCTCGTCGAGGTTGGCCACGATGGGCACGGCGCCGGCCGCCCGCAACTGCGCGCAGCGCGCCAGCTGGCTGGTGACGGCAAAGACGCGAAAGCGCGCGCGCAGCAGGGGCAGCAGCCGCATGCCGACGTCGCCGCAGCCCAGGATCAGCAAGCGCGGCAAGCCTGACGGCTTGCGCAAAGAGTGCATTAACATATTTTTCATCTCAAGGATTGTATGACTTTTCAAATTACTGTTCAGCCCAGCGGCCACCAATTCAGCTGCGAAGCGGACGAAACCGTCCTGTCGGCGGCGATACGCGCCGGCGTCGGCCTGCCGTACAGCTGCAAAAGCGGCGCCTGCAGCTCGTGCAAGGGCAAGATCGTGTCCGGCAGCGTACAGCATAAGCCATACCAGGCCCGCTCCCTGACGGAAGATGAAGCGGCGGCCGGCTACTCGCTGCTGTGCTGCGCCGTGCCCCAGGGCGACCTGGTGGTGCAGGCGCGCGAAGTGGCGGGCAGCAGCGACTACCCGATCAAGAAAATGCCGTCGCGCGTGACCACCATCGAAAAAGTCGCGCCCGACGTCGTCGTGCTGACCCTGCAATTGCCAGCCAGCGAGCGCCTGCACTACCGCGCCGGACAGTATATCGAAATCATGCTGCGCGACAACAAACGCCGCAGCTACAGCATGGCCAGCGCGCCCGTCGAAGGCGGCCCCGTGAGCCTGCACGTCCGCCACATGCCGGGCGGCCTGTTCACCGACCAGGTGTTCGGCAGCATGAAGGAGCGCGACATCCTGCGCTTCGAAGGCCCGATGGGCACCTTCTTCCTGCGCGAAGATTCCGACAAGCCCGTCGTGCTGCTGGCCTCGGGCACGGGCTTCGCCCCCTTGAAAGCCATCGTCGAGCACATGATCAACGAGCAGTCGCCGCGTCCGATCACCCTGTACTGGGGCGGCCGCCGTCCACACGACCTGTACATGGATGCCCTGTGCCGCCAGTGGGCCGCCGACTTGCCGCAGTTCACCTATGTGCCCGTCGTGTCGGACGCGCTGCCGGAAGACGCGTGGCAAGGCCGCACGGGCTTCGTGCACCAGGCCGTCATCGCCGACTTGCCGGACATGTCCGCGTATCAAGTGTATGCCTGCGGCGCACCGATCGTCGTCGAGTCAGCCAACCGCGATTTCGTGCAATTGTGTCAATTGCCGGCCGACGAATTCTACGCGGACGCCTTCACCACGGAAGCCGACCTGGCCAAGTAAGCATCCAGACAGCGGGGTGCTGCTGGCGCGGCATCCGCTGCCGCCACCGCTCCACCCCGCTGTTTCCTGGAAATTTCATGTCTCTCGCCTCTGCCGGCAACGGCTTCAGTATCCTGCGTCACCGCAACTTCGCCTGTTATCTTTCCGCCCGCGTGCTGGGCACGGTGGCCGTGCAGATGCAAAGCGTGGCCATCGGCTGGCAGGTGTACCAGATCACGGGCAGCCTGTTCGACCTGGGCTTGATCGGCCTGGCGCAATTCGCCCCCTTCCTCGTGCTCATCTTGCCGGCCGGCCACGTGGCCGACCGCTACAACCGCCGCAACATCATCGCGTGGTGCCTGGCGGCGCAACTGGCGTGCGCGCTGGCCCTGCTGGCGTTTACGTTAAGCAATATTTCCATCGTCTGGCCCGTGTTTGCCGTGCTGGTGCTGTTCGGCAGCGCGCGCGCCTTCATGATGCCGGCCACGCAAGCCGTGCTGGTCAACATGGTGCCCACGCAACACTTCAGCCGCGCCGTCGCGCTCAGTTCGTCGAGCTCGCACGTGGCCATCATCCTGGGGCCGACTTTGGGCGGCTTGCTGTACTACTTCGGCCCCAAGGTCGTGTATCTGATCTCGTCCGCGCTGCTGGTCGTGTCCGTCCTGCTGATGCGCGCCACCACCCCGGCGCCGCAAGTGGTGAAACGCGAACCCGTCAGCTGGCATACCCTGCTCGAAGGCTTGCGCTTCGTCTGGTCGAAGCCCATCGTGCTGGGCGCCATTTCGCTCGACCTGTTTGCCGTGCTGTTCGGCGGCGCCACAGCCCTGCTGCCGGCGCTGGCGCATGACGTGCTGCATGCCGGACCCAGCGGCCTGGGCCTGCTGCGCACGGCGCCGGGCGCGGGCGCCGCCCTGTGCTCGATCGCGCTGGCCATGTTTCCCATCACGCGCCGCGTGGGCGCGTGGATGTTCGGCGGCGTGGCCGTCTTCGGCCTGGGCACCCTGGTGCTGGGCAGCACCAGCTATTTCCCGCTGGCCCTGGCGGCGCTGTTCCTGATGGGCGCCGGCGACATGGTCAGCGTCTACATCCGCCACCTGCTGGTGCAGTTCGAGACGCCGGACGAGATCCGCGGCCGGGTCAGCGCCGTGAATGCCGTCTTCATCGGCGCCTCGAACGAGCTGGGCGAATTCGAATCGGGCTTGACGGCCGGCTGGTTCGGCCTCGTGCGCGCCGTGCTCTTCGGCGGCGCCGCCACCCTGGCCGTGACGGGTATCTGGGCCGTGCTGTTCCCCGTGCTGTCGCGCATGGACCGCTTCCCCCACCACGAGAAGGAAGCAGCCGCCAGGACGGCCACCACGGCGAGCGCATAGGGTCTAAGATGCGCTATCGCCACTGACACGAATCCGCACCATGAAAATCACGCTTCCATTCCACGGCTTCATCCGCAGCCGCCCCCACCTGAGCATGGCCACGGCCATCGGCGTGGCGGCCGGCCTGCTGCTGCCCGCATCCTGGCAACAGATGACGCGCCTGCTGACGGCGTGGAATGTCGCCGTCTGGTTCTACCTGGCGACGATGGCCTGGATGATGATGCGCGCCAACCACCACAAGGTCAAAGCCATGGCGGCGCGCCAGGATGAGCGGGCGGCAACCGTCCTGTCGGCCCTGTCCGTCGCATCCGTGATGAGCCTGGTAGCCATCGTTTCGCAGCTGTCCTCGATGAAAGACATGGCGCCGGACGAGCGCGCGCTGCATTACGGCCTGACGATCCTCACCCTGGTCGGCTCCTGGTTCCTCGTCGGCACCCTGTTCTGCTTTCATTACGCCCACCTGTACTACCAGGCCGACCCCGCGCTGCGCCCCCTGAAGTTTCCCGACGACGAGCAAAGCCCCGACTACTGGGATTTTCTGTATTTCGCCTTCACCATCGCCGTCGCCGTGCAAACGTCGGACGTTTCCGTGCAGACGCGCATGATGCGGCAAATCGTGCTGGGACAATCCGTGTTGAGCTTTTTCTTCAACCTGGTCGTGCTGGGACTGTCGATCAATATCGCGGCCGGCCTCATCAATGGCTGAGGGTAAATAATTTCGTAGTGGAAACTTGACCTGGCTGAAGGGTTAAGCTCATCTTAATCGTGCGCACCCTCTTGAAATACTGGAAAGAGGAGTAAGATAAGTCATGCACAGGGATCAAGTGCATGAGGCAAGAACCAGGTGCCGACGCGCCCTGGCAGCGGATTTGACCACTGCCATGCAAGGCGCCTGAGATGGGTTTTTTTTGAATTGACAGGAGTAAGCATATGCAAATCAATATTCATACCGACAGCACCATCGCCAACACCGCTGGACTGAACGAACATGTGCAATCCGTACTTGAAAGCGCACTGAACCGCTTCCGCGACAACCTGACCCGCATCGAAGTCCACATCAGCGACACGAATGGCCCGAAAGGCGGCGCCGACGATATCCGCTGCGTCATGGAAGCACGCGTTGCTGGCTATCAACCGATCGCCGTGACCGAACAGAACGCCACCGTGCATCAATCCGTTGCCGGCGCCACCGACAAACTGAAACGCGCCATCGATAGCGCCCTGGGCCGCCTGCAAGACAGCAAGCGCCACGCCACCGGCAAGAATGCCGTGATCGATACGGCCGAAGCGGAAGAAACCGCCGAGTAATCCCCACCCGCAGGATTTCCAGAGACTGAGGCAGCCGTTCAAGGCTGCCTTTGCACATCCGGCCCGCCTTTCGCGCGCGGCAACATCCATAACAAAACCGCAAGCATTCCTGCGTATTGACGCGGCAATGAAATAATTGTCGTATTTCTCACAGTAAGTGACCTCAAGCAAGCCTTTGGCGTTACAGCCAAGGCCGCTTTACGCTATCATGAAGCTACCGGCCCCCTGCTCGCGCGCCGGCTTTTTGAAAGTGTGATTGTGGAACAGATCGGCAACTTCGGCGCTTCAGGCTGCAACATCGGCGATTTACAGCTATTTCGCGATGGGGCGGATAGCCAGACGGCCGCCATGCTGGCGCCCTGCCCCGTGATGCGCCTGGAAGCGGGCGAAGCCATTGCCGACACGCAAGGCGCCAGCCTGTACATCGTCCTGCGCGGCTCGCTGGCCGTGGCCGCCGACACCCACACGGGCATGGACGATGGCACCGTCAGCAAGGTCTTGCCCGGCGAAAGCGTGGGCGAACAATCGGTGCTCGATGAAGCGAGCAACCTGGCCGCCATTTCCGCCCTGGAAGAAACCGACTTGCTGGTGATCGACGCGGCCATCGTATGGGAATTGATCGAGCAGTCGAACGGCCTGGCGCGCAACCTGCTGCGGCTGCTGTCCTTCCGCATCCGCGCCGCCAATGCCCTGCTGCGCCGGCGCCAGAAACTGGGCGAATTCTACCGCCAGCTGTCGATGGTCGACAGCCTGACGGGCTTGTACAACCGCGCCTGGCTGACGGATTTACTGCCCAACATGATCGTCACGGCCCACGCCAGCGGCTCGCCCCTGTCGCTGGTGATGATAGACCTCGACCATTTCAAGCGCTTCAACGACACGCACGGCCACCAGGCGGGCGACCAGGCACTGCGCATCGCCGCGCAAGTGCTGGGCGCGGCCCTGCGGCCCACGGATTTTGCCGTGCGCTACGGTGGCGAGGAAATGATGGTGATCTTGCCCGACACCAACGAACACGTGGCCTTGCGGGTGGCCGAGCGCTTGTGCGAGCGCATGCAGCTCGCCGTCATCTTCGCTGACATGCGCAGCGCCTTGCCGCACATCACGGGTTCCTTCGGCGTGGCCAGCCTGGCGGCCGAACAGGACGACCATGCGCTGATCGCCGCGGCCGACGCGGCGCTGTATCGCGCCAAAGCATCGGGCCGCAACAGGGTCATGCTGTAGTTCAGGCAGCCTTGCTGTCGGCCGGCTTGCTGGCATCCGGCTTGGCGGCATCATCCTTCTTGCTGCTGTGCGCAGCGATGAAGTCGGCATAGCCCTTTTGCACCAGCTCGTACGTCTTGTCGATATTGCCGGCGATGTCGCCATTCAGCACTTTCAAGCCGCCCAGGATGTCGCGCGCTTCCTTAAAGCCTTTTTCCATGCCGCCGCTGATGGTGTCCATGAACTTGGTCAGGGCCGTATCGTCGTCCAGGCCGGGATTCTGTTTCTTGAAGGCATCAAAAAAACCTGTCGACAGCGATACAATGCGGTTCGCCGTCGCTTCGGCGCTGTTATCCTGCGAAGCCGCGTTCTGGATCGCGTCCTCGCCGTACTGGCCCTTCAGCGCTTCATTGATGTTGGTGATGGCCGTCTTGTACAGCAGCGCCAGCGGCTCGTTCTCGGAACCGATCGACACGTTCAGCGACGCCTGCATGATGGAAGCGTTCAATTGCAGCTTGGTGCGGTCATTCACGCTCATTTCAGCGTTGACGCCGTCCTTTTGCTGGACTTTATCGTCCTTGCCGGCAACGCCCGTACTGACGGAAGTCACGGAAGGGGTGGAATTGCCGCTTGCGGCGATGGGAATTGACACGATAGACCTCCTTGAACGGGCAATGTATGCCACCATGCGGGAAACGCGATGATGACCATCCTCTCGTGTAGTATCGGCAGGTTTTCAGAAAACTGTAGCAGCGGCCGCTTTTGGCGGCCCGGATAACCAATCAAGCAACGACCATCAATGACTAACCAGACCTTTCTTTGGCACGACTACGAAACCTTTGGCGCCCAGCCGCGCCGCGACCGCCCGGCCCAGTTCGCCGCCATCCGCACGGATGCCGACCTCAACGAGATCGGCGAACCCATCATGCTGTATTGTCAGCCTGCCAATGATTTCCTGCCCGACCCGCAATCGTGCCTGATCACGGGCATCACGCCGCAGCAGTGTCTGCAGCTGGGCGTGCCCGAACACCAGTTCGCCGCCACCATCGAAGCGGCCTTTTCGGAGCCGGGCACCATCGGCGTGGGCTACAACACCATCCGTTTCGACGATGAAGTCACGCGTTTCCTGTTCTGGCGCAACCTGATCGACCCGTATGCGCGCGAATGGAAGAACCATTGCGGCCGCTGGGACATCCTCGACGTGGTGCGCATGACACATGCGCTGCGCCCGGAAGGCATCGCATGGCCGAAGCGCGACGATGGCCAGACCAGTTTTAAACTGGAACACTTGAGCAAGGCCAATGGCCTGGTCCACGAAGCGGCGCATGATGCACTGTCCGACGTGCGCGCCACCATCGCCCTGGCGCGCCTGATCAAGGAAAAACAGCCGAAACTGTTCGAATTCTGCCTGGCCCTGCACAAGAAGGACAGGGTCGCCAGCGAAATGGGCATGCACCTGGCCGCCAGCGAGCGCCAGCCTTTCCTGCACGTGTCGGGCATGTTCCCCGCCGAACGGGGCTGCCTGGGCGTCGTCTGGCCGCTGGCCACGCATCCGAGCAATAAAAATGAGATTCTCGTCTGGGATTGCGCCTACGACCCGCGCGAACTGTTTACCCTGGACGCCGACACCATCCGCACGCGCTTGTTCACGCGCAAGGACGCCATGCCGGAAGGCATGACGCGCCTGCCCGTGAAAAGCGTGCACCTGAACAAGTCGCCCATGCTGGTCGGCAATTTAAAGACCTTGTCGCCGGCCATGGCCGCGCAATGGGGCATCGATCTGGACGCGGCGAAGGTCAACGCGCAATTCGCCGCCGCGGCGCCGAACATGGATGCCGTCTGGGCCGAAGTGTTCCAGCGCCCGGGCGCGAATGCCGCGCTGGACGTGGATGAGGATTTGTACAATGGTTTCGTCAGCAACGATGACCGCCGCCTGCTCGAATCCTTGCGCCGCGACACGCCGGCCAAGCTGGCCACGGCCCGCCCCTCGTTTGCCGACGAACGCCTGCAGGAACTGCTGTTCCGCTACCGCGCCCGCAATTTCCCGCAAACCCTGAGCGAAGCGGAAA
Source organism: Janthinobacterium sp. SUN120 (assembly GCF_030397735.1). NCBI lineage: Bacteria > Pseudomonadati > Pseudomonadota > Betaproteobacteria > Burkholderiales > Oxalobacteraceae > Janthinobacterium > Janthinobacterium sp. SUN120. The sequence goes on along the minus strand of NZ_JAPUBW010000003.1, from coordinate 286,266 downwards.
GCCTGCGCTGGGAACAGCACCGCGCCGCCCGCCTGTTCGACGGCGACGCCGGCGCCCGCACCATCGAAATGCTGTTTACGGAAATCGACGTGCTGTCGGAATCCGTCGATGAGCGGGGCGAGGAAATTCTGGGAGAACTCTACGATTACGCGGAGATCGTTGCCCCGCAGCGCGATTAGTCGCACCTAACCAAACCTACTGCGCGTCGGTATAGGTGGCCTGCGATGCTCACCGTACTCCAGTACGGTTGCGCTTCTCGGCCACCTCTCCCTTCCGCTCGCTACGGTTTTGTTAGGCGCTGTGAGGCTGACTGTATATCGTTTTTAAACCGAACGGTGCGCGTTGATGGCATCGCGCGTTTCAATGGCCACGCGGCGCGCGGCGTCGGCGAAATCTTCGCCCGTCTGCGGCGTGGCGTAGATGATGGCGCGCGACGAGCTGATCATCATGCCCATGCCGTTCGCCGTCTGGCCCGCGCCGACGGTGGCGGCGATGTCGCCGCCCTGGGCGCCGATGCCCGGCACCAGCAGCGGCATGTCGCCGACGATGGCGCGCACCTGCGCCAGTTCTTCAGGGAAGGTGGCGCCGACGACGAGCGCGCACTGGCCGTTTTTATTCCACTTCTCGGCCACCAGGCGCGCCACGCGCTGGTACAGCGGTTCGCCGTCCGTATTCAGGAATTGCAGGTCCGAGCCGCCCGGGTTCGACGTTCGGCACAGGATGATCACGCCGCGGTCTTTCCACGCCAGGTAGGGATCGAGCGAATCCTCGCCCATGTACGGGTTCACGGTGACGGCGTCGGCGCCATAGCGCTCGAACGCTTCGCGCGCGTATTGCGTGGCCGTCGCGCCGATGTCGCCCCGTTTCGCGTCGAGGATCAGGGGGATGTGCGGATAATTCTCGCGCACATAGCGGCAAATGTCTTCCAGCTGCTTTTCCGCGCCCAGCGCGGCAAAATACGCGATCTGCGGCTTGAAGGCGCAAGCCAGGTCGGCCGTGGCATCGATGATGCGCGTGCAAAAGGTGGTGATTCCATCAGGCAGGTCGCGCAGCTCGGCCGGCAGTTTCGCCAGGTCGGGGTCCAGGCCCACGCACAGCAGGGAATTATTGGCCGTCCACGCGGCGGATAATTTATTGATGAAATTCACGGCACACCTTCTCTATATTCAGTTGCAAACCCCGTATTGTAACGCGGCGCAGGCTTGCCACGGCGTCACAAGGCGGTCGGGGCCGGCGGCCTGCGCTTATTAAACCGACATTACGGGCCGTTTCAGGTATATTTGCCTCACCTCCCTTACTCTGCACGGAACCCATCATGCAAATCACCAATCAATTCACCAAATGGCTGCGCCTGGCGCTGAGCGTCACCGTCCTGGCCGGCATCCTGACGGGCTGCGGCTACAACGACTTCCAGAGCAAGGATGAGGCCACCAAGGCCGCCTGGGGCGAAGTGGTCAACCAGTACCAGCGCCGCGCCGACCTGATCCCCAACCTGGTCAATACCGTCAAGGGCTATGCCACGCACGAGCGCGAAACGCTGGAAGCGGTGACAAAGGCGCGCGCCGCCGCCACCAGTTTCCAGATCACGCCCGAAGTGCTGAACGACCCGGCCGCGTTCGAAAAATTCCAGCAAGTGCAGGGGCAGCTGTCGTCGGCCCTGTCGCGCCTGATGGTGGTATCCGAGAAGTACCCGGACTTGAAGGCCGACACCAGCTTCCGCGACTTGCAGTCGCAGCTGGAAGGCACGGAAAACCGCATCACCGTGGCGCGCCAGCGCTACATCGTTGCCGTGCAGGATTACAACGTGCATGCGCGCAGCTTCCCGAACAACCTGACGGCCATGGTCTTCGGCTACAAGGTCAAGCCATCGTTCACGGTGGAAAATGAAAAAGCCATCTCGACCGCACCGACCGTCAACTTTGGCAAATAAGATGAAAGCCTGGTCCTATCTCGCGGCGCTGGCGACGGCGCTGCTGCTGTGGACGATGCCGCCAGCCGGCGCACAGGGCTTGCAGCCCGTGCCGCCGCTGGCCGCGCGCGTGACGGACAACGCCGGCATGCTGGACGCCAAGCAAAAGGCGGCGCTGGAAGGCGTGCTGGCCGATTATGAAGCCAAGACGGGCAGCCAGATCGCCGTGCTGCTGGTCAAGAGCACGGAACCGGAAGCCATCGAGCAATACAGCATCCGCGTGACGGATGCCTGGAAGCTGGGCCGCAAGGGTATCGATGACGGCGTGCTGCTGATGGTGGCGAAGGACAACCCCTCGTCCCTGCGCCGCCTGCGCATCGAGGCGGGCCGCGGCGTGCAGGGCGTGCTGACGGATGCGCAATCGAAACGCATCCTGCAAGACGTGATCGCCCCCCATTTCAAGCAAAACGATTATTACGGCGGCCTGGTGGCCGGCGTGGGGTCGATTGCCACCTTGCTGAACCAGGAGCAATTCCCCGCTGCGGCGCAGCAGAAGGCGCCAGCCACCGTGGAAGCGGGCGGCATGACCTTTTGGCTGCCGCTGCTGTTCTTCGGCTTCCTCGTCGTGCTGACCCTGTTCCGCTCGCGCGGCGGGCCGACGCGGCTGCAGCGCGGCAGCAACTGGTCCAGCGGCGCCACGGGTGTCGTGCTGGGCAGCATCCTCAGCCAGGCGCTGAACAACCGCGGCGGTGGCGGCTTCGGCGGCGGCGGTGGTTTTGGCGGTGGCAGCAGTGGCGGCGGTGGTTTCGGTGGCGGCGGTGGCGGTTTTGACGGCGGCGGCGCCTCGGGAGATTGGTAATGACGAAACAACTGACATTCGGACAACGCTGCGGACGGGCCTTGAAACATTTGCGTGGCACGCCGGCGACGGCGCGCCACGCCTTTCCGGAACGCACCCTGAAAGCCATCGAGACGGCCATCGCCGGCGGTGAAGCGATGCACCAGGCGGAAGTGCGCCTGATCGTCGAAGCGGCCCTGACGCCGGGCATGGCCTACCAGGGCGTGAGCAACCGCGAGCGGGCGCGCGAACTGTTCGCCCAGTATGGCGTGTGGGATACGGAAGACAACGTCGGCGTGCTGATCTACATCAACCTGGCCGAGCACCAGGTCGATATCGTGGCCGACCGCAACGTGGGCCGCCGCGTCACGCCGGAACAGTGGCAAGCCGTGTGCCGCACCATGACCAAAGGGTTCAAGGATGGCAATTACCACGACAGCACCCTGGAAGCGCTGGCGCAGCTCAATACCCTGCTGCAAAGCCACTTCCCCGCCAACGGCACGCGCGGCAACCAGTTGCCGAACGAGCCCATCCTCCTCTGATTCCTGCCCAGGGATTAAAATCTGCCCATTGCCGCGCGGGCTGGTGTTCCTGGCAGCGCGGCCCCCATACCCCGCCGAGGAGCACACATGAAATTAGTCAATAAAACCGCCATCGTCACGGGCGCCACGCAAGGCATCGGCCTGGCTTGCGCCACCCGCCTGATCGCCGAAGGGGCGCAAGTGATGCTGGTCGACATCAAGGAAGAAGGCGCGCAAGCGGCCGCCGCCCTCGGCCCGCAGGCGCGCTTCTTTTGCGCCGACGTCAGCCAGAAGGCGGACGTGGATGCCATGCTGAAGGAAACCCTGGCGCAGTTCGGCCACATCGATATCCTCGTCAACAATGCGGGCGTCACGCACGCGGCCGACTTCCTCGACGTCTGCGAAGACGATTTCGACCGGGTCATGCGCATCAACCTGAAATCGATGTTCCTGTGCGGCCAGGCCGTGGCGCGCGAAATGGTCAAGCGCAACAGCGGCTGCATCATCAATATGTCCAGCGTGAATGCGGAACTGGCCATTCCGAACCAAGTGCCGTACGTGGTGTCGAAGGGCGCCATCAACCAGCTGACCAAGGTCATGGCCCTGAACCTGGCCTCGCACGGCGTGCGCGTCAACGGCATCGGGCCGGGCACCATCCTGACGGAACTGGCCAAGCAGGCGGTGCTGTCGAGCCCGGAAGCGCGCCACACGATTTTGTCGCGCACGCCGCTGGGCCGCTGCGGCGAACCGGAAGAAGTGGCCGGCATCGCCGCCTTCCTGGCCAGCGACGACGCCACCTACATGACGGGCCAGACCATCTATGTCGATGGCGGGCGCATGGCGCTCAATTACACGGTGGCCGTGAAGGAATGAAGGCAGGCGCGGTCAGTTATATCGAAAAAGAATAATGGTTATCCGAAAAGATCATTAGACACATATCGTGCAACGCAGCATAATGCACCTGTCTCCACTATTCTCCTCCAAGAAAATAGTTTTAAGCCCGCTTTCACCAGCGGGCTTTTTTTTCGCTATCAGTCTTGAAACATGGCTATTCTTGCCATGCTCCACACTCTTTCCGACAATTTGCGCTGCCGCAAAAAAATGTTGCGGCGTGTCATCAGGCCGTCATCTTCGCCCCCTATACTTGCTTCATCTGCTGTACAGGCAACCGATATGCCTGACTACAGACAGGTGTGCCGCGATGGCACACCACTCCCCTTTCATGACCGTGGCGGGCGCCCGCAAGGCGCGCGACATGGTAAGTACCGAGCAACTCTCAACTCTTGACCCATTTCATTTGGGTTTTTGGCCCGCGCCCCCGCGGGCCTTTTTTTTGCCTGTCCAGCAAGCTCTTGCGCAAAAACACGGTGGCCCGCCCTGCCCATGATATTGTGGCGTCCTTTCCACCTGTCCTGACGCCTCATGCCCGTACCCTTGCCCGAACTGTGTTTTGCCGACCGCTACGAACGCCTGCGCTACCGCACCGCGCTGGTGCTATATGTGCTGGTGATCCTGATCGGCGACATTCCCGGGGTGCGCGCGGACGTGGGCCAGTATGCGTCGGGCGGCGTGCTGCATTCCTTCGGTTATGGCGTGCTGGCCCTGATCCTGTTCAGCGGCACGGGCGGCGGCATGGCGCGCCGGGCGCTGCTGTCGGTGCTGATGGTGGCGGCCATGGGCGCGCTGGACGAATTCATCCAGAGTTTCCTGCCCTACCGCCATGGCGCCGTCAGCGACTGGGTGGTCGATGTCACGGCCGCGGCGGCGGTCTGCCTGCCGCTGTATTTCCTGTGGCCGAAAATGGTCGCCGCAGCCCTTGGCAAGGACGCGCCGCTGCCCGAAGCCTGAACGGGGGATGGCTCGCGCCCGTCAGGCGCGGTCCGCTTCGCTATCCTGCAATGCCAGCCGTAACTGTCCCTGGCCCCGCTTGCCCAGGCGCCGCATCAAGGCGCGCGTCTCGCGCCGGCTGCCGGCCCCCATGGCGCGTGCCGTATCGCGCTGCATCTCCAGCAACTGTTCCGAGCGCGCCAGCCGCACCAGGCCATGCAAGGCCTGGGCCAGCACATGGCGCGCACGGACATCGTGCGCAGTGCCGCCGATGGCCAGCACCAATTCATCGATCAGTTTTGCTGTAGGGCCAGATGACATTTTTTCTCCCGATTGAACAGTGAGGAAACGTGCAGCCGCACGAAGTGGTAATTGCCAGCATCGTTTATACCAAGCACGGCAATTAGACACTTGATCTAGCTCAATCGACAATGACGGCCGCCGAACATCCCTGTTCCGCCATGCTCTTACATGCAGCAATCGCCGCCATCCGCATCACCGCGGGTGCCGATCCTGAGTGTGCGACCATGAGGAGACCAAGATGAGATCAAAAACCACCCTGCTGCTGACCGGCCTGACATGCGCCTTGCTGGCAGCCTGCCATTCCACGGAAAAAACCGGTCTGGCGCGCAGCAATAGCGGCGAAACCTATGCCGCGCCGGCCGGCACGACGCCGCAAAGCAGCACGGCCAGCACCGCCAGCAGCACGGCCACCGATACCAGCAACGCCCAGAGCAGCATGGGCAGCGACATGCGCAACGACGCGAACCAGTCCACCATGAACATCAGCTCGGCCACGGTGCAGTCGATAGAAACCGTGCCGCGCAGCATGGACCAGGGCAGTGGCGACATGCAGGCGGGCACGTCGGGCACGGCCGGCAGCACTTCGGGGGCAGCGGGCAACATGCTGTACCGCATCACCTTGCGCCTGGACGACGGCACGACGCGCACCTTTGTGCAAAACACCCAGCCCGCCTTCCAGATCGGCGACAAGGTCAGCGTGCAAAAAGGCGTGATGCAGCGCTATTGATCGGTATGTTGATCGGTATCAACGCTGGCCGGCGCTGGCCGCTTTCCTCCACGCCTGGCCGCATTTGGCACGCACTTGATACGCAGTTGGCACGCAGTTATCATTTTCAAGCCAAGGCCAGGGTCAGCGGCCGGCTGCGCCCCTGCACCAGGGCCGAGGGCCAGGCCGGGTCATGCGTCAGGTTGTGCAATTGGCTGCCGTCGAGCAAAAACGTGTCTTCCACCGTGCTGCCGGGCAGGCTGGGGTGGAAGGCCAGCGCCATGCCCCGCTTGAGGATGATTTCCGTGTGCGCGCCGGCCGCCACTTCGGGGGCCAGGTAGCCGTGGATGCCGCCCTGCCGGCTGGTGCGTACCGTGTCGGGCTGGCCTGCATACGCGTAGGCGCTGTCGAGCGCGTGATACACCATGCTCAGCGCATGACCCGTTTCGCAAGCGTCGAGCGCCACCGCTTCCAGCGCCAGCATGGCCGCATCGGCATCGTCCATGACCACCGCCGTGCCATCGGCGCGATGCTGCGCCGGGCCGAAGCGCCGTTGACGGCTGAGGCTAGCGCACAGGCCGAAACGCCGCGCGCACAGGGCCAGCACGGCTTGCGGGCCCAGCTCCACCTGGGCTGGCGGTGCGCGCCGGTACCGCTGTTGACGCTCCGCTCCGCTGACCAGCACGTGCACGGCCTGCAAGCCCCGCAGCCACAGCGCGCGCGCGCAGGCGGCAGCCAGTTCCAGCTCGCTCCAGTCGGGGCGGGCCTGGCGCAGCGCATCCGCGGCCGCGCGGGCAGCCAGCTGCCCCACCTGCCGGTAGCGCAGCTGTTCCGATTCCAGCAGCACCAGCCGCTCTTCGCGCAAAGCTACGGGCAGGCTGCGTTCGTGCAAGCCCGGCCGGTCGGACAGGACCGGCGCGCCACCGGCCGCATGCTGCACGAAATGCTCGCGCAATTCATACAGCTGCGGCTGCATCCAGGGCGACACTTGCCACGTCCATGGCCCGCGCACTTCTTCCTCGCGCATGCGCATGGCTTCGGCTTCGTCCGTCAAGATATAGGCGGCGTCGCGCGTCACCAGCACTTCCGCGCAGCCGCACTCGGCCGTATGGTAGTGGCTGTTCGACGCGCCCGCCGTGGCCCACGCAAACCAGTCCACGCCGCGCAGGCGCACGGCGCCGGCACGCTGGTCTTCCAGCCAGCCCCGCATCTGCGCCAGCTTGTGCGCCACTTCCAGTTCCAGCGGCCAGTTCATGACCGCCCCTCGTGCGGGCGCCGGCGCGGCGCCACGCCACCTGCCCTGCCTGGCGCCAGCCGGGTCTCCTGTTGTGCATGCATAGCTGCTCCCTTCCTACATGGAAACGTAAGACCGGCGCCCCCATCAAAAGTTCAGTGCCCGGATGCGTCTCAGGCTTGCAGTCTATGACTTCCCTCTGTTTTTGCAAGCCGCTATTTCGCCAGCTCGATCAGGACAGCCGTGTACATCTGCAGATTCAGCAACAGCTGTTTTTCCGTGATGAACTCGTGTTCGGAATGCCCCGTGTACACCGTGTGCGGCATGGCCGGGCCGAAGCTGACGGCGTTCGGGAACAGGCGCGAATTGGTGCCGCCGCCGATGGCGACCGGTTGCGGATGCGCGATGCCCGTGTAGTGCTCGAACACGGACAGCAGGGTGGGAATTTGCGGCGCGTCCGTCTGCAGCCACGGTTCGCCGATCTGCACCTGCAGGGTAGCGGGTACCTGGCGCCACGCCTTCCAGCCATCGAAGGCGGCCGTCACCTGTTGCTGCAGCACGGCCGCCGTCTTGCCTTGCGGACGGCGCAGGTTGATGTTCAGTTCCAGCGCGCCGCCATCTTGCTTGAGCACGGTGGGCGCTACCGTCATCGGCCCCATGAAGCCGTCGCGGTAAGCGATCTGGCCGAAGCGCTCGCCGTAGATGCCGGTGCCCACCAGTTCATTCAAGAACGACAGCATGTCGGCCGCCTGCGTGCCCTGCCAGGGCTGCACGGCCAGCGCGTCGGCCAGCATGCTGATGGCGTTGACGCCGTCTTCCGGCTTCGACGAGTGGGCCGACACGCCCAGCGCCGTTACCGTCAAGGTATCGCCAGTGCGCGCGTAGCTGTAGCGCACGCCCTGCTGGCCCTGCGCGCGGGCGCGGATGGCCGCTTCCAGCGCGGCCGGCGCGTGGTCGATCACGGCTTGTGCGTCTTCCGGGATCTGGCTGCCGAAAAAGCCGCCCGCCAGGCGCGTCAGCACGGCGCCGCCCTTGGCCGGCAAGGCCGTGCGCGGCGGCAGGGTCAGCTTGATGGAACCGTAGCCCTTCTCGGCCGTCACCACCGGGTATTCCGCATCGATGGTGATGTTGACCTGCGGCGGCGTATGGGTTTTCAGGAATTGTTTCAGCGGTTCCCAGTCCGATTCCTCGGCCATGTACACGTACAGTTCGATGCGCTTGCTCAGCGGCACCTGCTTATCCTGGATGGCTTTCATCGCATACAGGGCCGTGGCGATGGGCCCCTTGTCGTCTTCCGTGCCCCGTCCCAGCAGCTTGCCAGGTTCGCTGCTGCGGTCCAATTCGAACGGCGAACGGGCCCATTTCGCGGGGTTCACCGGCTGCACGTCGCCATGCGTGATCACGCCCACCCGTTCGCTGCCGCTGCCCATGCCGATGATGAGCACGTGGCCGTGATCCTGGAAATCGAATCCCAGGCGCTGCGCCTCGGCCGCCAGGTAGCGCTTGAAGCCCGTGTGCTGTGGATTGTCGGCAAAGGGCACGGCCGGGTCGGCCACCGTGTTGTAGCTGATCATCTTCGCCAGGCTGGCGATCAGCGGTTCCGGATAGGTGGCCAGCGCGTAGCGGGCCGTGTCCTGCGCCTGCTGGCTGACGGGCGCGGCGTGAACGGAGGGCTGCAGCAGCAGGCTCATCAAAGTCAGCAGGATGGGTTTCTTGAACATGGCGGGGCGCATAAAGTAGGGAGGCCAACTCTAGCATCGCCCGCACCGATTTCCAATCGATACGAGTTTTTTACCGATCAGTACGCAAATTCCCGATTCGCATTATCATGTGCACAGCCTGTCATCCCTGCCGCTTCCAAGGCCGACCCTACTGGGGTCAGGGGATAGACAAATCGTCCATTGTGATTTTCCACCACGTCCCGATATCGCTACCATGATTCCATTTTCCATACTCGACCTGGCCCCCATCGCCGAAGGCAGCGACGCCAGCCAGTCGTTCAAGAACACGCTCGACCTGGCGCAGCACGGCGAACGCTGGGGCTACAACCGCTACTGGCTGGCCGAACACCACGGCATGCCCGGCATCGCCAGCGCCGCCACGGCCGTCGTGATCGCCCATGTGGCGGCCGGTACCAAGACCATCCGCGTGGGCGCGGGCGGCGTGATGCTGCCGAACCACTCGCCGCTGGTCATCGCGGAACAGTTCGGCACCCTGGAAGCGCTGCATCCGGGCCGCATCGACCTGGGCCTGGGCCGCGCGCCCGGCTCCGACCAGACGACGGCGCGCGCCCTGCGCCGCGACCTGCAGTCCGATGCGGAACAGTTCCCGCAAGACGTGCTGGAATTGATCGACTACATGTCTGACGAGCCGCGCCAGCGCGTGCTGGCCGTGCCCGGCAAGGGCGCGAAAGTACCCGTGTGGATACTCGGATCCAGCCTGTTCGGCGCCCAGCTGGCCGCCCACCTGGGCTTGCCGTATGCATTCGCCTCGCACTTTGCGCCGCAGATGATGATGCAAGCCGTGGCGTATTACCGCGAACACTTCAAGCCGTCAAAACAATTGGCGAAACCATACGTGATGCTGGGCTTTAACGTGTTTGCCGCCGACACGGATGAGCAAGCGCACTTGCGCGCCACGTCGATGCAGCAAGCGTTCGTCAACCTGCGCACGGGCCGCCCGTCGCGCCTGCAGCCCCCTGTGCCCGGTTACCTGGAGCAATTGGGTCCGCAGGAACGCGCCATGCTCGATTCCGTCCTGTCGTGCACGGCCATCGGCGCGCCGGACACCGTCAAGGCGAAGATGGCCGCCTTCATCGCCGAAACGGGCGCCGACGAGCTGATGATCACCTCGCAGATCTTCGACCATCAGCACCGGCTGCGCTCGTATGAAATCACGGCGCAGGTGCATGCGGAGCTGGCCCGGCAACAGTAACTGAACGTTTTCCTCCCTCGGTATATCCCCCTATACCCTTTTCCCGGCCGTCGGCAACGATCGCCGGGATTTTTTTGCCTGGCGTGTTTAGCTGCCGTCTTGCCTGCCCCCTGCCGCAAAATCGGCCCTGCCCGGCAGGAAATGTGCAGCCCCGCTATCATGCTCATCCAAAAGCATTATTCCAAGAAAGCTGTACCGCATGAAATCTGCAAGCTCTTCCGTCGATGCCAGCACCCTGCTGAGCTCCACCCGCATCCTGTTGTTCGCCCTGTCCGCCGGCGTGCTCGTCGCCAGCCTGTATTACGTGCAGCCGCTCACGTCGATGCTGGCCGCCTCGTTCGGCGTCAGCGTGCCGCAAGCCGGTTACCTGGTCACGGCCACGCAGATCGGCTACGTGCTGGGCATCGTGTTCCTCGTGCCCCTCAGCGACGTGCTGAACCGCCGCCAGTTGCTGACGTGGATGCTGATCGCCAAGATCGGCGCCCTGCTGCTGGCCGCTACCAGCCAGAATATTATCGTCTTTGCCATCGCCAGCGTCTTGATGGGGATCACGTCCAGTGCATTGATGGTCGTCACGGCCATGGTGGCGTCATATGCGCCGGATCACAGCCGGGGCCGCATGGTGGGCACCGTCATGACGGGCTTGTTGTTGGGCATCTTGCTGGCGCGTACCGTGTCCGGCACGGTGTCGCAGATCAGCGGCGGCTGGCGCACCGTCTACGTGCTGGCCGCCATCGTCGTGGCCGCCCTGCTCGTCATGCTGCGCCGCATCCTGCCCAATGAAGCGCCACGCGGCAAGCTGCAATACGGAAAATTGATGGCCTCGCTGGCCGACATCATCCGCCAGGAACCGCTGCTGCGCCAGCGCGCCCTGTTCTCGGGCCTGGGCCTGGGTACCTTCAGCGTGTTCTGGACGGGGCTGACCTTCTTGCTCAGCGGCGCGCCGTATCACTACTCGGAAATGCAGATCGGCCTGTTCGGCCTGGCCGGCGCCACGGGCGCCTTTGCCGCGAATACGGCGGGCCGCATGGCCGACCGCGGCTATGCGCGCCAGGCCACCTGGCTGCTGGCCGTCGCCTCGATCGCAGGCTGGGCCTTGATCGGCTTTGGCGCCCATTCGCTGGTGCTGTTGTTGATCGGCATCGTCCTGCTGGACATGGGCGTGATGGGCCTGCAAGTAACGCACCAATCCATCATCTATAAACTGGCGCCGCATGCGCGGGCAAGGGTTACCACCGTCTTCATCGCGGGCGGCTTCATCGGCGCCTCGGCAGGTTCGGCCCTGGCCAGCGCCAGCTTTGCCGCCGGCGGCTGGCCCGCCCTGTGCATGGTGGGCGGCGCCATGCCGCTGCTGATGCTACTGGTGTGGAGCAAGTATCGCCACACGCAGCGCCGGCTGGAACGGGCAAGCGCCACCTGAACCAGCGCGAAAAAAAACCGCTCGGCCGAGCGGTTTTTTTTCGTCCCTATTTCGCTGGCGCGCGCGCCTTGCCGAACGCATCGCCCGCCTTCCAGGCCGGCATCTTCGCGCCATTTGCCACGGCTTGCCCCAGGTTCAGGGTGAACTGCGCCTGCTGCGTCATGCCGGACAAATCCCAGCTGGCATCGTACTCATCCGTGACTTGATGGTAGCGGGGGCCGTAGGCGGCCGCCTTGGCTTTCGATGCCTCGACATCCTTGATGTACTCGCGTCCGCCATTGATGGAAAACGCGGGCACGCCCGCCTTGGCAAAACTGAAATGGTCGCTGCGGAAATAACCGCCGGCCAAGTCGGGGCGGGCTGCCGCGATGTGCATGCCCATGGCTTTCGCCACCGTGGCGGCGATCGCGCCCAATTCCGTGCGCTCGCTGCCCTGTGCGCCGATGTCGCGCGTGGCGCCCACGAAATTCAAGCTGTCGAGGTTCAGCGCGGCCGCCGTCTTGTCCAAAGGCCACAGCGGGTCGGCCGCGTAGGCGGCGCTGCCCAATAACCCTTGCTCCTCGGCCGCCACCCACAGGAAAATCTGCGTGCGCTTCGCGGGTTGCTTGACGGCTTCCTGCGCCATGGCCAGCAAGCCGGCCGTGCCGGAGGCATTGTCGACGGCGCCGTTGTAGATCGTGTCTCCGTTGTCTCCCTGCTTGCCCAGGTGGTCCCAGTGGCCGCTGTAGATGACGGCTTCATCTTTCAATACCGGATCGGTGCCCGGCACCATGCCGGCGATATTGAATTGCTCCACCTTGCGCACGGCCGATTTCATTTCACCCGACAGTTTGGCATTCAGCGCGACGGCCTTGAAATCCTTGTTTTCCGCCTGCGCGCGCAAGGCGTCCAGGTCCTGTCCACCGGCCGCAAACAGACGGCGCGCCGCCTCTTCCGCGATCCAGCCCTGCAGCGGCGTGCCGGCAGTGCGGTCCGCCAATTGGAAGCGCTCGCTGCCGCTCCAGCTGTTCTGCACCACGCTCCAGTCATACGATGCGGACGGTTTCGTGTGAATCAGCAATACGCCCGCGGCGCCCTGGCGCTTGGCTTCCTCGAATTTGTAGGTCCAGCGGCCGTAATAGGTCAGCGCCTTGCCGGCAAAGCGGTTCGGCTCGGCGGCAGTGGGCTGCGGGTCGTTGACCATCATGACGACGATCTTGTTTTTGACATCGACGCCCTTGAAATCGTTCCAGCCCTCTTCCGGCGCCGTGATGCCATAGCCGACGAACACGAGCGGCGCATCGAAGGTGTGGGCGGCAACGGAGTCGCCCGTGGCCCAGACCCAGTCCGGGCCGAACGCCAACGGCACGGCCTTGCCGCCCGCCACGGCTTGCAGGCTGCTCTCTTGCGGCAGGGATTTCACGCCGGCAATTTGCACGCTCTGGCGGTAGCTGTTGCCGCGCACGGGTTGCAGCCCGGCCATCTGCGCCTGGGTTTCCAGGTAAGCCACCGTCAGGTCGGCGCCGCGCTGGCCCGTGCCCCGGCCTTCCAATAAATCGTTGGACAGGAAGGCCAGGTGGGCGCGCAGGGGCGCTTCCTGCACGATGGGCAAACCGCTGGCGGCGTGGGCGGAAAACGCCAGCGCAGTCAAGGCGAGGGAAGAAAACAGCTTCTGCATAATATCCTTTGGGTAAGAGGAGGAAAGCGGTCCGGCGGATGGCCGAGCCGGCGATTGTATGCCATGGAGAAAGATGGCTCAAAATGCGGACGAAAAAAATCCCCGCGGCAAGGGCGGGGATGGGCGATGGAAGCTGCGTCAGACCAGCAATTACACGAGCAAGGCCGCCGCCAGCGATTCGATCTCTTCCGCCGATTCGTCGAGGATGGTGTGCAAGGTGCTGCCGCCGATGCCGAAGTCGATCTTCGCGGCCGCCTGGCGCCGTGCGGCGCTTTCCGGCGGATGCAGGGGCGAGCCGACAGGCGACAGATCGTTGGCCAGCACCAGGGTCGCGCCCAGGGTGCGGGGCGGGAACGGGCTGCCGCCATGCCACATGCCTTCCACGGCCTGCAAGACCATGTCCGGTACTTGCAGCTGGCGCAGCACGCCGCGGCCGATCAGCTTTTCGCCGTATTCGATCCAGTCTTCGGTATTGTCGTCCAGCAAACCCGGATATTCCTCGGCGCGCGACAGCAGATAAAAGCCGCCCACTTCGTGCACGATGGCGGCGAACATGGCCGTTTCCACGTCCACGTGCGTGACTTTCCGCGCGATCACCTGGCTCAGCGCGGCCACGTGGGCCGTGTGTTCCCACAGCTTGGCCGCCTTGGCGCGCAATTGCGGGTCCGTGATCTGGCTGCCCAGCTGGCGCACGATGACGGACGCCACCATCGACTTTAACGTGGCAAAACCCAGGCGCGAGACGGCCGCGCGCACGTTGGCGATTTCATTGCCGGAACGGTTGTAGGCGGCCGAGTTGGCCAAGGCCACGACCCTGGCCGACAACAGCGGCTCGGCCATGACCATGCGGGCGGCCGCTTCGATATGGCAATCGGGGTCGTCCAGCGCTTCCTGCAGCTTCAAGGTGGCCTTGACGTTGGCGGGGAACGTCAGCTCGCCCTTGCTCGCTTGCAGCGCGATAATCTTGAATACTTCCAGTCTATCCATGGGTCAATCTCCGGTACGGGCTTGTTCAAGCTCTGCTCTGTGGGTGGGCCGGGAACGCGCATGTATCCCCGGCCCTGCTCCCGTTTCCGGCAATATTACAGCAAGTTTATACTCAAACCTATTACTTTCCGGAAACTTTCCCTGCCACGCCTTCGACAAAATAATCCATCTTCGTCAGCGCTGCATCGTCCAGCACGCCTTTGTCCAGGCGCACTTTGCCATCGTTATCCTTGATCGGCGCGCTGAAAGGATTGAGCTTGCCAGCAACCAAGTCTTTCTCGCGCGCCAATACAAACTGTTTCACGTCGGCGGGCACGGCGGCGTTGATGCCTTCCAGCTTGACCATGCCATCCTTGATGCCGCCCCAGGTGCTGCTGGACTTCCACGTGCCGTCCAGCACGGCTTGCGCCTGCTTCGTATAGTAGTCGCCCCAATGGTGGGTGACGGCGGCCAGCTGCGCCTTCGGACCGTACTTTTTCATGTCCGAGTGGTAGGCGATCGCATACTTGCCCTTCTCTTCCGCCGCCTGCACCACGGCGGTCGAGTCCGTGTGGTGGGTGACCACGTCGGCGCCCTGGCCGATCAGGGTGATGGCCGCGTCGCGCTCCTTGCCCGGGTCGAACCAGCTATTCACCCACACCACTTTCACTTCCGCCTTGGGGTCGACGCTGCGCATGCCGCGCGTGAAAGCGTTAACTCCCTGCAACACTTCGGGGATCGGGAACGCCGCGACATAACCGGCCACATGGGTCTTGCTCATCTTGCCCGCCAACACGCCTGCCAGGTAGCGGCCTTCATAAAAACGCGCATTCGTGTTGGCCACGTTGACGGCGGTCTTGTAGCCAGTCAGGTGGATGAACTTCACATTAGGAAATTGCTTCGCCACTTTCAAGGTGGGATTCATGTAGCCGAACGAAGTCGTGATGACGAGCTTGCTGCCCGTTTGCGCCAGGTCGCGGATCACCCGCTCCGCATCGGCGCTCTCCGGCACGTTTTCCACATACTTGGTGGTGATCTTGCTGCCCAGCGCCTTTTCCATTTCCTTGCGGGCCAGGTCATGCTGGGTGGTCCAGCCCGCGTCGCCGATGGGGCTGATATACACGAAGCCGACATTCAGCGGCGCCGTCGCGGGAGCGGCGGCCATGACGGGCATCAAAACAGCACTGCAAACGGCGGCGCACAATAGTTTCTTGGACATGGTTTTCCTTGTGGTGAGTGATTATTGTGGTGAGTGATTAATTTCCGGGATTGAAATTTTTCCCCAACGAAGCGGGCATGTTGAGCTTGATGTAATTGGCATTGCTGGAAATAAGCACCAGCACGACGATGGCCGCCAGATACGGCAGCATCGACAGCAGTTGCGACGCGATGGGCACGCCCAGCGCCTGCGCGTGGAAAGTCAATATCGTGATGCCGCCGAACAGGTAGGCGCCGCCCACCACGCGCGCCGGGCGCCAGGTGGCAAAGGTGGTCAGCGCCAGCGCGATCCAGCCCCGCCCCGCCACCATGCCCTCGACCCACAGGGGCGTGTAGACGAGCGACAAAAAGGCGCCGGCCAGGCCGCAGCAGGCGCCGCCGAACAGCACGGCCGCCAGGCGGATGCGCCGCACGGGATAGCCGAGCGCATGCGCGGAAGCGGGCGACTCGCCCACGGCGCGCAGCACGAGGCCCGCCCGCGTGCGGTACAGGAACCAGGCGATGGCCACGCACAGCAGCAAGGACAGATACACCATCGCATGCTGGCGGAACAGGGCCGGCCCCAGCACGGGAATGTCTTCCAGGTAAGGGATGCCGAAGCGGCCATTCTGCAAGCTGTTGCCCACATACTTCAAGCCGATGTACGTGGACGCGCCCGCGCCGAACAGAGACAGGGCCAGGCCCGTCGCGTACTGGTTCGTGCCCAGCCATACGGTCAGCCAGGCAAAGAAGCCGGACAGCAGCATGCTGGCGCCCGCTCCCGCGAGAAAGCCCAGGGTGGGACTGCCTGTGTTGACGGCCACGGCAAAGCCCGTGATGGCGGAGACCAGCATCATGCCTTCCGCGCCCAGGTTCACCACGCCCGCCTTTTCATTCACCAATAAACCGAGGGCGGCCAACATCAGCGGCGTGCCCGCATTGATGCTGGCGGCGATCAGGGGCGCGATGGTGAAAGCCAGGTTATCCATGTTTCCTCCAGCGCAGTTTGTATTGGATCAGCACGTCGCAAGCGAGCAAGGCGAACAGCAAGATGCCCTGGAACACGCCCGTGATGGCGCTGGGCAAGCCGAGGCGCGATTGCGCCAGTTCGCCGCCGATATAAAACAGGGCCATGACGAAGCTGGAAAAAATCACGCCCACGGGATGCAGCCGCCCCACGAAGGCGACGATGATGGCGGCAAAGCCGTAGCCGGGCGACACCGTGGGCGTCAACTGTCCCATCGGCCCCAGCACTTCGCAGGCGCCCGCCAGGCCGGACAGGGCGCCGCAGATCAGCAGGGACGACCACAAGGTCTTGCGCGAGGAAAAACCCGCATAGCGGGCCGCGGCCGGCGCCATGCCGCCCACGCGCAGGCGAAAACCCGAAATGCTGCGCGACAGATACAGCCAGCCGCCCAAGGAGGCCAGCAAGGCGAACACGATGCCGATGTGCAAGCGCGTATCGCTGATCACCATCGGCAACAGCAAGCCATCGGACAGCAGTTTCGACTGAGGAAAATTAAACCCTTCCGGGTCGCGCAGCACGCCATATACGAGATAACTGAGCAGCAATTGGGCGATGTAGACGAGCATCAGCGAGACGAGGATTTCGCTGGCGTTGTAGCGGTCGCGCAGCCAGGCCACCAGGCCCGCCCACACCATGCCGCCGGCCATGCCGGCCAGCAAGGACACGCCGATGATGGCCGCGCCGCCCACGCCGTCGTCGAGGTACAGGGCGGCCGCGCCGCCGCAGATGGCGCCCAGGGTCAGCTGCCCTTCCGCGCCGATGTTGTAGATGTTGGCGCGAAAGCAGATGGCCAGGCCCACGGCGATCAAGAGCAGGGGCGCCACCTTGATGCCCAGCTCGGACCAGCCATGCGCGTCGCGCAAGGGTTCGACGAAGAAGACGGCCAGTCCCGCCAGCGGATCGTGTCCCAGCGCAAGAAACAACAGCGCGCCGCACAGCACCGTGAGCAGCACGGCCAGCACGGGCGACAGCCACGACATCAGGCGCGACGGTGTGGGACGGGCTTCCAGCCGCAAGGCGAACTTAGCCATGGATAGCCTCCTGTGGCCACAGCCCACTCATCCATTGCCCCACCTGCGCCACGCTGGCTTCGCCCACGTCCAGCGACGGCGAAATCTTTCCTTTCGCCATCACCAGCAGGCGGTCGCTGATGTCGAACAATTCATCGAGCTCCTCCGACACGACCAGCAGCGCGCAGCCAGAGTCGCGCAGCGCCAGCAGTTCGGCGCGGATTTGCGCGGCCGCGCCCACGTCCACGCCCCAGGTCGGCTGCGCCACCACCAGCACGGTGGGTTCGCGCATGACTTCGCGTCCGACTATATATTTCTGCAAGTTGCCGCCCGACAAGCTGCGCGCCAGCGCCTGCGGCCCGCCCGCCTTCACCTGGAAGCGGGCGATGATGGCGGCTGCCCGCTGCGCGATCGCGTCACGGCGCAGGAAGCCGTGGCGGATGGTGGCCGGTGTCTGCAAGCTCAACAACACATTGTCGGCCAGCCCCATGTCGGGCACGGCGCCCCGTCCCAGCCTCTCTTCGGGCACGAAGCCGAAGCCCAGGGCGCGCCGGCGTCCCGGCGGCAAGCGTCCCGCCGGCGTGCCGTTCAGCACGATGCTGCCGGCGGCCGCGCGCATGTCCTCGCCCGACAGGGCGGCCAGCAATTCCTGCTGGCCATTGCCGGACACGCCCGCGATGCCGACGATTTCTCCCGCGCGCACGTCGAAATTGATATCCGTCAATTGCGTGGCGAACGGGTGGCTCTTCGGCAAATCCAGCTGCCGCACGCTCAGCATGGCGGCGCCCGGCGTGCGCGCCACGCGCGTGACGGCGGGCGGCTCGGCGCCGATCATCATGCGCGACAGGCTGGCCGCCGACTCTTGCGACGGGTCGCACACGCCCGCGTTCTTGCCGGCGCGCACCACCGTGCAGGTATGGCACAGGGCGCGGATCTCGTCGAGCTTGTGGCTGATATACAGGATACTGCAGCCTTCCGCCGCCAGCTGGCGCAAGGTGGTAAACAGTTTTTCCACGGCGCCCGGCGTCAGCACGGACGTCGGTTCATCGAGGATCAGCAGTTGCGGCTTGGCCAGCAAGGCGCGCACGATTTCCACGCGCTGGCATTCGCCGACGGAAAGCGTGTGCACGTGGCGCTGCGGCTCCAGGTCCAGGCCGTACTGGCGCGCCGTCGCTTCGATGCGCTGCGCCAGCTCCGCCATGTTGGTACCAGCCGGCAAGCCGAGGGCGATGTTTTCCGTCACGGTGAGGGTGTCGAACAGGGAAAAGTGCTGGAACACCATGGCGATACCGAGCGCGCGCGCGGCCGACGGGTTGGCGATCTCGACTTCACGGCCATTCCACAGGATCCGGCCGCCGTCTGGTTGCACGGCGCCGTAGATGATTTTCATCAAGGTCGATTTGCCGGCGCCGTTTTCGCCGAGCACGGCGTGGATTTGTCCGGGCGCGACGGTGAGGCAGATGCCGTCATTGGCCACCACGGCCGGATAGCGCTTGCTGATATCGAGTAATTCCAGGCGTGCCGTCATTGTTTTTTTCGTGCCTCGCTGCAAGGTCGCCGGCATCGTCGCCGGTGGAGAAATTCAAGCTGTTGTCTCTATCGTATCGGCATCCGCGGCGCTTGGGGGATGACGCGGCGGCGCGCATTTCTATTTCCACAAAAAAACAACACCTGTATACAATTTTGAAAAAAATTATCAGCTTTACAGCGGCCGCCTTGCCCCGCAAGGGCGAGAAGGTGCGATGATTATATGCAAGAACTGATAGTAAGTATGCAGCCAAGACATATCGCCCGACGCGGCGCTTCTCGCATCATGGATTGAACGGCGCGCAATATGCCCCATCGCAGCGCTTCATGCGGGCTACGCCCCCTGCTATTTCATTTCCCGTTTTCCAACACCGCCATCAGGAGCCGAAAGTGCCAAAAACCATACCGTGTCTGTTGCTCTGCCTCACTACCACCCTGGGCATGGGCGCGACCGCCCAGGCTGCCGAATGGAGCGATACCGCGCTGAGCTGGCGCGCCGGCAATGACTACCGCGAGCCGTTCAATCCGGACGACATCAAGAAAAACATCTTTGCCATCACGCACGCCAGCGGCTACAAATACGGCAGCAACTTCGTCAACCTCGATTTCCTCATGTCTGACAGCAAGGACCCAGGCGCACTCGGTAAAACCTCCGGCGCGCAAGAGGCGTACCTGGTCTACCGCAACACCATCGACATCGGCAAGGTGCGCGGCAGCGACATCAAGTTCGGCCCCGTGCGCGGCGTCGGCGTCACCCTGGGCTTCGACGTCAACACGAAAAATGACGTCGGCTACAACTCGCGCAAGCGCATGCTGGTGGCCGGCCCCACCCTGATGTGGGACGTGCCCGGCTTCTTCAACACCAGCCTGCTGTTGCTGCGCGAAAGCAACGCCCCCAGCGGCGCCTTCCCGCCCATCTCGCAGGTGACGGGCCGCTACACGTATAAAACGCACGCCATGCTGACGGGCGCCTGGGGCATCCCCCTGTCGCCGCTGTTCTCGTTCGAAGGTTTCTTCAATCTCATCGATTCAAAAGGCAACGATGAAGTGGGGCGCAAGACGGCGGTGGAAACGAATATCGACATGCAAGTGATGTTCGACGTGGGCGCGGCCCTGGGCAGCGCCAAGAACACCTTCCGCGTGGGCCTGGAATACCAGTACTGGAAGAACAAGTTCGGCAACTCGCCCGCCACCACGGGCAACGTGGGCCAGACGGCGAAGACGCCGATGATACGCGCGGAGTACCATTTCTAAAATTCATTGTTACGCATCAACACACACGGTCGCGCCTGATGCCAGCATGGAGCTTTCCTGCTGGCGGAGAGCGCGACCGTGGAACAACTATTGCCGTATTACGAGCGTGAGCTGGGCCTGTTCCGCCAGTACACGCGCGAGTTTTCCAGCCGCTATCCGAAGGCGGCCGGGCGCCTGCTGATCGCCGGCGAGACGTGCGAAGACCCGCACATCGAGCGCCTGATCCAGTCCGTCGCCCTGCTCACGGCCAGGGTCGCCAAGCGCCTCGACGACGCCTATCCGCAATTTACCCATTCCCTGCTCGAAACCCTGTATCCGCACTACCTGCGGCCGTTTCCCTCGTGCTCCATCGTGCGCATCGCCGCCGACGAAGCGCCGGGCGGCGGCCAGCTGGCCCAGCTTGCGCATGTGGCGCGCGGCACGGTGCTGCGCTCGCAGCCGGTGCAGGGCGTGGCTTGCAAGTTCACCAGCGCGTATGACGTGACCCTGGCGCCGCTGACCATTTCTCGCCTGCATTTTTCACCGCTCCTCGACGCGCCGCCCGGCCTGCGCCTGCCCGCCGGCGCCAGCGCCTTGCTGAGCATTCAGTTCACCAGCAGCAGCGAGCAGTACCACCTGGACCAGGCCGGCTTTTCCAGCCTGCGCCTGTTTGCCGATGGCGAACCGTCCGTGCGCGCGGCCCTGCTCGACGCCCTGTTCCTGCACGGCGCGGGCGCCTACGTGGCGCTGGACGAACACGGGCCGTGGCAAGCCGTCGCCGGTACCTTGCTGGCGCCGGCCGGCTATGCGGACGACGACGCGCTGATTCCCATTTCCGCCCGTTCACACCCGGCCCTGCGCCTGCTGACCGAATACTTTGCCTTTCCGGAAAAATTTCACTTCATCGATATCGGATGGTCGCTGCTGGCACCCCTGCTGCCGAAACAGTGCCGCCAGTTTACCTTGCACCTGCCGCTCAAGGGCGTGCGCAGCGACAGCCACGAAGCGCGGCTCTTGTCCGGCGCCAGCCGCGACAACCTGCTGCTCGGCTGCACGCCCGTCGTCAACCTGTTTGCCAAGTCCGGTGTGCCGATCCGCCTCACGCATACCGAGCCCGACTACGCCCTGGTGGCCGATGCCACGCATGCGTTTGCCTACGACATCCACAGCATCGAAGCCGTCACCGTGGTGCGCAAGGATCAGGCCGGCGATCGCCTGAGCGCCTTCCTGCCCCTGTATGCCTCGCTGCAAGGCGCCCAGGGCGAATATGACCAGGAACGTGGCCAGGAATATGGTCAATACTGGCTGGCGCGCCGCGACGAAGCCGTGGCCGCCATCAGCCCCGGCCATGAAATGCGCCTGAGCCTGATCGACCCGCAATTCTCCCCGGACAGCCCGGCCAGCGCCACCGTCTCGACGCAGCTGCTGTGCAGCAACCGCGACTTGCCCACGCAGTTGCATTACGGCTTGCCCGGCGGCGACCTGCTGGCCGAAGACGTGCCCGACGGCATCCCCGCGCGCTTCCTGCGCAAGCCCACGCCCAGCGTGCGTTTCCTGGCAGACACGCACTGGCGCCTGATTGCGCACCTGTCGCTCAATTACTCGAGCCTGACGCAAACGGGCCTGGGCGAATTCCAGAAAATGCTCAGTCTGTACGACCTGCCCCGCTCGCCCGCCACGCAACGCTTGATCCAGGGCATCCTCACGCTCGAGCACGGCAGCACGCGCGCGTGGATGCCCACCGTACCGTTTCCCACCCTGATGCCCGGCATCGCCATCCGCCTGGGCATCGACGAGCAAGCCTTCGTCGGCAGCAGCATCTATATTTTTGCCCAGGTGCTGCAGCGTTATTTCGCCCTGAACAGCCAGCTCAACTGCTTTAGCCAACTGACGCTGCGGTCCCAACGCAGCGGCGAGGAAATCCTGCGATGCCCGGAACGCAGCGCCGACGCCACGCCAGCGTGATCCAGCAATTGCTCGACGCGCCGCAGCGCTTCGAGTGCTTCCAGGCACTGCGCCTGCTGCTGGCGTGGCTGGCCGCACACGGCGTCGACGAGCACACGGCGCTGACAAAGTTCGTGCGCTTCGACAATAGCGTCTCGCTGCGCTTTCCCGCCAGCCAGGTCGAGGCGCTCACGACCGGCGGCATAGCCGATGCCGATGCCCTGCTGCAAGCGCTGCTGTCCGGTCAGGGCCAGCCCATCCACCTCACGCCCGCCTTCATGGGCCTGCTGGGTTGCCAGGGCAGCTTGCCCAGCCACTATTCGGAGCGCATCGCCGCGCACCAGCATAGCGAACGCGAGAATGGCCCGCGCGCTTTTCTCGACCTGTTTTCCAGCCGCGCCGTCGCCCTGTTTTACCAGGCCTGGCAAAAATACCGCATCGAACAAGCCGGCCATGCCAAGGACTTCCTGTCGCGCCTGCTGGCCCTGGCCGCTTGCCGCCCGGGCCAGGACGAGGCGGCGGCCGGCCTGTACAGCGGCTTGCTCCAGCAACACGACGTCTCGTCCATCGTCATGGCGCGCATCCTCGGCGACCATTTCGGCGTGCCCTGCCACATCGACGAGGCGACGGGCGCCATGGACGTACTGGCGTCGCGCGAACAAACGGCGCTGGGCAGAGAAAACGCCGTGCTGGGCCAGCGCGCCCTCGTCGGCGAGCGCTGCCGCCGTCCCGACCTGGCCGTGCGCCTGCGCCTCGGCCCGCTCACGGCGCAGCAGCACGCCAGTTTCCTGCCCCGTGCCCCGGCCAGCCAGGCGCTGCGCCACATGCTGATGCTGTTCGGCCAGCCGCTCGTGCGCTACGACATCGTGCTGGTGCTGCGCGCCAGCGAGGTGCGGGGCATGGCGTTGACGGCCGCGCCACAAGGCGGCCTCGGTTGCAACAGTTTCCTCGGCGATACGGCAGCGCCGCGCCACCGCGATGACATGCACTACGAAATGCAATTGATGCCCTCATTCAACGATTGAACCTTGCGGCCGCGCAAAAACGCCTGTGTTCGCTATTGCTACAGTCGGCCAACGATCCCTACCGTGAAGCGATGCACGATGAGCCAGTTCCCCGATACGACGGCGGCATGGACGGCAATAACGGGCGACATGCAGGGCCAACGCCTGCTGCGCCTGCACTTTCCGCAGGGCGATGGCCCCGCCGGTATCCAGTTCCTGGCCAACAGCCTGGCCGCGAGCGAAAGCCTGTCGCGCGACTTTTCCTATGTGGTGGAAGTGCTGTCCGAAAATGCCAGCATCGCGCTCGACAAAGTGATGGGCAAGATGGTGACCGTCGACCTGGTGCGCGAAGACGGCACCTTGCGCTACTTCAATGGCTACGTATTTGAATTTCGCTTCCTGCGCACGGACGGCGGTTTTGCGTTTTACGAAATGGTGCTGGAACCGTGGCTGTCGCACCTGCACTTGCGCCAAAACAATGTCGCCTTCCACGGTTTGACGGTGGCGGCGCTGACGGACAAGGTCTTCGATGATTACCTGATGCGCGACTACAAGCTGGCCGCCGGCGGCCCGGATCCCGCCATCACCTACACATGCCAGCACAACGAGAGCGACCACAACCTGCTGCACCGCCACTGGGAACAACTGGGCTGGCACTACCGCTACGAACACCGCCTTGACGGCCACACCTTGTGGCTGTCGGACGACAGCACATCCGGCAAGCCCATCGATGGTGAACTGAGTGAAATCCCCTTCCAGCATCAGGCCGGCTCCCTGGAAGACGATGGCGTGCATCAATGGAGCACCGTGCGGCGCATGGCGCCAAGCCAGATGACGGTAGCCAGCTTCAATTTCAAGAATCCGCGCAGCGCCCGCGCCAGCCGCGACTCGCTGAACCGGCAGGGCGCCGTGCCATCGCTGGAAGTGTATGAAAACACGGGCAGCTACGGTTTTAAAAACATCGACGATGGAGAACAGCTGGCCCGGCGCCGCATGGAAGAGCGCGACGCCCAGGGACAGCTGTTCGAGGCGCAAGGCAACGATCGCACGGCGCAACCAGGGCGCTGGTTCACCCTGGGCGGGCATTTCGACAGCGCAGCCAGCGAATACCTGATCCTGTCCGTGCACCACTACGCCAGCAACAATTATCAGCAAGGACACGGCGCCACTTCGCACTACAGCAACACCTTTACCTGCATCGCCCGCGCCATCCCCTGGCGCCCCGGCCGCAATTTCCATAGCCGCGAACCGAAGATCTACGGCGTGCAGACGGCCACCGTCGTCGGGCCGCCCGGCGAGGAAATCCACACGGACGGCTACGGGCGCGTGAAGGTGCAATTCCACTGGGACCGCCTGGGTACCTTCGACGACAAGAGTTCGCCGTGGATACGGGTGATATCGAACTGGGCCGGCCCGAATTTCGGCCACATCAGCCTGCCCAGGGTGGGCATGGAAGTGGCCGTGCAATTTCTCGACGGCAACGTCGCCATGCCCCTCATCATCGGCTGCGTCTACAACGCGCGCAACATGCCGCCGTGGGAGCTGCCGGCGAACAAGACGCAGAGCGGCATGCTGAGCCGTTCCTCAAAGAAAGGTTCGACCGCGCACGCCAACGCCTTGCGCTTCGAAGACCGCAAGGATGCGGAAGAGCTGTGGCTGCATGCGGAAAAAGACCAGCGCATCGAAGTCGAGCATGACGAATCGCACTGGGTGGGCAATGACCGGCGCAAAACCGTCGACCGCGATGAAACCGTGCACGTCAAGCGCGACCGCACGGAAACGGTGGACCACGATGAAGACATCACCGTGCACAACAACCGCCGTGAGCGCGTCGACCATGACGAACACATCGACATCGGCGACAACCGCCGCGAACACGTGGGCGGCAACGAGCAGGTGCAGATCGACGGCCACCGCTCGGAACGGGTGACCCTGGCCAAGGACGAAACCATCGGCCTGGCTAAGGTGCTGACCATCGGCGCCGCCTACCAGACCACCGTCATCGGCGCCATGAACACCACCGTGGTGCTGGCGCAGGCCGAGCAGATCGGCCTGGCGAAAAGTGTCATCGTCGGCGCCGACAGCACACTCACAGCCGCCGACTCGCACACGATGACGGTGGGCACGTCCAGCATCACCATCACGCCGGGTCGCATCGAACTTGTTGCCGATGAAATCATCATCCGCGGCAGATCGAAGGTACAGATCCATGGCGATGACATCGACAACAACCCGGGCTGACGATGAACGACGCCGGCACAGCCCATTTCGATATTCCCAACCTGCTGTTCGACAACCGCACGCCGCACGCGGCCAGCCAGTTCGACATGCTCGACCAGTTTGGCGAGGCCTTCCATGTGGTGGTGGCGCGCATGGGCTACACGCTTGGCCCCTGCGGCGCGGACGGCCTGGCCAGCCTGCTGCCCATGGCGCGCCAGTCGCCGCTGGCCACGCAAGACCTGCACCTGGACGACGACACGCAGGCGGGCACCGTGCAGGAAAGCGACTTCGCGCCCTATAAACCGCGCTGCGACGTGATCGTCAATGGCGTGGCGCACGCGCCGCGCGGCCAGGCGATGCCGCAATTTCTCGTCAACCTGAAGGTGCAGTCGGAAAAGAAGACCCTGATCGACAAGACCCTGCAAGTGTGCGGCGAACGCGCCTTCCGCAAGAAAGCCGTCCTCACGCGCCTGGTGCAAGGCTGCGCCCGCATCGCCACCGTGGGCTTGCTGCGGCCCAATCCGTGGCAGCTATCTGCACCGGTAGCGTTCCTGCAATTGCCGCTGCACTACAGCTACGCGTACGGCGGGCAATGCCGCATCGAGGCCGATGACTGCAACGCGGCGGCGCACGACTCCTGCCAGGCCAATCCCCTGGGACGCGGTTTCGCGCGGCACTGGTACCTGGATGGAAAACATATCGATGAGGTGCCCGCGCCCCGTATCACGCAGCCGTCGCTGCCGTGCACGGCCGCCCAGTTCTGGCAAGGCGCCGGCGGCAAGGAACTGCCGCCACCGGCGGGGCTGGCCGTTATCGGCCGTGGCTGGCTGCCGCGCCGCGCGCTGGCCGGCAACATCGTCGTCAAGGATCAATGGGATGCCGACGACATCCCCGCCCTGCCGGAAGACTTCGATTTCGCCTACTGGAACAGCACGCCGCCCGACCAGCAATGCCCGCATCTGGCGGGACGGGAACAATTCACCTTGACCAATCTGTGCCGTCACGACCATCGCTCGGCCCGCATCGACCCGCGCGGCAACACGGTGCTGCGCTTCTCCCTGCCACGGCAGGTGCTGTGTTTGCTGCTGGCGGACAAGAACGACCAGTTGCTCGTCTGGCGCCTGGCCATCGATACGGTGCTGGTCGATCCCGAGGCGGGCACCGTGGAACTGGTGTGGCGCGCCATCGTGCCGGCCGACGCGGGCCAGATCGCGTCGCGCTTGCTGCACGTGATGGAGCCGGCGCAAATCGCGCGCATCGAACTGCTGGAGCAAGCGCAGGAAGCGCTTGGCGAAGCCGCCGGGCAAGGCAAGAAACCATGACGAATGAAACCGTCACCAAGGCTTCGCGCTTCTATTGCGTCAGCCTCAGCCCTGATATTTGCAAGACACCCGTCGGCTCCAGCACGCCCCCTATTCCCTACAACATCATCGGTGAATTCTCGGAAGCACAGAACGCCTCGCCCAACGTCAAGTCGCACAGCGAGCCCGTCATCCTGCACCAGCGCAGCACCATTCCCACCGTCAAGGGCGACGCGGCCGGCAAGGCGGGCGGCGTCAAGAGCGGCACCGTCGGCAAGCAGGTCGACACCAAGGTGGCCAGCCCCATCCACCGCGCCAACGGCGCCGGCCTGGTGCAGATGGGGCGCGAAGTATGGATGAATTCGCGCAATACGGTGGGCAAGATTTATGAACGGGGCGCGGAAGCGGCCAAGCCCGTGCTCAAGGAACTGAAGGCGGCGACACGGGAAGCGACACAGGATTACAAGGATCATGGCTCCAAGAAAATGCATGGCACCGCCGAAGATCTGGTGGACGTGGGGGGCACCGTGCTGACAGGCAGTGCCGTGCTGGGTGTCGCCGGACTGGGCGCTGCGGCAACCGGCGTTGGCCTGCCGGCAGCTGCCGCGATGGAAACAGCGGCAGCAACTGGCGCGGTTACCGGCACGACGACCGTTGTGACAGGCACGGCCATGGAAGCGTCGGCCACGGTACTCGACCAGGCGGCCGATTACATATTGACAGGCAAGACCCCTGATTTACTCAATACGGCCTCGGACATCGTCACGAATGCGGCAGGCACATTACTGCAAACAGCGGTGTTCAGCAAGATTCCTGGTGGAAAAATACTGAGCAAATTCCTCGACAAAAAAGCGGCGCCGACCATCAACAAGGTGAAGGACAAGCTGGTCGGAAAAAAGCCGGACAAGCCACCACCCAAGCTCGACAAACCGCCCCCGAAAAACGGCGGCGACGACGGCAAGAGCCGTGGCAAGAAAGAACCGAAATCGGAGCCGCCTTCCGACTGCTGCCCCAAGGATAGCGGCCCCGCGAAAAAAACCGTCAAGGGCCGCAAGCCCGTGCATTTCGGCACGGGCCAGGAAATCCTGTACCAGACGGATTTCACGCTCGAACGCAGCATCCCCATCGCCTGGACGCGCGGCTACCGTTCCGGCGCCGAATGCGAGGACTGGGGCTTGTTGGGCGCGCGCTGGTCTACGCCCTACACCACCAGCCTGTCGCTGTGCGATGCGGGCATCGTGTTGCACGATGACAGCGGCCGCGCCCTGCGCCTGCCTGGCCTGAAACCGGGCCAGCAGTACGACAGCCGCAAGGAAGGTTTTACGCTCACGCGCGACGGCGCCGACACTTTTACCGTGCTGTGGCGCGACGGCAGCGTCGACCGCTACGCGCACGCTGAAGGCGACTGGCTGCCGCATGGCTACGACGGCGTCAACGCCATGCTGGCCCCGACCGCTCCCGTCGCCACGCAACGCTTTGCACTCGTGCGTAGCGAAGGGCGCGATGGACGCGGCATCAGCATCGAACGGTTGATCGATGCAAAACCGGGCGAAGTAGTGCTGCGCCTGCGCAGCGACGATGGCGGCGTGCTCGAAGCCATGCGCGGGGAGTCGGAAAAGGCCATCCACATCGGAAGAGTCGACGAGGTGTTGCCAGACGGCAGCCGCCTCTGCCACGTCCGCTACGCCTATGCCGTCGAGACGAACGATACCCTGGCGCCCTTCGCGCCGCGCCACAACCTGATCAGCCAGTCGAATGCGCTCGGTGACACGCGTTGCTACAGCTATCGTCACCACCTGCTCACGTCGTGCAGCAGCTACACGGGTTTTAGTTACGAGCTGGAATGGATCAGCCTGGACGCGCTGCGCGCCCGCTGGAGCGGTTCCCCCTTGAGCGAGCAGGAGCTGGTCGAACGTTTCCCCGTCACCCTGGCCAACAGTTACCAGGCGCGCGCCATCGCCACGCTCGCCCAGGACGGCAGCGAGCACACGCGCATCGATTATGTGGACAACGACACCAGCCGCGTCACGGAAAACGGCGGCGTCCTCGAATACACATTCGACGCCAACTGGCTGGTCACCGAAGTGCGCCGCGTCATCGATGGCAAGGCTGCCTCGCTGGGCCGGCGCGAATGGGATCGCGATGGCATGCTGCTGGCCGATATCGACGCCAACGGCGCCGCCATGCGCTATGCCTACGATGCAGCCGGCAACCTGACCCGCAGCACCGATGCCAAGGGACACAGCAGCAGCATCGCATACGATGCTGGAAATCAACCTATCGCCTTCACGGATGCGCTGGGCAACACCACCCTGCGCGAATACGACGCGGCAGGCCGTCCCGTCAGCATCACGGATGCATTGGGCCACGTCACGCGCTACCGCTACGACCAGCGCGGCCAGTTGGTGGAGCTGATCGACGCCAGGGGCGGCAGCAAGCATTTTCAGTACAACCGTCAGGGCTGGCTGACCGCCTACACGGACTGCTCCGGCCATACCAGCGAATACCGCTACGATGCGCTGGGGCGGCTGGAAGCGGCCCGCGATGCACTGGGCCATACCACCCGCTATGCCTATGACGCGCTGGGCCGGCTGATCCGTCTCACGGCGCCCGATCAAACCCGGGAGCAATACGCCTACGATGGGGACGGCAATCTGCTCCTGCACGTGGATGCGGCCGATCAGCAGACGCGCTACCGCTACAACGGCCAGGGCTTGCCCGTCGAACGCACGGACGCCATCGGCCAGACTTTGCAGTATCGCTACGATGGCGCGCTGCAACTAACGGAATTGATCAATGCCAAGGGCGAAAGCTACCGGCTCGCGTATCACACGGAAGGCTGGCTGACGTCGGAAACAGGCTTCGACGGCAAGCGCACCGAGTACAGTTACGACCAGGCCGGCAACCTGACCGCCACCGAGTGCGGCAGCAAGCGCACGCAGTTGCTGCGCGACGCGCTCGGTTTGTTACAAGTCAAGACCACGGCGGATGGCGTGGTGCGCTACGCCTACGATGCGCTGGGCCGCCTGACGGCCGTGTCCGCGCCACAAGCCGAACAGCGCTTTGTCCACGACGCGCTGGGCCAGCTGATCGAGGAGCGCAGCGCCTGTTTCCTGCAAGACTTGCCAGCGACGGCACGGTTGCCGAACGCCCCGCGCGTACCGGACGCCAGCTTTGTCATGACGCACGCCTATGACGAACTGGGCAACCGTATCCAGACGGTCTTGCCGAACGGTCGCCGCATCGATACCTTGCGCTACGGTTCCGGCCACTGGCATGGCGTACTGTGGCAAGGCAAGGCCGTGGTTGACGTGGAGCGCGACAAGCTGCACCGGGAAAAGCAGCGGCAGCTGGGCAGCAGCGGCTTGCTGGCCACGCGCCAGTACGACCCGCAATCGCGGCTCACCCAGCTGACCCTGGCACGCGGCGCCGATGCGCCCGCCCCTGTGCGCGAACGCCGCTTCGACTACGATGCGCAAGGCAACCTGACCACTATTTTCCAAACGGGTTCCACGGCTGCCGGCCCGCTCGGCAAACTCAGCTACGCCTATGACCCCGTCGGACAGTTGCTGTCCGCCGTGCAAGCGGGCCTGGCCGAACATTTCGCCTTCGACCCGGCAGGCAATCTGGTCGACACTGCGCCCGCTACCGGCAACGTCCTGCAACGCTACGGCGATACGGAATACGACTACGACGAGCAAGGCAATGCCACCGGCAAGCGCTTCCATCCACCGGGCAGGGAATCGACGTGGAGCGACCTGGCGCTTGAATACGACGCCGAAAACCGCCTCAGCCACACCACCAGGACAGAACGCCAGTCGCGCCACCACGCCCGCTATTTTTATGACGCCTTCAGCCGCCGCATCGCCAAGCGGGTAGAAGAAGCACACTGGAGCAATCGGCAGGACATCACCAAAGACCAGCCCGCACGCACTAGCGCCGCCACCACCTTCTTCGTCTGGGACGGTGACACGCTGGCGCAGGAACTTGGGCACGACGAGACTGTCACATATTTGTACGAGCCGGACAGCTTCGTGCCGCTGGCCAGGATCAGTTCGCCAACCTGCCGCCAGGCAAGTGCGGTCTACCTGCCGCGCATCGCACAGTGGGATTTACCCGCCACCCGGCACGACGTCGAACTGCAGGCAGCCATTGCGCAAGAACAGGCGGACATTGAAGCGCATCATGTATCGGCATGGCAAGGTATCCAGGCGGCAGCCGGCGACGCGGCAGCATGCGACCGCATCACCCACTACCACTGCGACCACCTGGGCACGCCACGCGAGCTGACGGATGCGCAAGGAAACGTGGTCTGGAGCGGGCGCTACAAGGCTTGGGGGCGCTTGCTTTATGTGGAAGGGGAAATCGAGCAGCCGCTGCGGTTTCAGGGGCAGTATGAGGATCAAGAGACTGGACTGTTTTATAACCGATATCGCTACTATGACGCTGGCATTGCAAGGTACTTGACGCAGGATCCGATAGGATTATTAGGAGGGCTGAACGGATATACTTATGTTCAATCACCAACCCAATGGATCGATCCACTGGGTTTGTCTGCTGGATGCCAAAAAAATACACCTTGCGACCCTTGCGCTGGGAAGGATCCTGCATCCGAAGCAAGGGCAACTCAAGGAACAGCAACATACCCAAACAATCCTTACGCTTTTGTAGATACTTATACCAATATGGTATTAAAAAAGGGGACAATTTTATATTCCTTATCACCAGGAGCAGCACCAGGCTTTGGCGTCACAAATCATACCCTAATGAAATCAGCCGGCGACGTAAAGAAGTATCATGAGCTAACCCAGGTAACCGCAGGGAAAGATAGCATGGGCAATCCACGATCTATGAGGACAGAAGTACAAGTCTATCGCGTAAACAAAGATATTTGCGTAGCAAAAGGAATAGCAACAGCAAATACACAATTTGGTAGCGGTGGCGCAACACAATATTACGTTTCCCCATCAGACATAAGCAGCCTCACCCCTGGAATAAGAAGAAAGATATAAATTCAGATGAAAAATAAAAAATACTGGAAAAACAATGGAACTAAAGAAAATCCCACATACGACTTCATATATCCTAGGTCATGGAGTGAAGAAGAAATACTTGAAGAAAATAAAAGAAATATTGAAAAAATAAAAAATAGAAAATGCGAATGGGTAGATCATCTGGAACATATGCCAAAAAATATAATGATCGCACTAATAAATGAGATGGAAAAAGGAAATATACTAAAAAGCATAAGCAACAATAACTGGCCAAACAATGGAAGCATTGTAGTTAGCTTCAGAGATAAATTTCATGAGGAAAATAAAAAATTATCTGGAATTCAATGGCGAGAATTAAATGATCCCCACTATTGCAAAGAGGAGATAGCAGAGATTTTCAATAAAGTAGAGTATTTACTAATTAACTAACCTGTCGCCCGATTTGACACACCTCGTTCGCTCCCCGATACTGGACTCCAACCATAGCCAACTTCACAAGCGCAGACTACCTGTGTAGCGCTTGCGCCAGCACGAATGAACAGTTCTCACCTCGCCGTCCCCTACATCGGCCGCTTCGCCCCCTCCCCCTCAGGCCCCCTGCACATGGGTTCGCTCGTTGCCGCCATGGCCAGTTATCTCGATGCGAAGGTGCATCAAGGAACGTGGCTGCTGCGCATCGAGGATCTGGACTATGACCGTAATGTCGAGGGTGCCGATCTGGGCATCCTGGCCAGCCTGCAACGCTGCGGCATGCAGTGGGATGGCGAGGCGACGTGGCAGAGCAAGCGCTTGCCGCTGTACGAGGCGGCGCTGAAGCAGTTGCAGGACGATGGCCTCGTGTATGCGTGCGGCTGTTCGCGCAAGGAAATCCAGGATTCGGTACTGCAGGCGGGTGGCCCCAAGGGTGGGGCCGCCGTGTATCCGGGCACTTGCCGCCATGGCTTGGCGCCGGGCAAGGCGGCACGGGCCTTGCGGCTGCGGGTGCCGCAGGGAGCCGAAGCCGTGTACGCCTTTGCCGACCGCTGGGCGGGTCCGCAGCGGCAGGACCTGGCCAGCGAGGTGGGCGACTTCATCGTGCTGCGCGGCGATGGTTACTGGGCGTATCAGCTGGCCGTCGTGGTCGACGATGGCGCGCAGGGCATCACGCAGGTGGTGCGCGGCGCGGATTTGCTCGATTCCACGCCGCGCCAGCTGTATCTGCAGGATGTGCTGGGCTTGCCCCACCCCGGTTTCCTGCACGTGCCTGTCGTCACGAACGACAGCGGCGAAAAGCTGTCCAAACAGACGGGCGCCCTCGCCTTTGATACGGCAAGCAATGCCGCCGACCTGCTGGCGTCGGCGCTGCTGCCGGCGGCCCGCTTCCTCGGCCTCGACGTGCGTGCCGACAAGGTGGAAGACTTCTGGCGGCAAGCCATTCCCGCCTGGGCGCAGCGGCTGGCGCAGCTTCCCGAGCATCCATAAAAAAACCCGCCGCGGCGAACCGGGCGGGCAGCAATGCAGGCGCCAGCACATGGCCGGCACCTGGTATCAGGCAATTAGAAGTTGCCCTTGAACTGCACACCAAACTGACGTGGCTCATTGATGAAGCCCGTGCGGTTGTTGAAGTCGATGGCGCCCGTGATACGCTGGGTGTCGGTGATGTTGCGGCCAAAAACGGCCATTTCATACTTGCCGGCATCCCAGGTGTAGCCCACGCGCAAGCCACCTTCGACCATCGGCTTGCCGGTGAACTCGGTGGACTCGTACAGGAAGAAGTTGATCTTGCTGCGGTAAGCCCAGTCCGTGAAGACGAAGAATTCACCGTTTTCCATCGGGATCGAATAACGGCCCGTGGCGGTAACGGTCCACTTCGGCGCTTGCGGCAACGGATTGCCATTGATGATGGCGAAGCCGGCGGCGTTTTTCGGATCGGTCACGGTGCAGCTGCGGCACGGGGTTACCGACAGGCTCGGGTCCTTGATTTCCGTGAAGTTATAGCTGCCGCCCAGGGACATCTTCAGGCTAGGCGTGACAAAACCTTCCAGTTCCAGTTCCGCGCCGCGGCCATTCGTCTTGGCTGCGTTGATCAAACGCGTCACGTTCGCGGTGCCGCCCACGACCGTCAGTTGCTGGTTCTTCACCTGGTAGTCGTACACGCTGAACGCGACGCGGGCGCGGCGGTTGAACAGGTCGGCCTTGATGCCCGCCTCAACCGAGGTGATCGTTTCCGCATCGGCCACGGTCACAGACACATCCTTGCTGGCTGGCGCGATACTTGGCGCGCGGAAACCGGTAGCGATACGGCCGTAGAAGTTCACGTCCTTGTTGTACTTGTAGGTACCGCTCAGGTCCCAGTTGACCTTGGCTTTGCTGACATCGGCGCTGGTCGGGTTGATTTGCGGGACGTTGGTCGCAATCACCGTGTTGAAATCCTTCTTGTCCTTGGTGTAGCGCAAGCCGGCACGCACCATGAAGTCATCGTTGACGGCGTAGTTGACGGAACCGAAGGTGGCCCAGGCACTGTTTTTCTGGCGGCTGGCCAGGTGCGAAACGAGCGCATGGTCGCTACCGCCGAAATTATCCGTGTAGCCGTTGGCATCTTCATTGAAGTAGTACACGCCAGCCTGCCAATTGAGCGGACCGGCATTTTTCGATTCGGCGCGGAATTCTTGCGAGTATTGTTTTACGCCGCTGATGCCGCCAGCCGTTTCAACCGGGAATGGAATCTTTGGCACCATGCCCGGCGCGCCACCGTCGATGTCGCCATGCGACACATACTTGCCCACGCGTTCGAAACCGGTGATCGAGTACAGCTTCACGCCGTCGAGTTCCCAGCTCAGGCGAGCGCTGGCGCCATTGGTGCGCAGTTCCTGGAAATTCAAGGCATCGGTGTAGGATTTGGTCGGATTGAAACCGTCGACCAGGTCATTCGTGCCCAGCTTGATGGCGTTGGCGAAGAACACGCGCGCGCTGCCCGTGGTGCTGCGCTGATGCACATTGAACAGGGCGTTGAACGTGCCGTTCGGCGCATACATCAATTGCACGCGTTCCGCGTGTTCGTTGTAGCCGTCCAGCGCATTTTTCTGGCCCGTAAACGTGTTGTCGACGTAATCGTCGCGGTGCTGGCGCAAGGTCGAGACACGCATGGCCCATTCTTTGCTCAGCGGCACGTTGACGGCGCCGTCGAAATTGGTGGTGTTGTGCGTGGCGGCGGAAACGTTGTAATAGCCTTCAACCTTGTCCAGGTTCGGCTTGACGGATTCGAACTTGACCACGCCGGCAGGCGTATTGCGGCCGAACAAGGTGCCTTGCGGGCCGCGCAGCACTTCCACGCCAGCCACGTCGAAAATCGGATAGCCCTTGAGGATAGGATTTTCTTGCACGACATCGTCGTAAATCAGGGAAACAGGTTGCGATGCAAAGATGTTGAAGTCGGTATTGCCGTAGCCGCGGATGTAGAAGCGGGGGAAAGTGCGGCCATTCGACGATTCCACGTTCAGGCTCGGCACTTTGCCGGCCAGCACGCGAATGTCTTGTCCACCGGACACCAGCACGTCGAGCTTCTCGTCGCGCAGCAGCGACACGGAGACGGGCACGTCGCGGATATTTTCCTTGCGGCGCTGCGCCGTCACGGTCACGGTTTCCAGCTGGCTGGCGGCAGGGGTCGTATCAGCAGCGACTTCATCAGCATAAGCCGAGCCGATAGGCAAGGCAGCGGACAGTGCCAGCATAGCAGCGCTTTTGGCGCACAAACGCTTGTGCATCTTGGACATCTTGATCATGTTGTTTCCCAGAAGTTTAAAAAAGAATTGCGAAACCTGTCTCCGGGTTATGTACGGCGCTGGATGATCGTTTGCACCATTTCGGTGCAACAGCGCGAGCGGATGTCTCTCCGCTCTCGGCGTCACTGGCTCTGCCCTGGCTGTCGTCCAAGCTGACAGCGGTTCTGGCCGCATCTCCGGGATGTCTGATGAACACCAACTTTTAAGTAAGGCGCCAATTTAATTCAAGCGCCTTATGCGCTGCAAGAATATTGTTATGTAAAATATTCATTCATCAACATAAAGGCCAGACTAGTGGTTATTCAGCCACAATAGCGTGCTCGCCTTGCTATTTCCTCCGATGCCATGCCGCGTGACGCACCTTTTCGCCAGGCCAGCCGAAAGCGGAATTGCTGCCCTGCGAGACAGCCCCGAGGGTAAAAATAGTTGTAATATCGCCAGAATGAAGTTGCCAGGCCGCCCCATTCCAGTGCGGCACCGGCCCCCTGCACCATCATCGATAGCCTCCATGCCAGAACCCAGCCAGCCCAGCAACGCCGTCCCGTCCTCCACCGTCGCCGCCCAGGCGGCGCATCTGCTGCTGAGCGCCCATTGCGACATCGTCTGGAGCACGAAAACCTTCGGCCTGTTCGATGCCGACCAGCCGTCCTGGCGCGCCTTCACGGGCCAGACCGAAGCCGAACTGCTGGGCCGCGGCTGGGTCAATGCCCTGCATCCGGACGACCGCAACTTGCCTTACGTCATGCCATCGCATTTGACCAGCGTGTTCGAAGCGGAATACCGGCTGCGCCACGTCAGCGGCGCCTACCGCAACATGCTCGTGCGCATGTTGCCCGTGCTGGCGCCCGACGGCAGCATCGTTGAATGGCTGGGCTCGCATAGCGACGTGACGCGGCAACGGCAGACGGAACAGCGGCTGCGCCTGGCCATGCAGGGCGGCCGCATGGGCACGTGGGAGATCGACCTGGGCAGCGGCAGCATGGCCGGCTCCGACGCCTTCAAGGCGAATCTGGGCTTGCCGCCTGACAGCCGCATCGATTACGCGCAGCTGACGGGCGCCATGCTCGACGGCGACCTGCAGCACTGGCAAACGGTGGTGCACGCGGCCATCGCCAGCGCCAGCGATTTCGAAATCGACATCCGCGTGCGCTGGCCCGACGGTTCACTGCACTGGGCGCACATGCGCGGCACCTGCGCCAGCGATGGCGCCGGCAACGTGATCGCCCTGTCCGGCATCTCGCTCGACTTGACGACCAGCAAGCAGAACGAGGAAACCCTGCGCCTGACCCTGGCGGCCGGCGAAGTGGCCACCTGGAACTGGGACATCGTTGCCGACCGGGTCACGGCCGACAGCAATATGGCGCGCTTGTTCCCCGTCAATGCCGATGCGGCCACGGCGGCGCCGCTGGCGCGCTACCTGGAGATCATCCATCCCGATGACCGCGAGCAAGTCAGCGCGCAGATTGCCCAGGCGCTGCAGGCGCACACGCCGTTCGAGGCCAGCTACCGCGTCGGCGCCGGCGATGGCCAGTACCGCTCGGTCATCGCGCGGGGCCGCGCGGAATACGCGCCCGATGGCACGCCCCTGCAATTGCCCGGCGTCCTGCTCGACATCACGCGCCAGAAACAGGTGGAAGATGCGCTGCGCCGCAGCGAGGAACGCTACCGCACCCTGATCGAGCTGATGGACCAGGCTTTTTGCGTCATCGAAATGCTGTACGACGAGCAAGGCCGCCCCATCGATTTCCGCTACCTGGAAGGCAACCCCGCCTTCGTCAAGCAATCGGGACTGGACAATGCCATCGGCAAGACCATCCGCAGCTTCGTGCCCGACCACGACCAGCACTGGTTCGACATGTATGACCAGGTCGTCAAGACCGGCGAGCCCGTGCGCTACGAAAACGAAGCCGTGGCCATGGAGCGCTGGTTCGAAGTCTTCGCCGCGCGCCTGGGCGGCCCCGGCAGCCGCCTGCTGACGGTATTGTTCAGCGACATCAGCGAGCGCAAGCGCTCTGAGCAGCAATTGCGCCAGCTGGCCGACAACCTGTCCGAAATGGACCGGCGCAAGACGGAATTCCTCGCCACGCTGGCGCACGAACTGCGCAACCCGCTGGCGCCCATCCGCAACGGCTTGCAAATCATGCGCCTGGCCGCCGACAAGCCCGCCACCGTGGCGAGAGTGCGCGACGTGATGGAGCGGCAAGTCAATCAGATGGTGCATCTGGTCAATGATTTGCTGGACGTGGCCCGCATTACGCGGGGCCAGATCGAACTCAAGCTGGAACGCGCGGACTTGAAAACCATCATCGCCAGCGCCGTGGAAACGAGCATGCCGCTGATCGAGGCCAGCCGCCATCAATTGCAGGTGCAAGTCGATGAGCAAGCACTGCCGCTCGAGGCCGACCCCACGCGCCTGGCGCAAGTACTGGGCAATCTGCTCAACAATGCCGCCAAGTACACGCCGGCCGGCGGCCAGATCAGCTTGCGCGCGCGGCGCGATGGCAATGAGGCATTGATCGAGGTCAAGGACAGCGGCGTCGGCATCCCCGCCGAGTCAATCACGACCGTGTTTGACATGTTCACCCAGGTGGGACAGAACATGGGCCGCGCGCAGGGCGGGCTGGGTATAGGCCTGTCGCTGGTGCGGCGCCTGGCCGAGTTGCATGGCGGCAGCGCCACGGCGGCCAGTCCCGGCGCCGGCCTGGGCAGCACTTTCAGCGTGCGCCTGCCCCTGCTGACGGAGGCAGCGATAGCGCCTTCCGCACCAGCCACGCCCGCCAGCACCGCCGGCGGCCCGCATTTCCGCGTGCTGGTGGTCGACGACAATGTCGATGCGGCCGATACCCTTGCCGCCGTGCTCGACATGATGGGCCATGCCACGCAAGTGGCCCACGACGGCGCACAAGCCCTGGCCGTGGCGCCGCAATTTTTACCGGACGTCATCTTCCTCGACATCGGCTTGCCCGGCATGAACGGCTATGAAGTGGCGCGCGCGCTGCGCCGGATACCGGCCGGCGCCAACGTCGTGCTCGTTGCCTTGACGGGCTGGGGCGCCGAAAACGACCGCAGCCAGTCGAGCGCGGCCGGCTTCGACCACCATCTGACCAAACCGGCCAACCTGCTTGCCATCGGCGAACTGCTGGCCACCCTTTCCACTCCAACAACACTGACCGACCATGACTGAATCCCTGAACCACGTCCGCCGCCACCTCCTGCTGGCCGGCGGCACCGCCCTGCTGTGCCCGACACCGCTGCTGTTTGCCGCGCCCGCCACCGGCATCGCCGCTGCCCAGACGCAGCTGGCCGCGCTGGAACAGGCCGCAGGCGGACGCCTCGGCGTTGCCGCCTGGCGCCACGGCAGCGAACAGCGCGTTGCCTATCGCGCCGACGAACGCTTTCCCCTGGCCAGCACCTTCAAGGCGATGCTGGCGGGCGCCGTGCTGGCCCGCAGCGTCAGCCAACCGGGTTTGCTGGATCAGCACGTGCGCTACGAGAAAAAAGAACTGGTCACGTATTCGCCCATCACGGAAAAGCATCTGGCCGACGGCATGAACGTGGCCGACCTGTGCGCCGCCACCTTGCAGTACAGCGACAATAGCGCGGCTAATTTCTTGATGAAAATATTGGGCGGACCGCAAGCCGTGACGGCGTTTGCGCGCAGCATCGGCAATACGGTGTTCCAGCTGGAACGCTGGGAAACGGAATTGAATAGCGCCATTCCCGGCGAAGTGCGCGACACGGCCAGCCCCGCGTCCATGGCGCACAGCTTGCAGCAATTGTTATTGGGAAATAGCTTGCCGGCACCGCAGCGCCAGCAACTGGACACCTGGATGCGCGGCAACACGACGGGCGACAAGCGCATCCGCGCCGGCATGCCTGCCGGCTGGCAGGTGGCGGATAAAACGGGTTCGGGCGCGTATGGCAGCGTCAACGACATCGGCGTCGCCTACCCGGCCAGCGGCGCGCCGCTGATCATCGCCGTGTACTACACGCGCGAACAGAAAAAAGCGGACACGAACCAGGACATCATCACGGCCGCCACGCGCATCGTGGCCGCCGCATTGACGTAATTACTTCGGTAACGCGGCCATGAAGCCTGCATACGTGGACCAGGCGGGGTCGGCCGCGCTGCGGATTTCAATCGGGAACTTTGGACGCGGCGCCAGCGCCGTGTTCAGGCGATTGAAGAATTCTTCGCCCGACTGCGTGTAATAAATCCATTCGCGCAAGTTCTCGCCCGTCGACACGAGGGCCAGCGTGGCGAAGCCTTGCTCTTCCACCACGGGCGCCAGCGCCGCTTCCAGCTCTTCCATGTGCTCGCGCTCGTTCGGCGCGGGCATGCCCGTCTCGTCCTCATAGCGCCAGGCGATGATGATGCGGTCCGGCTGCGACGACAGGTCCCAATCGTCATGGAAGGTGTCGACATAGCGGTAGATGATGGCCATCTCGTCGCTATGCGTGACGATGGTGCCCCAGCTGCGGGCGGAAGTGGAATTTTCGTTCATGGTTGCAACAGTCAAAAAAAACAATCGAGGGGGCGCAGCTTACAGCACTGGCGGGCAAGTCACATTCCACGCGTCATACTGGGCGCCGCTCTTGCGCAGCCAGACGCGGGCGTAGCTGTCGCGGTCGCTCTTGAACACGAGCGCATAGCGCTCTTCGGCACGCGGTGCGGCGGCGCCCACGTCGACGGCCGCCAGCGCAAACTTCAGCGCGCGCAACGGGGCGCAGGCCGTATTACCCGCCATCAATAATCGCGCCCGCTCCAGCAACGGTTTCTGGTACAGCAACACGCCTTCCAGTTCCGCATCGGGGACGCGCTGCAGCATGCGCACGGGTTCGGCTACGGCGCGGCAAGTACCACGGTCGAGCCAGGCGTAATACTCCATGCCCGCCTCCTGCCAGCGCGCCAGCTTGCCCTCGCCGTGCAGCACGAACTTGGTGCGCTGCGTACGGCACAGCGCACCATGACCGCGATACGGCGCCGTTTCCACGCTGCCCACCACTTCGCTGCCGCGTCCGCCCACCACGGGCACGCTCTCGAACACGGTGCGCGCAGCCGGCTCGCCCGGATATTGCTGCGCATAAAATTCCA
This sequence comes from Janthinobacterium sp. SUN120, assembly GCF_030397735.1. Lineage (NCBI taxonomy): Bacteria > Pseudomonadati > Pseudomonadota > Betaproteobacteria > Burkholderiales > Oxalobacteraceae > Janthinobacterium > Janthinobacterium sp. SUN120. The sequence continues at coordinate 245,638 of NZ_JAPUBW010000003.1, read as the reverse complement.
GCAAGGACGCGCGCTGCTGCGCATCCACCGCCACCGCCTCGGCAGCACTGGCAGAGAGGCACGCAGCCGACACTACACACAGCGCCAAGGGGCGCACGATATATCTAGGCATGGATCCAGGCATGGCATTCCTTCAATCGACGTTCAAGGGCGGGTATCGCCCAAGCGCAGATTATATAGTTACCAGGAAATACCAGGAGGAGCGGACGTCAGGACGTGCGGAAGCTGGCGCCGCCAGCGAGCAACTTGGCGCCGCAGGTGGTGCTATCGCCTTCGAAGGCGATAGCGATGCCGTTGATGCTGTGCCGGGATGAGCCGCTGGCAATCTTGCAACCCTGATGTCCCTTGATGGGGCAGCTGCACAAGTCCCCGACGCAGGCGACAGGAATCCCATTGACCGTAAAATGCGTGGCGGCACAACTGAGCACCTTGCCGCCGTGCGAAGTGGCGTCGCCCAACCGGATGACCTTGCGCATGCTGCCTCCAGAATCATTGTCCCGCCTGGCTTTCCAGGATGGCTTCCACCGATGGCGCCGCGTAGTTTGCGGGGTCGACGGCTGGCGTGATACGGCTGCGGAAGATATCGCCGCCGGCATCCTGTTTCTTGCGGGTTGCGTCCGGTGGCGGTGTGATGAAGATAATGCTCGCCTCGTTATTGTCACGCAGATTGATCGCCGCACTGGCGCCACCGTCGCGATAGCTGCCCAGCACGCCGATGGCCATCTGCACGAACCAGGTGGCCGCACCGGTATTGCCCAGGCGATGATCGGTATTGATGAACTGCGCGCTCTTGCCGCTGTCGATTTCCGGGCCGCCCTGTGCCGCGTAATCGTGCAGCATGCTTTCCAGTATCAGCAGCTGCTCCGGCTGCTTGCCCGTACCGGCCACGACGCGCGCCGGCCCCTTGCCGCGTTCCGCTTCCGGCAAGGTCTGCAGCGCCTGCTGCCAGCCCGCATTGAGTATCTTCTGGCGCGCATCACGCCGCGTGACGGGCTTGCCTTCCTCATCCGCAAATTTGACGAATACGGGCCGGTGCACGAAACCGAACGAGGGCAAGCGGTCGAAGGTTTCCATCTGTTCCCGGTTCCATGGAATGGGGAACCACGGCGTCGGCTTCCAGTTGCGCGGCGGACGATTTTCCCATGGGTTGAGTTTATCGAAGGTATGCAAGCCGACGCCGCGGATATCGGGCCGCTGGGCGAAGGCGGCGGCGGCGGCGAGCCATTCGGCGACGGTGGGTTGACGAGGTATGGAAGGAAAATCCGCTCCTAATTCCTTATCTGGTTTCGCCAGAGATTCCATCAATTGATAATACATCGCTCTGAATTGCTCTTGTACAAACTTATTTCCGGGGTCGCCCCATATCGCTGGCCGCAAAAGTTCAACACGTTCGCGCCGTGCCAGCACAAATGCCACGGTGGTATCGGGCATATCAGGTATGTAATATCCGTCCTGCAACATCTTTACATCCCCTTTCGCGCGAATACCATCTCTCGTCCCTGCACTATCATCTGCCATCAGAACCACGTACGGCACATCAGGATGGGTATCAAAAAACTCAAATATGTTCAGTAGCAATTGATCAGGATGTTCAGCCAGACTCCAGGGAGCTATCGAAAACAGATGCCATGCCATGCCGGAAGTCCCCGCGCCGGCAATCAATCCCGCCATCGGTACTCCAGCTTCAGGCTGTTGCTTAGAATCACGAATTGGTGGGCCAGCATAAAATGACGGCACTCCCCAATACAACGGTGTAAAGTTGATTCCATTCTCCATCGCATCGTATGCACGCCCTCCGCTCACCCCGTTTTTATCCAAGGCGCTCCACGCGTACTTGCTCTTATCCTGTTCTCTGATAGAAGTAAAAGTGCTTCCTTCTTGTAAGGCATCCCATAGCTTGGCTTGCCGATACCTATCAAAGGTCACACCAAGGCCTATCACTTCCAAGACGTATTCATCCCGTGATGTCGTACCATCTACACTCTCTTTCTGAACCTGCGCAGATTTCTTTTTTGATGCTGACTCTCGCTCATTTGCTTGTGCCGACACACTGACCCACCTAACAAATAGGACAAGAAACAGTACTAGCAATGGAATACCAATCCAACGAACGACGGTCATGATGACCTCCTGTTCTAACTATTGAGAGGTATCGCTCTTCAGTTAATCGCAGAGCGAGCAAAAAAGTATAGCAATCTAAAATCATTCAAATTTTCGACTTCTTGACGTCAGAAGTCTTTTTCCCGCTTTTAGTCTCTGATATGACGATTTTCCACAAAGGCCCTGTCAGCAACGGTAAATCAGCGGGTAAAACACCTGAGTTGTAATAAGATATGCTCCCTTTAATTACATTTTTTCTCCAACTATTTTCCGTATCAAAATACATACGAAAAGTCTCAAGAAACTCGGACCATAAAAGGATTCCTGGCCGTCGTTTTCCGCCTTCATACGATATCTTCACCCGCCAATCCGCCACCGCACATAGATATGCATAGAACTGCGGATCAGAACTGGCCTTGCCGCTGCCAATCGCCACGTCATATGCGGTCACTTGGCTATGATTCTTCGCGCTACCGATAATGGAGCTATGAAAAGACTTGGCGCTAACCTCCCGCTGCCAGCGCAACCGTGCCTCATTCGGACTTTCCTGGATGGTTGCCAAGACATTTCCTTCCGTGTAGCGTGTAGCGGCAATGACCTTGCGTTGATCGAGCGGCCCTTTGCCGTCGAGTTTCTTTTCCTTGTTATAGGCAGTCGTCATCAAGCCCAATTCGGCCCCGCGTATGGCTTCATCGCGCTCTGGAAACCGGCGATAACCGGCCGGATCCGGGCGATCCTCGGTGGTTGTGTGCAGGCCGCTCCCGCTGGTAAGTGCCACTGATGCATCGCAGGGATCGACTTCTTCCACAGGTCCCTGATCTTCCGCTTTACGGTTTCGCATCATGGAAGTTTTGGGAATATTGGGCGTATCGATTTGCGAGGTACCGCGCAAATCGGCCGGCACCGGCTGTTTCAATGTTTCGCCAGTGATGGTGCGTATGCCGTTACGCTGTTCCGTCTTGCTCAACCTGGTATTGATAGGCCAGGCCACCGCCTTGTGTTGTGCACGGTATTTTCGTAATGAAACATCGACGTGTGCCTGTTCGCTTTCTGTCGTGAGGCGCAGTGGAAAATCAAAAGGCGGTGGCTTGCCTACCAACGACACCGTGAACTTTCCAGTGGCAGGATCCAGCCTAGTCTTGTTGCTGAATATTCGTTGATAAAATCTGCTGCCCAGTTCCGCCAGCGCATTACGTACCTGCTCGCGCTCCACGATGCGGGTATGTCCAGTAAAAACACTGTTTCCATCGATACTGGACGTCTCATCTTCCTCTATGAGTTCACTTCCCATTGCATAATCCGGCACGCCATCCCACCCTATGCCCTGGATGTTGTCCAGCGCCACTGTCATATCTTCAGGGCAAAAATACAGATAGACTTTGCGGCGATTGTCGCGGTCGTCCGCACTCTGCCAGCGGCTGCCGACCATGCCACGATATTCGTCCTTCTTCAGGTCGGCAAACGACGGCTTGCATGCCTGGCCGTTGCCCTTCGCCACGCCGGCAACTATATTCACCAAGGTCTTCAGGCGCGCGCCCATGGTCTGCGCACCACTGAGCAAATGGTAATAGGACTTCATTGCCACATCCTCGCCGCCGTCGAACCAGGCGGCACCTCGCATCAACAGGGGCAGGCTGTACGGCGGATGCGTGAGTATCAGATTATCGGCCGGCGCCAGTCCCTTTTCCATCAGCATGGCTTGCGCCAGCAGCGACAGCAGGCAACCCTGGCTATGTGCAACGATGCTGACAGTGTCTTCCGCGTCATAATCGCGGATCATGGAAATGAGTGCGGCCAGGCGCTGCGCCGCCAGCACCATGTACATGCGCCCGGGCGCCGTCCTCAGGGGCCGCAAAGCATCGCCCATGGGATCCGCAGGTGCATAGATCCCCGGACGCCACATGTCGGGTAAGCTGCTGGTGGCGTTGCCGAAAGGACCTCCTTCCTTGGACAGGTCCTTGTCGAGGCGGTTGCCGTAGCGGTCGACGAACTGGCCGTTGATATTGCTGCATTTCACTCCCACTTCGCGGTAGCCCCAGTAAAATGGAATCACGGGACTGTTGGTGTCCTTGGCAATCGTGCGCTTGAAGAAGGCGGCGTCGGGATCGTCTTCCAGCCTGTCCTTGTCCGCCGCCACAGGCATGCGGTAAGACGCGGCCGTAAAGCCGCGACCCAGCCTTTGCGTCAGGCCTTCGCACAAGCCATCTTCCACCGCCTTGTAGCTGACGCCCACATCGTTGACGCCATGAATGACGATGATATTGCCCGGCAGATTGCGGCGTATCTTGACCTTCTTGCACACGCTGCGTTCGCAATGCAGGATCGCCACATCGTCGCCCACGACATACGGCACTGTCGGATAACTGCCCATCGCACTCTCCTGGCGTCATCAATCCTTGTTGTTGAACACTTCGATGGCGGCCAGATGCATCGCCGTGCGCTCCAGCACCTCCGTCTTGCCGCTCCCATCGCTGCAGCCATCCGTCGCTGAACCATCGCCCAGCTTCACTGCAAAGTGCGCCTGCGGCGCCAGCTGCGGTTCTTGCGGCACGCCATCGACGGGACTGTCGTCGCCCTCGTATTGAAAAATGAATTGCTGGTCGGTCTTGCCCTCGGCAAAGTTTGGCAATTGCACCGCCATGCTCTGCGGATCATTGAAAACGAAGTTGGGTGCATTGAAATTCAGCGGCGACTTGCTGCCGAAGGTGATGCCATCGGCGATGCGGATAAAGGCGCCGTGCTTGGAGATCAACACGATTTCATCGGCCATGCCAGTCAGCTTGCCGTCGCTGGCCGTTAGTTTCAGGTTTTTCCCCGCATTCAGTTCCATGTCGTCATGCTGGCTTTGCAGCAGGAACTTGCCATGGTGCGCGATGGCGCGGATGCCGTCCGCATGGGAAAACAGCGATATGCCCTTGCCCGCATTCACGCTATAGCGCTGGCCCGCGACCGCTTGCAGATGCTGCTGCGCCACCGTATCGATATTGCTGGCGGCGTAGCTGACGATGGCCTTCGAACTGGCAAAGCTGATGCCGGCGGGCGCCGTGACGGCAATCGCCGCCGCACCGCCCAGTTCGGCACGGGGCTCCGTATTGCTGCCGCCTTCCCAACTTTTTAAACTTTGCTGCAATGCCTGCTGCGCCTGGTCTTCCTGTTCCAGTGCCTGATGCGCCACCGCATAGCTGCCCAGCGAGCGAAACAATTCCAGGCAGTTTTCCATCAGGCCCAGATATTCGCTGCGTGCCATATGGCTGCCATCGCCATTCAGGCGCTTCCAGGCCGAAATCAGCATGCCCTTGCCCGCCCGCATAGCCATTTGCTCGTCGGTACGCAACTCGGCACCCTCGCCGCGCGCCGTGCCCTGGCCGTTGCGCCTATCCTGCGTCAGCCAGCCCAGGTTGAGCTGGGTGGAACCATGATCGCTGGCAAGCTGGGCATTGATTTGCCCATGGACATCATCGAAGCGCAGCTGGTTGCCACGCGTGCCCTTGATTTCGCGGCTCTTAATGCCGGACAAGTAACGGTTACCGGGCAAGTCGCCTGCCTTGCTCAGGGCGATCGGCTGCGCGTTGTGGTTGTACAGCTGGCCGACGACGATAGGCCGGTCCGGATCGCCCCCCAGAAAGGCCAGCAGGACTTCGCTGCCCACGCGGGGCAAGCCCAGGTAGCCGCATTGCTGCATGCTGCCAGGTCCGTTCCCCGCCCAGTTCGACGCGACGCGTATCCAGGCCGAATCGGCATCCGTGTCGGAGGCGCCCGTGCCGCCCGCATGCTCGTGGTCCAGCTTGCGCGTGGCGGGAAAACGAACCTTGACCCGGCCCATCGCGTCGCAATGAACTTCCTCATTCGCCGGTCCCACCACCACGGCGCTTTGCATGGCGACTGACGGCAGGTCGATACGCGTGTCATAGGATGGGACGATGGGCACGCCGCGCCGCACGGCAGTCAGTGCAATATGCATGCGCAGGGGGCCATCATCCACCGCCGCCGCCAGTTCGCGCTGCGGCAGCGATATGTCATCGGCCAGCCAGCGGTTGCGGGCAAACAGGCGTGCTACCCTGGCGGCAAGCTCTCTGGGTAAGTTATTTTGCGCTGCCACCTGCAGCGATGTAACGACAAAATCACGCTCGGCCGCCGGCAAGGCGTCAATGTCCGGGTGCTCGGCCAGGCTGAAGTATTCGCCCGGGCACAGGTCGCGCACGCTGCCTTCGGCATGAAAGCAATGGCTCTCGTAATCGTGCTGCTGCATGGCCAGCATGCCCAGCTGGCACAAGGCCTCATGATCGATGCCCGCGCGCGGCGGCAGCACGCGGTAATCATCAAGAGTGGCGGCAACGGCATTGCCATGCATGCCCTGCTGTCCACGCCCCAAGGCATCGGCAGTCATGAACGGCCGCGCGCGCGGGTGTTCTTCATTCCAGCTATGGCGCGTCACCTTGCCCGCCTGCAGCTTGCGCACTTCGCTCCACGACGTCAGGGTGTCGCGCTGCTCCGTCGCGCGGTCCGCGTGATAGCGCACGGTATCCGCCATGTTTTTCCGCAAGCCATCGGCATGGTTGAATAGCACCAGGGTATGCGCCGGCTCGGCATGCGTATCCGTATTGCCCACCGCACGAAAAAACCAGGCGACGCCGCTACGCTTGAGCAAGCGGCGCACGAAGGCTGCATCGGATTCATTGTGCTGCATGACAAATTCACGCTGCGGATACGTTTGCGCCTCGAAGAAATCGGCAAATGCATACTGGAAGGCGTGCGCCAGCACGGTATTGCTGCGTATCCACTCGTCGAGCAGGGTCTTGACGATCTCGATATCCGTCAGGCGCCGGAAGACGCGCGTATTGCAGCGCTTCTCCATGATGGCGAAGGCATCCGTCAGCACCAGCTGGTAGCTGGCCAGCCCACCGTCGCTGTCGCCGGCACTGGCTTGCGTGACGAGGCCGCAGATACTGCGCAGCCTGCCCTGATCCGTCACGAGATCGATGGCGGCGGGCAAGGCAATCAAACTACTGAGCGGCAAGTCGGCATGCGTCGAAACACACAGCACACGGTACTCGATACCGCCACAGATCGCCTCGCTGCCGGCGATACGCTGTGGTATCAGCACGCCGGCGGGCACCTTGGGCGAGACACCCAGGCGCAGGCGCAAGGGACGCTGGGCACCCGATATCGACTCGTCACCGTCCATGGAGTTCTCCTCATTCGCACTTGCATTTAGAGCCTATCCCAGTAGATGAATACATCTCCCGCTGGCGCGCCTCAGAATCGGGGACTGCGTTGATCGTCGTTGCGTGGCTCGCCACGCGTCCTCCTCACGCCTTGTCCGCGCTCCTGATGTGCTGCCAGCAGAAGACGCTCCCTACTGGGATATGCTCTTAATCAAGCTGGAGAACCGACAATGCCATGAGATGGCAAGGAAATACTTGATATTTAGTAAGAATCCGCCAAGGTTCCCACTACTTCCGTCAAGCTTTGCCGCTTGGCCGCCAGCGCCGCATCCGCCAGGCTCCACTGCTCCAGCCGCAACGCATACGCGGGCGTCATCATCCAGCCGAACACTTCCGCTTTGTCTTCCTCGGGGCCGTAGGCTGCGTACAGGCTGACGAGGCCCGGCTGCGGGTGGCCCAGGTTCTGGAAGCCCTTGCCATAGGCCGTGGCGCCGCCCTGGCCGTAGGCTGTGCCGGGCGGGTTCAGGGCCAGCCAGGCGGGGTCGCGGTAATAGAAATCGTTGAACAGCCGGTATTCGATGAAGTGGTAGTACTCGTGGTGCACGCGCAGCTCCATGCCGGACGGACACATCGCGGCCAGCAGGTTGTCGGCGTAGACGACGCTGTCGATTTCCGGCGCCGGCATGGCCAGGCGGCGCTGGCCATCCACGCTCAAATCCTTGACCAGGACGACGTGGCGCAAGCCCGTGCGCGCGAAGACGCCGGCCGGGTAGCGCTCCATGGCCGGCAAGACGATGCTGAGCAGCAATTGCAGCCCGGCACGGTCTTGCTCCGACTCCGTAAAGGCGTGCGCCGCGCTGCCGGGCATGGACAAGGTCCAGGCCGGCGCCAGTTGCAAGGCCGCCAGGCGCGCCGTGGCGATGGCCTGCAGCTGCGCCACGCTGGCGTCCCTGGGCGCGACGGGCGCGTAGCGCGCGTTCCAGTCGCATTCGCTGCGCATGCTGTCTTGCTGGGCAGCACGCTCGAACGCTTGCGCGTCGGCGGCCGATGGCGCGAGCGGGCCGCCACTGGCGCAAGCGGACAGCAAGGCGACGGCAAGGCAGGACAGCAAACGGCAAGCGGGCATGGGATTTTTCACAGGCATAAAGTGGGGCGCAATCGCGGCGCCCCATTCTACAAGCTTCAGTTCCCTACGCCATCAGCGCTGGTAGTTCTTGAAGAAATTCCAGCTGATCACGGTGGCGTCCGGGCCCAGCTCGTCGCTGAATGGCCAGCCGGGAGGGCCGCCGCTCCACGCATGGTTCATGCCCTCGACCGTGTACTTTTGCGCGATGACGGCGCCGTTGTGCAGGTAGGTGTCGATGGAATAGCTGCGGCCGTATGGCACCGTCTGGCGCACGATGCTGTCGGCGCGGTAGCGCACGCTGTCATTGTCCAGGCCATCGTCGCCGTAATCGCTCGTTTGCAGGAATTGCTCGATGGTTTGCTCGCCATTGATCGGATTAACGACGATGTCGGAAGTGCCGTGGAACACCATCGTCGGCATCAATCGGCGCGGCGACCCCGAGCAGCGCCAGGCATCCTTGCCGCGCACTTTCGGATCGAAGGAACTGCCGTTGAACAGCGAATCGGCGGCCGTGACCATGCCCGTGGCGCCCTTGTACATGCCGCCCGAATGCACCATCACGGCGGCGAACACGTCCGAGTAGCAGGCGGCCATGATGGACGCCATGGCGCCGCCGGCCGAGATGCCCGTCACATACACGCGGCTGTCCTGCACCGCATACTTGCTCTTGACCTTGTTCAAGATGCCCATCAGCACGGCCGGTTCACCCGTGCCCCGCTCCTGGTTCAGCGGCAACATGAAATTCCAGCAGCGCATGGGATTGGCCGTGACGTTCTGGCGCGGATAGACGACGATGAAATTCTCGCTGTCGGCCAGCTGGTTGTAGCGGCTGACGGCGGCCATGCTGTTGGGCTCGGAGCCGCAGCCGTGCAGCATCAGCACGACGGGCAGCGGCGTGTTCGGATTGTAGTTGCTCGGTAGCCAGACCTGGTATTCGCGCGAGCCCCACAGGCTCGCGTACAGGCCGAAGTCCCACTGGCCGGCTGCGGCCGGCAGCGCGGCCAGCAAGCCGCAGGCGGCGATGAGTGCAGATAATAAGTGACGCAGTTGCTGATTCAGATGTGCCATGCCAGTCTCCTGATTATTATTAAGGACGAAAACAGCGACAACAAACCGGCTTGATGCATATCAAGCCGGCACTTACGACCAGCGAGGCCGGACCCGGCGGGTCCAGCCCCGATAGTTGAGAACCTTAAAATTTGTAGCCTGCCTTGGCGATGATCTGGCGCGGCGGGCCATAGAAACCGTCGAGGATGAACAGCGCAGGAATGTTGTAGCCATCCGTGCGATAGCGTTTATTGCCCAGGTTGCTGCCATGCAAGCTGAAGGTCCAGTTCTTCGGCGCTTCCCAGACGACGCCAGCCGTCCACATGCTGTAGCCGCCCTGCGCCAGCACTTCGCTCAAGTCCGTGGTCGGATACACCTTGCTGCGGTAGCCGTAGCCAACCATGCTGCGCAGGGCGCCGCCGAACACGTCGCGGTCCGTGCGCGTCAGGTTCAAGCCCACTTGCCGGCGCGGCGTATTGCTGAACTTTTGCGTATCCGCAATGTTCTTGCCGCCGCTCATGAACTCGTCATAGCTGGCGTTCAGCAAGGCGAGGAAGCCGTTGACTTCCCACTGGCGGTTCGGCCGCCACGAGAATTCGAACTCCGCGCCTTTCACGGTGGCCTTGCCCGCATTCGTGAAGTCGCCATAGAAGCCGGGCAAGCCGCCCGGCTGCACGTAGCTGGTGAAGACGGACAACTGGATATCCTTGTAGCGGTTGTAGAACAGGGCCACGTTGGCGTCGAAGGTATCGTCCGGCGCCGCGTACTTCATGCCCACTTCCAGCGCATCGAGTTTTTCATCCTTGTACGGGCGCGCGGAATCGGGCACCACCAGATTGTTGGCGCGCACGTTGTAGCCGCCCGACTTGAAGCCGCGCGACAGGTTGCTGTAGAAATTCGTCGTCTTCGACGCTTCATAGCGCACGGACAGTTTCGGCGAGGTATTGCTGACCGACAAAGACTTGTCGAAATCGGCCGCCGTCTGGATCGGCCGCGTAAAGCTCACGTCGGCAAAAGCACGGTTGAGCACGATGGCGCGCTTTTCCTCGCGCGTGTGGCGCAAGCCCGCATTGATGCTCCATGCCTTGCCCACGGGCCAGGTCCAGTCCGTGTACAGCGCCGTGCTGTCCGTCTCCACCGTGCTGACGGCGGCCTGGAACTGGCGGCCCAGGAAATTGTTGTAGATGCCGCCGCCGGCCGTGCCTTCGAAACGGTACAGGCCGATCACGCCGGCGCCATAGTCGCCGCTGTAGGACGCCTGCAATTCCAGGCTTTTCTGCTCGTCGCGCGAATCGCCGAACACGTCGGCGATGGGCTGCGGCAAGCCGTCGAAGTCGATGGTTTGCTCGGACGTGCTGCGCCGCTTGGCGCCGATCACTTTCACGGACCAGTCGTTCGACAAGGTGTAGTTGGCCACCAGCGAACCGCCCCGATTGTGCGTGAAGTTGTTGCCCGGCATGCCGCTCTGGATGTCATACGCATCCGTGCTGGCGGGCCGCTTGAGCGGGTCGAAGGCGCTCACGCCCATGCGCTGGAAGCCGCGCACGCCCGATTTGTCGTCCGTGGCGTCCAGGCTCAGCACGACGGTCAAGGGGATGTCCTGCGGGAAGTAACCGACGGACAGGCGCGCGGCCGTGCTGTCCTGGTCGCTGACCTGTTCGCCGTTGAACGTGTTGCGGCCGAAACCGTCGCGGTCCAGCTTGGCAGCCGCCAGGCGCGCGCGCCACGTGCCGTTCTCATTGGCCACGTTGAAGGCGGCCTTGAAGTTGCGCTGGTTGTAATTGCCGATGCCCACTTCCGCCGAGGCGCCGTTTTCCTTCGCCAGCGGACGCGAAATGTACTTGATGGCGCCGCCGATGGTGTTCTTGCCGTACAAGGTGCCTTGCGGGCCGCGCAGCACTTCGATGCGCTGCACGTCGAACACGTCGAGCAGCGCGCCTTGCGGACGGGCCATGTAGACGTCGTCGAAATAAATGCCCACGCCCGGGTCCACGCCCCAGACGGGGTCGGCCTGGCCGACGCCGCGGATAAACGCCGTCAGGGTGGTGTTCGTGCCGCGCGAAGCGTACACGGTCAGGTTCGGCACGCGTTCCTGCAAATCGGCCAGGTTCTGGATATTCGCCCGCTCCAGGGCCTTGGCGGAAAACGCCGTGACGGCGAGCGGCACGTCCTGCAGGCGCTCTTCGCGGCGGCGGGCGGAGACCGTCACGGTTTCCATGCGTTCCTTCGCATCGCTGGCTTCCTGGGCGCTGACGGCAGTTGCCGGGTTGGCTTCCTGCGCCTGGGCCTGGGTGGCAAACGCGCCGGCAACGGCGAGGGCGGCGGGCATCAATTTCAAAGCAAGTTTCATAGCGTCTCCAATGTCAGGCTTGCTTACCGCCAGGGAAAACGGCCGGATTCCAGAATCGCAAGACGTAACGGTACCCGCGCGCAAAAAGCGTGCACCTGCCCTGCGATGACTGTGTTCCGGCCCCCGGCCCGTGCGGCGAGTGGCCTGTTTATTTTGAATTTATGGTAAGGAAGGACTGCAACAAGGTATTCACACGCTGCGCCTGGTCCAGGGGCGTGGCGTGGCGCGAGTTCGCGATGATCTCGATCTCGCACTGCTGAAACTGTGCGGCAAAGGCCCGCTTGCTGGCGACGGGCGTGTAATCCTGGTCCGCCGCCATGATCAGGACGGGCATGGCCAGGGCCTGGAAATGGATGTCGATATCCCAGTGGAAAATGGCATCCAGCGCGGCCAGGTAGGCGCGCTTGTCCATGCCCGCCATCTGCGTGGCGAAGCGCTCGACGAGGGCTTGCTGTGCAGGATCGGGAAACAGTTTCTTGCCGATGATCTTGCCCATGGCTTTCAAGCCGAAGGTGGCGATCACCGTGCGGCGCAGCCAGTAGGCAAACAGCAGCGCGGCCGGTTTGCTGCCCTGGAACGGTTGGGAATTGATCAGGCACAAACTGGCGACCCTGCCGGGGGCGCGGTTGGCCATTTCCAGGCCCACCATGCCGCCCAGCGAAAAGCCGACGATGTGCGCGCGCGCCACGTCGAGCTGGTCCATCAGGTTGAAGAGGTCGTTGGCGAAGTCGCCGATCTGCCAGTCGCCGTTGGGCGCCGGACTGGCGCCATGGCCGCGCAGGTCGGGCACGATCAGGCGATGGCTGCTGCCGAGGGCGTCGATTTGCGGGCGCCAGTCTTCGGCGCAGGAACCGAGGCCGTGCAACAAAAACACGGGATCGCCCTGCCCTGCATGTGTGCCGGGACCGAGGTCGAGATAATGCAATGGAACATCGGATGTCGTGTGACGCCGCATTCTGTCTCCTTGCTGTTGAACATGCTTTGTGTTCAGGTGCAGGAATATATTTTCCTGCTGTTGGAAAACATAATACGGAATCCGAATTCCGATTTCAAGTTAAATCGGTAAATATCTCAAGTCAGGTAATTTAAAGCAACACGTACCAGCTCATCTTCCAGCGCGGCCGCCGACAGGAAGGACAGCGAACCCGACAACACGTGCTGGTTCAGGATGCCCAGCAGCACGGGCGGCACCACCATCATCGCCTGCGTGGGATTCGGATGGCGGATGCTGGCCGACTTGCTGGCCAGCACGGCGACCGTGCGCTGCGAGATCAGATGGTTGATCTGGTGCACCTTGTCGCGGAACTGCGCATCCTGCGAGCAGCGCGTGATCAGGGCGCGCAGCACGCCGCGCCGGCCCATGTTGACGGCCACGAACATGGCCACCATGGCGCGAATGAAGTCTTCCAGGCTGCGCCCTTCCCACTGGCGCAGCTCCGTCAGGGTTTCGACCTTTTCCACCATGTCGGAAAAAAAGCGCTGCAGCAGCAAGCGGCTCAAGGTGTCCTTGTCGCCCAATAAACGGTAAAACGTGCCCACCGAGGTTTCCGCCAGTTTTGCCAGGTCGGCCACGCCGATTTCATCGAAACGGTTTTCCGCCAGCAACTGTTCCCCTACCAGCAGCAAGCGCTCGAAGGCCAGCTTGCTGCGCGCCTGGGTGGGCTCGGGTGGAACGATCAACTGCGGGAAGGGCATCGGGAAGGAAGGCATGCGGCGTCGGCGTCTCGGAATAGTGGAACCTAAGTTCCGTTATGGATGCGCGTATTGTAACGCGGGAGACGGCCGATGGGGAGCGCCGCGTGACGCCCTGGCGTGCGCTAGCGGCCCTGCCACTCCATGTAGACGTCGGCGCGCTGGTAATGGGCGTCGCCGGCCGGCCGCGCCACGTGCGTAAAACCGCTGCTTTCATACAGGCGGATGGCGGGCGCCAGCTTGCTGTTCGATTCCAGGAACAGCAATTGCGCGCCGCTGGCCTCGAAGGCGTCGAAGGCCCGTTCGATCAGGCGGCGCGCGATGCCCAGGCCCTGGCACTCGGGGGTGACGGCCATCTTCGACAGCTCGATACTGGCGTCGCCGGCGCGGATCAGGGCACAGGTGCCGACGATGCGGCAATCGAGGCGCGCAAGGAAGATCTGCCCGCCAGCGTCGAGAATCGAGCGTTGCGGATCGGACAGCACCTTGTCGTCCAGCGCCTCGACATAGAAATACCGCTCCAGCCAGGCGATGTTCAGCCGCTTGAAGTCTGCCGCGTATTGCGGCTCGTAATCGATGATTTCCACGGCCGCCCGCTCGCGCTGGCGCCGGCAGGCGGCGATCGTTTCGCCGAAACCTTGCGCCTGCAGGCGCGCTTCGGCCCGGTCCAGGCTGGCCATCAGCTGCGGCGTCCCCTGCTCGAAGACGCTATCGACGGCCGCGCGCACATCGTCCCACAGGGGTGCCATATTGCGCAGCAATACTTGCCCGGCGTCGGACAGCGCCAGCAGCCGGCGCCGCTCATCCTTGGCGTCCGGCATCTCCGCCACCACGCCGGCATCGAGCAACTTGCGTCCCAGCTGCACCACCACCGGATGCGTCTGCCCGATCTGCGCGGCCAGGGCCGTGATCGCCGTCGGGCCGTTGTCGCGCAGCAGCAATAACAGGGGGAAACAACGCGACGTCAGCTCGACGCCAGCGGCCAGATAGCTGGTATCGACGCCCGCATACAGTTGATCGGAAAGACGGCGCAGGCGGCTGGCCAGCATCAGGGAGCCGTAGGTTTGCAAGTTGGAAGACATGTTGGGCGGGATATATGTAAGTAGTTACGTATACCCTAACGTAAACGGGCTTTCCAAGTCAAGGGCAGGCTTGCCTAGTCCTCATCTTCCGCAAGCGCCTCCTGCAGCCTGGCTTGAAACACGGTCTCGACCAGCTCTTCCAGAGTCGGCCACACCTGCGTCAGCCAGCGCTTGCCCTCTGCGCTCACCGCCACATACGGCGCGTCGCGCGTGGCGCAGGCCAGGCCGATGGCGATGACTTGCCCCGCATCGTCCAGGCCGCCCGCGATCATGGCGTCGATCGGCAAGGCGATCAGCTCGGCGGTCAGATGCGGACGCAGCAGGCAGGCGGGCGCGATGATGGCGAACGATGCTTCCACGTAACTCCAGCAGTTGGTGGGCCAGTGGGCGGCTTTGACGGCGCCGAGGAAGGCCGCGTCGCCGATGGCATCCGGATGGGCTTGCGCCTGCGCATAAAAGGCGGCCAGGGCGACGAGTTGGGGCGGGGAAGTCCAGGTGGGCATGGGGTAGGAGGCAAGGTGGGCTGGCGAACGCGGAACCGAAGCCCGGCATTCGCCATATTACATCACTGAGTTACATCACTGAGTTACATCATTTAGTTACATCACTTAGTTACATCACTTAGTTTGACGTGAAGTCGGCGTTATAAACGAAAGACTGGCCCGTTTCCGCCACAAAGAACTTGTAGCTCAGTTTAGCCGTTGCGCCATTCGTCTTGGGCGACACCAGCGAGAAGGTGGCGCTGCTGCCGGCAGGAATGACCTGGCCCGACACCAGACCGACGATGGCCGGAACGACCTTGCCGGTACTGTCGACGGCCGTCACATTGGTAATCATGAAGCTCGTCCCGGCGGCGGCCACCTTGAAGGTATCGACCGTAAAGTTGGCCGCACACGATCCCGAGCACGACCTCTGTACCGTCGCATTGGCGAGGTAAGGCAAGCCGGTCTTCGTCTCGACCGGACCGGCCCCATTGTCCTGCACCTGGTATAAATTGAGCAGATTCGGCGTCGCCGTTACCGTGACATTATCTTCGCCACTATTGACCGAGCCATCGTTGACGATTAATGTCGCGACATAATCACCGGCCATATCTGCGACAAATGTCGGCTGCGCGTCAGTCAGCGACGACAGCACGGCCGCACTGCCAGCAGGCTTGCTCTTCAACTGCCAGCGGTATGTCAAGACATCGCGGTCCGCATCCGTACTGCCAAGTCCCGTCAAACGCACGGTCGTTCCTGGTGCGACAACCTGATCTATGCCCGCATTGGCCATCGGCTCCGCATTGGTCGAGCTTGCAGTGGCAATAATGGTGGCGGTTGATGGTGCACTGTCGACCGTACCGTCATTGACGACAAGGCTGACGACATAGGTTCCCGGCACATTCGCCCAAAATCTGCTGACTGCCTGGCTGCGGTACAATTCGCCGGGAAACGGTTGCAGCATGCTATTTGGCGGCACGGAAATGAACGTCCATTTATAGCTGAGATTGTCGCCGTCCGCATCCGAACTGCCCCTGCCATCGAGGGTCACACCATACGCACCTGCCAGCACACGCTGATCCACCCCGGCATTCGCCACCGGAGCGGCATTCGTGGACGTCGCCGTAATCGTGACGCTCATTGAATCGCTCGATGTCGTTGCGTCCCACACACGCAACGTGGCGACATACGTGCCAGCCTTGTCGGCGATAAAAGAGGGTTTCACCAGCGTTGCGGACGACAACGTGGCAGTACTCCCCGCAGGACGGTAAGTCAGGGTCCAGTAATACGTCAGGGCATCGCCATTCGCATCGGAACTTGCGCTGCCATCAAGAATGACGGTGTTCCCCTTGAGCACGTTCTGCGCCACGCCCGCATTGGCCAATGGCCGGGCATTGCCGACAACCGCCGTCGTCGTCACGAAAGCCGGCGCACTATCGACCTTGCCATCGTTGACAACCAGGCTCAGTTCATAGGCACCCGGCAAATCCACGCCGACATACGGACGCACGGAGTTTGCATCCACGATCCGTACAGTACTGCCGGCAGGCTTCGATACCAGGCTCCATTTATAGGTGAGGATATCGCCATTCGCATCGCTGCTTGCGCTACCATCCAACATAATACCCATACCCGCAACAATGGTCATTGACTGCCCCGCGTTAGCGACAGGCGGGGCATTGGCTACCGACGCGGCAACCGTCACCGACGACAGCTCGCTGCTGATCTTGCCATCATTGACCATCAGCGTGGCCACGTACACGCCCTCCACATCAGCGGTAAAAGTCGGTTTCACGGCAGATAAGGAATCCAGGACAGCGGCGCTGGATGCAGGTTTGGAGCTGATCACCCATTTGTAGGTCAAGGCATCGCCATTCGCATCGGAGCTGGCGCTCGCGTCCAAGGTCACGACGCTGCCGACCACCACGCTTTGGGCGG
This sequence comes from Janthinobacterium sp. SUN120, assembly GCF_030397735.1. Taxonomy (NCBI): domain Bacteria; kingdom Pseudomonadati; phylum Pseudomonadota; class Betaproteobacteria; order Burkholderiales; family Oxalobacteraceae; genus Janthinobacterium; species Janthinobacterium sp. SUN120. Next base: position 228,656 of record NZ_JAPUBW010000003.1, on the reverse strand, counting down.
GCCCGGCCTGCGCGACGGGCGCCGTATTCGCCACCGGAATGGAAGGGGTAACGGGTGGCACGACTGCGCCGCCATTGTCCGCCGCGTTATTACTTCCGCCGCCACAGGCCGACAAGGCAGCAAAAGCCAGCGCACAAAATAAAATTCTACTATTCACGTGATATTCCGATCAGGTTAATGATATTTCACTCGACCCGAATTATTCACGATAAGTAAAAAATATGATAGGCAACCGCTGAATTGAACGGCATAAAAATATATTAATTCCAGCGCCGCCTTCGTATTGTCCATTTCAAGCAGAGGAAAATATTGCACCACAACCATCTAATAAAATTCATTTGTAACGATGAGTCACCACAGGAAGCCGAATTAATAAACACGAAAACAAGGACGATGCATTTTGATCGAAAAGAAATCTGCCACCATCAATAAAATCACGGGCGGCACAGGTCATAATGGCAGCTCGTCGCGATCATTTCATTCATTCCATGCCATCCTCATTCGAACACTGGAAAGCCGAACTTTTAATTTTGGGCAACATCATCCAGGACGACGACAGCACCACGCCGCCCGATGAAGCCCAGCAGCGCTTCCAGCGCTATTGCGCCATGCTCGATGCGCTGACGGGCAAGGAGGGCGCGCAATATGCACTGGCCATCTTTCAATCCGTGCAAGCCGAACACGATTACGGCGCCTATCAGATAACCAACCGCGCCGCCTGGCGCTACGGCGAGACGGCGTATTGCATGGCACTGCTGCATGAACTGCCGCGCCTGATCGCCACCTTGCCCGACTGGGCTGGCGAGTTTCTCGTCGGTATCGCCAATGGCGCCGGTACGCCCCACGCCTCGGCCATCAATTGCTTCAACTCCCTGCTGGCCGGCGCGCCGCCCGCGCCTCAGGCGCTGATCGCGGCCTTTATTGCCGAGGAAGAAGACGATGGCTGGTTCGAGCATTGCCCTGGCGTGCTGGGCGCCATTGCCGGCGAACGCTACGCGGGCATCATGCCTGGCCACGCTGGCGCCCCCGACTACCAGCTGTTCCTGCTGCCCGGCGAAGCCGGCGCCCTGCCCTGGCAAGCCGCGCTCGACTGGGCCGCGGCGCGCGGCGCCTGCCTGCCCACGCGCAGCGAACTGGCCTTGCTGCACGCCAATTTGCGCGACGCCTTCCCGGATGCCTGGTACTGGTCGTCGGAAGCGGACGCCATCCTGCCCCGCCTGGCCTGGAGCCACGATTTCGATAACGGCACCCAATACAACTTTCGCAAGACCTACAGCGGCCGCGCCTGCGCCGTGCGCCGGGTCGAATTGGCGCCATCGGCGGCCGCCCCCGTCCCCTTGCGGCAGGGCGAGCGCTATGCCGGCCTGATTCTCGGCAAGGATGGCGTGCCCGACTACCATCTGCTATTGCAGCCGGACAAGCTCGAGCCGGAGTACGACTCGTGGCAAGCCACATCAGACTGGGCCGCCAGCCTCGGTCACAGCTTGCCCAACCGGCGCGAGCAGACCTTGCTGTATGCGACATTGAAAGATGCATTCCGGCCAAACTGGCACTGGTCGAGCGAGCCGGGCGACATCGAAGACGAAGCCTGGTGCAAGGACTTTGACACGGGCGTCGCCTATCAGACTTTGCGCGAGTTTGACGGCTACGCGCTCTGCGTGCGCCGGGTGCTTGTATAGTGCGCGTTTGCTCAGCCGAGCTATCCCATCAAGGAAAACCATGCTGTTATCACTCGACGATCCTCTCTGGCCCACCCTGGAAGGCGGCTACCGCATGCCTTACGACGTGGCCGAGGCGCTCAAGGCCATGCAGGCGGGCGAAGACGTGTGGCATGAGCTGTGGGAAGAGCTGCACCACCAGGGCGACGTGGGCGTCGCCTCGTATGCGGCCGTGCCCCAGCTCGTCGCCATGCTGGGCGGCGCGCAAGCGCGAGAGGAAGATTTCTATGCGCTCATCGCCCTGATTGAAATCGAGCGCCACCGCCTGCACAATCCGCCTCTGCCGGACTGGCTGGCCGACAGCTACCGCGATGCCTGGGCGCAACTGCCCGCCATCGCCGCGCGCGACCTGCAGGGCCAGCTCGACCCCGTCATGCTGGAATCCGTGTTCGCCGTGCTGGCTCTGGCCAAGGGCAAGCTGCGGCTGGGCGCCGCCCTGATGCACATGGATAGCTCGGAAGTGGACGAGTGGCTGGAAGAGCGTCTCGGCTGGTCCGAGGTTTACGGCAAGGACGCATAAGAGTCAGAAACGCTCGTCGCGCAGCGCGGGCATCACCAGTTCGCGCACGAACGAAGCATTCGACAGGTTCAGCAGCATGCGCACGACGGCAACGACGTCATGCACGGGTATCAGCTCGCCTTCGCCGCGCGCGCTAGCGTCCGCCAGCGGCACGGACAAGCCATCGTAGGTATTCAGGTAGCCCAGCTGCAGCGCCGTCACGGCCAGCCCCTGTTCGCGGAAACCTTCGCGCAAGGCGTCGGCGATGCCGTTCAGCGCGAATTTCGACGCGCTGAACGTCACTTCCGGGCGGCCGCTCTGGCGCAGGCCGGACGTCGACCCCGTCAGTATCAGCTGCGGCTTGCCACTGGCCAGCAAGCGCGGCACCAGACGCTTGAGCAGCAATATCGTCGCCGTGATATTCGTATTGACCATGTCGACGATGGCGTCGTCCGCATCGCCGAGGAAAGCATACTCGTCGCTAAACGCCTTTTCTTCCCACACGCCCAGGTTGTAGATCACCGCGTCCAGCGCGGCCGGCGCTGCACGCGCGATGCATTCGACGGCCTCGGCAGGTGCGGCCAGGTCCGCCGCGATCCATTGCAGCTGCGTACCCTGGCCGGCGGGCAAGTCGGCAGGTTGCTGGCGCGATACGCCGATGACGGCATGCCCGTCAGCGAGCAAACCGTCCACCAGCGCGCGTCCCAGGCCCCGGCTGGCGCCCACGATCATGATGTGCATACTGTGTCCTTTGCAATGAAGTCAACGCCGATGATAGCGGCGTTGTATTAAGCACAGCTGAGGCAGCTCCCCCTCCCCCCGCATTTACTCACGCGGCGGAAATGCGTATGCTAGGTCTGGCAATCTCCCATAACACACAAGAACGAGACACATGCCTACCTCCGACACCGCCGCAAGCAACGCCGCAAGCCGTCCCCTCACCCAGCAAGACTACAAGACCCTGTCGCTGGCCGCCCTGGGCGGCGCGCTGGAATTCTACGACTTCATCATCTTCGTCTTCTTTGCCAACGCCATCGGCCAATTGTTCTTCCCGCCGGAAATGCCGGAATGGCTGCGCCTGCTGCAAACCTTCGGCATCTTCGCCGCCGGCTACGTCGTGCGCCCGCTGGGCGGCATCGTCATGGCCCACTTCGGCGACTTGCTCGGCCGCAAGCGCATGTTCACGCTCTCCATCCTGATGATGGCCGTGCCGACACTGCTGATCGGCCTGCTGCCCACGTATGCCACCATCGGCCTGGCCGCCCCGCTGCTGCTGCTGTTGATGCGCATCTTCCAGGGCGCGGCCGTGGGCGGCGAAGTGCCGGGCGCCTGGGTGTTCGTCTCCGAACACGTACCCAGCCGTTTCACGGGCTTTGCCTGCGGCGTGCTGACGGCGGGCCTGACAGTCGGCATCCTGCTGGGCTCGCTCGTGGCGACGGGCTTGAACACCGTCTACACGCCGGCAGAAATCACCGATGGCGCCTGGCGCTATCCATTCTTGTTGGGCGGTATCTTCGGCTTCGGCGCCATGTATCTGCGCCGCTGGCTGCATGAAACGCCGGTGTTTGCGGAAATGCAGCAGCGCAAGGCGCTGGCGACGGAAATGCCCTTGAAATCCGTGCTGCGCAGCCACCGCGGCGCCGTCGTCGTGTCGATGCTGCTGACGTGGATGTTGTCGGCCGGCATCGTCGTCGTGATCCTGATGACTCCTGCCCTGCTGCAAAAGATCCACCACATCGCGCCGCGCACCACCCTGGTGGCCAATACCGTGGCGACCCTGTGCCTGGCCTTCGGCTGCATCATCGCCGGCATGCTGGCCGACCGCCTGGGCGGTAAGCGCGTGATCTTCGTCGGTTCCGTGCTGCTGGCCATTTCCACGTACATTTTCTACACCACCGTCGGCACCCGCCCCGACCTGCTGCTGCCCCTGTACGCCATGACGGGTTTATTTGTCGGCGTCGTCGGCGCCGTGCCCTACGTGCTGGTGCAGGCGTTCCCGGCCCAGGTGCGCTTCTCGGGACTGTCGTTTTCCTACAACTTGTCGTACGCGATTTTCGGCGGCCTGACGCCCGTGGTCGTGACCCTGATGTTGAAGAACAACGTGCTGGGCCCCGCCTATTACGTGATCGGCGTGTGCGTGGTGGGCATGCTGACGGCCCTGTTCATCAAGGACCAACGGCAGACGGTGGGACGCTAGATTTGGGCAGCGCACGGGCTTGCCTCGTGCGCTGCAGCAGTTGCCCCGGTAAGCGATCAAGAAAATAGCAATAGGAAGTCTGCAAAGGAGTTTGAAATCTTCCGCCAGTAGTCATCGTCCCACAAGATGACAGATGGTGCCCCCCGGGCACCCCTGAAATCGAGACAGAATTGACTCCCGTCACCGGCCATGCCGAAACAAATGACTTCTGTAAAATCAACGATGTCCGGCATGGCTCCCGGGCCAGCACTGCTGCTTCCAGGCTCTCCATAGCAGCCATCGCCGACGAAATACGCCCCAAGCTGCGCTGTCCGGGCAGTCAATTCGGCGGCATCCGCATAGATGTGCGCCAATTCCGTCTGCAGGACGCGACCGAAAGAATCGAGCTCCTCCTTCAACCTCAAATTGCAGAATCCTGCCGCGTCCCGATATCTTGCCGCAAAAGCAATATACTCGACGGGTAAATCCATACCGTTAATCTGCATCGCTGACGTTACCTTTCACAAGCGGAGCATGATATTAAAACAAATGTACCGCTACACCACCTTCGGGTGGCTTTTTTTCGCCCCGATTTGTCGCGCTGCACCAAAATCTGAAAAGGCGTTTCACATCGCGGGATTTCAAACGGCAGACTCATCCATTAATGCTCTCACTTTTTGAAAATTCATTTCACATCCTGAAAAATTATAATTAAGTCGTTGAAAAAGAACGATTAAATTTAAGTTATATGTCTTATATAAGACTTGAAGATCGGCGCGAATCGGCCTACTATTTAGTCATGCAGTTTGCTTCGACAAGACGTTGTGGCGCACTCGGCGATTTTCTCAAACATAGCTTTTCTTTTTAGGAGATTCACATGTCCCAATATCAAGACGACATCAAGGCTGTTGCTGGTTTGAAAGACCAACAAGGTAGCGCCTGGAACGCCATCAATCCCGAGTCCGCCGCCCGCATGCGCGCCCAGAACAAGTTCAAGACCGGCCTGGACATAGCCAAGTACACGGCGAAGATCATGCGCAACGACATGGCCGCCTACGATGCGGACCCATCCAAGTACACCCAGTCGCTCGGCTGCTGGCACGGTTTCATCGGTCAACAGAAGATGATCTCGATCAAGAAGCACTTCAACAGCACCGACCGTCGCTACCTCTACCTGTCCGGCTGGATGGTCGCCGCCCTGCGCTCCGAGTTCGGCCCGCTGCCGGACCAGTCGATGCATGAAAAAACCGCCGTCTCGGCCCTGATCAAGGAACTGTACACCTTCCTGCGCCAGGCCGATGCACGCGAACTGGGCGGCCTGTTCCGCCAGCTGGACGCGGCCCAGGGCGATGCCAAGCAAGCCATCCAGGCGAAGATCGACGGCCACGTGACCCACGTCGTGCCCATCATCGCCGACATCGATGCCGGTTTCGGCAATGCCGAAGCGACCTATTTGCTGGCAAAACAGTTCATCGAAGCGGGCGCCTGCTGCATCCAGATCGAAAACCAGGTATCCGACGAGAAACAATGCGGCCACCAGGACGGTAAAGTCACGGTGCCGCACGAAGACTTCCTGGCCAAGATCCGCGCCATCCGCTACGCCTTCCTAGAACTGGGCGTGGACGACGGCATCATCGTTGCCCGCACGGACTCGCTGGGCGCCGGCCTGACCAAGCAGATCGCCGTCACCAATGAACCAGGCGACCTGGGCGACCAATACAACTCCTTCCTCGACTGCGAAGAAGTGTCGGCCGACGCGCTGGGCAATGGCGACGTCATCATCAAGCGCGAAGGCAAGCTGCTGCGTCCAAAACGCCTGCCGAGCAACCTGTTCCAGTTCCGCGCCGGTTCCGGCGAAGAGCGTTGCGTGCTCGACTGCATCACCTCCTTGCAAAACGGCGCCGACCTACTGTGGATCGAAACGGAAAAACCGCATATCGCGCAAATCGGCGGCATGGTCAGCGAAATCCGCAAGGTCATCCCGAACGCCAAGCTGGTGTACAACAACAGCCCATCGTTCAACTGGACCCTGAACTTCCGCCAGCAAATCTTCGACGGCATGAAAGCGGCAGGCAAGGACGTGTCCGCCTACGACCGTGCCCAGCTGATGAGCGTGGAATACGACCAGACGGAACTGGCGATCGCCGCCGACGAGAAGATCCGCACCTTCCAGGCCGACTCGGCCCGCGAAGCCGGCATCTTCCACCACCTGATCACCCTGCCAACCTACCACACGGCAGCCTTGTCGACCGACAACCTGGCCAAGGAATACTTCGGCGACCAGGGCATGCTGGGCTACGTGGCCGGCGTGCAGCGCAAGGAAATCCGCCAGGGCATCGCCTGCGTGAAACATCAAAACATGTCCGGCTCGGACATCGGCGACGACCACAAGGATTACTTCAGCGGCGAAGCGGCGCTCAAAGCAGCTGGTAAAGACAACACGATGAACCAGTTCTGAGTTGTTGGTTTGGCTGTAGAGTGAGAAAGCCCGCTTTGGCGGGCTTTTTTGCGTCTGAACGTTGCGTAGCGTCAGACCTGGAATACACACTGATACACATTATGCGTATGCTTGCAGAGAGCAACATTTCTCCTCCGCGTTGCCGAGTTCAACAGATAGTGCATGAGGGAACAGCCATGAATATCCCCGTTGTCATTTTTAAAGATGCCGACAGTGTGTACGGCGTGAACGTCCCCGACATCAAAGGCGTCCACTCGTGGGGCGACAGCGTGGAAGACGCGCTCAACAACGTTCGGTCAGCCATCACCTGCCACATCGAGACACTGCTGGAACTGGGCGAGCCAGTGGAAATCACGCAAAGCAAGATCGAAGCCCTGCAGGCCAATCCTGAGCATGCGGGTGGCATCTGGGCACTGGCCCACCTCGACATTGAAAAGCTCGACAGCAAGCCCGAACGCATCAACATCAGCCTGCCGCGCTTTGTATTGAGCAAGATCGACCGCTATGCGGCGGTGCGGCACGAGACGCGCAGCGGCTTGCTGTCGCGTGCGGCGCTCAGCTTGATCGAGGCCGGAGGCGGTGCGCGGTGATGCCAATGACTTAACGGCAATCGATATCGATCTCGTTCTGCCCGGCCTTGCTGCCCTTCCTGTAGGTGAATTCACAAAGGCTGACGCTGTCGTCCATTCTCTTCGACAGTGTCACCTCACCATGCGCGCCGTAACTGCATTGCAACCACTTGCCGTCTGGATAGGAGCCTTCCAGACGGTAGCTGAGTATCGTGCGCCCTTTCTTCTTGCGCTCCCCGCCGGGCACGAGCTGCCCCCTGCGCTCCGGTGCGCCGTCGATAGGCGCCGCGGCACTGAGGTAGAGCGGGCTGCCGATATACGGTGTCCAGCCGGCAGGCACGGCGTTCAGGCTGATCGAAGTCGCAGGCACGCTCTGCGGGCAGGCATATGAGGCGGTCACGGCAGCCTGCGTGAACACAGGGAAAATGCAGCAGGCGGCACCGGTCAACAAACGTTTATGTCGCATGGATGCTCCTCTATTCGATGACAAAAAAAGCATCGGCATTGTTGCTGGGATCGACATGCAAGCCATTCTTGTACTGGCCTTTGGAGCGCAAGGTTCGCGAAGTCACGATGCCCAGGCGCTTGCCCGTCCACTGATCCATGACAATGATGCCGTCCAGCGTCTGCCCCATATACAAGGCCGCGTGATTGCCTTGTTGATGATTCGCATACTTCCCTTTGATAAACGTGGCAATGGCCGTGCCTTTACGCAGCAAACGATTCCCCAGCACCGCTTCCCCCTGCTTCCAGGCCAACGTGGCAGGCGCACCCGCGTAGTGGCGGACCAGCGCAACGCATTGGTGGTTGCCGACCATGGTGGTTTTTTCCAGTTCGTCGACTTTGCTGTAGGTGTAGGACATGAGACTCTCTCCATGGCTTTGTGGGAGAGGCTTACGATACATGGGGGAAACTGTGCGGGGATTGAGGAACCGCAAGATTTGAGGGGAAGTCGGTTATTTCGAGTGATAGGTCAACGAGCCGTGAGACAGGTTCGTCATTCAAAGTGACACTGCTCTATGCGGAAGCGGCATCTGAATAACGCGGCAGGAAACAAGATTAAGCAAATATTGCCAGGTAAAGCATTAGATAAATAGCTGAGGTTGTGTCCGAATGGCAGACGTGACCCTGCGTCTGCCACATGAGTTCAGACATCGATGCAGATCGAAATGGCCAAGGCTTAGATCGTGTACAAATGGCGAACCTGACCCCAGAGTTCTTCAGCAGAGTTCACCATGGTTAACTAACTTCAAATATCCTGCCTACAGTTTTGGTGCCATTTCTTTGCTATTGAATTTGCGGGTATCACTCCACACTCTTGCAGGTCAACTATACGAAGATTCAAGTCAGCAAGATTTCCAATCCTCAATCCCGCCCAATATCCATCGTGACAATTGGAGAGATTTTTCCAGCAACAAAAGGCGTAAAGTCGTGTCCAATCTTAATTTATAAAAAATTACTTCTAGTCAAATTTAACTTTAGCTGTACTTCAAAATAATCTGTTCAACCGACGTTGCTGATGCATCATTAACAGGGAGTTCTTCTTTGCCTAAAGATTCACAACAACTGCGGGAAAACCTTGTAGCCTGTTTGCCAAGCTTAGTGATTGAAGAGGTAGCTGCCGAGTCAGGACAACGAGTAGTCTACTTCGGCCATTTCGAAGATGCTCGAATATCCCCTGATGTAATAGAAGAATTCAACGACGAACCTTCTAACTTTCTACTTGGCTGGGAAAAATGGGGGCGTGTCGTCATCAAAGTTGTAGCAGACGCTTCCGCAGAAGCACTCGCACGCCTACAAGCTGAAACCTCCATCCTTTCTGAGGTTAGACCTGCAAATTTTCCAGTATTGCTTTATTGCAATTTATTCATAGACAATCCTGTCAGTGACGAGCAATTACCTGAGAAGCTCTACGTAAGCATAGAAGAATTCGTGATTTCAAGTACTTTGGCACACACCATGGAAGCGTATGAATGGAAGGTTAATGCAGTCATTGACCTTTGTATCGGAATCGCAGACGCTCTTTCCCCTCTGTGGTTACATCCACGCCGCTTCGTCCACCGAGACATAAAACCTGCGAACATCTTGATTAAGCCATGTGGCAGCGTAGTCATCATTGATCTTGGCATCGTGAGAGAAACAGGTAGCGTGGGGCTGACGAGCAACGGTTGGGGAAATGCACCACTGACTCTTGATTTTGCTGCCCCCGAACAAATCGCAAACGATAAAGACGCTATCAGCTTTAAAACAGATTTCTTTGCAATTGGAGTACTGATGTATCGTCTACTCGCAGGTCAGCATCCGTTCCGAGAAAAAAATAACATGAATGATTTCGAATTGGCTTATGCGATAGAGAATGAAACTCCAAAGTCACTAAAAGAATTGGGAGTAGCGAACTCAGAAATCTCAGAGTTTGTTAGCTGGACTATGGAAAAATTTCCATGGAAACGCCCACGCACACCAGCACTATTTATTGAAAAATTGACAGCATTGAAAATTATATAAGGATGACCTTGGTATGACGCTTCAGCTTCTCCATCAAGTAGGACACAACGCAGTTTGGAACATTGATTCATTTGAGAAGGACCACTGCGGTGATGGACTGATTCTAAGTCCTCTTCATCAATCGATGACGAACATCGAAAATTTAAGCGCTGCAACGCGTTCGGCTTCATATTTCGATCCACAGTTTTATTTGCCCAGCTCGCGTAAGTCTAAATTACAAAGTTATCCTTTTTTTCCAGAGATGGTTAATGGCGGATTTCAAACATCGACGTTCGCAACTCATGCAACCAAGGTCGCAGAAAATTGTGTAGAATTCCAAAAAGATCAAGGCTTCCGCACCATAGTTGTTCCAACGCGCTTTCTAGATCAAATGTATTCTGACTATGTTGAGCGGCAACGACGATTTACAGTAGATGCATTCATGAAAGCAGCAGGTAATTCCGGAGTCTGCCTATGTGTCGCCATAACGTCGCCAATGATCGAGGATTCTGCGTTTCGAACTCGTCTCTTAAATTGGATAACGTCCTATCCAAATGTTGAAGAAATATATCTAGTTTATCAGAACGTTCGAGACACAAAACAGATACACGACGTAAGTTTCCTTACAGCATGCATGCAATTCTTTAAAGAAATAACTGGCAGTGGTCTTAAATTGACAGTGGGCTATACCAATGTAGAAGGTCTTATATTCGCGGCATCCACTGATGTAACGATAACCATGGGAAGCTTCGAAAACACGAGAATATTTTCGATCGAAAAATTTGTCGAAAGCGAAGGAGAAAGACGTGGTCCGAAGGCTCGAATTTACTTGGCTGGCCTGCTGAATTGGGTTCAATTTCAAGATGCAAAAACAATTCGAGAAAAATGTCCAGAAGTATGGAAAGCTATTTACGACCCTACGGACGGTGCCGAGCAAGCACTAGCATCTCCTGTTGAGCCGACCTTTAATCAACCACAGTTATACAAGCACTTTTTTAAAAACATGCATGATCATGTAGCCAGCATGAAACCTCTGAAGTTAATTGAACGCCAGTCCATGCTCGTTGATCGGCTGAAAAGTGCTAAAACCTGGTACTCAAAAATTGAGGCGAAAGGTATAGAGCTGGAGCGGCATGGGAGAGGAAGCCACATCAAGCCTTGGTTGGATGCGCTTAGCTGATACTATTTTGCCACACGCCGTGCTAACGCAGCTTGAGCGTGCCAGCGCTTGGTCAAGCTCATGGCTGGCGTAGTAGTAGCACGGTGATGCACGTAGAGATCACCGTTAAGGTCCATTGAAACTAAACCGACGCCTGAGCGAATAAAACGTTCTAATTGAGCGACGGCTGGCCTATGAAAGCGATGATCGAGCACAACCCACGATTCATCCGCAAACTGAAGATTACGGTATGCTTGGCCTAAGGCGCGTGACCAATCAGCAAGCTTTGCTTCGATAGCTACGATTGTTTGAAACGGCGGAACCCTTACCGATGCCAACGCAGATTTAGACGGGTGCGCCGTCCACAGCCCCAGCCGTTGTAGCTGCTTTATCAAGCGCAGAGCGGCGGAACTTGAAAGACCCAGAGAGCTAGCTAGATCATCACATGTGCTGATGTAAGCCGCCGTCAATGGATCAAGCAACGGTGCAAGTCTTGGGGGAACTGAAGCCAGCTTTCGTAATTCTCGTGTCGTTCTAGGATGCCGCTTGTAGAGCACAATATCAGCAATCCCGACACCACCATCAAGCTCTAATTCGGCTTTATAGCCAGATCCTGCCGATTTTTTGATAAAAGAAAGGACTACCTCTACCAATTGCTCTTCGGTTTTGAAGCCTGTGAAAATTTTAGATTTGGTTGATCGGTTCATATTTTTTGAGTGTTAAAAAACCCTTACACCAGTACGCTATTATCCCAATTAGATTCAATGAACTAGTAGGTGCAGCATAATATTCGATCAATTTATTATAACCATCTCCATGAGCACCAGTCGATAAATTAAAACAGGTGGAGTAAGAACTAGTTCTACCATTCGAACACGGATTCATGCATTTGACGCCGTAAAAGCATGCTTAGTCGAAACCTAATTAGAACCACGAACGCGCGCCGCAGGCGCGCGGAGCTGCCGCTCAGCGGCAGCATCCAGTAGATTCGGAGAGGGCCGGGCCGGTAGGCCCGACCCTTCGAATCCCCCGCGCAGGGCGCGCAGGCGCCCTGCTTCTCTCCGCGTACAGACGAAAAAAAAAAGCTACCCGAGGGTAGCTTTTTCTTTTTCGTCTGTGGCGGAGAGAGGGGGATTCGAACCCCCGATAGGCTATGAACCTATACACGCTTTCCAGGCGTGCGACTTCAACCACTCATCCACCTCTCCTGCAGGCAATGCGTCTACTTGCTCGCATTGCGTACTATTTCTCGCTTGTCGCGAAGCCGCAGATTATAGCAAAGATTCTACGGACTGCCAAAGTTATTTACCGTGGGGTAAAAGTTAAAGCGAACAGCGACAAGCAGCAGCCCAACAGAAGCCGTGGTCGGCCCCCGCAGGGACCGACCTTTCATTACGACGCTTCCTTCAACTGCTCCAGGATGGCAGGGTTTTCCAGGGTCGACACGTCTTGCGTGATCGTTTCGCCCTTGGCCAGCACGCGCAGCAGGCGGCGCATGATTTTGCCGGAGCGGGTTTTCGGCAGGTTGTCGCCGAAACGGATTTCCTTCGGTTTGGCGATCGGGCCGATTTCCTTGCCGACCCAGTTGCGCAGCTCCAGGGCCAGCTTCTTCGCTTCCTCGCCGGTCGGACGCGCTTGCTTGAGCACCACGAAGGCGCAGATCGATTCACCCGTCGTGTCGTCCGGACGGCCCACCACGGCGGCCTCGGCCACCAGCGGGTTGGCCACCAGGGCCGATTCGATTTCCATCGTGCCCATGCGGTGGCCCGACACGTTCAGCACGTCATCGATGCGGCCCGTGATGGTGAAGTAGCCGGTGTCCTTGTTGCGGATGGCGCCGTCGCCTGCCAGGTACATCTTGCCTCCCAGTTCTTCCGGGAAATAGCTGGACTTGAAACGCTCGGGGTTGTTCCAGATCGTGCGGATCATCGATGGCCATGGACGCTTCACCACCAGGATGCCGCCCTGGCCGTTCGGCACGTCCTGGCCCGCTTCGTCGACGATGGCGGCCATGATGCCCGGCAATGGCAGGGTGCAGGAACCGGGGACCATCGGCGTGGCGCCCGGCAACGGGGTAATCATGTGGCCACCCGTCTCCGTTTGCCAGAAGGTATCGACGATCGGGCATTTCTCGCCGCCGATATGCTTGTAGTACCACATCCACGCTTCCGGATTGATCGGCTCGCCGACCGTGCCCAGCAAACGCAGGCTGGTCAGGTCGTAGTTGCCTGGATGAACTTTCGGGTCCACGTCAGCCGCCTTGATCAGCGAACGGATGGCCGTTGGCGCCGTGTAGAAGATGCTGACGTTGTGTTTCTTGATGGTTTCCCAGAAACGGCCCGCGTTCGGGTAGGTCGGGATGCCTTCGAACACCACTTGCGTGGCGCCCACGGCCATCGGGCCATACGCGATGTAGCTGTGGCCCGTCACCCAGCCGATATCGGCCGTGCACCAGAACACGTCGTCGGGCTTGATATCGAAGCTCCACTTCATCGTCAGCGCGGCCCACAGCAGGTAGCCGCCGCTCGAATGCTGCACGCCCTTCGGCGTGCCCGTCGAACCGGACGTATACAAGATGAACAATGGATGCTCGGCATCGACCCATTCCGGTTCGCATTGCGCGCTCTGGCCTGCGACCAGGTCGTGCAGCCACGTGTCGCGGCCAGCCACCATCGGCAAGTCGCTGCCCGTGCGTTTATACACGATGACGTTTTTCACGGTATCGCAGCCGCCCAGCGCCAGCGCTTCGTCGACGATGGATTTCAGTGGCAGCTTCTTGCCGCCGCGCAATTGCTCGTCGCCCGTGATGACGGCCACGGCGCCCGCGTCGATGATGCGTTCCTGCAGGGATTTGGCCGAGAAGCCGCCGAACACGACGGAATGCGTGGCGCCGATGCGCGCGCAGGCTTGCATTGCAGCAACGCCTTCCACGGACATCGACATATAGATGATGACGCGGTCGCCCTTGGCGATACCCTTGGATTTCAGGCCGTTGGCGAACTTGCAGACTTTTTCGTGCAGTTCTTTATAGGTAGCCTTGGTAACGGTGCCGTCGTCCGCTTCGAAGATGATGGCCGTCTTGTCGCCCAGACCGTTTTCGATGTTGCGGTCCAGGCAGTTGTACGACACGTTCAGCTGGCCGTCTTCGAACCATTTGTAGAACGGGGCATTGTCTTCGTTCAGGGTGCGGGTGAACGGCTTTTTCCAGCTCAGGTTTTCGCGCGCCAGCTTGGCCCAGAAGCCTTCGTAGTCGGTTTCCGCCTCTTTCACCATGGCTTGGTACGCGGCCATGCCGGAAATGGTAGCTTGTGCGGCAAAGGCCGCCGATGGTTCAAATACGCGCGACTCTTCTGGTCCTTGCTGCTGCGTGCCCTGTCCTTGGTTTTCTGTAGCGGCCATGCTTGTCTCCAGTGTAGTAATTGTTTGCTAACACGATAAGCGCCATGTCTTACGGACGCCTTACATTGCGCATTTTCTGCAGCGTTTTCCTCCGTCAAGGCTAACCATAAGCGCCTTCGGCGATGGGCGTCAAGGGGACGCCGTACAGTATTTTCACTGGGAAAATGCCTGGCGCGCCGAAGCTTCAATACCACTTTGTATTTCATCAAACCCAATAATACAGAGCAAGGCCATGCGCAGTAATCGACAGCAAGTGTAAAATGTCGGGCATGCCAAAAATTGGTATTTACTCCCCCAGGAACCCCTACATGATCGACCACCTACCACCGTCTGCCAAACATACCAAGCTGCATCCATTGTCCGCCTTCATCTTCATGTCGCGCTGGCTGCAGTTGCCGCTGTACCTGGGCCTGATCCTCGCACAATGCGTGTATGTCTTCCATTTCTGGGTGGAATTATCCGACCTGATCGGCGCCGTGTTCGGCAATGATGCAGCCCTGCAGCACGTACTGACGGCCGTCGCCGTGCCCGGCAGCGCCCTGCCGACCAAGCTGAACGAAGCGACCATCATGCTGGTGGTATTAGGCCTGATCGACGTGGTCATGATTTCGAACCTGTTGATCATGGTCATTATTGGCGGCTACGAAACCTTCGTTTCGCGCATGCACCTCGATGACCACCCAGACCAGCCGGAATGGTTGTCGCATGTAAATGCTTCCGTGCTGAAGACGAAATTGGCGATGGCCATCATCGGCATCTCGTCCATCCACCTGCTGAAGACCTTCATCAATGCCAACTCCTACAAGATGGAAGTGATCATCGCGCAGACGGTGATCCATATGGTCTTCATCATTTCCGCCATGGCGATCGCGTACACCGACCGCATCATGACGGTGACACAGAACCAGGCACGACCGCATTAAACCCGAAGCCCATGGCTGCCAGCAGCGGCCATGGGCTTTGTCACTCCAATGCAGTAACTAGTATTAGTAAAGAGTCTTACCCTTCTTATCTACCGCGAGAACACCATGACTGTCATAAAGCAAGAAGACCTGATCGAATCCGTCGCCGCAGCGTTGCAGTACATTAGCTACTACCACCCTGCTGATTACATCGAACATCTGGCGCGCGCCTACGCGGCCGAGCAAAGCCCGGCGGCAAAAGATGCGATCGCGCAAATCCTGACCAACTCGCGCATGTGCGCGGAAGGCAAGCGTCCTATTTGCCAGGACACGGGTATCGTCAACGTCTTCCTGAAAATCGGCATGGGTGTGCGCTTCGAAGGTTTCAGCGGCACGGTTACCGACGCCGTCAACGAAGGCGTGCGCCGCGCGTACAACTTCGACGACAACAAGCTGCGCGCCTCCATCGTGGCCGACCCGCATTTCGACCGCAAGAACACCAAGGACAACACGCCAGCCGTCGTGCACATGGAATTGGTTGAAGGCAATACCGTCGACGTGAAAGTGGCTGCCAAGGGCGGCGGCTCGGAAAACAAGTCGAAGATGATCATGATGAACCCATCCGACTCGCTGGTGGACTGGGTCATGAAGACCGTGCCGACCATGGGCGCCGGCTGGTGCCCGCCTGGCATGCTGGGCATCGGCATCGGCGGCACGGCCGAAAAAGCCATGCTGATGGCAAAAGAGGTGTTGATGGAAGACATCGACATGTTTGAGCTGAAACAACGCGGCCCGCAAAATAAACTGGAAGAATTGCGTATCGAGCTGTGCGACAAGATCAACTCTCTGGGCATCGGCGCGCAAGGCCTGGGCGGCCTGACGACCGTGCTCGACGTCAAGATCATGATGCACCCGACGCACGCCGCGTCGAAGCCTGTCGCCATGATCCCGAACTGCGCCGCCACGCGCCACGGCCACTTCGTGCTGGACGGCTCGGGCCCTGCCTACATGGAACCGCCATCGCTGTCGTCGTGGCCGGAAGTGCACTGGACGCCGGACACGGAAAAATCCAAGCGCGTCGACCTGAACACCCTGACGAAGGAAGAAGTCGCTTCGTGGACGCCGGGCCAGACCTTGCTGTTGAACGGCAAGATGCTGACGGGCCGCGATGCCGCGCACAAGCGCATCCAGGACATGCTGGCCAAGGGCGAAGAGTTGCCGGTCGACTTCAAGAACCGCGTGATCTATTACGTCGGCCCGGTCGACCCGGTGCGCGACGAAGTGGTCGGCCCGGCCGGCCCGACGACCGCCACGCGCATGGACAAGTTCACCGACATGATGCTGGAAAAGACGGGCTTGATCGCCATGATCGGCAAGGCCGAACGCGGTCCCGTCGCCATCGAATCGATCCAGAAACACCAGTCGGCCTACCTGATGGCCGTGGGCGGTTCCGCCTACCTGGTGTCGAAAGCCATCAAGGGCGCGAAAGTGCTGGGCTTTGCCGACATGGGCATGGAAGCCATCTACGAATTCGACGTCGTCGATATGCCGGTGACGGTGGCCGTGGACTCGAAAGGCACCTCCGTGCACAACACGGGCCCGAAAGAGTGGCAGGCGAAGATCGAGCAACTCAATAGCGTCAGCAAGATTCCCGTGACGGTCGCTTAAACAAGCACTACCATTAACGCCGCGCGGCAACACAGCGCGGCGTTTTTTTATCCTCTTCGGCTTTATATGACTTCTATTGCAAGCAATGCCCGCCCGGACGCCCCCATCGGCATTTTTGATTCCGGCGTGGGCGGCCTGTCGGTACTGCGCCATATCCGCGCGCAGCTGCCGCAGGAAGACCTGATTTACTTTGCCGATTCCGGCTATGCCCCGTATGGCGACAAGACGGAACAGCAAGTGATCGACCGTTCGCTGGCGATCACCGCCTTTTTATTGCAGCAAGGCGCGAAGGCGCTGGTCGTGGCCTGCAACACGGCCACCATCGCCGCCATCAAGGCCTTGCGCACGCGCTACCCCGACCTGCCCATCGTCGGCGTCGAACCGGGCTTGAAACCGGCGGCAGGCATCAGCCGCAACGGCAAGATCGCCGTGCTGGCCACGGAACGCGCCTTGCGCGGCGACAAACTGCTGGCCTTGCGCGAGCAGGTGAGCGCCGCCACGGGCGCCACGTTCATCTTGCAGCCCTGCATCGGCCTGGCCGACCGCATCGAGCAATGCGAACTGGGCACCGATCCGCTGGACGCCACCAGCGCCATGCTGGAACGCTACATCGCCCCCATGCTGGAACAAGGCGTCGACACCTTGGTGCTGGGCTGCACGCACTACCTGTTCGTGCAGGAAGCCATCGAACGCACGGTACGCGCCCATACGCAGGAACAGATCACCCTGGTGGACACGGGCGACGCCGTGGCACGCCAGCTGGCCCGCCTGCTCGATGCGGCAAGCTTGCGCCGCATCAACAACGACGCGCCACGGCTGCAAGGCTACACGACGGCCAAGGTCGAGTCCCTGGCGAAAGCCTTCGCCGGTTTGCTGGACTTGCACCCGCCCGTCGAACACCTGTCCGTGTGAGCTGGGTGAGCAAAAACGACCGTTTTCATGCAATCTTTCGATTCTTTAAAAAAGACTGCATTTAGATTTGCCACTTTGCCGAGTTCTTTGTATAATTCGGCACCTGTTCAGCAAAACAGCTAAACAGGTAAGTAAGACAGTGGTGGCTGTAGCTCAGTTGGTAGAGTCCAGGATTGTGATTCCTGTTGTCGTGGGTTCGAGCCCCATCAGCCACCCCACAGAATGAGTAGGAAAATAAAAGGGTTACACGCTTCGGCTGTAACCCTTTTTTTCATTTTCCAACGTTTTTTCAAACTTTCCAACGAATACCGTCTCCTCCGGGACATCGAGCCCGATATATTGACTGCGAAATTACTCAGGCAGAGGAAGCCGCCTACTTCGCCAGCACTGTCGGCAGCTCGGCCCAATTGAGGGTGTATCGGGGCGTCCGATTTTCCGACAACATTGCCCAGCACCTGACCCAGCCTGCAGATCCAAGGTGTACGGTATCGCGTCCGAACCGCTCATTTAACGCATCAAGGGCAGCCATCGACCGCACTGATTGAGCCCTGTCCCCGCCAGCATCAAACAAGATGCCCTGGCGCTGGGTATCCGGCTGCAGATCATCAGCATGATCCCGGCCTTCTTGTCCTTGAAGCCCTCGCGGAAAATCATGGCCAGACCGTGCAGTGCGGCGCCGGCCAGCAAGCACAACAGCAAGGCGCCATATAGCCAGCCAGGCACCTTGCGCACGAGCTTGACCAGCGCACTCACGTAAGTATCCGCTGCGCCACCGCGAACAGATCCAAGCGCTCGGCCAGACCGTTCGTGCCGCCGTTGATGCGCCGCGAGACCTTAATCTGCCTGCACAAAATTTTAGCCACGAAAGACGATTTGGACTTGGTGATTGTATAAGGGCAATTGTCGGAATCAAGCTATTGAGAATTTGGGAGGTCACGCATTAGTTGCTGTGTTGTATCATGCTTAAAAAACACTTAAGGATTCAGCATGAAAAAGTTGCTTGGCGTTGGCTTTGTAGTGGTTTGTCTTGCTATTGGCGGCTACTGGGGCTCCATTAAATATCGAGAGTCACAGCTCTTGGCTGCTATAGCACCGCTGGTAAAGAATGGGTCGATCAGAGTCAACGATTCGATATTGGTCGAAGTTGATCCCGGGAATATTACTTTTGGCGAGGCGATTAAAAAGCTGGACGAGAACACGTCGGAGATAGACAAAAAGATTATTGAGTTGCAGAGCTTGGACGCTTCCATCGCTCCAGGAAAGCAAACTTCAGCTGTTGAGTATCTCCGGGTCGGACAAGTCCTGACCCGAAGTTTAGCTGGATTGAGTAAAAAGAGTTTGACTATGAATTCTACGCAGAAACGCTCGGATGAGGAGATGAAGGCAGTACGTGCCGCATCTGGATACGCGATCGAGTATGCCGTTAAGTCGGCACTGCGGGCGAATGAGGCTGCCACTAAAGCCGCAATAGATTACTTTGAACAGTTGCCAGAGATGTGCGAGTCAGCTAAAAAATTCAAGGACCAGCGGCAGAAACTTCTGAACGATGGAATGTCAGAAAATGTTATTAATCCGGAGAATCTTGATAAGCTCGCTAATAAATGTAACAAGGACAAAGAGCAGGATAATGCTGAAACAAAGCCTTCAACCGTGAGGACTAAGTAGAAACGCACATTTGACATTGTGCTGTAACTGAGCTGCACCTAACCGCCTTCGGGCGGTCTTTTTTATTTATAGGTGCTCTCAAGGCGCACGCATCAACCGCAAGGCGCCGCGCTACTTGTGGGTGTTTTGTGCAGACGTCTGCATATCGTCGCCTCCAGGGTATCAGCATGCAACGACTCCATTTCAAGAGACCTCGATGCCAACGATTCAATTACAAGGGCTTTCCCAGCTGATGGCCAGGTTGGACGATGCGGGTAAACGGGCATCTGAGCTGGAATATATTTTGGCCGACAAGAAGGGAAGCAGGAGCGAGAAATACAAAGCAGATTCCGGTTTTCGAACCGGGCTTTTTCTATTCCGGCGCCGCTTTTCTTCATTCTCCGATACCGGCCCCGGTATCGCTTCCTGCAAAAAATTCATTAGTGCAAATTCGACCATCGCCCTACTCTGGGGTGCGGCCTGGACCACCCCATAAAAACAGTACGGAGACAACGATGAAGCAAATCCTGGCAGCACTCTGCCTGATGTTCTGCGCCCATGCGCAGGCGATCACCCTGACGGGCGTGCCCAATGCGCACGACCCCGGTACCCTGACAAAAGACGGCGACACGTATTTCAATTTCACCACGGGCGACGGCATCTGGTATTCCACCTCGACGGACCTGCTGAAATGGTCGGCCGGCCCTGCGCCCGTGTTCAGCACGCCGCCGGCCTGGATCGCCAATAAAATCCCCAACTTCAGCGGCTCGTACTGGGCGCCGGACGTGATCCACATGAATGGCTACTATTATCTGTATTACTCGGTGTCCACCTTCGGTACCTCCGTGTCGGCCATCGGCGTGGCCCGCTCGGCTTCGCTGAAAAATCCCAGCTGGACGGACCTGGGCATCGTCGTGCAATCGTATGGGGGCGGAGGAGAAATCAATGCCATTGACCCGGCCCTGTTCCGCGACTACGACGGCAAGGTCTACATGTCCTACGGCTCGTTTTTCGGCGGCATCGGCGTGACGGAAATCAACCAGGCGACAGGCAAGACGAGCGGCAACGTCACCACCATCCTCGGTGGCGGCGGCAAGGATATCGAAGCGCCCTACATCACGCGCGACGGCGAGTATTACTATCTGTTCGTCAACCGCGGCAAATGCTGCCAGGGCGCCGCCAGCACATACTATGTGGAAGTGCAACGCGCCAGCAGCGTGACGGGGCCGTACAGCGGCACGCGCACGGTGCTGCCCAACCTCGACGGCAAGTACAAGGGACCGGGCCATATCGGCGTGCTCAAGCAGGATGGCTGCAACTACACGTCGGTCCACTACTACGACGTCAACGACAATGGCGCGGCCAAGCTCGACATATTAAAGATGACGTACGGCGATGGCTGGCCCAGCCTGACGCGCAATTTTACGGTCGCCAGCTGCGGCGGCATCTCGGACGGCCCCACGGTGCTGCGCTCGCGCCTGAGCGGCAAAGCGCTAGCCGTGGCCGGCGCCGGCACGGCGAATGGCGCGCTGGTGCAGCAGCAAACCTATACAGGAGGGAAACACCAGCAATGGTATGTGGTGGGGCATGGCGACGGGTACTATAGCCTGATCAATGCGAACAGCCTGCTGGGCCTGGACGACTACAACAACTCGACCACGGCGGGCACGAATATCGCCCAATGGAGCTACTGGGGCGGACTGGGCCAGCAATGGCGCTTCGCCAGCCCCGCGTCCGGCTACCAGACGATCAGCAACCGCTACAGCAACCTGACCCTGGACGTCCTGAACCTGAGCACGTTGGAAAACGCGCAAATCATCCAGTGGAACCTGACCAATGCGAATAATCAGCAGTGGTCGCTGAGCCGGCCCTAACAGACGAACGATATCCCGGCGGCATGGCACTGCCGGGGCGTCCTCTCAGCGGGCGGGGAGCAGGCCCAGCAAAAACTCGCGCGCCCGCGCCGCACTTGGCGAGCGCGACGAAGGATGCTGGATGCGGTAGCAATCCCTGTGGTGCAGCGGGAACTGCCACAATTGCGCATTCGGTATGCCATCCTCGACATAATCGCAGCCCAGCGCCTTGCCCTGCGCATCGCGGGCCAGCGGAAAGAAATCGCGCCGGTGCCCGGCGGTGGCGCTGCCATTGGCAAAGATGATGATCTCGGGCTGGAAGAAATCGATTTGTACATCCAGCAGCAGTTTGGAGTACTTCTTGATGACCTCAAAATGCCGACATTTGACGGGACTACCTTTATTCCACGCCATGCACAGCAGATTGGCATAGATCAAGCCATCGCTGCCGGAACGCCGGGCCACCGCGCGCGTGAAATTATGAAAGGCACGGCCCTTGATATCCGCGCGTGACAATTGCTGCGCAAAATAAGCCTGATGCACGGCCATCGACCGCTCGACATAGTACTCCAGCGAACTAAAACGCTCCCCTACCGGCAACACATTCCATTGCCGCGTTTCGCAGCCCACGATCATAATGCGCTGCCGGGCCTCCAGCCAGTTGGGCGGAATACTGGGGAGAAAGAGACCCGAGAGCTTTTCCGCATCGGCATGCGGCGCATGGCGATCCAGCAAGGCCGTATCACAATCGGCCAGTACGCCCAGATAGCGGCTGGCCAGGTCGGTGCTTGCAGCTTGCTGCGGGGAATGCATGGTCATTGCGTGCCTGTGTCCGGATGCCCGGGGATGGGCCGCAAACCATAGCACACATTTCAGCCCGCCAGCACCGACTGCACCGTCGTCGCCAGGTCGTCCAGGCGCACGGGTTTGACGAGGAAGTGGCGGAAGCCCACGGCCAGCGCGTCGTCCATGTACATGGGCAGGCTGTGGCCGGTGACGGCGATCAGCACGGCATTGGCCGTTTCGGGGTTGTGGTGCAGGCGGCGGCCGATTTCGATGCCGCTGATGCCGGGCATTTCTATGTCGAGGTAGACGGCGTCGGGCACGCACAGCTTGACTTGCTCGACGGCCATCTGCCAGTTGCGCACCACTACCGCGTGGTGGCCCAGCGCTTCGAGCAGCATGGCCAGCGATTCGCCCACTTCCTGGTTGTCGTCGACCACCAGCAGATTCAATTTGCGCGCAGCACTTGCCGGCTGGTCGCCCTGGCGGCGTTCCACGGGGGGATTGCCTGGTGTCGTTTCAGTTGTCTGGCTCATTGTACGTTCACGTCTGACGGCTGCAAAAACGGGAGTATACAAGAAGCGCGCACAATGCCGCCGCACCCGAGCACTGGTGCCAAGCGGCAATCAAGACCGCCCGCTGTACCGCGCCAGCAACACTTCCCCACCCTGCGGGCAGGCATACCGCCACTACGCAATATTCGCAATTGACGGATAAAATGAGAATCATTATCATTCTTATCCCCTTGCGCAGGATGCCCACGCCACGATGTTGTCGCGCCGCCAAAAATGCCCGCGCAACCATTGTCCCTACGGAGATCCATGCATGGCCGCCACACTTTCCCCACTGCCTTTTTCGCTGCGCCCGTGCGCGCTGGCCATCGCCCTCGCTTGCCTGGGCGCGTCCCTTGCCGCGCAGGCACAGGACGCCAATACGGCCAGTACCGCCAATGACGCCGGTCCCATCCTGGAATCCATCCAGGTCAGCAGCAACCTGCTGGGCACCAGCATGGCCGCCAGCACGAAAAATTTCGCGGGCGCCCGCACGGTGGTGCAAAAGGATGACATCGAAAACTCGGGCGCGACCAGCCTCAGCGACGTGATGCGCCGCATTCCCGGCGTGCAGATCAGCGACAACTCGGGCAGCGCCGGCAGCGCCATTTCCCTGAATATCGGCGTGCGCGGCCTGGCTGGACGCTATTCGCCGCGCAGCACGGTCTTGCTCGATGGCATCCCGATGTCGGTCGCGCCGTATGGCCAGCCGCAACTGTCGTTCGCGCCCGTCAGCCTGGCCAATGTGGAAACGGTCGACGTGGTGCGCGGCGGCGGCGCCGTACGCTTTGGCCCGCAAAACGTGGGCGGCATCATCAACTTCAAGACGCGCCGCGTGCCTACCACGTCAGGCGTGACGGGCGACGCCACCGTGCGCTACAACTCATACAGCGAAGTGGGCCACAACACGCAGGCCAGCGTGTTTGCCGGTACCCAGCTCGACAGCGGCCTGGGCCTGGCCGTGCTGTATTCCGGCATCCGCGGCAGCGACTGGCGCGTGGGCAGCGATGAGAAGGTCAACGACTTCGCCCTCAAATTCCGCTACGACCTGAGCCCGACGGCCGAGGTGTACGGCAAGCTGTCCTACTATGACGTGACGTCGCGCACGCCGGGCGGCCTGACTGCCGCGCAATACAAGCAGGACCCGTTCCAGAACACGCGCCCCACCGACTTCTGGAGCGGCGAGCGCAAGGCCTTCGACATCGGCTACCTGAATGCCATTTCCGGCACGCAAGAATTCGAGGTGCGCGCCTATTACAACAAGAGCTCGCGCGAAAGCACGCTGATCAGCGGAAACAACCTGGGCCACCAGCCGCGCAACTATGAAACGACGGCCATCGAACCGCGCTACACGCAGCGCTTCACGACCGGCAAGGTGTCGCAGGACGTCACCGTCGGCTACCGCTACCTGGTTGAACGGGCCGATGAAAGCATCTACAGCGTCGCCATCGCCAGCGGCGTGCAACAAACGACGAACTTCGCCAACAACTCCACCGATGCGCAAGCCGTGTATATCGACGACAAGATCGCCATCGACGCCTGGCGCATCACGCCGGGTGTGCGCTACGAGCACATCAAGACGGTGCGCTTCAACCACTTGCCGACCGACCAAAAGATCGAGTTGCTCAACAACAAAGCCCTGCCCTCGCTGAACGTGGCCTATTTGCTCAACAACAACGTCACCCTGTTCGGCAACTACAACAGCTCGTTTGGCGCCGTGCAAAATACGCAGCTCAATGCGCAATCAAGCAAGAACGCGCTGCAGCCGGAACTGGCGAAAACCGCCGAGCTGGGCGCGCGCTGGAAGAGCGGCCAGCTGTCGGCCGAGGCGACCTTGTTCAACATCAAGTTCGACAACCAGATCCAGTCCGTCGGCAGCGGCAAGAACGCTATTTTCTACAACGTGGGCGCCACGCATCACCGGGGCCTGGAATCGGCCGTCGACTACCACTTCGACCAGTCCGGCCCGCTGGCCGGCTTGAACGCCTACGCCACCTACACCTATACCAAGGCCACCTTGCAGGATGGCGTGAACGCGGGCAATGACGTGCCCTTCTATTCGCGCACCACGGACACCGTCGGCGCCCACTACCAGCTGGGCGCCTGGGGCTTCGACCTGTCGAGCAGCCACCAGAGCCGCCAGTTCGCCGACGAGGCCAACACCGTGGCGGAAAACCTGGCCGGCAGCGTGGGCGTCATTCCCGGCTTCCGTACGTGGAACACGCAAGTGAAATGGAAAGTACCGGGCCAGAACGGCCTGGAACTGGTTGCCGGCGTCAACAACCTTGCCGACAAGCGCTACTTCACGCGCACCTCGGACGGCAACCTGGGCAAGCTGGTGGGCGCGCCGCGCATGGTTTACCTGCAAGGACGGCTGGCGTTCTAGTCCCGCGCACGTCGCGGCTATGGCATCAATAGCCGGGCGCGCACGCGGGCGGCACGCAAAAAACCTGCATCGTTGTTGTTTCGATGCAGGTTTTTTTACGTCCCGATGTCACAAAAATACTCCGGGGCAAGCAGCCTCAGGGCCGCGCTCACCCTGCGCCAGCACTGCAATTGGTTCACCATGGAAATTAATGCAATTTTGAACATGAATGATTTCACAATTACAAATATTTTTATCGTGCAGCAGTTTTTTTCGTGAGTTTTAGTGATATTCTTTAAATGTCATTTAGGAAATGAAATTAACTTTTAAATAATAGAACGGACCCACATGAAAATGCCTGCTACCCTCTTCAAGATCGCCGCACTGGCCTCCCTGATCACTGCCGGCGGCGCCAACGCCGCGACCGAACTGGTCGTCAACGGCAGCTTCGAAAGCAACGCCATCACCACCCCATTCGCACAATTGAGCGCCGTGACGGGCTGGACCTCATCCGTCAGCGGCAATACGGCCTTTGAAATCCAGAAGGGCGCCACGCAAGGCGGCCAGAGCGGCTTCAACCCCGTCGCTGCCGCCGGCACGCAATACCTGGAACTCAACGCCGAGCGCCTGACGTCCGTGTCGCAATCGCTCGCTACCACGGCCGGCGGCACGTATGCGCTGTCGTTTGCCTACTCGGGCCGCCCGAATACGCCAGGCGGCGCAAGCAGCCTGATGAACGTCTACTGGGGTTCGACCCTGCTGACGCCAACGGCCCTGGTCGGCAACACCACCGGCGTGTGGCAAACCTACAGCCAGAACGTCACCGCGCTCGGTTCGTCCACCTTGCTGCGCTTCGAATCGATCGGCCCGGCCTCCGCGCCAACCTATGGTTCCTACCTGGACAACGTCTCGGTGACGACGGCCGTGCCGGAACCGGAAAGCTACGCCATGATGCTGCTGGGCCTGGGCTTGCTGGGTTTCATGGCACGCCGCAAGACTGCCGCCTGAGTCTGAAGTCGTCGTGCAACAGCCGCTCCGCCACCAGGCCGGGCGGCTTTTTTTATGGCCCAAACGGAAGCATAATTCCCAGGAAATGTTGCCAAAAAGAATTAAATTGACGCTACAATAGCGGGGTATCAAGCAATGCCAAGCATCGCTCCGCCAGGGCCACTACCCCGCCCTGATCATCAGCACGCATTTTTTGAACAGGATGACTGGCGCTGCCGGGCCCGATCGCGCTCCCGGCACGGCCACCACACGCACTATGTCTGCAGAAAAAACCATTACCGAAACGAGTTCCTATGGCAAGGAAACGCCCGTGGGACGTCCCGACATCGATGGCCGCGCCGGCATTTTCGTGCCCACGGCGGAATTTGACATCGACAACACCACCACCATCCGCAAGGGCGCGGGCATTGTCGGCTTCGGCAACCTCGATGGCACCCTGACCGTGTATTTCGAAGCGAACCGCTTCGATGAAAGCAATCTGCACAAATGGGAACACAAGGCGCGCAAGGCGTATGACCGCATGGTCATGGGCGCGCCCACGGTGTCGAAGGCGAAAATCGATGCACGCATGCTGGAACAGGTCGGCATCATCGATGGCATGGGCATCAATCTCAAGCATCCGGAACGCCTGACGCACTGGCTGGCGATCTCGAACGTGCCGGACACGGCGCCGGAAGAGCCTGTAGTGCGCTGGAAAAACCGCTAAGTAATCCTCAGGAAATTATTGTGAAGTTATGACGAACAGAACCGGATGCTATGCAAGGCGCCCGCTGCGACGCAGTGCGAGCACTGCTAGCAGTGGGCAACACCGCAGAGCGCCGGTTATGGAAGTCAGAAATCGGAATAATTTATTGGGGGTTACTCAGGCAGTCGGAGAGCGAGGCGGGGCGCCAGGCACGAGGTGTTGTCCTACATCGTGGCGGACATTCATCCGATGCCCAAAGGCATCGAGTCATCCTATGATGAAAGCCTGACCACACCTCACACCACTCAGGAGTACGACATGTCCCGCCTCATCCCGATCAGCTTTGGCGCCTTGCAAATAGGTCTGGCAGCGGCGGCGATGTACATCCTGTGCTCGGCGGACGTGCTGCACCAGAGTTCCGTGTATTTCCACTGAGTTCATATTACGTCACAACTCTCACCAAATTGTAGCGAGCGGCGGTGAGTCGTGGGGGAGAAGCGCAGCTGTAGTTTAGTACAGCGAGCATCGCAGCCCGCGAATCGCGACGCGCAGTAAATTTGGTGGGATGTTGACTAGCGGCGGCCGTAGTAGCGTCCGTGCCCGCCCCAGCCGCCGCGGTGTCCACCGTAGCGCCCAAAGCCAAACATGAAGTCCAGCCCGATCGATACGGGCGGATTGTAATAATACGGTTGCGGCGCGTACACGGGCGCCGGCACATAAACGGGCTGCTGCACGTACACCGGTTGCTGCTGCACATACACGGGTTCATTCGTGTATTCCACGCGCGATGACTGCACCGGTTCGGACGAGACCGTATGCCATTCATAGGGATTGTAAGCCCCCTGTGGCGCGCGCGAACCGTAATACGCGGGACCGGGCGGCGCCACGACGCAGCCCCCCAGGGCGGCCAGCGAAATTACTGCCAACAGGGTTTTCATTGCAATTCTCCTCGGGTACCAATACTGGTGTACTACCTTAATTAAGTACTATAAGAAATTACGCCGCGCTTTGCTGTGCTTTTACCGATTGTTACACCCCGACGCACGCCGCAACATGAAGTGTCGCAAAGCCGCCACAAACGGCGCGCGCGGCATGTTTCCTCAAATAAACGGTATCGCGCAGGTATCGATGGCCTTGCCGGCCGCATCGTAGCGCTGCACGCACACCTGGTAGCGCACGCCGTAATCGAGCTCAACCTGCTCGACCTTTCCATACTTCAATTTCCAGCTGGGCTGCACCTGTTGCCTGCCAGCCAGCGCGGCCACATCCTGCGGAATCGCCATCGCCGTCTGCGTCTCTCCCAGGCGCGCATCCTGGCGCCGCGCCACGTCGATAGCCACGCTCACGGCCAGGTCGACGCCGCCGTCCGCATACTGCAAAGCGGGCGCGCCGCGCTGCGCCCGCATCACGCCCCAGGCGCACGGCTTGCCGCCCGCCTCGCATTGCTTCAGCTGCGCCAGCGGAAAATACTCAGGGGCAATCTTGCCATCCTTGATGGGCCAGCTGGTGCGCACGCCGTCGCGCTTGCCCGTCAGGGGATTGTCCCAGCTCAGGCTATTGACGACGGCCACGGTCTGCCCCGCCTGCAAGCCCACGGGCGTGCCCAGCGAGGCGCAGGCGGAAAGCAGCATGCCGCTGGCGGCGAGAAGGGAAAGTGTCAGGATGCGCTGCATGGTAGGCCTCTTGTGGTGGGAGATCCCGAAGGTATGTTTCGAGGGTAACAGAATCGGCGGCGACAGTGCCGTTGGCTGGCGCACATAACACTACGGGCGGCACCCTTGCAGGCGCCGCCCGTAGCGGAGAGCTCATGCCGGGAGCCAGGCCCCCGGCAATAGGTGGATCAGTCCAGCTTCCAGGCGTAGTCGACCTTGGTCCAGGTCTGCGCTGCGGCGCCATCCTTGGTGCCCGGCTTGAACTTGCACGCGGACAGGGCCTTGATGGCGGCCTTGTCCAGGTTCTTGAAGCCGCTGCTCTTCTCGACTTTCGAATCGGCAACGCTACCATCGGCATTGACCAGGAAGGACATCGTCACGGTGCCCTGCTCTTCGTTCATCAACGAAGCTTTCGGATAGTCGGCCTTGCAATTCTTGGCATCGAACGACGCTGGCACCTCGGCAGCGAAGGCTGCGGAAGAAACGGACACCAGCAAGGCTGCTGCAACACTCATCAAACGCTTATTCTCAAACATGTGCTTCCCCATGATTATCAGATACGGTAATTACAACTTCCTGTGCGCTGTTGGCCGCGCTTAAAACTCTTCCCACTCGTCATTGCTGCCGGCGCTTGCCGCCTTGCGCGGCGCCGGAGCAGCCACGGGAGCTGCCGCTTCCGCCTTGCGTGCCAGCGATTTCACCGGACGCAATGCCGGCGCCGGCTTGCGCGCGGCAACGGGGGCAGCCACAGCCGCCACGGGGGCAGGTACATACGCTGCCGGCTTTTCTTCGCCTTCGACCAGTTTGAAGATGCTGACCACGTGGGCCAGTTCGGCCGCCTGGTCTTGCAAGCTTTGCGCCGCGGCGGCAGCCTGCTCCACCAGGGCCGCATTTTGCTGCGTCATGCCATCCATCTCGATGATCGACAGGTTGACCTGTTCGATGCCGGCGCTTTGTTCCTGGCTGGCACTGGCGATCTCGCTCATGATGTCGGTGACGCGACGCACGCTGTCGACCACTTCGCCCATCGTCACACCGGCCTGGCCCACCAGACGCGTACCGCGTTCCGTCTTCTCGGCCGAATCGTCGATGAGGATCTTGATTTCCTTCGCGGCGCCAGCGGAACGCTGGGCCAGGTTGCGCACTTCCGATGCCACCACGGCAAAGCCGCGGCCTTGTTCGCCGGCGCGTGCCGCTTCCACGGCCGCGTTCAGCGCCAGGATGTTGGTCTGAAAGGCGATGCCATCGATCACGCCGATGATGTCGACAATTTTCTTCGCCGATTCATTGATCGAGCTCATGGTGTCAACCACTTGCGACACCACGGAGCCGCCCTTCAGGGCCACGTCCGACGCCGTGGCGGCCAGCTTGTTGGCTTCCCGCGCATTGTCCGCATTCTGTTTCACGGTCGAGGTCAGCTCTTCCATGGCCGACGCCGTTTTTTCCAGCGCGCTGGCCTGCATTTCCGTGCGCGACGACAGGTCGATATTGCCGTCGGCAATTTCACGCGACGCCGTGCCGATAGTTTCCGTACCGACACGTACCTGGCCGACGATGCCCACCAGGCTGTTGCGCATTTCCTTCATTTCCGCCAGCAGGCTGGAATTGTCCGATGGCTGCGTGTGGATGCCGATCGACAGGTCGCCATTGGCGATGCTGCCGGCGATCGACGCCGTGTAGTCAGGCTCGCCGCCCAGCTGCTTCAGCAAGCCGCGGGTGATCACCAGTGCTGCCGCCACGCCCATCGCCACGGCCAGTACGCCGAGGATGATCATGAACAGGCGCGCGCTGTCGAAGGCCTTGCGGGCATCCGATTGCATCTGCTCATTGAGCTTGTCTTCCAGCACGGCCAGTTGCTCCAGCGCTTCCATCCATTTTTTCTGTACCGGGCGGATTTCCTTGATCATCACGCGCGTGGCGCCTTCCGCATCGTTGGCCATCCACAGCGCGGACGCCTTGGCGATGGCCGGCATGGCGGCGGCTTCGTATTCCTTGATCGAGGTCAGCAGGGCTTTTTCTTCAGAAGTCGACTCGACGGCGAATTTCTCTTCGAGCTTCTTCTGCGTTTCCTGATAGGTGCTGGTCTGCGTCTTGATACGCGCCATTTCCGGCTCCATATCGCCCGCGTCGGTCATCAGGGTCAGGATGCGCAGCGAGGTGATGCGGTCGCTGACGTTGCCACGCATGTCGATCACCAGGCGGGTGACGACGTTGTTGACATTGATCACGTGATCGAGACGTTCCTGGATTTGCGCCATGCGCGCGATGCCGAGAACGGTCACGGCCACCAGCAGAACCAGTACCAGGGCGAAACCCAGGCCCAGGCGGGTACCAACCTTCATTTTTGCTAAATTCATTTCGGCTCTTCGTAAATGAAACTATTGATAAGGATTTTTGCCCGGCACGACAAGACGAAGGCTGCGCAACACCGGCATCCGCCCTTACCCATTGGTATGCTGGCGGTATCCGGCCGCACGCAGCCTGGGGTACTTCCTGGTCTACAACAGCCCTGAAAACCACCAGTGACTGCGAATGCAAATTTGTTCCACGGACTGAATTTTTGACACCGATGATGTGAGATCAACATCAAACATTCATATGAGAAATATTTGTCTATAATCAATTATAGGTGTAAATTTTGCCTCAAAGCAAGCAATAAGTACCTGAATAAATGGCTGATTAACTTTCTTCGGGGAAATGGCAACAACGCCGTTTCTTGCCCCATAGAAATGCCCCACGACAGTGCGGCCGTGCGCCGAAACAGCGCATTTACAACACATGGCATAGCCATATGACATCGTTTCGGAAGTGGTATTCAGAGGAGGGGGTGGTGCGGACAATACCAGTGCGCCGGGGCACCGGTATAGACAAGTTTGCTCAGCGGTCCCAGCTGCAATGCATCACATAGGCGTGACGCTCTGTGCCAAAGACAAAGACGCTCCAGATGGCGCCCAATTGAGCGGCCAGGCTGCGCTGGCCCGATGATACCAGTTGATACCAGCGGGGCGCACTGCCCAGCAGTTCGGCCAGTTCGTTCTCGAAACCATCGAACAGGCGCGCGTCGAGCGGCTGGCGGTCGGCCTCGCTCGCCGGGTGCAAGCGCTCGAGCAGCCACTGGCGCGGCGTGCACAGGACGCCGCTGCACACCACGCTCTCGATCGGCTGCAGACTCAAGCCGTCCGGCGCGATCTCCAGCGCGCGGCACAGCGCATCGAACGCCGCCTGCGGTGCGACGGGGCCCAGACAGGAGCATGCGAAAAGGCTGCCATCGTCCTTCAGCGCGCTGACGGCTTGCAGGTAGCCTTCAATCTGGCGCGCAAGACCATGGCAATCGCCGCTCATCAGGCAGGCAACGACAGGCGCGCCGCCGCTTCCAGCAGCAAACGCGGGTCGCCCGAAGCCAGCTTCTTCGAATCGGACAAGGTCTGGCGGAAGCCGCGCGCGCCGGGCAGGTTTTGCATCAGGCCCAGCATGTGGCGCGTGACGCTGTTCAGTTTCAAGCGCCCCGCTTCCTTTTCCAGCTGCGCGCTGATGTAGGGAATCATCGCTTCGAGCACCTGTTCGCGCGTCTTGACGGGAGCGTCGTCGCCGTAATAGCGCTGGTCGAACTGCGCCATCACGTACGGATTGTGATACGCCTCGCGGCCCAGCATCACGCCGTCGAGGTGCTGCAGGTGCAGGTCGATCTCCTCGAGCGTCTTGATGCCGCCATTGATAATGAACTCGAATTGCGGAAAATCACGCTTCAAACGGTAGGCATAGTCATACTTGAGGGGCGGCACTTCACGGTTTTCCTTCGGACTCAGCCCTTTCAGGATGGCGTTACGCGCATGCACGATAAACGTCTTGCAGCCGGCATCGGCCACGGTGCCGACGAAATCGCGCACGAAGTCGTACGACTCGCTGTCGTCGATGCCGATGCGGTGTTTCACCGTGACGTCGATATCGACCACGTCGCGCATGGCTTTCACGCAATCGGCCACCAGTTGCGGCTCGGCCATCAGGCAGGCGCCAAACGCGCCCTTTTGCACGCGCTCGGACGGGCAGCCGCAGTTCAGGTTGACTTCATCGTAGCCCCACTGCTGGCCCAGCTTCGCGCTGGTGGCCAGGTCCGTCGGATCGCTGCCGCCCAGCTGCAGCGCCACCGGATGCTCTTCCTCGTTGAAGCGCAGATGGCGCTCCACGTCGCCGTACACGAGCGCGCCCGTCGTCACCATCTCGGTGTACAGCCAGGTGTGGCGCGTGATTTCGCGGTGGAACTTGCGGCAATGGCGGTCGGTCCAGTCCATCATGGGGGCAACGGACAGGCGGCGGGAAGGCAAAGAAGAGGAAGTCATGGTGTCTACAAAAAACAGGAGCTGCAAATGACAAACCCGCTGCGCGCCTCACCAGTGACGGTGACGCGGCGCAGCGGGCCGGAGCGGCATGGCCCGCAGGCCATGCTCTACAACAGATTACGAATCACGCGACGCTTTTTTACGCTCGTGCTCTTTCAGGAAGCGCTTGCGCAGACGGATCGATTTAGGGGTGATTTCCACCAGTTCGTCGTCCTCGATGAATTCGACTGCGTATTCCAGCGACATCTGAATAGGTGGTACCAGGCGCACCGCTTCGTCGGTACCCGACGAACGCACGTTGGTCAGCTGCTTGCCCTTGATCGGGTTGACGACCAGGTCGTTGTCGCGCGAGTGGATACCGATGACCATGCCTTCGTAGACCGGGTCATTGTGCGACACAAACATGCGGCCGCGGTCTTGCAGTTTCCAGATAGCGTAGGCAACAGCGGCGCCGTCGTCTTGCGAGATCAGCACGCCGTTACGACGGCCAGCCATTTCGCCACGGGTGTTGTCGACTGGTGCGTATTCATGGAATACGTGGCTCATCAGGCCGGTGCCGCGGGTCAGGGTCATGAATTCGCCCTGGAAGCCGATCAGGCCACGTGCCGGGATCAGGTACTCGAGACGCACGCGGCCCTTGCCATCCGATTCCATGTTTTGCAGGTCGCCACGACGACGGCCCAGTTCTTCCATGACGCCGCCCTGGTTGGCTTCTTCCACGTCGACCGACAGGTTTTCAAACGGCTCGTGGCGCACGCCATCGACCATTTTGAAGACCACGCGTGGACGCGAAACGGCCAGCTCGAAGCCTTCGCGACGCATGTTTTCGATCAAAATCGTCAGGTGCAGCTCGCCGCGGCCCGATACTTCGAAGATCGTGTCGTCGTCGGTTGGGGCCACGCGCAGAGCAACGTTGGCTTTCAATTCTTTTTCCAGACGGTCACGCAGTTGACGCGAGGTAACGAACTTGCCTTCGCGGCCAGCCAGTGGCGAGTTGTTGACCATGAAGTTCATGGTCAGGGTCGGCTCGTCGACGGTCAGCATAGGCAGCGCTTCTGGCGTGTCCACTGCGCACAGGGTCGAACCGATGCCGATTTCGTCGATACCGTTGATCAGGCAGATGTCGCCGGCGACGGCTTCGTCCACCAGCACGCGCTCCAGGCCCTTGAAGTTCAGCACCTGGTTGATGCGGCCCTTGATCGGGGTCGCGCCTGGGCCATTGATGACCAGCACGTCTTGACCGACTTTGACGGTACCGCGGTTGACGCGGCCAATGCCGATCTTGCCGACGTACGACGAGTAGTCCAGCGAGGTGATCTGCATTTGCAGCGGGCCTTCCGGATTGTCGTCACGTACTGGAACGTGTTCCAGGATGGCGTCGAACATCGGCTTCATGTCGCCGCCGCGCACGTCTTCGGTCAGGCCGGCATAGCCGTTCAAGCCCGAAGCGTAAACGATAGGGAAGTCCAGTTGTTCATCGGTAGCGCCCAGCTTGTCGAACAGTTCGAACGTCTGGTTGATGGCCCAGTCCGGACGTGCGCCCGGACGGTCGATCTTGTTGACGATAACGATAGGCTTCAGACCCAGTGCCAGCGCCTTGCGCGTGACAAAACGGGTTTGCGGCATCGGGCCTTCTTGTGCATCGATCAGCAGCAGAACCGAGTCCACCATCGACAGAACACGTTCCACTTCGCCGCCGAAGTCGGCGTGGCCTGGGGTGTCGACGATGTTGATGTGGGTGCCTTCGTACTCAACGGCGCAGTTCTTCGACAGAATCGTAATGCCGCGCTCCTTTTCCAGGTCGTTCGAGTCCATGACTCGGGTGTCGACCGCTTGGTTTTCACGGAAGGTGCCGGACTGGCGCAGCAGCTGATCCACCAGCGTGGTTTTGCCGTGGTCAACGTGGGCGATAATGGCGATATTACGAATTGCGCGTTTTGTATTTGACATGGTCGTAGTAGTTACTGAAAAACTGCGGAGTGCGTACAAGATGTACGAGATACCCGAATGCTAATCTATTTCCGGAACCGCGTAGTATAGCATGTTGCGTTGCAACGCTATCTAAAAATGCTGGCGGCTCCCGCAGTCGGGGACGGTTTGTTTAAAAAAGCGACACTGTTTAACGAGTGTCGCTGGGTAATATGACGTTGCTGTGACTTATTGATGCGCCGTGGCAATCAAGCGTTCTGGCGCCAGGATGCTGTATTCCTGCAACTGGCCCGTGCCCAGCAGCTTGCTGTCGTGATACACGCGCACCCTGCCCGGCTCGGCTGGCACGGCGACGTCTTCCTTGCCCAGCGCGATGCGCTGGCCATGCAGGAAACGCTTGGCCAATTCTTCCGTCAGCTGGACGGCGGGGAAACTCGACAATAGTGCATCGACGGGCGCCAGCAAGCTCAACGGCGCGGCGTGCGCCGTCAATTCATCGAGCGTGACGACGCCGTCAAGGGTCAGGGTGCCCACGTGGGTGCGGCGCAAGGCGTTCAAATGGCCGCCGCAACCCAAGGCATGGCCGATGTCTTCGCCCAGCACGCGGATATACGTGCCCTTGCTGCACATCACGGACAATTTCAGGAACGGGGCTTCGTAGCCGAGGAACTCGAGCTTGTGGATGGTCACCGGGCGCGCTTCGCGCTCCAGGGTGATGCCGGCCCTTGCATACTCATATAAGGGCTTGCCGTCCCTTTTCAAGGCCGAGTACATGGGAGGCGTCTGCAGGATCGGCCCGCGGAACTGCGCCAGCACGGCTTCGATCTGCTCTTCGGTGACGTTGACGTCGCGCGTTTCCAGCACTTCGCCTTCCGTGTCGCCCGTATCCGTCGTCTGCCCCAGGTGCACCAGGGTTTCGTAGGTTTTATCCGCTTCCAGCAAGTCCTGCGAGAACTTCGTCGCCTCGCCAAAGCACAGCGGCAGCAAGCCTGTGGCGAACGGATCCAGCGTGCCCGTATGGCCCGCCTTCTTCGCGTTCAGCACGCGCTTGGCCTTGATCAGGGCGTCGTTGCTGGACCAGCCGACAGGCTTATCCAGCAGCAAGACGCCATCGACCAGGTCGCGCACCCGCTTGATGCCCGGTGGTTTCTTCGGACCCGCCACTGTTATTGCTCGTCCGTCTCGGGTTTCGCGTCCGGCTCGGCGTCAGCCGCGCGCGTGGCGTTGGCCTTGTCGATCAGCAAGGACATTTCCATGCCGCGCGAGGTCGAGCTGTCGTGCACGAAATGCAACATCGGCAAGGTGTGGATGTGCAGGCGCTTGCCCAGCAAGCCACGGATGAAGCCGGCCGCGGCCATCAAGCCTTCGGTGGTGTTCTTGATGGCTTCCTTGCTGTCCTTCAACATCGTGAAAAACACCTTGGCGTGCGCGTAGTCGGGCGTGATCTGCACTTCGGTGATGGTGATCATCGTGCCGACGCGCGGGTCCTTCAATTCGTAGGCGACGATTTCTGCCAGATCGCGCTGGATCTGGTCGGCCACGCGCAAGCCGCGCGCTGGCATGGTTTTGCTATGTTTAGCCATGATTTTATGCTGTCCTAAGTGCCGCAGGGCGCATGGGTCAAACGGTTGCCCGTTGACCAATGCGCCCCACGTGTTTGCGCGGACAAAGATATGTCCGCGCCATTACTGCTGTGATTACAGGGTACGAGCGATTTCCTGGACTTCGAACACTTCCAGCGTGTCGCCAACCTGAATGTCGTTGTAGTTCTTCAGCGACAGGCCGCATTCCAGACCGGCGCGAACTTCTTTCGCATCGTCCTTGAAGCGTTTCAGGGAGTCGATCTCGCCGCTCCACACCACGATGTTGTTGCGCAACAGGCGGACGGAAGAAGCACGCTTGACCACGCCATCGGTGACCAGGCAACCGGCAATCGCGCCCACTTTCGAGACCAGGATAACCTGGCGGATCTCGACCTGGCCGATGACCGTTTCGCGTTTCTCTGGTGCCAACATGCCCGACAACGCCGATTTGATCTCGTCGATCGCATCGTAAATGATGTTGTAGTAGCGAATGTCCACGCCATTCGACTCGGCCAGCTTGCGTGCCTGGGCATCAGCACGGGCGTTGAAGCCGATGATGACCGCTTTCGAGGCGACTGCCAGGTTGACGTCCGATTCCGTGATGCCGCCGACGGCAGCGTGGACCACTTGTACGCGCACTTCGGAGGTTGACAGTTTCTGCAGCGAACCGACCAGCGCTTCTTGCGAACCTTGCACGTCGGTTTTGATGATCAATGGCAAGTTTTTCACTTCGCCTTCGGCCATCTGGTCGAACATGTTTTCCAGTTTCGCAGCTTGCTGTTTCGCCAGTTTCACGTCGCGGAACTTACCTTGACGGAACAGACCGATTTCACGCGCCTTGCGCTCGTCAGCCATGACGACGACTTCTTCACCGGCAACCGGCACTTCCGTCAGACCCTGGATTTCGACCGGAATCGAAGGACCCGCTTCAGCGATGGCTTTGCCGTTCTCGTCCAGCATGGCGCGAACACGGCCATACGAAGAGCCAGCCAGGATCACGTCGCCGCGGCGCAAGGTACCGGACTGCACGAGGATCGTCGCGACAGGACCACGGCCCTTGTCCAGACGTGCCTCGACTACCAGACCGCGCGCTGGCGCTTCGACCGGTGCCGTCAGTTCCAGCACTTCGGCTTGCAACAGCACTTGTTCCAGCAGGTCGTCGATACCTTGACCCGTTTTTGCCGACACCGGCACGAATGGCGATTCGCCACCGTATTCTTCCGGCACGACTTGTTCGGCGACCAGTTCCTGCGTCACGCGGTCAACGTTGCCGCCTGGTTTGTCGACCTTGTTGATCGCCACCACCAGCGGTACGCCGGCTGCTTTCGCATGGGCAATCGCTTCTTTCGTTTGCGGCATCACGCCATCGTCGGCGGCAACCACCAGAATGACGATGTCGGTTGCCTTGGCGCCACGGGCACGCATCGCGGTAAACGCTTCGTGACCCGGGGTGTCGAGGAAGGTGATCATGCCGCGTGGCGTATCGACGTGGTAAGCGCCGATATGCTGCGTAATGCCACCCGCTTCGCCGGAAGCAACCTTGGCGCGACGAATATAGTCCAGCAGCGAGGTCTTGCCGTGGTCGACGTGACCCATGACGGTGACCACCGGTGCGCGTGGCTTGGTTTCGAAGTGCGCGTGTTCGCCCACGTCGGCCAGCAGCGCTTCCGGATCGTCCAGTTCGGCGGCAAACGCCTTGTGGCCCATTTCTTCCACCAGAATCATGGCGGTTTCCTGGTCCAGCACCTGGTTGATCGTGCACATCTGGCCCAATTTCATCAAATGCTTGATGACTTCGGATGCCTTGACGGACATTTTGTGCGCCAGTTCAGCCACGGTGATCGTTTCCGGTACGTGCACGTCCTTGACGACGGCTTCCGTAGGGGCCTGGAAGTTCGATTCACGGTCGTCATGGTGCGCCGGGCGACGGCCCTTCGCGCCACCGCGCCAGCTGTCACGGCCGCCTGGGCCGCTGTTGCCGCGTGGCTTGGGACCACCGGTGGTGCCGCGTTTTTTCGCGTCATCGGACCAGGTGGACGACACATTCGCCGACTTGATAGATTTCTTGTCTGCAACAGCAGGCTTCTTGTCGCCCGGCTTGTCGCCAGGTTTCTTGTCAGCAGGCTTGTGCAGCGTGCCTTCCGGCGCCTTCGGCTTGACCGGTACCGGTGCAGGCTCAGGGGCTTTGATGGCGCGGCGTGGCGCGTTCATCATGGCCTTGATCTGGGCGACTTCGTCGGCTACGGCCTTGCGTGCACGCTCGGTGGCTTCCGCTTTGTCAGCGGCTTCCTTGGCGGCAACAGCAGCGGCGGCGGCTTTCTTCTTCGCTTCTTCAGCGGCAGCAGCTTTTTTCGCTTCGGCGGC
The DNA here is from genome assembly GCF_030397735.1 of Janthinobacterium sp. SUN120. Lineage (NCBI taxonomy): Bacteria > Pseudomonadati > Pseudomonadota > Betaproteobacteria > Burkholderiales > Oxalobacteraceae > Janthinobacterium > Janthinobacterium sp. SUN120. The sequence continues at coordinate 189,958 of NZ_JAPUBW010000003.1, read as the reverse complement.
GGCGTCGTCAACGACAGGCGCAGCGGCGCTGGCGGCAGGCGCGGCGGCAGCCTTGGCGGCCGCTTTCTTCGCTTCCGCTTCAGCTTCTTTCTTCGCAGCCAATTCAGCCTGTTGCGTGGCTTTCGCCTGGGCTTCTTTTTCCGCGTCGAGCTTGGCCAGACGTTCTTGCTTTTCGCGCAGATCGGCTTCCTGGCGGGCGATCAGTTCAGCCTGTTTACGGGCTTCTTCTTCACGGCGCGCCACGTCGGCGGGATCGATCACCGGTGCGGCAGGCGCGACCGGTTCAGCTGCGACCGGCGCAGCTTCGTCACGCTGGACGAAAGTGCGTTTCTTGCGCACTTCCACCTGGATGGTGCGCGATTTGCCGGTGGCGTCAGCTTGCTTGATTTCAGTCGTTTCCTTGCGGGTCACGGTGATTTTCTTCTTTTCTGTGTCAGCCGCTGCGCCGTGTGTGCGGCGCAGATGATCCAAAAGCTTGTCCTTATCATCTTTCGACAATGGATCTGACGTCGAACTTTTCTCGACGCCGGCAGAACGCAGCTGCGTCAGCAGCAAATCTGCAGGCATCTTCAGTTCGGTGGCAAATTGGGCTACGTTGTTACTCGCCATTCAGTCCTCTTTTCTATGTGTCGCGGAGATGATAAAGATACTCAAATTAAGCCTTTGCGGATTCGGCCAGACTCCATGCCTTGGCTTGCAACGCCTTGGCACGATCGTCGTATTTCGAGTCAACCAACTTCATCTCATCGTCGGTCACATCTTTAAATTCACTTGTAATCAGTTCACGCGCACGGTCCGCAGACAAGGCCAGGATTGCGCCAAATTCGTCGTATGCCAGTGCTGCAAATGCTTCAACGGTCTTGATACCAGCCAGACCCAGCTTGCCGGCGGTAATGCGGTCCATGCCTTCCAGACCGACCAACGCCTCGTCCATGCCTTCCAGACCCTCTTCCGAAGCAATCGCTTCGGTCACGAGCGCATCACGCGCACGGGTACGGAGTTCATTGACGGTATCTTCGTCAAACGATTCGATTTCCAGCATTTCGGAAATTGGCACGTAAGCGATTTCTTCCAGACTGGCGAAACCTTCTTCCACCAGAATATCGGCCACTTCCTGGTCGACATCGAGCTTTTCCATGAACAGGATGCGCACGGCAGCCGTTTCCTGGGCAGCTTTGTCAGCCGATTCTTCGGCCGTCATGATGTTGATCTTCCAGCCGGTCAGGTCCGAGGCCAGGCGCACGTTCTGGCCGGAACGGCCGATCGCGATTGCCAGGTTTTCTTCGTCCACGACGACATCCATCGCGTGTTTTTCTTCGTCGACCATGATCGACGACACGTTCGCCGGCGCCAGGGCGCCGATGACGAACTGCGCCGGATCTTCCGACCACAGCACGATATCGACACGTTCGCCGCCGAGTTCGCCGGTCACGGCCTGCACGCGCGAACCGCGCATGCCGACGCAAGTACCGATCGGGTCGATGCGCTTGTCGGCCGTGTAGACGGCGATCTTGGCGCGGACGCCGGCATCGCGGGCTGCGGATTTGATTTCCAGCATGCCTTGCTCGATTTCCGGCACTTCCAGTTCAAACAGCTTCATGATGAAGTCTGGCGCGGTACGCGACAAAATCACTTGCGGGCCGCGCATATTGCGGTCGATGCGCAAGATGAAAGCACGCACGCGGTCGCCGATACGCAGATTCTCTTTCGGGATCATCTGGTCGCGTGGCAGACGCGCTTCGATCTTGCCCGATTCGACGATGGCGTCGCCGCGTTCCATGCGCTTGATGGTGCCGGTGACGAGCGAGTCGCCGCGTTCCAGGAAGTCGACCAGGATCTGTTCGCGCTCGGCGTCACGCACGCGCTGCAGGACGACCTGTTTGGTATCCTGGGCGAAACGGCGGCCGAATTCGACGGATTCGATCGGTTCTTCGATGTGGTCATCGACTTCGATATCCGGAATCTGTTCTTTTGCCTCGAAATGCAGGATCTCCTGATCCGGCAATTGCAGGCCCGCTTCATCGGGCACCACGTGCCAGCGGCGGAACGATTCGAATTCGCCCGTTTCGCGGTCGATCGAAACGCGGATGTCTACCTCACCCTCATACCGTTTCTTCGTGGCTTGCGCCAACGCGAATTCGAGGGCGCCGAAGACGACATCTTTATCGACGTTTTTTTCGCGCGCCAGCGCGTCAACCAATAATAAAACTTCGCGGCTCATGCTTTGCGTCCCTTAAAAACCACCTGCGGCACCAAGCGTGCCTTATCCACATCCGCGAGCGTAAACTCCAACATCGCCGGACCATCCTTACCTTCAAATTCCAACGACAATTTATCGCCCACGGGTTCTTGCAAGATCCCCTGGAACGATTTCCGGTTGTTCGTACCCGGCATCGCCACCATCAACTTGACGATGATTTCCTGACCTGCGAAACGGACAAAGTCTTCCAGCTTGCGCACCGGACGATCCAGACCCGGGGAAGAAATCTCGAGGCGCTCGTAAGGAACGTTCTCTACCGTCAACACATGCGATAACTGGTGACTCACCGTGGCACAGTCTTCGACCGTGATCGGACCTTTTTCAGCGGCATCGGCGGCGCTGAAATCAATAAAGACGCGCAGCAGTCCGCGCTCGGCACGTTCGACATCAACGAGCTCATAGCCCAGACCTGTAACTGTCTTTTCAATTAATCCCAACTGCTGCAAGAAATTCTCCAGAAATAAGGCCCGTTTTCGGCATGACGGCGCCGCATCGGGCGCCTACAACATGCAAAAACACGCATTCAAGTCATATATGGCCCCTTGCGGAGCCATTACAAACGGTTCAACAAAAAAAAAATGGGCATCTGCCCATCTTCTTGTATTTCCCCAACCAGATGAAAGCACTCCCCACCAAACAACCCTGCGGAGAACTTTTATTAGGCTGCAGATTATAACCTCTTATTAACTTCGCCGCAATGCCGCACACGCGGAGCGGCCCGGCTTACAACAGTTACAAGAGCGCGCACCCGCGGCAGATCGGCGGGCGCGCAAGAAGAAACTCTTCCCGATTAACCTTTGCTGCGGCGGCGCGGCATGCCATCCATGCCGCCACGATCCATGCCGCCACGCGGCTGACCACCGGAACGTTGCCCACCAGCACCACCGCCACCCGTATTGCGGCGCGGACCCGTGTTGGCGAAACCGAAGGCCGTTTGCAGCGGATCGGGCTGGCGCGGACCACGCTGCGGCGCGCGGCCTTCGCCACCCGGACGGCCTTGACCCTGGCCTGCCGCACGCGGCGGACGACCCTGGCCTTGCGGCGCGCCCTCGAACGATGCCGACGAGCGGGGCTGACCACCCTGGAACGGACCTTGCGGCTGGCCACGGCCAGGACCACGCGCGTCGCCTGGACGGCCGGCGCCGCCTGGGCGACCCTGGCCTTGCGGACGGGCAAACTGGCCTTGCGGCTGACCACGGCGCGGCGCGACCGGGAAAGGATCGGCGTTGCGGTTGCTCACATCGATGCGGTTGCCATTCGGCTCGTCATCGCGGCTGGCCTTGCGCGCTTCGCGGCCCTTGGCGGCGCCAGCGGCGCGGGGGTCGCCCGATGCCGGCATTTTCTTTTCGATGCCATAGGCCGTCAGCAGGTCGCGCACGGTGTTTTCATCCATCTCTTCCCAGCGGCCGCGCTTCAGGCCGCTCGGCAGGGTCATGGCGCCGTAGCGGGTACGGATCAGGCGCGAAACGGTCAGGCCGATGGCTTCGAACATGCGGCGCACTTCGCGGTTACGGCCTTCGCCGATCACCACGCGGTACCACTTGTTGATGCCTTCGCCGCCGCCGTCGGCGATCTTCGAGAACTGCGCCAGGCCGTCTTCCAGCTCGACGCCGGCCAGCAGCTTCTGGCGCATGCCCTCTTCCAGCTCGCCCAGGGTACGCACGGCGTACTCGCGGTCGATGCCGTAGCGCGGGTGCATCAGGCGGTTGGCCAGGTCACCGGAGGTGGTAAACAGCAGCAAGCCTTCCGTGTTGAAGTCGAGGCGGCCAACGGCCAGCCACTTGCCGGCTTTCATGGTCGGCAAGCGGTCGAATACGGATGGACGGCCGTCCGGGTCATTATGGCTGACGATTTCGCCGGCCGGCTTGTGGTAGACCAATACGCGTGGCGGCTTCTTGCTGACGCGGCGCTGGATCAACTTGCCATTGATGCGCACGTGATCGCTCGGCAGGATGCGCTGGCCGATGTGGGCTGGCTCGCCGTTGACGGACACGCGGCCCGAAATGATCAGGTCTTCCATGTCGCGGCGCGAACCGAGACCGGCTTCGGCCAGCACCTTGTGCAGCTTCGGCGCATCGTCGTCGGACGTCAGGTCGCGGCGCACGACGGCTTTCTGTACGCGGCCCGTGCCGCCTTCTTCGCTGTCGAACGCGTCGGAGGTGACGAACGAGAAGACAGCATCAGCGTCGCTGAGCTTGCCCGGCGCAGCCTGGCGGCCCTTGCCCTTCTTGCGGCTCTTGCCGGCATTCTTGCCGGCGCCCGGCACGTCGTTGCGCGGACCGCGCGGCAGGCGTGGGCCGGACACGAGGTTGCCTTCGGCATCGAACACATCGGCGACAGGCGCGGCAGCTTGCTCGGCGGTAGGTACGGCTTCGGCTGCCTGCGGCGCTTCGGCGCGCGGCGGCTGGCGCAGCGCGCGCTCCGCCTGCACGCCACGCATCTGGCGCGGACCGCGCGTCGGGCGCGCTTCGGCCGGCTTGTCGGCAGCAACTTCCGGCGCCGTTTCAGCGACGGCGGCAGCGGCCTTGGCGGCGGCGCGGGCGCGCGGCGGACGCGGTGCCGGAGCGGCAACCGCCTCGGCAGCCGCTTCGGCGGCGTCGGCCACGGCCTTCAGGGCTGGCTTGGCGCGGGTTTTCTTGGCGGCCGGCGCCGCTTCAGTCTCAGCAGCGGCGACGACGACGGGCGCATCGGCAGCCACGTCGGCTTTCGTGCGGCGCTTCGGCTTGGCAGCGGCGGTGTCGCCTGCAGCGGCGGCAGCGGCCGTATCGGCTTCGATCTGGGCCTTGGTGCGGCGCTTGGGCTTGGCAACGATGGCTTCGTCGCTGGCGGTTACTGTCTCGGGTGTGTTCGGATTATTCATTCTTCGTTTCTTGGCTGTGCTGACCTGGCGCAGCGTCAACCGTTAGTTCTGGCGCAGGGTCGTGAGTGTAGGCTTCGTCCGTGGGCGAAGCATCGGGGCCGGCATCAAGGCTTGCTGTCACATCTACATCTGTCACAGCCGTATTGCTACCTGCACCAAGCTGGGGGACAAGCTCATTGCTTGCCTTGTCAAAATTCTCTTGCAGGGCGGCTTCCAGGGCTTCCAGCCCATTGCCCTGCATTTCACTGATTTGCTGCAACGGCGGCAGCTGGGACAGCGAATGCAAACCCAGGTCATCCAAAAACTGCTTGGTGGTGGCCAGCAAGGCCGGCCGTCCCACCACGTCGCGGTAACCGATGGCATCGACCCAGCCACGGTCTTCCAGCATCTTGATCGTCTGCGAATTGACGGCAACGCCGCGAATCTCCTCGATATCGCCGCGCGTCACCGGCTGGCGATAGGCGATGATGGCCAGGGTTTCCAGGGTCGCCCGCGAATACTTGGGCGGCCGCTCGGGCGTCAGGCGGTCGAGATACATCTTCATTTCCGGGCGGCTTTGAAAGCGCCAACCCGAAGCGAGACTGACGATCTCGATGCCGCGCCCTTCCCACTCATCGCGCAACTCTTCCAGCAATTGCTTGATCGTGTCGGCACCGACGCCGACGCCACGCACGCGACCATTCTCGTCCGCATCGACGAACAGCTTCTTCAAGCTGTGGATCGTCAGCGATTCACGAGCGCACAGCAACGCGGTTTCGAGGACTTTTTTAGCCTCAATTGTATTCATAGCAATTCTGTGCGGATGTGTGTTGCAATTCGTATGCAGAGAAAGAAATCAAAAACGTTCATTTCAACGTAACAGAGGGCAGACATCGATGATGACGCCGTGCTGGGTTACTAGTTGAGGCTGTTTTTCCGACGCCTTGGCCGATGCGCGCAAAGCGGGACTAAAGCGGATGCAGTGAAAGTCCTGCCATCCATGGTGCTGGCCTTAAATAACCAGCAATGAAACGAACTCCGGAGCAGCTGCTTTTCCCGTGGCGACGATGCAGCCAGACGGGAAAGCGACAGTCGTCGTTTCATCCAACGATGCCAATTGTACCTGATAAAAAGCGGAAAAGCGCAAAACCGGGTAAAACACGCGTTTTACCCGGCTCTGGCGCGACATCCCGCCCGCTGCCAACATCACAGGGAGGCGAGTTTCTCCGAGAGAATGGCCGATGCGCCCAGGAAAGCTGGGTACTGCGCCGTGATGACGAAGGTCGGCACTTGCGAGACATAATTGGCGAAGCGGCCCTTGCGCTCGAAGCGGGCGCGGAAGCCGGAGCGGTCGAAACGCGCGCCCAGGCGCGGCACGATGCCGCCGCCGATATAGATGCCGCCCAGCGCACCCAGGGTGACGGCGACGTTGCCCGCCACGGTGCCCAGCATGCAGCAGAACGCTTCGATGACGTCGTCGCACAGCTGGGATTCGCCAGCCAGCGCGCGGCGCGTGATTTCCGCCGCCGGCAAGTCTTCCGCCGGCACGCCCGCGCGGTCGGCCAGGGCGCGGTAGATCAATTCCAGGCCATCGCCGGAAATCAGGCGCTCGGCCGAGACATGCTCGTATTCGCGCCAGGCGAATTGCAGAATGCTCACTTCCGTTTCATTGAACGGCGCGAAGCTGACGTGGCCGCCTTCGCTTTGCAGGGCGATCCAGCCGCCATGCGAAGGAATCAGGCCCGATACGCCCAGGCCCGTGCCGGCGCCGATCAGGCCGATGGCCGTGTTCGGACGGGCCGTGCCCGCGCCCACCTGGTGCTTTTGCTCGTTGGACAACTGCGGCAAGGCGCGCGCCAGGGCCGTGAAATCGTTGACCACGTCCAGGGTCGTGAAACCGCACTCTTCGCGCATGGCGCGGATCGAGAACGACCAGTGGTGGTTCGTCATGCTGAGGAAATCGCCGTCGACCGGATTGGCGATGGCGATCACGGCATGGCGCACGGCTTGCCCGCCGGCCGCGGCGATGTGCGGCAGGGCCAGGTAGGCTTGCAGGGCGGCGGACAGGCTCGGGTAATCGGCACAGGGCAACACTTCCACCAGGGTAATGTGGCCGGCGGCCACTTCCAGGGCGAAACGGGCATTGGTGCCGCCCACGTCGGCCAGCAGGCGCGGTCCATCGGCGAAGGCGGAAGTCGGCAGTACGGGAGAAGACGAAGCGCTCATGATTTTAAATGATGAAGTGGGACGCATGGGACGCCAAGCTTAAAGGATGAATGCGCCCGGAGGCAAGCAAAGTTTGTAGTTTAAGTACATCAAAACAAGCCTTTATTGGTAGTTCCACTCCAAATGCAACAGGCAGCGCCAAAATTGCTTAGAAACAATGATTTATAGTAAGTACTTGCACTCGTCAGGCACGCGAAAAGCATGCTGCACAGCAGCAGGAATCGGCTTGAAAACAGAGTATGCCGGAGTTTGCGCAAAGCCGCTTGGTACGCGACGGCGCTGGTGCGGCGCTACCGTCCTGGCCGCGCCGCAAAGGTGTTTTCGTATTATTACTACCGGTTTTTACTGCGAGCTTTATTGCCAGCCTGGCGTGCCGGCGGCAACCCGGATCAGGAGGGCAAGCCTTCGCCCAGCAGGCTGGCGGGCGCCGGCTGGTCCGAGCGGTAGGCGGCATTCCACGCATCGAGGCCGCCATGCAGGGGCTTGGCCCGGTGGAAGCCGTGCTGGTGCAGCAGCTTGGCCACTTGCGCGGCCGTCACGTCGTTGGGGCAGCTGCAATACACGATGATGTGGCGGTCCTTGTCCATGGCGATCATGGCGGGCACCGGTTCCTTGCCATTGAAAAACAAGGCGCCCGGCACGGCCGGTTCCAGCGCCTGCGCCGTGGCGCTGCGCGCATCGACCATCAGCGGCTCTTCGCCCTGCTCTATGAGTTCAAGCAATTCATCGATGCCGATGCGCTCGATCTGCAAGGCCTGGCGGAAACGTCGGCGTTCGAGGAATTTGTACAGCAGGAACAAGCCCAGCAAGGTGGCCAGCATCAGCAAGGCCGTGCTGCCCATGGTGCTGAGCAAGTCGAGCACCTGCTGCACGCTGGCATGGAAAATCACGCCGACGACGATGCCCGTGCCGGTCCACAGCAAGGCGCCCAGGCCCGCGTACAGGAAGAACAGGCCCGGCGGCGTGCCCAGCGCACCCGACATGGGCGCGGCCACGGTATTGAATCCCGGCACGAACTTGGAGACGATCAGGGCTTTCGGACCCCAGCGCTTGAATTTGTCTTCCGTCTGGCTGACGCAGTAATCGGGCGACAGCGAGATGCGGCACAGCAGCCGCAGGATGCGCTTGCCGAAATGGCGGCCCGCGCGGAACCACGTGAAGTCGCTGATCAGGCAAGCGCTGAGCGCGGCGGCCAGCACCAGCCCTCCATTCATGTCGCCATCGACGGCCAGCGCCCCCGCCACCACGAGGATGGGAAAGGCGGGAATCGGCAGGCCGAGCTGCTCCACCAGCACGATGCCAAAGACAATCAGGACACCGTAATGTTCGAGCAGGTAAATGAGGTTGGGCATGGCCGCTATCTTACCGTAAAAAGCCCGACCTAAACGTCGGACATAACCGTAGCGAGCGGCAGTGATTTGTGGCTAAGAAGCGCAACCGTGCTTGAGCACGGCGAGCATCGCAGGCCGCAAAGCGCGACGCGCAGCAGGTTTTGACAGACGTTATATTTGCACGCCCTTCGGTATGGCGCTTAGTAACGTGCGCGTGTACGGATGCACGGGATTGCGGTACAGCTCATCCGAATCGGCCAGTTCCACCACTTGCCCCTTGTGCATCACCATCACCTGGTCGGCGATGTATTTGACGACGGACAAATCGTGCGAGATGAAGATGTACGACAATCCGAATTCATCCTGCAAATCCTGCAGCAAGTTCAATACCTGCGCCTGCACCGACACGTCCAGCGCCGACACGGATTCGTCGCACACGAGAATTTCCGGCTGCATGGTCAGGCAGCGGGCAATGGCGATGCGCTGGCGTTGTCCGCCGGAAAACTCGTGCGGATAGCGGTGGAAGGCCTGTTCCGGCAAGCCGACTTTATCGAGCAGCCAGTAGGCCTTGGCGATGCGTTCCTGGTCCGTCGCGCCGATCTTGTGGATGCGCATGGGCTCCAGCAGGATCTGTCCCACCGTGAAGCGCGGGTTCAGGGAGGCATATGGATTCTGGAAGATGATCTGGATGCGGCGTTTATACGGCAAATACTCCTTGTTCGGCATGGCGATCAGATCCTTGCCGTGGAACATGGCCGTGCCGCCCGTGGCCTGGTGCAGGCGCAGCAAGGTCAAGCCCACCGTCGTCTTGCCGGAACCGGACTCGCCCACCACGCCCAGCGTTTTTCCGCGTGGCAAGGTGAACGACACATCCTTGACGGCCTGGAATTCGCGCTTGCCGAACAAGCCCTCGCGCGTGTAAAAGCTTTTGCTCAAGTTATTGACCACCAGCACGGGTTCGTCGCCCGGCGTGTAGCCGCGCGTGCGCTGCTTCACCTCGATGCCGGGACCCGCCTTGCCATCCATATAATCGGCGATGACGGGCAGGCGCCAAGGGCGCTCGTCCAGGGACGGGCGGCAATGCAGCAGCGCCTTGGTATAACTGTCTTGCGGCGCCTCGAATACCTGGCGCACGTCCCCTGTCTCGCGCACTTCGCCGTGGCGCATGACGATCACCTGGTCGGCGATCTCTCCCACCAGGCCCAGGTCATGGGTAATGAACAGCACGGACATCTGGTGTTTCTTTTGCAGCGCTGCGATGAGGTCCATGATCTGCTTCTGGATCGTCACGTCCAGCGCCGTCGTCGGCTCGTCCGCGATCAAGAGCTTCGGTTCGCAGGCGATGGCCATGGCGATCATCACGCGCTGCTGCTGGCCGCCTGACATCTGGCTCGGGTAGGCGTCGATTTTCGTGGCGGGGTCGGGTATGCCCACTTCCTCGAGCAGCGCCAGGGTGCGCGCCCGCGCCTGCTTGCGGTTCATGCCCATGTGCTGGCGCAACACTTCGGCGATCTGGAACCCGACCGTGAAGACGGGGTTCAGGGACGACATCGGTTCCTGGAAGATCATCGAGATATCCTTGCCGCACATGGTGCGCCGCTCGGCGATCGACAGTTGCAGCAAGTCGCGCCCGCCGAAGTGGATGCTGGAAGCGGGGTCGATGATGGTGTTGTCCGGCGGCAACAAGCCCATCACAGCCAGGGAGCTGACGGACTTGCCGCTGCCCGATTCGCCCACCAGGGCGACGGTGCTGTTGCGCGGCACGTTGAACGAGATGCCCTTGACGGCTTCGAACGTGGTCTTCTTGTCCAGGCGGAAGGTGACGCGCAGGTCGCGCACTTCCAACAGGTTATTCTGGTCCATGAGCAACTCCTATTTCACTTTGGGGTCGAGCGCATCGCGCAAGGCATCGGTAAACAGCGAGAACGCCGTCACCAGCACGGCCATCGCCGTGGCGGCGGCTGTCAGCTGCCACCATTTGCCCAGGATCAGTTCATTTTGTGCCTCGTTGAGCATGCTGCCCCACGAGACGGTGCCCACCGGCACGCCAAAGCCGAGGAAACTCAGGATCACTTCCGCCTTGATGAAGCCCACCACGAGGATGGACATTTGCACCAAGGCAACGTGGCTGACGTTCGGGAAGATGTGGGAAAACATCTTGCGCCAGTGCGAGGCGCCGATGGCGTCGGCCGCCATCACGTATTCGCGCGCCTTGTGCTTGATGTATTCGGCGCGGATCAAGCGGTACGGCCCCGTCCAGCCCGTCAAGCCCAGGATCAGCACGATGGTCAGCACGCCCTTTTGCTGCAAGACCGCCGCCACCGTCAAAATCATCAGGATCGAAGGAATCGACGTGAAGATGCTGTAGAACCAGTTGAAGAAGTCATCGACGATGCCGCCGAAATAGCCGGACACGGCGCCAAAGATGGTGCCCAGCACGACGGCCAGCAAGGCGGCCACCAGGCCCACGACGATCGACGTCTCGCCGCCCTTGACGGTTTTCTGCAGGATATCGTGGCCCCACTTGTCGGCGCCGAACGGCAAGGTTGCCGCCTTGTGCGTGACGAGTTTCTTGGCCTTGCCCATGCCAGCGCGCAAGGCCGTCAAGTCGTCGGCCAGCGGGTCCGTGACACCGTACATTTCCACGCCAGCCGATGGGTTGCTGCCCATCTGGGCGCGCAGTTCGGCGATATCGTCGGCCAGCGGGTCGAGCACGTTGACGGGTGTGGGTGAGCTGCGCTCGTCGGCCAAGGGAATGGCCCCGTCGCCGGCCGCGGCCACGTCCTTGTCGGCGCCGACAAACGTGGGCGGCGCGTAGCTGACGGCCACTTCGTCTTCCCAGTTCGAAGCGACCAGGCCGCTGGCGGAAGCCAGCACCAGCAGGAAAAAGGCGCCGACCACGGCCAGCGATACCATTGCAATCTTGTCGCCGCGCAAACGGCGCCACGCCAGGGCCCACAGGCCGGGCGATGTATGAGGTTTCGACATCGTCTCTTTCTACTTCAGTTGTACGCGAGGATCGACCGCCTGGTACAGCAGGTCGGTGAGCAGGTTGAAGAGCATGGTGGCGGCGGCGACATACACGGTGATCGCCTTGATCACCGGAAAGTCGCTGCGCTCGACAGCCAGAATCACTTCACGCCCGATGCCGGGGATGCCGAAGAAGCGCTCGAGCAGGAAAGCGCCGATCAGCAGGGCCGGCAAGTTCGACATCACATAGGTAATGATGGGAATGCCGGCATTGCGCAGCACGTGGACCCACATGATGCGGCCTTCCTTCAAGCCCTTGGCGCGCGCCGTGCGCACGTAATCCTGGTTGGCCTCGTCCAGCACGAAGGTACGGAACAGGCGCAGGGTGGGCGCAATCGACACGGCCAGGCCGATCAGGATGGGCAAGGTGGAATAGCGCAGCAGGTTTTCCCAGAAGCTGTCGCCCCAGCCTTGCACGGGGAACAGGCCCAGCTTGTAGGCAAAGCCGTACTGAAAGACGATGATGTAGACGAGGATGGAAATCGACATGCCCACCGTGCAGGCGATCATAACGGCGCGGTCCGTCAGCGAACCGCGCACAAACGCGATGGCCAGCGCCAGCGCCACGCCAAAAAACGTTTCCAGCACGGTCAGCGGGATCAGCACCATCATCGACGGCCCCAGGCGCGACGTGATGATGTGCGACACGGATTCCCCCGTCGCCCAGCTCTGGCCGAAGTCAAACGTGACGATCTGCTTGATGAAGATCCACAGTTGCACGTAGTACGGCTGGTCGACGCCCAGCTGGCGGCGGATGTTGGCGATGCTTTCCGCACTAGACATCTTGCCGGCCAGGATGTAGGCGGGGTCGCCGCCCACCCAGTTGAACAGGATAAACACCAGCAGGGCGACGCCCAGCATGGTGGGCAGCATCTGCCACAAGCGGCGCAGGATATAAGCAAACATAATGATTCCTTGTTGTTATAAGCCGCGCTTATTTTTTAGCAGAATCGGCAACAGGCGCCACTGGCGTGCCCGTGCTGTCGATATCCATGTACGCCCATTCCTGGAACAGGATCGGGTGCTTCTTGTAGCCCTGCACCGACTTTTGCGCCAGCATGTTGCGGTAGCGCGCATAGCCGATCAGGGCGCCCGCATTGACTTCCAGGCGGCGCGCCATCTTGTGGAACAGCTCGTCGCGCTCGGGGCTGGCCGGCATGGCCTGGCTGGCGGCGTACCATTTATCGTACTCGGGGTCCTGGTAGCAGCCATTGTTGTTCTGGTGGGTGTTCGGGCCATAGAACAGCTGCATGAAGTTGTCGCCGTCCGGATAATCGGCCAACCAGGGCGCCGTGCGCGTCTGCATCTTGCACTGCTTTTCCGTCTTCAAAATGTCGGAAAAGATCATGCGGTCGTTTTCCATGCGGATGCCCAGCGAGTTGTAGGTCTTGCGCCACATTTCCGCCTGCAGCACGCCATTGGCTTCGTTGCGCGAAGCATAGCGGATCAGGAGCGGCTTGCCGTCCGGTAAAGTGCGCCAGCCGTCGGCGCCCTTCTTGTAGCCAAATTTATCCAGCAATTTATTGGCCAGCACGGGATCGTATTGCAGCAGGCTCTTGTAGTGGGGATCGTAGCCGACGACGCCAGGCGGAATCGGATAGTCGAGGCGCTTGGCCTGGCCATTCCAGATGATGCGGATTTCTTCATCGATATTGTGCGCCATGGCAATGGCACGGCGCAGCGCGATCTTTTCCTTGCTGAAGCCGCCGAGGGTGGGGTCTTCCATGTTCCAGTAGTAATAGCTGATCTCCGGGTCCAGCAAGCGCGACAGTTGCACGCCCTTCTCAGCCAGTTCGGGACGCAGCTTGCCGTTCAGCAATGCTTTCGGCGCCAGCGGGCCGTCGAGCCAAAACACGTCCGTGCCGCCGCTCTGGAAGGACAGCCAGCGCGACTGGTCTTCGATCATCACGGAAATTTCGATGCGGTCGATGGCGGGAATGCGTTTACCCTGCATCTGGCGCACGATACGCTGGTCGTCCGGGTCGTCGCCAGCCATGAAATTCCACGTTTCCGGCAAGTGCTGCGGGTTGCGGTTGAGGACGATGCGGTTGCCGCGCGTCCATTCACCGAGCGTGTAGTAGCCGGTGCCGACGGGATTCGAACCCACTTCGCCCTTCACGTCGCCGTACTTGTCCACCACTTCGCGCGCCACGGCGGCCGTCGGCACGTAGGCGAGGATCATGGGGAAGTTGAAATCGGTCTTGGTCAGCGTGATGCGCAAGGTGTACGGATCGAGAATTTCCAGGCCGGCCACCTTCTTGTTGAAGTCCAGCTTGTTCGCCTTGGCAGCTTCCTTGGCCAGGTCGTCCAGCCCCACTACCTTGCCTTCGAACAGCCAGCTGTGCGGCGAAGCGAGGCGCGGGTCGAACAATCGTTTCCACGAATACACGTAATCGGCCATCGTCAGTTCGCGGCGCTTGCCGCCGAACGCGGCGTCCGGCGTGAACAGGATGCCTTTTTTCAGGCGGATGGTGTAGGTCTTGCCGTCTGCGGACACTTCCGGCATGGCGGCGGCCGCGCCGGGCACCACCTTGACGGGGCGCGCCAGGTAATCATAGGTGTACAGGGTGTCGAAGACGGCCTGCGTGATGTGGTTCGAATACAGGTCGCGCGCGGTGGCCGGATCGAAGCCCGTCTCGGCGGCCGGCAAGATATAGCGCAAGGTTTTGACCGGCGCGGCCGCGGCGCTGGGTGCATCGGCGGCAACGGCCGCCAGCGGCAGGGTGGCCAGGCAGGCGAGCAGCGCCACGCGCCGCATCCATGGTGACTTCATGTAATACCCTTCATCTCGATTATCTGTCGCACCGTATTGGTGCGCTTGTACTGGCTTCCTCCTGGGATACAGGATTCCACCGCCAAAACCAGTCCATCCTCGCAAGATCTATGCCTTGTTTTCCGCCAGTCGCGCCGCTGTCCTGGCGAGCTGGAAAAAGGCGTAACGATAACGCATATTCTGTTCGCCGGGCAAAAAGCCGCAGCATGCGTGCAACGCGCGGCAAGGTCCGCTCGCGGCGTTGCGAATATTTTCCGCAACGCAACATAGCCGGATCGGCGCCACAAAAAAACGTATTGGTAGAAACCCTTACGTCCACGAATGAGCGCCATTTCAATACGCCGGCGGAAAGCATATATCGTAGCGCAGCATTAAAAAAATGCCATTTTAAAAACATCGCAATATTGGAAAAAACACTGTTGTTTCCATGCTGAAAGGTCACATCCCAACGTTGACAAGCTTTCTCGGCAAGTGGTCTTATCAATCACGGCTACTCACAGTCTGCCGTTTGACCCACAGCGATTGCCGACGCAGCAATCTTTTTTAGCTTAGCGAGGTTGTGTCGCAAACCGACCAGCCGAACTTACTTTCGGAGTTTTGAGAATGATGATGGAAACAGTTATGTCCCGCTCCGTACGCCTGATCTTTTCAGGTAGCGTAGCAGCGGTCAGCCTTGGCATGATGGCTGTGCCGGCAATGGCGCAAGATGCCAATGTACAACGTGTGGAAATTACCGGATCGAGCATCAAACGGGCCACGGCCGAGACCGCGTCACCGGTACAGGTCATCAGCCGTGACGACCTGATGAAGTCGGGCAAGGCCACCGTGGCCGAATACCTGCAAACCCTGACCGCCGATGGCGCGGGTTCCTTGCCGACGGGTTTCGGCAACGGCTTTGCCGCCGGTTCCACGGCCATCTCGCTGCGCGGCCTGGGCGCCACCTCGACCCTGGTCTTGCTGAACGGCCGCCGCATGGCGCCGTTCGCGCGTGCCGATGACGGCCAGAAAAGCTTCACCGACCTGTCGACGGTGCCGATGCAGATCGTCGAACGCATCGAGATCCTCAAGGACGGCGCCTCGTCCACCTACGGCGCGGACGCCATCGCCGGCGTCGTCAACATCATCCTGCGCAAGGACTTCGAAGGCCTGACCCTGAAAGGCGACACGGGCATTTCCGGCGACAGCGACGCCAAACAGCACCGCGCCTCGCTGACCTTCGGCAAGGGCAACCTGGACACGGATAAATACAACTTTGTCGTCAATGCCGAATACACCAAATCGGACATGCTGATGAACAATGAGCGCTCCGGCCGCAAATGGATAGGCAAGGCCGACCTGCGTCCGTATGGCTACGCGATCAACACCCAGTTCGCCGGCGGCTACATCAACGGCACCAACGATGCGAATGCCTCGCCCACGGGCCTGATCCGCGATCCTGTCACCAACAACTATGTGTCGCTGCCAGGCTGCTCCTCCTTGTCCGTATCTTCGCCGCAAGATCCGAAAGGCGGCTGTTTGTGGCACCATGACCAGTTCCGCTCGATGCAGCCGAAGATCGAATCGGTCAACCTGTACACGCGCGGCACCTGGCAAGTCAATGCCGACACCCAGGTGTATGCGGAAGCGGGCTACTCGAAGCGCGACACGGCGTTTACGCTGATACCGCCATCGGTCACGCCCACCATCGCGTTCCCGCCCAACGCCACCAGCCCGACTGGCGTGATCAACTACGGTTCTGGCGCTGGCACCACCATCGTGCTGGCCGCCAACCATCCGCAAAATCCCTATGGCGTGCCCGTGCGCGTGCGCTACCAGGCCTTCGACGTGGGCGCCAGCACGCGCCAGGCCAACAATGAGTTCAACCGCATCGTGCTCGGCGTCAAGGGCAATGCTATGGGCTGGGATTACGATGCCGGCTACACGCATTCGGAATCGAAGCTGCACCTCGACTACAGCAACATGCTGAACATGGCCGTCGTCAAGGATGCCCTGGGCAATCCGAACAGCAAATATTTCCCGTACTACATCGGTGCACAGGCAAACAAGAATCCGGCCTCGCTGTACGCGGCCATGGTGACCAACGCCACGTCCGACTCCACGACCAAGCTCGACATCATCGACTTCAAGGCATCGCGCGAACTGATGCAATTGCCGGGCGGCGCCCTGGGCCTGGCCGTGGGTGCGGAACACCGTCGCGACAAGCTCGACAATCCATCGTTGTCGGGCACGGAAAACGGTTCCATCAACTCCAGCTATGTGGCCGCCAAAGGCGACAGCAAGGTCTCGGCCGTCTTCCTGGAAGTGCTGGCGCCCGTGATCAAGACGGTGGAATTGTCCGGCGCCTTGCGTTACGACAAATACGACCGTTTCTCGTCGACCACGCCGAAACTGGGCGCCAAGTGGACGCCCGTCAAGACCTTCGCCGTGCGCGGCACGTATTCGGAAGGCTTCCGCGCACCGGGCCCGGCCGAAAGCAATGCCAATTCGCAATCGACGGGCACCTCGACCGTCAGCGATCCCGTGCGCTGCCCCGGAGGCAAGCAATTGCCTGGCGCCAATGCCAGCGACTGCGAACTGCAAGTGGCGGCCGTCAAGATCGGCGACCCGAACCTGAAACCGGAAAAATCCAAGGGCTACACCCTGGGCATCGTGTGGGATCCGTTCAACGATACCAGCCTGTCGCTGGACGGCTGGAAGATCAAGCGTGAAAACGAGATTAATCCCCTGCCTTACAACGAAGCGGCCGCCCTGCCGACGGCCATCCGTTCCGACAACAACCTGACCATCAACGGCGTCGTCACGCCAAACACGGGCACCTTGCTGATCACCAAGGCGCCGTACCGCAACTCCAGCTACACGGAGATCAAGGGTATCGACCTGGACATCAAGCAGCGCGTGCGCCTGGGCGACTACGGCCGCGCCACGTTCGGCCTGACCTGGACCCACATCGCATCGTGGGTGCGGGCCGAGTCGGCCACCGTGCGCTACCAGTTCGCCGGCACGCACGGCAACTGCGATACGTCCAACTGCGCCGGCACGCCGAAGGACAAGATCAACCTCACCGGCTCGTGGGACCTGGGCAACTGGAACGTCAGCGGCGTGCTGAACTACCGTTCGGATATGAAAAATATCAAGTTCGAAGGCGACCCTTGCGCCTCCAAACTGGCGAACGGCACGCCGGCGCCGAACGGTTGCAAGCTCGCCTCGTTCACCACGCTCGACCTGTCCTCCCGCTGGAACGTCAACAAACAGTTGCAATTGTTTGCTTCGATCAACAACGTGACCGACAAGATCGCGCCGCTCGACCCGCTGACCTATGGCGGCATGAGCTACAACCCGATGGACGCCAGCGGCGCCATCGGCCGTTACTTCAAACTGGGCGCCAGCTACAAGTTCTTCTAAGCGTCCGCTCAGGCTGCCACGCACAGCCTGAACATCCGGCAGGCACAAGTCACTATCGCCATGCCATCCACACCAACGCCCGCTGCACTGCAGCGAGCGTTTTTTTATTTTGCGCACGAGGGGGATGGCAGCCTCGTCAAAAATGCGGCACAAAATGCACCTTCTTTGTTCTAAATCAGTACCTCTGATGCACTGCGTTGTTTAGGCACACAAACCTGTTTGCCACGTTGACAAAAACTTTTGCAGCTCATTACAGTGAATCTCTTGAAAAGATATAAATACTTTTCAATGTTCTCGGTGCGCCAACCAGCGCGGCCGTTCTTGCCCTTCTAGCCAACCGCTTTTCCAGGAGTCTTGAACATGATCAGAGAAACACGCTTGTCCCGTTCCATCCGTTTGATCTGCGCCAGCGGCCTTGCCGCAGGCCTGCTCAGCCAGCAGGTGCTGGCGCAAGAAGTCAGCGATACCAGCAGCATGCAGCGCGTCGAAGTCACCGGCTCCTCCATCAAACGCCTCGTCTCGGAAACGGCGACGCCCTTGTCCATCTTCAAGGCCGAGGATTTTGCCAAACAGGGCTTGACGACGGCCCAGGAAGTACTCAGCAAGATCCCCTCGAATGCGTCCAGCATGGGCAGCGGCAATGCCGTCGGCGGCAATACCAGCGGCTTGCCCACGGGCGGCCAGGCCAGCGCCGACTTGCGCGGCCTGGGCGGCGACAAGACCCTGGTCCTGCTCAACGGCCGGCGCATCGCCAACCATCCATATGACGGCGCCAGCGTCGACCTGAACATCATTCCCATCGCCGCCCTGGAACGGGTCGAAGTGCTGCGCGATGGCGCCTCGGCCATCTACGGCACGGACGCCATCGGCGGCGTCATCAACTTCATCACGAAGCGCTCCGTCAACGTCACGAATATCACCGCCGAAGTCGTCGCGCCCGAGCACAAGGGCGGCGGCGAGCACCGCATCAACCTGTCGACGGGTTTCGGCAAGCTCGACACGGACGGCTACAATATTTTCGGCGTGGTCGACTACCACAAGCAAAATGTGCTCACGTCGCAGGACCGCGATTTTTCCAAGACCGGCATCATTCCCGAGCGGGGCCTGTCGCTCACCAGCGGCACCACCTTCCCCGGCAACTACTTCGATGCGGCGGCCAACGGCGGCAAGGGCCTGGCCGGCAATCCGTACGCGGCCAGCGGCTGTCTGCCACCGCTGTCGGTGGCGGCCGCCAACGGCACTTGCCGCCAGGATTACACGCGCCAGATCGACGATCTGCCCGCGCAGGAGCAAGTGGCCTTCTTCGGCAAGGGCGCCTTCAAGCTCGGTGGCGGCCACCTGGCCACGGTGGAATATCTGCATTCGGAAAACAAGGTGAAAGCACGCACGGCGCCGCCGCCGCAAACGGGCTTGATCTTGCCGATTAGCAGCAAATATTATCCGGGCAATGCGGGCGGCGTACCGGCGCAGCCGGGCTTGTCGGGCCAGCCGCTGAGCGTCAACTGGCGCCCCGTGGAAGCGGGCCAGCGGCAGATCGATTCGGACGGCAAGGCGGACCGCCTGGTGCTGGCTCTCGAAGGCGAACTGGCCGGCTGGGATTACAAGACGGGGCTGAGCCACGCGATCAGCAAATCGTCGGAGAAATTTACGGGTGGCTATGTGCAGGATGCCTCGTTCGCCGCCGGCGTGCTCAATGGCATCCTGAACCCGTTTGGCGTGCAGGATGCGGCCGGCAAGACTTATCTGGACAGCACCGCCCTGCGCGGCGAAGTGCAGAACGCCAAGGTCACCACCACGGGCTTCGACCTCAAGGGCAGCCGCGACCTGATGCAACTGGCCGGCGGCCCGCTGGCGATCGCGCTCGGCGGCGAAGTACGGCGCGAAAAGGCCGACTTCAACGTGAACCGCGACATCGCCGGCCAGGCCACCAGTTCAGGCCTGTCCGGCTCGCTGTCGAAGAGCGGTTCACGCACGATCCAGGCCGTCTTCGGCGAAGTTAACTTGCCGCTGATCAAGGACCTGGAAGTGCAGCTGGCCGCCCGCTTCGACCATTACAGCGACGTGGGCAGCACCACCAATCCGAAGCTGGCCCTGCGCTACCAGGCCAGCAGCGCGCTGGTGCTGCGCGGCTCGGCCAGCACGGGTTTCCGCGCGCCCACGCTGTTTGAAAAGAATGCGCCGCCGTCGAAGAACGATACCAACGACTCCTACGACGACCCGATCCTGTGCCCCGGAGGCGTGCCGCAACCGGGCGCCAATCCCTTGCGCGATTGCGACTTGCAGCAATTCAAGCTGCAAGGCGGAAATGAAAAGCTGAAACCGGAAAAATCCACCACCTTCGCCTTTGGCCTGGTGCTCGAACCCATCAAGGAAGTCACCGTCGCCGTCGATTACTGGAACATCCATTTGAAGGACAAGATTTCGTCCCTGCCCGAACAATCGATCTACGGCAACTATGAAAAATACAAGGCCTTGTTCCTGCGCAATCCCGACGGTTCTCCCTACGCCATCCTCGACCTGAACGACAACATCGGTGAAGTGAAAACCGACGGCATCGACGTCAGCCTGAATGCGCGCCTGGGACGCGGCGCGTATGGCGATTTCAGCGTGTCGGTCGACGGCACCTGGACCCACAAGTATGACTACCAGAACGAGCGCGGCGGCGAATTCATCGCCAACGTGGGCCGCTACGCGGACAACAATCCCGTCTTCCGCTGGAAGCATACGGCGGCGCTGAACTGGCGCATGGGCAACTGGGGCGCCACCGTGTCGCAATCGTTCAAGTCCGGCTACACGGATCAGAACCAGGTGGATCCGCAGTACCGCCACGATGTGCCGTCCTACAGCCTGCTGAACGTGTCGGGCAGCTATGCGTGGAAAGGCTTGCTACTGACGGCCGGCGTGAAAAACCTGTTCGACAAGGAACCGCCGTTCTCGAACCAGGGCACCCTGTTCCAGAAAGGCTATGACCCGCGCTACACGGACCCGGTCGGGCGCGCCTGGTACTTGCGCGGCAGCTATACGTTTTAAGGGGAAATTGCGGGAAACGCGATCAGACAGACAGCGCTGGCAAGCATATGCCAGCGGGAGCAAAGACGGCGCCATCAGCGATGATGTGCGCCGTTTTATTTTACGCATCTGAGCACGGCTGACAAGGGTTCACGATATTTTATTGCTGAAGGATTATAAAAAAAACAGGGAAATGTTGCATTTCGTCCAAAAAGTCCGCGCGAAATTGACAATCTGAATCGTGAATGTTTTGATGAGGCCCAAGAAAATTTACAGAATTTTCGTTGGTCAATTTTGAAATAAGCAAATAAATTGTCAGCAAGCAACATGTTATTTCAAAATAAATGCCATCTTTATCACAATAACAAGGAATTTCAGATGATGATAGAAAATGTAATATCGCGGTCGCTGCGCCTGATGTTTGCAGGCGGCATGGCCCTGAGCATGCACGCCGCGTATGCGCAAGAAACAACAGATGGCACCATGCAACGCGTGGAAGTCACGGGTTCGAGCATCAAGCGCATCGCTTCCGAAGCGTCGCTGCCGGTGCAGTCGTTCAACCAGAAAGACATCAAGAAAACCGGCGTTACCACGGTTACCGATTTCATCCAGCAAATTCCTGCAATGCAGGGCTTCTCCGTGGCCGCCGATTCGGTGGGCGGCGGCGGCGGTGGCGTCACCACGGCCTCGATCCACGATATCGGCGCAGCCTACACGCTGGTGCTGCTGAACGGCCGCCGCTTGGCGCCATCCAATTCCGGCACCACCATCGACCTGAATTCGATCCCCCTGTCGGCCATCGAGCGCGTGGAAGTGCTGACGGACGGCGCCTCGGCCCTGTATGGCGCCGACGCCATCGCCGGCGTGGTCAACTTCATCTTGAAAAAAGGCACATCGCCGCTGGAAATCAACGCCAAGTACTCGCGCCCTGAAGAAAAAGGTGGCGCCAGCAATTCGATTTCGATCAGCAAGGGCTTCGGCGATATCGACGAAGACGGCTACAGCATCTTCGTGTCGGCCAGCCACGACGAACAAAAATCGCTGAAAGCATCGCAGCGCAGCTTCGCGAAAAGCGGCATCATCAATTTCAACGATCCGAAGACCGGCAAGGCGCTGCAATTCATCAACGGTTCCTCGCGTTCGTCGGCAGCCAATGCCGCTGCCACCTACAACCGTACCGATGCAAACGGCAATGTGGTGATCAACCCGGAAACCAACAAACCGTTCGTCGATACCGTCAACCTGGCCAATCCGTATGCACTGGCCCATGGCGGCAAGTGCGCGCCTGGCAATATGGACTTCTACGGCGATGGCAACTGCTATTTCGACTCGCCGTCGACCATTGAAATCAATCCCGAATCGAAGCGCGACTCGCTATTCAGTTCGGGTACCGTCAAGCTGGGCAAGACCGGCTGGCAAGGTTTCTACGACTTCGCCTACACCGAAGCGAGCATCAAGGCCAGCATCGCGCCGTACCCGGCCGATTTCTCCATTTCCCCGAACTCGCCCCTGTTCAGCAAGTACCTGGCCTCGCAGTTGAGCCCGTCGCAACTGGCCAATGCCGTGAGCGGCGTCGCCAAGTACCGCCTGTCCGAAATGGGTAACCGCGTGTACGACTACGGCAACAAGGCGACCCACCTCGTCGGTGGCGTGGAAGGCAGTGCATTCGGCTGGGATATCAACACGGCCGTGACGTACTCGAAAAACAAGCAGACGCAGGACTACGTCAGCGGCTTCCCGCTGTCCGACAAGTTCAACGCCCTGCTCGACGCCGGCACTATCGACCCGTTCGCCTACCCCGTGGGCGCCATGCCGGACGCCATGCGTCAAGCCCTGCTCGGCACTGGCTTCAGCGGCACCTACAACACGCAAACCGTGGAAATGAAGGGCGTCGACGGCCGCGCTTCGCGCCCTGTGTTCTCGCTGCCGGGCGGCACCGCCATGCTGGGCGTGGGCGCCGACTACCGCAACACCTCGTTCAAGATGCAACAGGCGGATGTCGCCAAGCAGGCGCAAATCCTGTTTGACAATGCGCAAGTCGACAGCGAATACGCACGCGACAACGCGGGCGCCTATGCCGAGCTGATGTTGCCGATTTCGAAAAAACTGGAAGTGACCGGCTCGGTGCGTTATGACCAGATCGGCGCCATCGACGACAAGCTGACGGGCAAGACGGTAGGCAAGAAAGAAAACGCCACCACCTGGAAAATCAGCGGCAAGTATTCCGCGACCAAGAGCCTGATGTTCCGCGCCGCTGCCGGCACCGGCTTCCGCGCCGCCAGCATGCAGGAAATCGCCGGACCGCTGGAAGACTGGGGCGTCACGGGCGGTAACTACCAATGCCCATTGACGGCGGCAAACGGCATGGGCGGTCACCCGCTGGCCAGCTACTGCAGTGGCGTTGGACGTCAGCAATTCGAAGCCTTCCAAGGCGGCAATCCTGAGCTGAAGCCGGAAACGTCGAAGCAATGGAGCATCGGTACCGTGTTCGAGCCGATCGACAGCCTGTCGATGTCGTTCGACCTGTGGAACGTGGAAATCCGCGACCAGGTCACGGCCGTCTCCGAAGGCTTGATCTTCAACAATCCAGCCAAGTACGCCAACCTGTTCACCACCAAGCACATCACCTCGACAGGCCTCGACGTGCTGGCAATCAAGCTGCTGCCGATTAACATCGGCAAGGTGGAAAACCGCGGTATCGACTACGACTTCACCCACAAGATGAAGTTGCTGGACGGCCGCCTGACGAGCCGCCTGATGGGTACCTACCTGCTGCGTTCGCGCTACACTACGCCGGGCACCGATGATCAGTGGGAAACCAGCCTGAATCGCTACGGTTCGAACGACAAGGTCAGCTTCCGCAACATCATCCGCGCCACCACCTCGTATGAGACGGCCAAGTTCACGCATACGCTGAGCGCCAGCTACCGCAATGGCTACACGGACAAGGAACAGACGGTCGACGATTGCGCCGTGATCGTCGCCGGCAGCCCTGGCGAATGCTATGGCATCCAGCTGGAAGTGCCGAGCTACACCACCTTCGACTTCCAGACGGCTTACCGTCCGCTGAAGAACGTGGAAATCACGGGCGGCATCCTGAACCTGTTCGACCGCAATCCGCCGTTCACCCTGCGTAACACGGGTTCGCATCAAATTGGCTACAACCCATCGTACTCGAGCGCCCTGGGCCGCCAGTTCTACCTGAGCGGTTCCTACAAGTTCTAAGCTGATTGCATCGGCTGAAAACTGAAAAAGCCCGGAAAGCTTAGCTTTCCGGGCTTTTTTTCATGCTGCGCGCCACCTTATTCCGCGTCGCCCTGCAGGCGGCGCTGCCTGACGGCGGCCGCCAGGTTTTCCAGCACGGCCACGCTGGCGCTCCAGTCGATACAGCCATCCGTGACGGACTGGCCATAGATCAATTCCTTGCCCGGGATCAAATCCTGGCGGCCCGCCACCAGGTGCGATTCCACCATCACGCCGACGATGCGACCATCGCCGCCGGCCACCTGGCTGGCGATGTCGGCGCACACGGGAATCTGGTTTTCCGGTTTTTTCGAGCTGTTCGCATGCGAGGCGTCGATCATCAGGCGCGCCGCCAGGCCTTGCGCGGCGATCGCCTTGCACGCCTCGTCCACGCTGGCCGCGTCATAGTTCGGGGTTTTTCCGCCGCGCAAGATGATGTGGCAATCCTCGTTGCCGTTGGTCGAAACGATGGCCGAGTGGCCGCCTTTCGTGACGGACAGGAAATGGTGCGGCTGCGAGGCGGCCTTGATGGCTTCCACGGCGATTTTCACGTTGCCGTCCGTGCCATTCTTGAAGCCGACCGGACAGGACAATCCCGACGCCAGCTCGCGGTGCACCTGCGATTCCGTCGTGCGCGCGCCGATGGCGCCCCAGCTGATCAGGTCGGCGATGTATTGCGGGCTGATCACGTCGAGGAACTCGGTGCCGGCAGGCAAGCCCAGCTCATTGATATCGCGCAACAGTTCGCGCGCCATGCGCAAGCCGTCGTTGATGCGGAAGCTGTTGTCCATGTACGGGTCGTTGATCAAGCCCTTCCAGCCCACCGTGGTGCGCGGCTTCTCGAAGTAGACGCGCATGACGATTTCCAGTTCGCCCGCGAAACGCGCGCGCTCCTTGACCAGCAGGCGCGCATATTCCATCGCCGCCTTGGTATCGTGGATGGAGCAAGGCCCGATCACCACCATCAGGCGGTCGTCCTGGCCATGCAGGATACGGTGCAGGGCAATGCGGGCGCTGGCGGCAGTCTGTTCGGCTTGCTCCGAGCAGGCAAATTCGCGGATCAGGTGGGACGGCGGGGTCAGTTCCTTCATTTCGCGAATGCGCAAATCATCGGTGCGGGGCATCATTTTCTCCAAAATTTAAGGAAGGGTAAAACATCTGGGTAAAAAAAAACCGCCATCGGTGGCGGTTTTTTAGAATTTGCTGGGATCTCGTTTTGCTGCTACGTGAACCGACCGCTACTCCACCGCCTTTGGGTTGGAATTGCTAAAGTAAAAATAAGCGGTAAAAAAGTGGCGAGCGAACATGCGAGTCATCCGTAAGTGATGAACGACTATAAACCTAAATCGCAAGGGTTGGCAAGCATATTTGTCGGCAAAGCCGCATGCCGCTGCCGTTTTACACTGCATAACCCGCAAAAAAGCATAAAAAGTTGCGCGCTGTGAATCTCGCCGCGACTCTGCATCCCCGGCGCCACCGTTGTGCCCGTCGTGGCAACCACGCCACGCCAGCCATTCTATCGACGACAAGCGGTGCACTCCTTGATCCAGGTCTAGTCCCGGCATCGCCGCACGGACAAAACTCAAGGACGTATCGATGACCTTTGACTGCCTGACCTTTCCGGAGAACCGCATGACCCCTACACCATCCTTGCATTCCGCTGCCTTTTCACCACCCAGACTGGGCCTGGCACTGGCCAGTGCACTGCTGAGCCTACCCGTCCTGGCGCAGGACGCCGCGCCGATTGCGCGCGTGGAAATCACCGGCTCGAACATCCGCCGCGCGCAGGCGGAAACGGCGTCGGCCGTGCAAACCCTGAGCGCGGCCGACATTGAAAAATCGGGCAAGTCCAGCGTGGCCGAATTGCTGCAGACCCTGGCCGTCGACAACCAGGGCTCCGTCCCCACCACCTTCGGCAACGGCTTTGCCGCCGGCGCCTCCGGCGTGTCGCTGCGGGGCCTGGGCACGGCCTCGACCCTGGTACTGCTGAACGGCCGCCGCGTCGCGCCATATGGCCTGGCCGACGACGGGCAGAAAGTGTTTGCCGACCTGAACATCATTCCCCTGGAAGCCGTGGAACGGGTGGAAATCCTCAAGGATGGCGCCTCGGCCATCTATGGTTCGGACGCCATCGCCGGCGTCGTCAACGTGATCCTGAGGCGCGACTACCAGGGCACGGCCATCAAGGGCAATTACGGCAAGACGAAGGAGTGGGACGGGCGCGACGCGCGCGCCGCCATCACGCACGGCTTCGGCGACATCGACACGGACCGCTACAACGTGCTGCTGAACCTCGAGTACAGCGAAAAGGCCGCCATCTGGAACCGCGACCGGGCCGGCCGGGGGGCCGTCGGCCGCAGCGACTTGCGCGACCTGGGCTTCAGCGCGCAGGAAACCCTCAGCGGCGCGGGCGCCATCACCACCAACAATGCGGCCGGCAGCGCCGTCAACGGCAATGTGCGCAATCCCGACACGCTCGACTACTACAACCGCGGCAACCTCGCTGGCGCGGGCTTTACGCGCACCTTCCCCGGCGCCGCCTGCGGCAACTTCACGACTCACCCGCAGGGCGATCCGGGCGGCGGCTGCCTGACTGATGCCGCGCAGCAATATGGCCAGATCCAGCCCAAGCAAAAGAACATCAATTTCTTCGGCCGCGGCGCCTGGCAATTGACGCCGGAGCTGCAAACGTATGCCGAGCTGAATCTGTATCACAGCGAATCGCACTCGGCCACCACGCCCTCGACGGTCAGCGGCTCGGTCGGCTATCCGGGCGGCCCCGTCAGCAATGCAGGCGTATCGCTGGGCGCCGCCCACCCGGACAATCCGTATTTCGGCACGGCGGCGCGGCTGCGCTACCTGGCGGCCGACGTGGGGCCGCGCCTGTCGGAAGTCACATCCACCTTCATGCGCTTTGTCGCCGGCATCAAGGGTAGCGTGGCGGGCTGGGATATCGACAGCGCCCTGCTGTACTCGCAGAACAAGGTGTCGAACGACCTGGACGGCTACCTGCAGCGCGACGTCGCCTTCGCCCTGCTCAACCCGAGCGCCGCCAACGTGGAGCGGGCCAGCCTGAACCCCGCGTACGCGGCCCTGCCGTCCGGCAGCCTGTGGCGCATCGCGGAAAACGCGGGCCTCAATTCGCGCGAGCTGTACGCGGCCCTGTCGCCGCGCATCTCGAACGACGCCAAGACGCATATCGCGCAGATCGACTTCAAGGCCAGCCGCGAGGTGGCCAAGCTCGACGGCGGCGCCCTGGGCGTCGCCGTGGGCGCGGAATTCCGCCACGAATCGACGGAACTCAAGCCCACCACGGGCACGGAACGGGGCAACATCATTGGTCTCGGCTATTCCGCCTATAAGGGCAGCCGCAACGCCTCGGCCATCTATGCAGAGATGCTGGCGCCCGTGCTGAAGAGCGTGGAACTATCGGGCGCCCTGCGCGCCGACCATTTTACCGACGTGGGCAACTCCTATACGCCGAAAGTGGGCGTGAAATGGACACCCGTGCGCGAACTGGCCCTGCGCGGCACCTTCGCCAAGGGTTTCCGCGCCCCCAGCGCGGCGGAAAACGGCGTCGGCGGCCTGGCCGCGTTCTCCACCGCCAGCGATCCGCTGCGCTGCGCACTGGGCGTGGAAGCGGCCTGCGATCCGGCTTCCATCGCCGTTATCACCTCGCCCAATCCGAAGCTGTCGCCCGAACGTTCGCGCAGCTATTCCGTGGGCGCCGTGTGGGACCCGCTGCCGCGCACCAGCATTTCCGTCGACCTGTGGCAAATCCGCCGCAAGAATGAAATCAACCAGGAGCAAACGGACACGGCCATCGCCGAAGGCCATGTGGCGCGCGACCCGTCGACGGCCACCGGCATCGCCGGCGATCCGGGCGCTATCACGGCCGTGCTGGCCAATTATGTGAATTCGGCGCAAACGACGGTGCGCGGCATCGATATCGACGCGCGCCAGCGCTTCAGCCTGGGCAGCGACTATGGCAACCTGGTGTTCGACTTGAAGTGGACGCATCTGTACAAATGGCTGCGCACGGAACAGGACGGCACGCAGCGCGATTTTGCCGGCACACATGGCAATTGCGACGTGTCCAACTGCATGGGCACGCCGGACGACCGCATTAACCTGGGCGCCACCTGGGAACGCCTGAACTGGCGCGTCACGGCCAACGTCAACTACCGCGCGCCGCTCGATAACCTGCTGTTCAAGAATGACCCGGACGGCTGCGCCACGCACTTCGCCAACGGCACGGATGCGCCGCGCGGCTGCCGCATCGCCTCGTTCACCACGGTGGACCTGACGGCCCGCTGGCTGGCCACGCCCAAGCTGGAAGTGTTTGCGACCATACAAAACCTGTTCGACAAGATCGCCCCGCTCGATCCGCTCACGTATGGCGCCACGGGCTACAACCCGCTCGACTACGCGGGCGCGGCGGGACGCTTCATCAGTGCTGGGGTGAAGTACAAGTTCTGAATTTCGTCATATTTTCAACGTATCAGGCGTTTCAGGAACCGTAGCGAGCAAGCCCAATATTGGGTTGAGTAGCGCAGCTGTACTTCAGGTACAGCGAGCAACGCAAACTCAAGAGTGGGCTGCGCAGTAGGTTCCTGAAATGGCGATCTAAGCCGTGCCGCCGACGGTAATGCCGTCCAGGCGCAAGGTCGGCTGTCCCACGCCTACGGGCACGCTCTGCCCTTCCTTGCCGCACACGCCCACGCCCGAGTCCAGGCGCATGTCGTTGCCGATCATGGAAACTCGGTTGAGCACGTCCGGGCCATTGCCGATCAGGGTCGCGCCCTTCACCGGGTAGCTGAGCTTGCCATTTTCAATCATGTACGCTTCGCTGGCCGAAAAGACGAACTTGCCATTCGTGATGTCGACCTGGCCGCCGCCGAAGTTGACGGCATATAAGCCGTTTTTGACGGAGGCGAGGATCTCGCCCGGGTCCTTGTCGCCGCCCAGCATATACGTATTCGTCATGCGCGGCATGGGCAGGTGGGCGAACGATTCGCGGCGCGCATTGCCCGTCACGGGCATCTTCATCAGGCGCGCATTCATGGTGTCCTGGATATAACCCTTCAGGATGCCATCCTCGATCAGGGTCGTGCACTGCGTGGGGTTGCCCTCGTCATCGATATTCAGGGAGCCGCGCCGGCCAGCCAGGGTGCCGTCGTCGACCACGGTGACGCCCTTGGCGGCCACGCGCTCGCCGATGCACCCGGAAAACGCGGACGAACCTTTGCGGTTGAAATCGCCTTCCAGGCCATGGCCGATGGCTTCGTGCAACAGGATGCCGGGCCAGCCCGGGCCCAGCACGATGGTCATGGGGCCGGCGGGCGCCGGGCGCGCTTCCAGGTTCACCAGGGCCGAATTGACGGCGTCCGCCGCGTATTGTTCCAGTACGGCATCGCTGAAATAGTCATAGCTGTAACGCCCGCCGCCGCCTGCCGAGCCCGTTTCGCGGCGGCCATTCTGTTCCGCGATCACCGTCAGCGAGACGCGCACCAACGGACGGATGTCGGCCGCCAGCACGCCGTCGCTACGCAGCACCAGCACCACGTCATATTCGCCGGCCAGGCCCGCCATCACTTGCACGACCCTGGGATCTTTCGCGCGCGCCATCTTTTCCACGCGTTCGAGCAATTGCACCTTGGCCGTGGCATCCAGCGAGGCAAGCGGATCGTTGGGCAGGTACAAGGAACGTCCGCCCTGCGGCTGCATCTGGCCCGCGATCTTGATCCTGCCGGCGCCGGCGCGCGCAATCGTGCGCGTGGCCGCCGCCGCTTCCAGCAGGGCACGCTCGGAAATATCGTCGGAATACGCAAACGCCGTCTTGTCGCCGGACACTGCGCGCACGCCCACACCCTGGTCGATGGAAAAACTGCCCGTCTTGACGATGCCCTCTTCCAGGCTCCAGCCTTCGCTCTTGGTCGACTGGAAATACAGGTCGGCATAGTCGACCTTGTGCGTAAACATCGTGCCCAGGGCTTTCAACAGCTTGTCTTCATCCAGGCCGAACGGCGTGAGCAGGATCTCGCGCGCCACGGCCAGGCTCGACAGATTGGGTTCAAATGGCTTCATAACTTTGCACTCGCTAATTATATTCAACTCATTCTCAGTACCTGACAGAAGCGTAGCGAGCGGCAGTGATTTGTGGCCGAGAAGCGCAGCCGTGCTTGAGCACGGTGAGCATCGCAGGCCGCAAAGCGCGACGCGCAGTAGCTTATGTCAGGTACCCTCACATAGTGCGGTGCGCCAGGGCTGGCAAGGATTCGCGCACGCCGGCCAAAAACACCAGGTCGATCTCGCCGCTCACCACGCCCTCGCCTTCGGGCAACACGGCTTTCACTTCGCCCCACGGGTCGATCAGCATGCTGTGGCCCCACGTGCGGCGGCCATTCGGATGCAAGCCGCCCTGCGCCGAGGCCAGCACATAGCACTGGTTTTCGATGGCGCGCGCGCGCAGCAGCACTTCCCAGTGGGCGCTGCCCGTCGTATGGGTAAACGCGGCCGGCACGACGATCAGCGCGCAATCGCCCATGGCGCGGTAGAGTTCGGGAAAGCGCAAGTCATAGCAGATGGACAGGCCGACCCGGCCAAACGGGGTCTCGATCGAGCGCACCTGCGCGCCCGGCACGATGGTGCGCGATTCGTTGTACGACTCGGCGCCGCGCGTAAAGCCGAACAGGTGGATCTTGTCGTAGCGGCCAGCCGGTTCGCCTTGCGGGTCATACACCAGCGTGGTGTTGAGGACCTTGCCCTCCTCGCCGGAAATCAGGGGCAAGGTGCCGCCGATCAGCCAGATGCCGTGCTGGCGCGCCATCTGCGCCATGCCATCCTGGATGGGGCCGCTGCCGGGCTGTTCCGCGTGGGCCAGCTTGTCCGTTTCCTGCTTGCCCATGATGGCCCAGTACTCGGGCAACACCACCAGCTGCGCGCCACCGGCGGCGGCCTGCGCCACCAGGCGGCGCGCCGTGACCAGGTTGTCTTCCACGGAAGGCGAGGAAATCATTTGTACTGCTGCGACTGTATGCATCATTGCCACCTCTTCTCCATTCGAACGCCGCGCCTATTTCGCCACCGCCTCCGCCGCTGCGGCGGCAGGCACGGCGACAGGGTCCAATTTACCACCATCGAGCTTGGTCACGACGGGCGCTTTCCACGGCCCGGCGATCTGCATATGGTAAGTGAGCGCCTTCATCACGGGCGCGCGCAGGAACAATTGCGCCAGAAAACTGCCCAGGCCGATGACGGGGTTGACGGCCAGCGCGTACACGAGCGGCCCGGTACCCAGGTTGAATTCCGGGATCACCACCACGTGCAAATTCGTCGTTTCATTGGCGATATCGGCCGTGCCATCCATCAGCACGGTCGCCGCCACGCCATGCATCTTGAGGTTATCGGTGCTCACCACGCCGCGCTTGATGCTGGCGTTGGCCGTGATGCCGTCGAAAGCCAAGCCTTCGGAAAACACGTCGTGGAAATCGAGTTTCAGCAAGCGGGGCAAGGCTTGCAGGCTGAGCACGCCCAACAGCTTGGCCGCGCCCGGATCCTGCTTGAGGAACTGGCCCGATTCCACGTTCATCTCGATCTGCCCCGACAAGGTGGGGATGTCGAGCGAATACGGCAAGCCGTTCCAGGCGATGTCGCCGCTCAGGCGCCCCTTGCCGCGGCGCACCGTGTCGGCAAAGCCGAAGCGGTCGAGCAACTTGCCCGCATCGACGATATCGAGGCCGAAACGCAGGCTGGTCGTGCTTTGCCCATCCTTGATGACCCATTTGCCATTGCCGCTCAGGGCGCCATCGGGATTCGACAGTTGCAGCTTGCCCACGCGCCACTCGCGCCCGCCCGCCGCCATGGTGTTATAGGCCTGCAACTCCAGCCGGCCGATCTTCTTGTTGAACAGTTCAAATTGCTCGGCGACGATATCGAGCGAAGGAATCGACTGGGCGCCGTTCTTTCCCTCCAGCAAATTCTTCACGTCGTTGGCGGCCGACTCCGGAATGATCAGCGACGACAGGCGCGCCGTCATCTTGCCCAGGCCGGACGGCGTTTCCAGCCAGGTCACATAGCCGGACACTTGTTTTGCATCAATATTGGCTTGCCACACATCCTTCTGGTGCGTGGCGCCCACGACCACGTTTTCCAGCTTGCGCTCGCCCAGCATCAGTTCGCTGGCACGGGCCGCCATCATGTCCGGCACCACGTATTGCGCGATATCGGGGACATCGTCGGCGGCGCCGCTGTCGGCGGATGCCGAGCCGCTGCCGGCGATCTCGCTGCCGGCGGCGATCCAGCTGTCCACGTCCAGGGTTTTCATGTTGACGTTGAACATCATGCCGCTGTCCGGTTCCGGCGCCGGCACGTTCACGCCGATGCCGCCGCGCACCAGGCGCCAGGCGTCCTTGCCCTGCTTCTGGCGCTGGTAACGCGCGGCAATGCCGGATCCCAGCGCGATGCGGATATCGTCCGTGCGCAGGCCCGCGCCGTTGGCCGCATTGCCCGTCAAGGTGAATTTCACGGGCAGGCTGTCGCCGGCCGGCTTCTTCAGGGGGGCGGGGAAATCCAGACCCAGGCCCGTCAACGGCGATTCGACATTGACCACCACCTGGTGATCGCGCGCCGTGATCAAGCCGCTGTAGCGCGCGCCGCCGTTCAAATGTTTCGCCAGGCGCTGCAGCACGGGCGCCGGATACGTCTTGCGCAAGCCGTCGATGGTCATGTTGCCGGCAATCTTGACCTGGATGGAACTGTCCGCCTGCGTGCCGCCCGAGATGGCCAGCGGCCCGCCAAGCAGGCTGCCGTTCAAGCCGTTCAGGTTGACGCCCTTTTCGTTGAATTCGATCTTGCCCTGCGTACCCAGTACGGGCGGCATATCGTGGAACAGCACCACGTCGTTGCCCGCCAGCTGCAAGCTGCCCTGCACGGTCGATTCGAGCATGCGCTCGATCGGCAAGTGCAATTTGAGGGCCAGCCTGGCGTTGCCCGTCGCCGTCGTTTCATCCGTGAAATGCTCGATCCAGCCCAGCACGGGGCTGGCCGTCACGTACTTGAGGAATTCCTGCATGGGGCCGGCCGCATTGCCTTCAATGTCGAGCAAGGTGTCGAACACGGTCAGGTCGGGGATCACGGCTTTGACATTCGTCAAGGCCACGCCGCCCGTGGTGGCCGTGTCGCCGCGGATTTCCATGCGCGCCCGTTCAAACACGAAACTGCCCTTGATCTTCTCCGCCTGCGGCCACAACGGCGCCTTGCCGGCCAGCGGGCCGCTTTCCGCAAATTCGCCGGGCGCGTAGTTCAGGGTGCCATTTTCGAGCTTGCCAGCCACGCGGAAATCGCCCCGATTGCGCTGGGCCGGCGTGTCGGCCTTGAAGGGGAAATGCTCGAGTTCGCCGCGCAGGCGCAGGCTGACATCGCGCGCCACGCCGCCTTCCAGCGCCCCCGTCAGCCAGTGGCGCAGGTGCTCGGGCGTTTGCAGCGGCAGGTAGCGGCCGATGGTGTTGATCTGGAAATTGTCTATCGTGCCCGTCAAGTCGACCTCGCCCAGGTTCTTGCCGTCGAGCGGCATGCGGTGCGTGCCTTGCAAGGCGACGCGCAAACCTTGCTGATTGAAGTCGAGCTTGTCCAGCTCGACTTGCAGCATATTCTCCGCTTCAAACGTCCAGCGCGCCTGCATGGCGAATTGTTCGAACGGCATGGCCGGTTCGCTCAGGTACGATGGAAACTGCAGCACCAGATCCTGCGCATCGATAGCGATGCTGCCGCCCTTGTCGTTGGCGTCGATGGTGCCGCTGAGTTTGTCGAAGCCGGGAATGGCCGGTGCGGCCGCCTGCGCGGGGCTGCTCGCCGTCTTCGCCACGGCCAGGCGCGCCGGCTGCGCATTCAGGCCCAGGTCGATGAGCTTGCCGCGCAAACGGTAGCTGGCCGGTGTCGCCATCTCGCCTTCCCATTGCGCCGAGAAATCCTGCAAACGCCCGCGCGGCGCCAGGGCGTCGAGGCGCTGGCGCTGCTGTTCGCCCAGCGGCAGCTTGTCGGCCAGCGCGGCCAGGGTTTGCAAATCGAGCGACTTGGCCGTGATTTCCGTGCGCGCCGGCTTTCGCTTCGTGGCGGCAATGAAACGTTCGGACAGGGTCGTGGGCGGCAGGCTGAGGCCGTCGCGTGTTTCCACCGCGAAATTCGTCAACTCCACCTGATGGCCATTCGCGCCAAAGGTGGGCTTGCCGTCCGGCACCTGCGCCGACAGCTCTTCTTTTGCCGAAATGCGCCCGCTGACCGACAGCAAGTCGAGCGGGGCGATATGCTCGCCCAGCTGCGCCTGCACATCCGTCAAGCCCACGTCGGCCGTGAAGCCGGCCAGGCGCGCGTGATCCAGGCTCAACCAGGCGCGCAAGGCGCCCTTGCCCTGGCTCAGCTCGAACGGGTAATCGAGGTAGCGGCGCCAGGCGGTCAAGTCGGCGTTTTTCAGGTCCGCATACAGCTCGCCCTTCCACATCGATACATCCGAGATGCGCGTGCTGAAAGGCGGATGCGTGAAGTGAGCACGCACATCGATGGGCGCGGCCAGGCTGGCGGGCGGCGTGGCCTGCAAGCCCAGCCGGTGGCTGCGCCAGCGGTTGCGCAGCAGCAAGTTGACCTGGGTTAAAGCCAGCTCCGGCGTGCCGCGCGCTTCGTCCGTCCAGCGCACCTTGCCGTCGCGAATGATGATGTCATGCTGCGACAGCAACCAGTCGGCGCCCTTGCCGTCGCTGCCCTGGCTGCTGTCGACGAGCACGCCGGCCACATACAGCTTGCCATCCATGCTGCGCCGCACGTCCAGGTCGGGCCGCGTGATTTCCAGAGTAGTGAAGCGCACGGAACCGAGCACGCTCCACCACGACACAGTCGCCGAAATGCTCGGCAGGCTCAGCGCCTGGCGCCCCGCCTGGTCGCGCAGGGTCACGTCGCCGAGGAAGAGGTTCGGCCGCACGCCATGCCAGGAAGCATAAATGCGCGCGATGCTGACAGGGTTGCCCAGCGCGCGGCTGGCCGCCCGCTCGATATCGCCTTTGTAATAATCGATATTCGGCAAGATGGCGTAGCGCAGGAATAAAAACAGCACGGCGAAGGCGAAATACGCCAGCAGCACCAGTTTGATGGTAAAACCCAATACATGGTGGGTGGCCAGGTTGGCCATGCGATAGGCGGCACGCAGCCTCTGCCAGCGCAGGGCCAATGGCACATGTTCTGTCACGCTTGCTTCTGGCGGTTTTTGCATCAATAAGCTAATAAACTGGCCCGGCGTCAAATAATGGCAAAAATCGTCTGCATTCGTGGTGCGCGCCTGCATCCTTGCGCTTGCGTCTGAGCAAAGCCTCCCTTACCATCGTCCGGAAGAGCACGCACTACCGGCGGTATTCGGCCAGCGGCACAATTTTACCGCATCCCCCGCCGTTCGCAGCCAAGTTAAACAAGAACATGCACGCAGCATCCACGAGACCCTTACCGATACCATGAGCACACAGCCTTTGATTTCCGCCTCCCGTTTCTACCAGCGCTGGCTGGACGCCGCCCCCGAGCGCGCCGCGCAGGTGGCGCAACTGGTGCGCGCGCCGCTGGACGGGCTCGACTTTGCCGCCGAGCTGGCCGCCCAGGCGAACGCCGCCACGCCTCCGCTGCCGCCCGAACGGGCCATGCGCCGCCTGCGCAACCTGCTCGTCTGCGGCCTGATCGCGCGCGATCTTGGCGGCCAGGCCGACTTGAACGAAGTCGTGACCGCCATGACGGGTTTTGCCGATTTTGCCATCCGCACGCATGTGGACGCCATCACGGCCGAGATGGTGGCCCTGCACGGCATGCCCGTCGGCGAGGAATCGGGCGAGGAACAAGCTTTGATGGTGCTGGCGATGGGCAAGCAGGGCGGCGGCGAACTCAATGTGTCGTCGGATATCGACCTGATCTTTGTCTACCCGGAAGATGGCGATACGCAAGCGACCTTGCCGGGCCAGCGCAGCCTGTCCAACCACGAGTTTTTCATTCGCATGGGCAAGAAACTGATCGCCGCCCTGGCCGAGATCACGCAAGACGGTTTTACTTTCCGTGTGGATATGGCCCTGCGTCCGAACGGCAATTCCGGCCCGCTGGCCGCCAGCCTGGGCATGGTGGAACAGTACCTGATCGTGCAAGGGCGCGAATGGGAGCGCTACGCCTGGGTCAAGGCGCGCGCCGTGACGGGCAAGCCGGAGGACATCGCCGCGCTCGACGCCATCGTGCGCCCCTTCGTCTTCCGTCGCTACCTCGATTTCGGCGTCATCGATGCCATCCGCACCATGCACGGCCAGATCCGCGCCGAAGTCAACCGCCAGGAGCGGCTGCACCCGGACCGCAGCAACAACGTCAAGCTGGGCCGTGGCGGCATCCGCGAAATCGAGTTCCTCGCACAAGTGTTTCAATTGATACGGGGCGGACGCGACGCCGAGCTGCGCGAACGTTCCACGCGCGCCACCCTGCGCACGGTGGCGGACAAGGGACTATTGGAACCGGCCATCGTGGAACAATTGCTGGGTTCCTACACTTTCCTGCGCAACCTCGAACACCGGCTGCAGTATCTTGACGATGCGCAAACCCATACCCTGCCCGCGAACGAGGCCGACCGCCTCACCGTGGCGCAGATGATGGGTTTACCCGACACGCCCACCCTGCTGGTCCAGCTGGAAGCGCACCGCGTGTTTGTCGCCGGTCAATTTGACGAAATGTTCAGCGACAAGAGCAGCGGCGCGCCGCCGGTCGACACGGGCATCGACCCGCAAACGTCGAACGACTGCGCCGCCTCGGACCAGCAGGAAGCCATCGAAGCGCGCTTCGCCGCCCTGGGTTTCCATGAACCGGCCGCCTGCGCGCGCCGCCTGCTGGCCACGTGGCAGGCGCCGCGGCTGCAATCCTTGCCAGAGGCGAGCCGCACGCGTTTGGTGGCCCTCGTCAATTCCGCCCTGCCCCTGATCACCGATTGCTCCGTGTCCAACGGCAACGCCAGCCAGCTGGCCACCCTGGGCCGCCTGCTCGATTTCCTGGAGGCCATCGCGCGCCGTTCGGCCTATCTGTCGCTGCTGACGGAATACCCGCATACGCTCGAGCGCGTCGTGCGCATGGTGTGTGCCAGCGGCTGGGCCGCCACCTTCCTCACGCAGCATCCGATACTGCTCGACGAGCTGCTGGACGAGCGCATCCGCAATACGGTGCCTGACCCGGCCGCGCTGGCGCTGGACTTGCAACGCCAGCTCGACGACGCGCCCGGCGACACGGAGCGGCAGATGGATATCCTGCGCGAAACACACCACGCGCAGCTGTTCCAGTGCCTGGCGCAAGACCTGGCGGGCGACCTGAGCGTGGAAAAGCTGGCCGATTACCTGTCCCAGCTGGCCGACATCATCGTCGCCGCCACCGTGCAAGCCGTCTGGCAAACCTTGCCTACGCGCCACCGCGAGGTGCCGAAATTCGCCGTCATCGCGTACGGCAAGCTGGGCGGCAAGGAGCTGGGCTATGTCTCGGACCTCGACGTCATCTTCCTGTTCGACGACGACGACCAGGAAGCGCCCGGCCTGTACGCCAAGCTGGCGCAGCGCTTCATTACCTGGATGACCTCGCACACCTCGGCCGGCATTTTGTTCGATATCGACATCGCCCTGCGTCCCGACGGCGCCTCGGGCATGCTGGTTTCCAGCGTGCAAGCGTTCGAACGCTACCAGGGCAGCGCGGCCTGGGTGTGGGAACACCAGGCGCTGACGCGCGCGCGCTTCTGCGCCGGCGATGTCGGCATCGGCAAGCACTTCGAGCGCATCCGCGACACGATCTTGCGCAAGGAAAGGCCGGAAAACGGCCCGCTCAAGGGCGAAGTGGTGGCCATGCGCAAGAAGATGCTGGACGCCCACCCGCCCCGCCCCGGCAACTTTGATTTGAAACAAGATCCGGGCGGCATGATCGACATCGAGTTCATGGTGCAATACCTGGTGCTCCAGCATGCGGCGCAGTACCCGCAGCTGACGGCCAACTCGGGCAATATCGCCCTGCTGCGCCTGTGCGGCGAACTGGGGCTGATCGACGCCCAGTTGGCCGCCCTGGTGGCCGACGCCTACCGCGCGCTGCGCAAGCTGCAGCACCAGCTGCGCCTGCAGGGACAAGACCTGGCCCGCGTGGAACCGGAACGAGTGCGCGTGCATGCGGACAACGTCATGCGCCTGTGGCAAGCCATCTTCGGCGCCACCGCCTGAGGCCGGCCCAGGCATGCCGCTTCATTACCTGTCCCGCCTGAGCGGATCGGCGCGCGATACGCAAGCCAATCTGCAGCTGGGCTGCGTGCTGGCGCTGGTGGCCGGCGCCGTGAATGCGGGCGGTTTTCTCGCCATCGGCGGCTATACCTCGCACATGACGGGCATCGTCTCGGGCATGGCGGATGACTTGGCACTGGGCAATATCACGCTGGCCCTGGCGGCGCTGGGCGCGTGGCTGGCCTTTGTCAGCGGCGCGGCCGTGACGGCCATCATGGTGAACTGGGGCAAGCGGCGGCGCCTGCACAGCCAGTTTGCCGCCAGCCTGCTGCTGGAAGCGGCATTATTGCTGCTGTTCGGCTTGACGGGCAATTACCTGGCCACCATGCCCGACGTGCTGGGCCCCGTCACCATCTTGCTGCTGTGCTTTGTCATGGGTTTGCAAAACGCCATCATCACCAAGATTTCGGGCGCCGTCATCCGCACCACGCACGTGACGGGCCTGTCGACCGATATCGGCATCGAACTGGGCAAGATGGCGTATTACAACCGGCGCGCCTTGCCGGACCGCGTGGTCAAGGTGAACCGGGGCAAGCTCAGGACGCACAGCCTGCTGATCGCCGGCTTCTTCATCGGCGGGGTCAGCGGCGCACTGGCCTTCAAGCACATCGGCTTTCCTGCCGCCACCATCATCCTCGCCGGCGTGCTGACCCTGCTGTCCGGCGTGCCCGTACTACGCGACTTGCGCCTGCTGTGGCGCTTCTACCGGCGCCGCCTGCGCGCCTTGCGTCAGTAGAAATATTTTTCTTTATGGCAATTATTAACTGGTTTTAATGCTAATATTTTCCCGCATCCGGCGGGCTGATCAAGCCTGGCTGGATGGTCTTTTGATTCGACACCCTACCGTTGTCCAATGATGAAAGCGAGAAAAATGATTTCCATTAAAAAAGCCCTGTTTGTCTTTGCCATCGCCGCCGGCGCCGCCGCTTCGTTCTCCAGCACGGCCGCCGTGCGCGCATGGATTCCGTCGGAAAACTGCGACTACATCCTCAATATGTGCTATCAGGGTGTCGAGGCATCGTGCGAACAGTGGCGCAATCAGTGCGAACCGAAGGAATAAGCGGGCAACAGACGAAAAAAAACGCCCCGAAGGGCGTTTTTGCTTATGCGGTCAAAAGATTACTTGGCCGACATCAGTGCAACGGTGGTGTCGAGCATGCGGTTCGAGAAACCCCACTCGTTGTCGTACCACGACGATACTTTTACCAGGCGGCCCGACACTTTGGTCAGGGTCGAATCGAAGTTCGACGACGCCGGGTTGTGGTTGAAGTCGATCGACACCAGCGGTTCGGTCTGGTACGTCAGGATGCCTTCCAGGGCGCCTTCCGAAGCGGCCTTCATCAGGGCGTTGACTTCTTCCACGGTGGTGTCGCGCTTGGCGATGAAGGACAGGTCGACCAGCGACACGTTGATGGTCGGCACGCGGATGGCGAAACCGTCCAGCTTGCCATTCAGCTCAGGCAGCACCAGGCCCACGGCGGCAGCAGCGCCCGTCTTGGTCGGGATCATGCTCATGGTGGCCGAACGGGCGCGACGCAGGTCTTCATGCATCACGTCGGACAGCACCTGGTCGTTGGTGTAGGCGTGCACGGTGGTCATCAGGCCCGTTTCGATGCCGATGGCGTCGTTCAGCGGCTTGACCAGCGGTGCCAGGCAGTTGGTGGTGCACGAAGCGTTCGAGATGACGGTGTCCGTCGATTTCAGCACGGAGTGGTTCACGCCGAACACGACGGTAGCATCGACGTCCTTGCCGCCTGGTGCCGAGATGATGACTTTTTTCGCGCCGCCCTTCAAGTGAGCCGAAGCTTTCTCTTTGGTGGTGAAGAAGCCCGTGCATTCCAGCACGACGTCCACGCCCAGCTCGCCCCATGGGATTTCAGCCGGGTTGCGCTGTGCGAATACGCGGATCGGATCGCCATTGACGATCATGTTGTCGCCTTCGACGGTGACCGTGCCAGGGAACTTGCCGTGCGCGGTATCGTAGCGGGTCAGGTGGGCGTTCGATTTGGCATCGCCCAGGTCGTTGATGGCAACGATCTGGATATCCTGTTTCTTGCCGCCTTCGTAGAAAGCGCGCAATACATTACGGCCGATGCGGCCGTAGCCGTTGATTGCAACTTTGATCGTCATACTCTGCTCCTGATTAAAAAAAAAGGTATCAGCACAGCACCCCGGCCAGCACATGGCCAGGGTCTGCTCAAAATCAATATTAGCCAGCGATAACGGCTTTAACCTTGGCTACGACATTCTCGACCGTGAAGCCGAAGTGCTTGAACAGCACGCCGGCCGGAGCCGATTCGCCAAACGTGTCGATACCGACCACGGCGCCTTCCAGGCCCACGTATTTGTACCAGAAGCTGGTCACGCCCGCTTCGATGGCCACGCGCGGCACGCCCTTCGTCAGCACGCTGGCCTTGTAGGCGGCGTCCTGGCGGTCATACACGTCGGTCGACGGCATCGACACCACGCGCACGGCGATGCCTTCGGCAGCCAGCGCGCTGGCGGCGGCGACGGCCAGTTCCACTTCGGAACCGGTGGCGATCAGGATCGCCTTGGCGTCGGCCACGTCGTTCAGCACATAGCCGCCGCGGTAGATGTTCTCGATCTGCTCGGCGCTACGCTCCTGGTATGGCAGGTTCTGGCGCGAGAAGATCAGGGTCGACGGACCGTCCTTGCGGCGCACGGCGGCGCCCCAGGCAGCAGCCGACTCGACGGTGTCGCACGGACGCCAGTTGTCCAGGTTCGGGATCAAACGCATCGACGAGACGTGCTCGACCGATTGGTGCGTCGGGCCGTCTTCGCCCAGGCCGATCGAATCGTGGGTGAACACGAAGATCGAACGCAGTTTCATCAGGGCAGCCATGCGCAGCGCATTGCGGCTGTAGTCGGAGAACGTCAGGAACGTGGCGCCGAACGGGATGTAGCCGCCGTGCAAGGTGATGCCGTTCATGATGGCGCTCATGCCGAATTCGCGCACGCCGTAGTTGATGTGGTTGCCAGGCTGGCCCGAACGCACGGCCACGCACTCTTTCCAGTTGGTCAGGTTCGAACCGGTCAGGTCGGCCGAGCCGCCCAGGAATTCCGGCAGGGACGATGCCAGTGCCTGGATGGCGTTCTGGCTGGCCTTGCGGGTGGCGATGTTTTCTTTCTTCTCGACGCAGGAAGCGATGGCGGCCGACAGCGCCGTTTCAAACGCGGCTGGCAAGTCGCCCTGCATGCGGCGGCTCAGTTCAGCGGCTTGCTGCGGGAATTCGCGGCCATAAGCGACGAAACGCTCGTTCCAGTCCGCTTCCAGCAGGGCGCCTTGCTTTTTGGCATCCCAGGCTGCGTACACGTCGGCCGGCATCTCGAACGGGGCGGCATCCCAGCCGATGTATTCGCGCACGGCGGCGATTTCCTTGTCGCCCAGCGCGGCGCCGTGGACCTTGTCGCCGCCTTGCAGGTTCGGCGAACCCTTGCCGATGATGGTCTTGCAGCAGATCAAGGTTGGCTTGCTGGCCTTCTTGGCGGCGGCGATGGCGGCAGCCACGGCGGCAACATCGTGGCCGTCGACGGCGCGGATGACGTTCCAGCCGTACGCTTCGAAGCGGGCCGGGGTGTCGTCCGTGAACCAGCCTTCGACTTTGCCGTCGATGGAAATGCCGTTGTCATCGTACAGGGCGATCAGTTTGTTCAAGCCCAGGGTGCCGGCCAGCGCGCACACTTCGTGCGAAATACCTTCCATCAGGCAACCATCGCCCACAAACGCGTAGGTGTAGTGGTTGACGATATCGTAGCCAGGCTTGTTGAATTCAGCGGCCAGCAATTGCTCCGACAGGGCCATGCCGACGGCGTTGGCGATGCCCTGGCCCAGCGGGCCGGTGGTCGTTTCCACGCCTGGCGTGACATCGACTTCCGGGTGGCCCGGGGTTTTCGAATGCATCTGGCGGAACGCCTTGATGTCATCCATCGACAGTTCGTAACCGGTCAGGTGCAGCAGCGCGTAGTGCAGCATCGAGCCGTGGCCGTTCGACAACAGGAAACGGTCGCGGTTCTGCCATTTTGGATTCGCTGGATTGTGGCGATAGTGACCGCTCCACAGGGCAACTGCGATCTCGGCCATGCCCATCGGCATGCCTGGATGGCCGGAATTGGCCTTTTGTACAGCGTCCATTGCCAGTGCGCGGATCGCATTGGCCATTTTGGTAGTCGGGAGCGTAGTTGTCATGATGGTATGGGTCAGTCGCGAGTTTAAATTCGTTTGCTGCGCAGCTGGGCGCAGTCAGAGCTGTGTATTTTACCAGACCAACAAGGGGAAAAATCAAACCGCGCAACGCCGCCGCCGCGGGTTGTGCCCCTTGCGCCCGGCAGGGGCGAAAAAAAACCGGGCCAGGCCCGGTTTTTCGCGACTTACGCCGCTGCGGAGCGCGCCGCAAATCGACCCGCCCCGCCCGTCAGTCTACCCTCACGTCATTTGAAGGAGTATGACGCCGACATATAGATGTAACGGCCACGCGGATTGCCGTAGGCGGTGTCGTAGCCGATGTTCGACGATGGATCGAACGCTGGCGCACGATCGAACACGTTATTGACGCCACCGCGCAGCACCAGGTTCTTGAAGCCGCTATAGGACAGCGAGGCGTCAACCAGGGTCGCGCTCGGGATCATCAGGCCGTTCGCGTACTCGTCGTAGTAAAGGTTGATCGTCGCCGACGGTGTCCGGTCCACGTGGTAATGCGAGGTGAAGTTGGCGCTTGTCGTCGCCGCCCAAGCACCGCGATCCCAGTTGACACCCAGCTTGGCCAGCAGCTTAGGATAGCCGTATTCACCGGCCTCGCAGGCCGTGTTGTTGGCGCAATTGATCGCCGGATCGTCAGGCAGCAGCGCGCGGTCATAGGACAGTGTGTAGGTCGCCTCGCCGAACACCTTGAAACGCCCCATCTCGGCTGTGCGCAGCGTGTACGACGCTTCGACATCCAAACCGTCGGTGGTGACCTTGCTGCGGTTGATCAAACCAACCTGCAGCTGCTTCAGGCGACCTACCAACGGACCCAGCGTCGCGCGCTGGGCGGCGCTCAGCGCGTTATACTTCTCCTGGTCTTCCGCCGTCACGGCGTAGCGCGTAACGGCATTCTTGTACTGACCATCCTCGCCCGCCAACACGGTTTCGTTGTCAAGATTCTCGACCCGATCGTTCCACTTGATATTCCAGTAGGTTAAACCCAGCGTCAGGTTCTTGATCGGCTCGGCAACCACGCCCAGGTTGAACTGCTTCGATTTTTCGGGCTTCAAATCCTTCGTGCCAGACAGCAGAGACAACGCCGAACCGCTGCAAGCGGTGTCAAAATACGCGTCACCCACGATGCAACGCTTCGGATCCTTGGTTGCGACGAAACCGCCGCGGCCTTCGTTAAAGCGCTGCGACAGCGTCGGCGCGCGGAAACCGGTGCTGTAGCTGGTGCGGAACATCAAGGTCGGCAAGGCGGTCCAGCGCAGGCCAAGCTTCGGGTTGGTGGTACCGCCAGCCAACTGGTAGCGGTCATAGCG
Organism: Janthinobacterium sp. SUN120; assembly: GCF_030397735.1. Lineage (NCBI taxonomy): Bacteria > Pseudomonadati > Pseudomonadota > Betaproteobacteria > Burkholderiales > Oxalobacteraceae > Janthinobacterium > Janthinobacterium sp. SUN120. Next base: position 146,013 of record NZ_JAPUBW010000003.1, on the reverse strand, counting down.
GACGGCCGCCTGCGCTTCCAGGTTTTTCAGCAGCGGCAGGGCCAACTCGCCGAACACGGCGCCGAGCGACTCGGAGCCGTCGATGCCGCGCAGGGTCGAATAGATGCCGATCGCGCCATCGCGCCAAGCCTGCGACGGATCGTAGCTGAGCTTCTCGCGCTTGTACTCGGCACCGACGGCCACACCGATCTTGCCGCCGGGCAGTTGGCCAAATTCGCTGGAAGCAGTCACCTTGGCAAAATCCGTCGAGGACTTGGTCTTGGTGTACTGGTCGGCTGTCAGTTCGTTGATGACCTGCTCCGAATTGTGGTTGCCGCCGAAGGGGTTAAACTTGCCCTGCGCCAGGTAACTCTGCAATTTATCGTGCAGGAAGGAGCCGTAGACGCGCGTTTCGCCCTTCTCTTGGCTGTGGCCCACAGACACGGTCCAGTCCCAGTTGGCTGCACGGCCGGTAGCGCCGCCGACCAGCCAGGTGGTATCAACATTGGTGCCCGTACCACCCTCGGCGGCGGGGAAGTAGCGGCGGATGTTGACCGGCACGCCGTAGATGTTGAAGGGGTTGTCCGCCGCCACACGCAGCACGTTGGAACGGTCGGCGTTTTGGATCCAGGCCGGCGAGCCTTGGATGCGGGTGTCGAAGTGGTTGTAGAACAGATTGGCGAACAGCGACACATCCGGCGTCAAATCCCAGTTCGCCGTGACCGCCCCGCCGTAGCGTGTGGACGGGCGCACCAGGTCTATCGACTCGGCGGTGGAGTACAAGCAGGCGTTGCGGTTCGGCGCAGCCACCCATTCCGGCGCGTCAGGATAGGGCTTGCGGTGGGCCGCGTCGCACTCCGGATCGGCCATGCGCTGCGAACCGCCCAGCGAAATGGTGCCAGGATCGCGGCCCTTGGCGCCGTACGTGCTACCCTGATACAGGCCGCCCTTGTGACCGGTGAAATCGGTACTGTTCGCCCAATCGCGGTCGACACCATGGATGGCCTTGGTTTTTTCGTACGAAGCCGAATAAGTCACGTTAAATTTCTGTGCGTCACGGTCACCGAAACCGCCGGACACGGACACCTTATGGTTTTGCCCGTCGCCATAGGTGGTCGAACCTGTGCTGGCGTCCAGGGTCAAGCCCTGGTAATCCTTGCGCAGGATGAAGTTAATGACGCCGCCGACGGCATCGGTGCCGTAGATGGCCGAGGCGCCGTCCTTGAGGACATCGATGCGCTCGATGGCCGCCAGCGGAATGGCGTTCAGATCGACCGAGGTCTGGCCGCTGTAATCGTCCGAACCGGACGCCGGCAGGCGATAGCCGTTCAACAGGATGAGGGTCGGCAGACCGCGCAGCGAGACGCTGGTGGCGCCATTGCGGAAGGAACTCGACGTCGCCAGCTCACCGCCGTTACCGCCCGCAGCAGTCAAGTTGCGCATCAGGTCCAGCACCGACGTCGCGCCCGAGCGGGCGATCGATTCGCGCGTCATCACGGTGATCGGGGAAATACCTTCGGCTTCGATACGTTTGATACTCGAACCGGTGATTTCGACGCGCTGCACCTTAGGCACCGGCGCATCGATCGCTTCCTGCGCGTGCACGCTCATCGTTGCGACGCCGGCGAACGCGGCCAACGCCAATCTCACCACCTGCACACTCTTTTTTTCGCGAAACATCAACATCATAACTGATTCCTTTTCTTGATCCCTGATATCACTTGATAAGCGATTAGTTTGTATTTTTATAATCGCTTAAATCTCTCATGGTCTTGCGAAAAACGGCAAGGCCCTCCCGCTACAGTTACAGTGTCATGCTTTCCAACCAATTTAAGCTGGCCGCAACGCGCCCAGGGCCATAGGCCCAAGCATTGAAACGTGCGGCGTCTCCCCATACCATACCGAATCACATCACGGACGACATTGCTGGAAACAATTGATGTCGTTCAACACAACTTGTATAGTCATCAAACCACGCCAAAAGCTTCACTGTCAATAATGCAATGGTTTATGAAATCAAAAAACAACATTTCGTTTTTGATCAGCTTGTTATAGCCGCGCAATTTCCCGCCCCGGATGCGCCGTGCGCAGGCCGGCGGCAAGAATTTCACCCGGCCGCGCGCAGCGGTACTAAAATTGCACCCTCGAGTCGCAGCCGCGCGCGCCCTACCCGCGCGCGGCGCGGCACCTCCCATTGTTTCTCTCCGCAGGATGTTGCATGCCGCGTTTTTTCTGTCCCCAGCCACTCGCCATAGGCGCCACCATCGCTCTGCCCGACGCCGTCGCCCACCACGTCCATGTGGTGCGGCTTGTGCCGGGCGAGGCCATCACCGTCTTCAACGGCGAGGGCGGCGAGTACACGGCTGTCTTGTGCAACGTCGAGAAAAAACGCGCCAGCGCCGAACTGAAGTCCCACACGGCGCGCGAGGCGGAACTGCCGTACGCCGTGACCCTGGCGCAAGCGCTGCCGGAAGCGTCCAAAATGGACTGGATCATCGAAAAAGCCATCGAACTGGGCGCGGCCGGCATCGTGCCGCTGGCGGCGCAGCGCTGCGTCGTGCGCTTGTCCAGCGAGCGGGCCGAGAAAAAGCTCGCGCATTGGCAAGCGATCATCGTGTCCGCATCGGAACAATGCGGGCGCAACCGCCTGGCGCAGCTGGCGCCATTGCAGGATTTTAATAGCTGGAGCAGCCAGCAAGATTTACATAACCGCATCATTTTGACGCCGCGCGCCGAGCAGTCGCTGGCCGACTGGGCGCGTCATCAGCCGCCGCAGGCGATCACCGTGATGGTGGGGCCGGAAGGGGGCTTTTCGGACGCGGAAGAAAAGGCGGCGCTGGCCGCCGGCGCCATCGGCCTGGCCATGGGTCCGCGCATCCTGCGCACGGAAACGGCGGGCCTGACGGCATTGGCGACGCTGAGTGCATTGTGGGGCGGGATGTAAATATGCGCGCATGACAGCACAGCGCGCCCGTGCTGCCGTCATATCCGCAACTGCAAGTGTAGTAAGCTCTTGTCCACAGGCGACCCGGGAAGCAGTCTCGGGTCGCCGCCAACGCCAGCACAGGCCAGCGCATACGCAGCCGCATGCCAATTCCATCGCTTGCATTTTCCGGCCCGTTGCAGCGCGCATCCATTCGGCGCCGGCAATACCGGCCTTGCCGCAATACGAATTTCTTTTATTGCGTGAATGCCGAAAAAAATCCAAAAAAACAAACGAAGATAATCCGCGCATTCATGAAATGACGGACCAATTATTATCTTTTTAAATATTTAAATAAATAAAATTCTTTAGCACCCGGCGATTAAGCACCAGAATGATGCGGGCTTGCACACTTTTGATACACAAACCCAATATTGCACCATGATGGCGCTCACGTCTATCGTTCTGCGTGTTAGTACAAAAAAACAACGCTTCCCCCATCGCCTTCCCTCCCGCACCGCAGCATTCAGAGCCTGCAAAAATGCGGCCCGCACCCCGTATATGGCAACATCGCCCAGGCAAGAAAAAATAACCGAGCTCTGCCGTGTGTTGTTTTTTCATATGTGTCCGGGCTATAAAAATTGACAGGCAAGCAGCTACGATGGTTTCATTAACATCTTGAAACTTTGAATACTCAAAGATTTCAAAGATACCGTCCATGAGACGATCGATAAAATAATAGATACATATATGGTTAGCGTTTCCAATACAAGGAGATGTCGTGCCGCATATTCATAAAGTGAGGAGTTTTGCAATGATGGTGGAAACAGGATTATCGCGGTCTATCCGTTTGATGTTTATCGGCAGCCTTGCGTTTGGCATGCATGTAGCCAACGCACAGACTACTGGCCAAAACATTCAAAAGGTTGAAGTGACAGGTTCGAGCATCAAACGCGCGGAAGCCGAGACCATTTCGGTCATTCAAACACTGACCCGCAAAGACATCGAACAGACCGGTAAAGCATCGATCGCCGACGTCGTGCGCAGCATCTCCGCCGACAACAACGGCAGTATCAGCGGCTCCTTCACCAGCGGTTTCGCCGGCAGCGCCTCTGGCGTGTCGCTGCGCGGTTTGAGCGTCAGCTCGACTCTGGTGCTGATCAATGGCCGCCGCACGGCGCCGTACGGCTTCGGCGATGACGGCCAACGCAGCTTCGTCGACTTGAATTCGATTCCCCTCGACGCCGTGGACCGCATCGATATCCTGAAAGACGGCGCTTCCGCCATTTACGGTTCCGACGCGATCGCCGGCGTGGTCAACATCATCTTGCGCCAGAACTATGTCGGCAAGACCATCTCCGCCAACGTCGGCCAGAGCGGCCACGGCGACGGCACCGTCACCAGCATCTCCGGCGCCATCGGCTTCGGCGACATGGACACCGACAAATTCAACGTCTTCGCCACCATCGATGCGAAAAAATCGGGCGAAATCAAACAATCCAACCGCGACAAGTGGATCGGCCAAGCCGATGCCCGTCCATGGGGTGGGCGCGACCAGCGCGGTGGCGCCACGACCAGCGGCAACGGCGGCGGCAGCTCCTTCCTGGGCACCCTGCGTCCAATCTCGCCAAAGCTGGGCAATGTCACCAACTTGCCGGGCTCGTGCGATCCGATCAACCTCGATCCGACCGGCGGCACTGCGGGCGACAACCGCGGCGGCGGCTGCCTGTGGGATCCGGTCCAGTTCGCGACCGTCCAGCCAAAGACCGAAAACGTCAACCTGTTCATGCGCGGCACCCTGGCACTGGGCGCCGATGCGCAAGGCTACACGGAAGTGGGCATCTTCAAGTCGAAGGCCGACACCTACACCACCCCATCCGGCCTGACCGGCGCTGGCTTCGACCTGGTCAATGCCCGCGTCAACAACACCAACAGTGGCCCGGACCAACTGCTGATGCCAGCGGGACACCCGGACAACATCCTGGGCGTCGCCGCCCGTCCGCGCTGGGTCGATGCATCGCGTCCACGCGTATCGAACCTCGAAACGACCGTCACCCGTGTCCTGGCCGGCGTCAAGGGTACCTACGCCAACTGGGATTACGATACTGGCTTGATGTATGCAGAAAGCAAAACCGACCGCACGCAAACGGGCTACTACCGTACCAGCGCCTTGCGCCAGGCGCTGAACAACGGCACTTTCCGTATCGGCAAGGGCGTCATCAACAGCCCTGAAGTACTGGCGCTGGTATCGCCTACGCTGAACAACTCGGGCACGACGAAGAGCACCTCGCTGGACTTCAAGGCGACGCGCGAACTGTTCCAATTGCCAGGCGGCATGATGGGCCTCGCAGTGGGTGCCGAATACCGCAAGGAAGAAACGAACAGCCAATCGACGCCATACACCGACATCAACGATATCGTTGGCCTGGGCTATTCCGCTTCGCAAGGTTCGCGCAACGTCAAGGCCCTGTACGCCGAGGTCGCCGCGCCAGTCATGAAAGAACTGGAACTGCAATTTGCGCTGCGCAGCGATGATTACTCGGACTATGGTCGCTCGACCACGCCAAAAGTTGGCTTCAAGTTCACGCCAGCATCGGCCGTGGCTTTCCGCGGTACGTATGCGGAAGGTTTCCGCGCGCCTAGCGCCGCGGAAAACGGCAACAGCGCCGTGGCGGCGTTCACCAACATCGCCAGCGACCCAGTGCGCTGCGCCGTGACGCACTTGACGATCGATTGCTCGTCGCAACAAGTTGGCGCGATCACCATCGGCAACAAGAACATCAAGCCAGAAACGTCGAAGAGCTACAGCCTGGGCATGGTGCTCGAGCCGATCAAGAACATCAGCCTGTCGATCGACTGGTGGAAGATCGTCCGTGACGGCGAGATCAACGGCTCCGATCCTGGCGCAGTGGTCGCCAACCCGGCTGGCTACCCGGATGCGGTCATCGTACGTGGCGAACCGACGAGCAACTTCCCAGGCTTGGCTGGTCCTATCCTGATGGTCAAAGCACCTTACCTGAACGCAGGCAAAACCAAGACCTCGGGTATCGACCTGGATTTGCGCGGCAAGTACAACGCCGGCGAATACGGCCGCTTTAACTCGGGCGTAACGGTCACGTACATGAAGGAATTCACCCGTACCAATGCCGACGGCACGGTACTGGAGTTTGCCGGCACCCACGGCGACACCAACCTGTCCGGCAACGGCGGTACGCCGAAGACCAAAGTCCGCCTGACCCTGGGCTGGGATCAAGGTCCGGTCAACATCACGGCCAACATGAACTACGTCAGCAGCATCAGCAACAAGAACGATGTCAAGGGCGATTGCCTGGACATCGATGCCAACGACGTGCCATACAAAAACTGCCGTATCGCTTCGTTCACCACCACGGATCTGTTTGCCAAGTGGAATGTCACGAAACAATGGGAACTCACCGCGTCGATCTCCAACCTGTTCGACAAGATGGCACCACTGGACGTGCAAACCTACGGCCGTATCAACTACAACCCATCGCTGCATCAATCGGGCGCAGTGGGCCGTTACTTCACGCTGGGCGGTCGTTACACGTTCTAATCGCCAGGCAAGATATAACAGTTAGTTAGCAAGACAAATCCGGCGGCCACGCACTGGCCGCCGGATTTTTTCTTTTTTGCAACACCTTTCTTTCCTGCCGCGCCAAGGCGCCGCCACCCGCGCAGATGGCCGGCAAATGGCCCGCAGCCGGACATGCGGGTAAAATAGCGCCCTGATGCCCTCACTCGGCACCGCACACTCTCCGCTAGATACGGAGCCCTGCAATTTTTAAAAACACACCATGTTGCGACTCAACGAAGTAAAACTCCCCCTCGAACACGACGAAGCGGCCCTGCCCGCCGCCATCCTGGCGCGCCTGGGCATCGCTGCGGCCGATTTGCTCGGCTTTACCGTCTTCAAACGCAGCTATGACGCGCGCAAGCGCAGCGCCGTGGTGTTGATTTACTCGCTGCATGTGGACGTCAAGAATGAAGCGGCCGTGCTGGCACGCCTGAGCCACGACATCCACCTGATGCCCGCGCCCGACACCGACTACAAATTCGTCGCCGGCGGCCAACAGCTGGCCGGCCACAGCACTGAACCGCGCCCCATCGTCATCGGCACGGGCCCGTGCGGCCTGTTCGTGGCGCTGATCCTGGCGCAGATGGGCTTGCGCCCCCTCATTCTGGAACGGGGCAAGCAGGTGCGCGAACGCACGGTCGACACCTTCGGCTTCTGGCGCAAGCGCGAGCTCAATCCCGAGTCGAACGTGCAGTTCGGCGAAGGCGGCGCCGGCACCTTCTCGGACGGCAAGCTGTACAGCCAGATCAAGGACCCCAAGCATTACGGCCGCAAGGTCTTGACGGAATTCGTCAAGGCGGGCGCGCCCGAGGAAATCATGTATGTGAGCAAGCCGCACATCGGCACCTTCCGCCTGGTCAAGATGGTGGAAGAAATGCGCGCCAATATCGAGCGGCTGGGCGGCGAATACCGTTTCAGCAGCAAAGTGGTCGATCTCGACATCGTGCCAGGTGCCGACGGCGGCCAGGTGCGCGGCGTGGTGCTGGACAATGGCGAAACCATCGCCAGCAACCACGTCGTGCTGGCCATCGGCCACAGCGCGCGCGACACCTTTGAAATGCTGCACAAGCGCGGCGTGTACATCGAAGCGAAACCGTTCTCGATCGGCTTCCGCGTGGAACACCCGCAATCCCTGATCGACAGCTGCCGCTTCGGCCCCAGCGCCGGCCACCCGATCCTGGGCGCGGCCGACTACAAGCTCGTGCACCACGCCAGCAATGGCCGTTCCGTCTACAGCTTCTGCATGTGCCCGGGCGGCACGGTGGTGGCGGCCGCCTCGGAACCGGGCCGCCTGGTGACGAACGGCATGAGCCAGTATTCGCGCAACGAGCGCAACGCCAACAGCGCCATCGTGGTCGGCATCACGCCGACCGACTATCCGGGCGACCCGCTGGCCGGCATCGCCCTGCAGCGCAAACTGGAAGAGCGCGCATTTGCCCTGGGTGGCGGCAACTACGATGCTCCAGGGCAATTGGTCGGCGATTTCGTCGCTGGCCGCGCCTCGACGGAATTTGGCAGCGTGGTGCCGTCGTACAAGCCGGCCGTGCACCTGACGGACCTGACGCCCTCGCTGCCTGAATACGCGATCACGGCGCTGCGTGAAGCGTTTCCTGCGTTCAACAAGCAAATCAAGGGTTATTACAAGGCCGACGCCGTGCTGACGGGCGTGGAAACGCGCACTTCGTCGCCGATCCGCATCAAGCGCCGCGACGACGACCTGCAAAGCCTGAACACGCGCGGCCTGTTCCCCGCCGGCGAAGGCGCCGGCTATGCGGGCGGCATCCTGTCGGCGGCCGTCGACGGCATCAAGGTGGCCGAAGCGGTGGCCCTGTCGATGGCGGCACGCGGCTAGGCCACACCGTCCCCGCCCTGCGGCGGGACGAAAAAAAACCGGCACCATATGCCGGTTTTTTTATACCTGTACCTGACGATTAAAACTTGTACGAGGCATTCAGGTAGCCGGTACGGCCGCGCGGATCGTAGTAGCGGTCGTCATAGCCGAATTGCTGGCCGCGGTTCGCGCCGGACGTCGATGGCACGAATGGCGGGCTCTTGTCGGTCAGGTTCAGCACGCCTGCGGTGAAAACCCAGCTCTTGCTGGGTGTCCAGACCGTCTGCCAGTCGAGCGTCGAATAGAACCCGACCCGCATCCGGATATCTTCCTGGCCCGTCACGGCGCCGGAAGCGTCGAGCACATCGACCGTCGTTTCCTGATCCTTGTAGCCGGACAGGAAGTTAACCGTCAGCGAATTGGCCCAGTTGCCTGTTTTCAAAGTATTCGTCCACTGGCCGCGCGTGCGGAAGGTGACAGTACCGAGCTCGGCGAAGTTACCCAGCGCAGAATAATACTGACCACCGCGTTCCAGCTGTATATCTTCGCGCAACATCTGCGTCGCATTCAACTGCGAGGTAAACAGGCCGATACCCGAGCGGTATCGAGCGCTGATATCGATATCGACGCCAGTGGCGAACGATTTACCGAGGTTCTGGTTATCGGCCAGGAAGGCCAGGTAGGTCTTGCCCGTACCGACGTCCGTATTCACGCCCCACGATTTCGGAAATGCCGCGGGATTGGCGAACACCAGCTGCTCGGTCAACTGGCCGAAGGAATCGCGGATCTGCACATGCCACAGGTCGGCTCCCAGGGTAATGGCGCTGATCGGCTCGTAGCGAAAGCCCAGGGTGGCCTGTTTCGACTTCTCTGGCTGCAAGTTGCGGTTACCGCCGGCCAACTGATCGTACTGGTGGTTGCCTGGCTGGCATTGGGCATTGAGGCGCGTGGCAATCGCTTGCAGGGCCGGCGTACACGTGTAATTGTCGCTGGTGACGCCATAGCCGCGCTGCAGGGCGTTGACTTGTGGCACTGTCGGCGCATGGAAACCATTGCCAACGGAACCACGGATCAGCAAGGTGGGCGCCGGCGTCCACTTGAAGCTGGCCTTGGCCGTGGTGGCGCCGCCGAAGTCCGAGAATTCATCGAAACGCAGGGCCGCGCCCAGTTCCAGTTCCTTCAGCACGGGCGCGATAATTTCGCTGAACACGCCCTTCGAGGTGCGGCTGGCACTGTACGGATTGCTGCTGGCGGCATCGCCGAAACGCTGGTCGCATTCCAGACCCGTCGTGCCGCCGCACAAGGTACCCTTCACGGGGTCGGCCAGGATACCCTGCGCAAACGGGCTCGGTTTGGAGGAAAACTCCTCGCGATTGATGTTGGCGCCCACGCCCAGCATCATGGCGCCGCCCGGCAGGCGTCGTATTTCCGTCGAACCATTCAAATTGATGGTTTGCAAGCGCGACGTGCCGCCATCCCAGTAGCCGGTGAAGGCGGCCGCCTTGATGGCTTCCTGCGCTGCGGCCGACTGCTTGCCCGGACCGACGAAGGGATCGAGCAAGCCGCTCGATGTCAGGTTGCTGACGGCAATCGCGCCAGGATAACCGGAAATACTGCCTTTTACGCGGCTTTCCGAGAAGTTGTAGGAGGCATTGTAATCCCAGCCGGCAGCCACGCCGCGCGTGCCCACCACCACGCTGGCGAAATCCGCCGTATCCTTCGAGGTGCGCTGTCCCATGTCGAACAGGCGATAGGCCGCCACGCTGTCACCGGTTATACCGACTGGCAACAAATACTTGTCATGCAACGGCGTCCCTTTATCGATGGAAATCTCGCCAGGCACGGGGGCGATACGCGAGGTCTGCTTGGTGCGCGACAAGAGTACGTCGGCATACACTTCGTGACCGGCGACTTTGAACGTGCCCGAAGCCATGAAATTGTCGCGTTTGCGTTCCGGATAGATCTCCAGGTCCTTAACAAAATCATAACCGCAGTAGTCATTCAAGCGCGGGGTGCCATCCGGGTCTGCATACGGTTCAAGCACGCGGAAAGTCCTGGCGGGGCAGGAGCCGTTCAGCTTTTGGTAAGGACTGATCAACTGGCCATTGTCATCAACGGCGTTGGCGGGAATCGGGCTGACCGAAGACTGCTGCTTCTGATAGCGTTTGCCATTGGCCGAGAATTGCACCTGGCCTGTGTTGGCGAACGAGCGGTCGACCGAGGTCAACTTGTCGCGTTCATCATGGCCAAAGGTCAGCACCACGTTGTAGCCATCTTCGTCCAGATTGCCGAAACCTTTGGTGGCGCTGATACGTTTCTCACGCGCACCATTTTTGGGCGCGGAATAGCCGATGCTCACATCGCCCATCGTCGTATCGTGCTTGGTAATGAAGTTGACCACGCCGGCGATGGCGTCGGCGCCATACAGCGCGGAGGCGCCGTCGGTCAGCAGTTCCACACGTTCGATTGCCGAGATGGGGATGGAATTCAAGTCGAAGCCGGCCGCAAAGCCGGTCAGGGTCTGGCCGCCGAACTGGGCCAGGCGCTTGCCATTCAGCAAGACGAGCGTACGCGTCTCACCCACGTTATGCACGGAAATGCCGGAGAAACCGAAGGTGCTGCCCCCGACCGAAGAACTTTCCGTCGTCGCCCCCTGGGCGGAAGAGAGTTTCTTGACCAGGTCTGTGACCGAGGTGGCGCCCGAGGTGCGGATGGCTTCGGCGGTCAACACGGTGACGGGCAAGGCACCTTCGGCGGCGATGCGCTTGATCGACGAGCCAGTGACTTCCACGCGCTGCATCTGCGCATCTTGAGCCACCGCAGACTGCGAGGCAAGGGACAAAGCCGCTGCCATGCCACCGGCACAGACAATGCGAACGGCACGGGAGATGACGGTTTCTTTAAGCATGACGAACCCTTTTCATTTTTGCATTATGTAAGCAACAAAGCTGCTATCCGGACTGCATCCACTCTCCTAAAGGTACTATTCCTGCACCGCGCGTTCGACAGTGTGCCAGCCCCGCTCCCGCATGAGGGAAGGCGAACCACGATGTCGGCGCAACAGCCGAGGCCAGCCAACTGAAAGTTAGCTAGACAACTACATAGAATCACGGCGATATTCTTGGTGTCAACAGAACTCACGTCGCGTATAGCATACATACAACATTGTGAAAAAAAATAGAAGTCAGGCAGGTATGCCACCCAAAGATAGCGTACAGCGCAGCCGTGGTCAGCTGGCCAGCGGCAGCCTGATCTGTATATGACAGCCGGGCGTGCTGTCGATGGCGCACACCTGGCCGCCCAGTTGCTGCACGATGGTGTAGACGATGTGCATGCCCAGACCGGAGCCGCCCTGGCCCCGCTTGGTAGTGAAGAACGGTTCGAACATGTGTTCGCGCACGGCCGGCGCCAGGCCGATGCCGTCGTCGGAAAAATCGAGCAGCAGCCAGCGCGCAGCCGCGTCGGTGTCATCCTCCTCGATGCGCGCGCGTATCGTGATGCGCCCCGGTCCGCCCTGCGGATAGCCATGGCGGGCGCTGTTCATCAGCAGGTTCGAGAGGATTTGCGACAGCTTGCCGGCCGCCAGGCGCACCTGGCAATCGGGCGCGATATCGAGTTCCACGCCCAGCGCCGCCTTGCGCAATTCCGGGCTGTGCGCCGACACCAGGCCGTGCACATAGTCGTGCAGCGCCAGGTCGGCCACGTATTCGCTGACCTGGTCCACGGCCAGTTGCTTGAAATTGCCGATCAGGTCGGCGGCGCGCGCCAGGTTGCGCTCGATCAAGGCGGCCGCTCCCTTGAGCGACTCGGCTATGTCGATCAGTTCGGCACGGCTGACCTTGGCGCCGCCCAGCAGCTGCACCAGCTGGTCGGCATAGCTGCCCATGCTCGACGCGGCCGTCAGCGCCACGCCGATGGGCGTGTTGACTTCATGCGAGACACCGGCCACCAGCGAACCGAGGGCCGCCATCTGCTCTTGTTCGATCAGGTTGGCCTGCGCCGCCAGCAGCGATTCGGTGCGCACGCGCACGATTTCTTCCAGCTGCTGGGTGCGCTCCTGGTGCTGCAGCTCGGCCGCGCCGCGGGCCGAGAAGATCGACAGCAGCAGCAGCGCCAGCAAGCGCTTGTTTTCATCGATGGGACGCGTGTCGATGGCCGACAGGATGCCCAGGGTCTTGCCATCGGTGTCGATCAGCGGCATGCCGACATAGCTTTCCGCCTGCATGTCGACGAGGAGGGTATCGAATGGAAAGCGACGCTGGATATCGCTGCCATGAAAACACATGCTCTGGCACGTCACATCCTGGCATGGCGTGTGCTGCAGGCTGTATTCGATATTCGGCTGGTAACCGTCGCCGCCCCACAGGGCGAGGGTGCGGATGCCTTCGCTGCCATCTTCCAGGCGCACCAGGCGTCCGGCGATCACATAATGCACGTCGAGCGCTTCGGCCAGGTCCTTGACGAGGATGCGCAGGAAGTCGTCGCCCCGGGCGTGCGCCGTCGAGGCGGTAATCGAGCGCAGAGCCGCTTCCGCCAGGGTGCGCCGCTGCTCGGCATCGAACAGGGGTTCTTGCGAATTCACATCAAACAACGGAATACTCATGAATGCTCCTGCACGGCACCGGAAGCGCAGGCACACCTGCCGGCGCGGCGACTCTCAGCCATGGCCCGCCCCAGCGGACCTGCCGCGATTGTACCCCTGGCTATTGCTTAATAATACAGATACACAGGAATTTTTTACAGCCAGCCGGAACGCTTGAACAAGTAATACATATAACCGCAGACACAGCTCATCACTGCCACGGCGGCCGGATAGCCATAATGCCAGTCCAGCTCCGGCATGAACTTGAAGTTCATGCCCCAGATGCCGGCAAATGCCGTAAACACGGCGAAGATGGCCGCCCAGGCCGCCAACTGCTTGTTCACTTCGCTCTCGTCGATGGCCACCATCGACAGATTCACCTGGATCGCCGTGCTGATCGTGTCGCGGATGGTGTCGAGCGTGCCATTGATGCGCGCCAGGTGATCGTGCACGTCGCGGAAATACTCCTGGGTATCGTGGCACAGGGGCGGCACGCGCCCGCCGTGCAGCTTGCCCACCGCTTCCATCAGGGGCGCCACCACGTGGCGCAAGACCATGACCTTGCGTTTCAATTGATACAGCCGTTCGATATTGTCGCGCTCGGTGCCACGGTCGAAGATGCGGTCTTCGATCAGTTCCAGCTCCGATTCCAGCGCGTCGAGGACGGGAAAATAACGGTCGACGACGGCGTCCATCAGCGCGTACAGCACGAAGGCCGAGCCCTGGCGCAGCAGATGCGGTTCGCGCTCGGCGCGCGCACGCACGCCCAGGAAACCTTGCGAGCTGTTGCTGCGCGACGAAAGCACGTAATTGGCGCCCACGAAAATGTCGACTTCGCCCAGCACCAGTTCATTCTCGACCATTTCCACGGTTTTCACGACGGCAAACAGGGAATCGCCATATTCCTCGATCTTCGGGCGCTGGTGCCCCCGCTGCGCGTCTTCCACCGCCAGTTCGTGCAGGCAAAACTCGTGCTGCATCTGTTTCAGCTCGTCCGGCGTGGCGTCGAGCAGGGCGACCCAGACGAAACAATCGGGGCGCTCGACGTAATCGCTGATGTCGTCGATCGGCAAGTCGGCCAGTTTTTTGCCATCCTGGTAGGCCACGCAGTTTATGAGCATGCTATTCCACAGTTCAAGTTAACACCGGACGAAACAGTCCGGCAGGCGCCAGCTTACCTTATCGCCTGCAGTGCGTGTTGTGGCGTGCGAGAGACGCCGCGTGGAAAAGCGGACGGGGGAGCCCCCGTCCTGACCTGCGTCAATCGTCCTTGGCGCCGTCGATGCCCAGTTCCGAGATCTTGCGGGTGATGGTGTTGCGGCCGATGCCCAGGCGCACGGCGGCGTCGTTCTTGCGCCCGTGCGTATGCTTGAGCGCCGTCTTGATCAGGGCCGACTCGAACTGACGTCCCAGCACGGCCATGACTTCCTGCTGTCCCGCACCCAGCATGCCGGCCGCCTGCAATTCCAGTAAACCAATCCAGCCCGGCGGCGCGCCGTTGGCGGGCGCGGCCGCCTCGAAGACCTGGCCGCCATGCGCATGGGCAACGGCCGCCGGCGCAGGCTCGCCCGCCGCCGCAGTGGCGGCACCGTCGCCCTGCCCCTGCGTCAATTCCAGCGGCAAGTCCTTGATTTCCACCGTCTGGCCCGGCGCCATCACGGTGATCCAGTTGCACAGGTTTTCCAGCTGGCGCACATTGCCGGGCAAATCGAGGCTGCTGAGGAACTGCATCGTCGGCTCGCTCATGCGTTTGGCTTCCACGCCCAACTGGCGTGCGCTTTGCACCAGGAAGTGGCGCACCAGGATGGGGATATCCTCGCGCCGCTCCCGCAAACTGGGCAGGCGCAAACGGATCACGTTCAGCCGGTGATACAAGTCTTCGCGGAACAGGCCGTCGCGCACGCGCTGTTCCAGGTTCTGGTGCGTGGCCGTAATGACGCGCACGTTCGCCTTCATGGGCTGATGGCCGCCGACGCGATAGAAATGGCCGTCGGACAACACGCGCAAGAGGCGCGTCTGCAGGTCGAACGGCATGTCGCCGATTTCATCGAGGAACAGGGTGCCGTTCTCCGCTTGCTCGAAGCGGCCCCGGCGCGTCGTCTGGGCGCCCGTAAACGCGCCCCGTTCATGGCCGAACAGTTCCGATTCCAGCAAATCCTTCGGGATCGCCGCCGTGTTGAGGGCAATGAAAGGCTGCGCTGCGCGCGGGCTGTGCTTGTGCAGCGCGCGCGCCACCAGTTCCTTGCCGGAACCGGATTCGCCCGTGATGAGCACCGTCACGTTCGATTGCGACAGGCGGCCGATGGCGCGGAAGACTTCCTGCATGGCCGGCGCCTGGCCGAGGATTTCCGGCGTTTCCGACGGCCCCGACTCGACGCTGGTCTCGCGCAGGCTTTCTTCCAGCGCGCGACGGATCAGCTCGACAGCCTTGTCGATGTCAAACGGCTTGGCCAGGTATTCGAAGGCGCCGCCCTGGAAGGCTGCGACGGCCGAATCGAGATCGGAAAAGGCCGTGATGATGATGACAGGCAAGCCAGGAAAGCGCGACTTGACCGTCTGCAACAATTCCAGGCCGGAGGCGCCCGGCATGCGGATATCGGACACGAGCACTTGCGGCGTGTCAAATTCCAGTGCGGCGATGGCGTCGCGCGCATTGGCAAAACTCTTGGTGGCGAGATTTTCCCGCGCCAGGGCTTTTTCCAGCACCCAGCGGATTGATTCGTCGTCGTCAACTATCCAGATTGGCTTCATTAGTGTGTGCGTCCCGCAATGGATTTCATGGGTGGGATACCTCCTCGCTTATGGCAAGGGTAGAACGATCCTGAAATCGGTGTATCCAGGCCGGCTTTCGCACTCGATCACGCCCAGGTGCTGTTGCACGAAGGTTTGCGCCAAGGTCAGTCCCAGCCCGCTGCCGCCTTCCCTGCCCGACACCAGCGGGTAGAAAATCCGGTCGCGGATCTGGGGTGCGATGCCCGGTCCATTGTCAATGATATGCAAGTCTAATGCCAGGCCGTAACGGACCTTGGCCAGGGTCACCTGGCGCGCCACGCGCGTCTTGAAAATCAGCTCCGCATCGCCCGCCTCGATGCGCTCGGCCAGGGCCTGCGCCGCGTTGTGCGCGATATTGAGCACGGTCTGTATCAATTGTTCCTTGTCGCCGCGAAACTCGGGGATCGAAGCGTCGTAATCGCGCGCAATGGTCAGGCCGCTGGGGAATTCGGCCAGGATCAGGCTGCGGACCCTTTCGCACACTTCGTGGATATTCACGTCGCCCACGATGTGCGGACGGCGGTGCGGCGCCAGCAGGCGGTCGACCAGGGTTTGCAGGCGGTCCGCTTCCTTGATGATGACTTGCGTGTATTCGCGCAGTTCGCTCAGGTGCAGGGCCGGCAATTCCAGTTCCAGCAGCTGGGCCGCGCCGCGGATGCCGCCCAGCGGGTTCTTGATCTCATGCGCCAGGTTGCGGATCAGCTCCTTGTTGACCTGGCTCTGGTCGAGGATGCGCTCCTCGCGGTCGAGCTTTAACTGCTGCACGTTCTCGCGCAGCTCGATCAGCACGCCGTCGCTCGGCGCGTCGAGCGCGCTGACGATGCTGTGCACGCGCAGCGGCTCGCGCCCCAGGCGCTCCAGGCTCAGGTCCTGGCGCAGGTCGGAAAACTTGTGTTCGAGCGCCTGCGCGCAAATGCCGGCCAGCTCGTCGGGATTGAGGAACAGCGCCGTCAGTTTTTGCCGCGACAGGGCCTTCAAGGAACTTTCCAGCAGGTTTTCCGCCGCCGCGTTGGCATAGCTGATGCGGCCGTCGCCATCGAGCAGGATCACGGCCGAGGCCAGCAAATCAAGGCCGGCCAGGTGGGCGGGACGGCTGGAATGGTTGTCTAGTGTCATGTGCTTTACCGGATATTCGCGATCTCGCGTTTCAGGGCCTCGACGTTTTGCTGTGTCCGGCTAATGTTGTCCTTCAACTGCGCCACTCTTTCCTGGTATTTCGCGTAGTTGCGCTCATTGCCCTGGCGCTCGGGCTGGCCGCCGTTAAATTCCAGGCGCTGCGCCGCCAGTTTCTGCTCTTCGCTGCGCAACTCGTCCTGCAGGATCTGGCGCCGGTCCAGGTCGCGCGCGCGCTGCTCGGCGCCATCGACCTTGGGAAACGCGCCGGCGGCAGGCGCCGCGGTGGCCGCTGCCTGCAGGGCGGGCCGTACCGGCGCACCGGCCAGCGGGGCCGTCCTGCGTGGCGGCTCCGTCATGGCGCCCGGCAAATCGAGCAGCTGGCAATGTTTGCCAGCACTCCTGTCCGTGTACGTCTTGTGTCCTTGCGCATCGGCGCACACATACAGCTGCCCGTGCGCCTGTGCCGCCGCGCCCAGCAATCCTGCCATCAGCGCCATTCTGTAATGCTTGGTCAATCTTCACTCCTGTCGGCTCGTGCCGCATCGTTCCTGGGCCGACTATACAACACCGCACTGTCACCGCCTTGGCGCCTTGCATAAAAAAACGCGGGCAAGACCATCGCCTCACCCGCGTTTTTTATTCACCACCGGCACATTGCCGGCGTGGCGCCATTACAGCGAGTAGTACATGTCGAACTCGGCAGGATGCGTGGTCATGCGCATGCGCTGTACGTCCTGCATTTTCAGTTCCAGGTAAGCGTCGATCATGGAATCGCTGAACACGCCGCCACGGGTCAGGAACTCGCGGTCCTTGTCCAGGGCTTCCAGTGCTTCTTCCAGCGAAGCGCACACGGTCGGGATCAGTGCATCTTCTTCCGGCGGCAGATGGTACAGATCTTTCGAGGCGGCTTCGCCCGGATGGATCTTGTTGGCAACGCCGTCCAGGCCGGCCATCAGCAGTGCGGCGAAGCACAGGTACGGGTTCGCCAGTGGATCCGGGAAGCGCGCTTCGACGCGGCGGCCTTTTGGATTGGCCACGTGCGGGATACGGATCGAGGCGGAACGGTTTTTCGCCGAGTACGCCAGTTTCACTGGAGCTTCGTAGCCTGGTACCAGACGCTTGTACGAGTTGGTGCCCGGATTCGTGATCGCGTTCAGTGCCTTGGCGTGCTTGATGATGCCGCCGATGTAGTACAGGGCGAAATCGGACAGGCCGGCATAGCCGTCGCCGGCGAACAGGTTTTTGCCATCTTTCCATACGGATTGATGCACGTGCATGCCCGAACCGTTGTCGCCAACGATAGGTTTCGGCATGAAGGTGGCGGTCTTGCCATAGCTGTGCGCCACGTTCCACACCACATATTTCAGGTTTTGCGTCCAGTCGGCGCGCTCGACCAGGGTCGAGAACTTGGTGCCGATTTCATTTTGACCGGCGCCGGCCACTTCGTGATGATGTACCTCAACCGGGATGCCCAGCGATTCCAAGATCAGGCACATTTCCGAACGCATGTCCTGAAAGCTGTCCACTGGTGGCACTGGGAAATAGCCGCCCTTGACGGTAGGACGGTGGCCGCTGTTGCCGCCTTCGATGTCCTTGCCGGTCGACCACGAACCTTCGTCCGAACCGATCTTGACGAAGCAGCCCGACATGTCGATCTTCCAGCGCACGCTGTCGAAGATGAAGAATTCCGGCTCAGGGCCGAAGTAGGCGGTGTCGCCCATGCCCGACGATTTCAGATAGGCTTCGGCGCGTTTCGCGATCGAGCGCGGGTCGCGGTCGTAGCCCTTTCCGTCCGACGGTTCGATCACGTCGCACTGCATGAACAGGGTCGTTTCTTCCATGAACGGGTCGATATTGGCCGTGTTTGGATCCGGCAACAAGATCATGTCGGACGCTTCAATGCCTTTCCAGCCAGCGATCGAAGAACCGTCAAAGGCGTGGCCCGACTCGAATTTGTCCATGTCGAAGTGCGACACGGGAACCGTCACGTGCTGCTCTTTACCACGGGTATCGGCAAAGCGGAAATCAACGAATTTGACTTCGTTTTCTTCTACCATCTTCAAGACTTCTGCGGCTGTCATTGCCATGCGTATCTCCTAAATGAATGTGGGGTGAGCCGACCTTAGTGCGTCTGGGCTGATGAAGCGAAGCAAACATTGCGTGCCACCAAAACTCATAAGGATCATAGCAGATTCCATGCCAGCTCCAGGAGCGCCCCGGCGCCGGCAACAAAATTACTGCCATCCCAGTGAAAGTTTTCCTGCCCGCGATTTTGATGCGCGTTTGCGTCAAATCAAGAATGCACTAAGCAAGTGCAAAAAACGAATAACGCACCATTATCGTGCATTTTGTGCGAATTACCGAAAAATGCCTCCTTGTGGTGCATGCGCCGTGCACCATGGATTCCCGTTTGCGGGGCGCGGACGGCGCACTATAATCGTACACACACCTGCCCACTTTCATCGAGGACGCCATGACCACCGCCGCCGACATCCTGACCACCGCCCGCAGCCGGGCCAATGAAGGTACGCCGTATGCCGGCGCCGTCACGCCGCAGGAAGCGTACGACTTGCTGCAAGGCGATGCCGCCGTCAAGCTCATCGATGTGCGCACGACTGCCGAGCGCGACTGGGTCGGCCGCGTCGACATCGCCGATACCCAGCATGGTGCGGTGCAGTGGGCCACCTACCCGGGCGGCGTGCCGAATCCCGACTTCCTCGCGCAACTGGCGGCCCAGGCCGGCAAGGACGAGGTGCTGCTGTTCCTGTGCCGCTCCGGCGTGCGTTCGCGCCACGCGGCCAAGCTGGCGACCGAACACGGCTATATCAACTGCTTCGACATCCTCGAAGGCTTCGAGGGCGACAAGGACGCCGACGGCCACCGCAAGCAGATCAGCGGCTGGTGCAAGGCGGGCTTGCCGTGGCTGGGCGCCTGACGCTAGCCGCTTGATGCTGGCCGCCGAATTATCTGAACAGTGTTTGATCTGGCGGGCCACCATGCGGTCCGCCATCGGCTACAACCATCCATGTGCGCCCGCTTTTCTCAAGAGCGGCGCCGATTCTCCTTGCGAACATGTACCTTATATAGTACAACGTAGAGGTGCGTCATGGATGCTTCCGGCTTGCGGCAGATTACCCTGCTGTTCTATGCGAACGGCAATGGCGGCGAACCCGTGCGCGACTGGCTCAAATCCTTGCCCGTCGAAGAACGTCATGTGATCGGGCAAGACTTGATGCATGCGCAATGGCGCTGGCCCGTGGGCATGCCCTTGTGCCGGCACCTGGGGCAGGGCTTGTCGGAGGTGCGCAGCAGCTTGCCCGGCAACCGCATTGCGCGCGTGCTGATCTGCCATCACGGCGATTGCCTGGTGGCGCTGCACGGCTTTATCAAGAAAACCCGCGCCACGCCGGACGACGACCTGGCGCTGGCCCGCAAACGCCACAAGGAATTGACATGAACGCCACCGCTCCCCACCTCGGCAGCAGTCTCGACGACTTCCTCAAGGAAGAAGGCATCTTTGAGCAAACGCAAACCCGCGCCATCAAGGAAGTGATCGCCTGGCAACTGACGCAGGCCATGCAGGAACAATCGCTGTCGAAGACGCGCATGGCGGCGCTGCTGCAGACGAGCCGTTCGCAACTCGACCGCCTGCTCGATCCCGGCAGCGACGTGACGCTCTCCACCCTGGAACGGGCCGCCGCGCTGCTCGGGCGCAAGCTGTCGATCACCCTCGTTTAAGCGGGTTAAGCGCTCAGGCCGGCTCGCCCGCCTCCGCGGCCGGATGCTCGCCCATCAGGGTCAATATGCGCTTGCGCACGAAATTGATGTGGCTGCGCAAGCCATACAAGCCATCGGCAAACGACAGGGGTATCGAGATCTGGTTGACCATTTCCTCAATCTGGTCGAGCCGTTTCAATTGTTCCGCATACACGTGCGCGCGCTGCCCTTCCGGCACGTCTTCCAGCGCCTGCTCCACCGTGCGCAGCTGGCCATACCAGCGGTACACGCGCGAACGGATGCGCCACACGTACAGGGGCGGCACGACGCGCGACAGGGGCAGGATCAGGGCGCCCAGCGCCACCACCAGCACCCACATGCGGTCGAAGAAATTGGCCAGCCAGAAACTCATGTAGCGCTGCAACACGGGCGCGCCATCCTTGTAGAACTTCAACGCTTCCGGCGCCACGGGAATTTCCGTGTAGCGCGCGGACGGGAACTGCCCCTGCTGCTGGAACCAGCCCGTGCCGCCATGGATGCCGGCCGCCGCCTGCACGAACAGGTCGACCAGGGCCGGATGCAAGTCTTCGCGCGCGACCAGGGTGGCCGTCGGCGCGATCAGGTGATAATCCTGCGCGGGAATGTTTTGCCCCAGGTCGACGATGCCACGCGGCAAGACGACATGCGTGAGGAAAGGCAGGCGCCGCGTGTACGCCTCCGCTTGCGAAAAATCAAACAGCTTGATGCCCGGCGTTTGCAGCAGCATCTGGATCAGCGGCGCTTCCGGCGCCGAGCTGAACACGAGACCGTCGATGCGCCCTTCCAGCAGTTCCACCGTGGCGGGCGTGTTCTGCAAGTCGCTCACCGTCAGTTCCTTGGCTTCCACGCCATTGACGGACAGCAACTGCCGGAACAGGCCGGGCACGCCCGTGCCTTCCGGCCCCAGGTTGATCTTCATGCCCTTCAATTGCGTCAGCTCCGTCACGGCCTTGTCTTCGCGCATGAACAGCCAGACGGGTTCCGTAAACAGGCTGCCCAGGGAAATGAGGCCGTGGCGCTCGGCATCTTCGTGTTCCGTCGAACCACTTTGCACGAAGGCGATATCGGTCTTGCCCGCGTTCAAGCGCTGCAGGTTTTCCTGCGAACCCAGCGACGGCTGCAAGGTCACCTTGATGCCGTGCCTGGCCAGGGTGGCCGCGTACTTCTTGCCGAACTCTTCGTAGGCGCTATTGTCCTGCCCTGTCGACAGGGTTACCTTGCGCGGCGGCGCCGGGTCGACCAGCCAGTAAGCGAGCGCGCAAAACGCGCCGACCAGCAGCAAGGTGGGACCGGCGGTGGCGAGGAAATCGCGCACGGAAAAGCGGCTGAACGCGAGGATTTTGGACATGTGGTGGCGCATAGGTTTCATGGGTGGCTACGATGCCAAGAAAAGCGCAACTATGCAAGGCACTTTCACATGCATGGCGTGGCCAATTCGGCTACAGTGCTGGATCGACCACCTGCCCTCGGGAGCCCTGCATGCTGAAAATTCTTGGAAAAGCCGCCTCGATCAATGTCCGCAAAGTCTTGTGGACGTGCGAAGAACTCGACCTGCCGTACGAACGCGAAGACTGGGGCAGCGGCTTTCGCGCCACGGACGACCCGGCCTTCCTGGCCCTGAATCCGAACGCCATGGTACCCGTGCTGCTCGATGGCGACCTGGTGCTGTGGGAATCGAACACGATTTGCCGCTACCTGTGTACCCAGGCGGGCCGCGACGACTTGCTGCCGAGTAATCCACGCGCCCGCGCGGAAGTGGAAAAATGGATGGACTGGCAAATGGGCGACCTCAACAACAGCTGGCGCTACGCCTTCATGTCGCTGGTGCGCCACAGCCCCGCACACCAGGATGCGGCCCAGCTGGCGGCCGGTATTGCCGGATGGAACAAGATGATGGGCGTGCTGGAACAGCAGTTGCAGCGCACGGGCGCGTATGTGTGCGGCGAGCAATTTACCTTGGCGGATATCGTGCTGGGCCTGTCCGTCAAGCGCTGGCTGATGGCGCCCATGCAGCGCCCCGAGTATCCGGCCATCGCCGCGTATCACGCGCGCCTGGAAGGTAAAACGGCCGTGTTTGCCGGTTAATCCAGTTCGATTGCCTCGACCGTGCCGCCGATGACGTAGCAATCGCCATCGCGGCGCACTTCCTCCAGGGTCGCCGGCTCGTCGTGCGCATACGTGCCGTTGACGTCCACGCACCACACGTCGCCAAAGCGCAGCAGCTTCACGCCGCAGCAGATGCGGTTGATGAAGTTGCCCGGCGTCTTTATCATCAATTCCCGCACGTCACCCACCGTGATGGCGACTTTGCGCCAGATGTTGCCTTCCAGCCCATGATTCCTCGCGTACAACACGATGCGCACGCTCTGCACGCCCCGGGGTCCATATGCTTGCTCGAATGATACGAGCGTGCCATCGTCAAAACGGTGATATTGCGCAAAGATCTGCTGTGTTCTTTCCATGGATTCTTTCTCCTCCATAAAAAAACCGGCCCATTCAGGCCGGCTTTTTAATGCAGCAACGATTTAATTCGTGCACTGCTTGGCCACGCCTTCGGCTGGCGCAGGCGGCTCGATCAGCGGCATCAGGCTCGGCGCCAGCGACACCAGCAGTTGCACGGGCAAGGCGCTGGTGAAATCGTAGTTCTTCGATTCCGGCCCCCGCACATACGCCGTCATACTGCCATAGAAACGCTCTCCGATATTGAAGACGAACGTGGCCGAACGGTTCACATAGCGCGACTCGATCAGGCGGCCACCGGCCCCATACACGTCGAAGCGCTGGTCGCCCGTGCCCGTCTTGCCGCCCATCGGGATCGGCACGCCGTCGGCGCCGACGAATGCCGTCTTCGCCCGCTTGGCCGTGCCGTCCGACACCACTTCGCGGATGGCCTTGGCGACAGCTTTCGCCACGTCCGGCGACAGCACTTGCTCCGCTTCCACCTTCGTGCCCCGCTTGACCATGGTGTCGTACGGCGTATTGGCGGCGAAATGCATGGAATCGATGCGCACGCTGGGTTTGCGCACGCCATCGTTGATGATGATGCCCATCAACTCGGCCAGCGCGGCGGGACGGTCGGCCGACGCGCCCAGGGTGGTCGCGTAGGACGGCACGAGCGAGTCGAACGGGTAACCCATCTTCTTCCACTGGCGGTGGATTTCCAGGAACCCTTCCACTTCCAGCAAGTTGGCGATGCGGCGGTCCTGCGCATGCTTGCGGTGCGTATTGAACAGCCATTTATACACTTCCTGACGTTCCTTTTCGCTGGCCGCCACCATCTGCGACAGGGTGGAACCTTCGTGCTGGCGCAGATACGCCACCATCCACAGTTCCAGCGGATGCACATTGGCAAGGTAGCCCCGGTCGGCCAGCGACCAGTTTTCCATCGCATACTGCTGGTACATCTTGGCCACGCGCTCGGGCGGTACTTCGTTTTGCGACGGTAAATTGGCGTTGAGGAAATCGCCGAATTCCGCGACGGTGCCCTTCGGATTGATGGTGCGGAAGATATTCGCCAGGCGCACGGGGGTCGGGCGGATACTGGCCAATAAAATCTTTTCCTGCTCGTCGACGCTCTTGCCGCGGTACTTCTGGTAGAAGCGGTGCAGGAATTCGCGCCCTTCCTTGTCGGCAAAACGGCTCAGGTACTGGGCCCGGCGCGGATCGTCCGCGTCCGCCAGCAGCGAGGCCGAGGAATCGGGACGCGAAAACATGTAGTAGCGGGCCACGTCGCGCATCAGGCGCACGAACACCAGGTTGGTCGACTGGCGCAGCGCCTGCTGCACCGTCATGATGCGGCTGTCGTCGAGCTTGGAGAAGTTGCCGAAATGGTGCAAGCCGCCGCCCGTGAAGAAGCCTTCGCCCGGGTTGCCCGAATATTTGCGTTCCATGGCGGCCGCCAGCATGGCGGGTAAATTGCGCGCCTCGCCCAGCGGCAAAGGTTTCAAATAAGCAATTGCCCACTGCGACAGCATATCCTTCGGATCGACGGCAATCTTGCCCAGTTCGGCGGCGCCCATGCCGCTGTAGCGCTGGTGCAACTGGTCGATGATGTCCATGTACGTCACCAGGGTGCGCAGCTTGGCCGTGGAACCGAGGTCCAGCTTGGCGCCTTCGTTGATGTCGAGCGGCTGGTCGTAGTTATCCGTCTGCACGCGCAGCAAGTTGGCTTGTTCGCCCTTTTGCAGCAAAGTAAAACTGTAGACCACATTGGCGGGGTCGCCATTGCCCAGCATGCCCTTGCCCGTCAAGCCGGCCGCTTTCGCCACTTCCGGGTCGCGCAGCTCGCGCAAGACCTTGGTGACGGCGTTTTGCGCCTGCGCGTCGAGCGTGCTGACCACTTTCAGGTCGAGACGGTCGAGGTTGTACAAGCGCGGGTCGCCCAGCATGCTGGCCAGGTGGTTGCGCACGGCATTCGAGGCCTTGCGCGTGACGAACGAGGTCGACGCTTCCGATTGCACGCCCGAGGCCGTCGATGGGCGCAGCTTCTCGGCGATGGCCGCATTGCGCAGCTGCGGCGAGATCACGCCCGCTTGCGCCAGCAGGCGCAGATGGCTGTTGGTCAATTCTTCCAGATCGGCGCCGCCTGCCACCAGGTAATGCGAGGGACGGCGCTGCGCGATCAGCAAGCTCAGCGCCTGCTTGTAGGCGAGCGCACTGCCCGGCTGGTCCATATTGCCTTTGAGCAAAGTTTTCACTTCGGCAAATGGACGGCCATACCAGACCCACATGCCGTCGCCGATGCCGTTGACCTCGCCAAAGCCGCTCTTTGCCGACAGCGGCACGGTATTGAGGTAATTGACGACGATCTTGCGCCGCGCTTCCATGGTGTTTTCGCCATCCTGGTACGAGCGCAGGCTGGCCGACAGCATCTGCAGCAGCTTGTCCTGCATGGAACTGGTGCGGCCGTCTTCCGAATGGCGGTATTTTTCAATTTGCGTGGCCAGCGTGCTGCCGCCGCCGCCGCGGTGGCCGCCGAACAGGTTCAGCGCCTTGTCCAGAATCGCCTTGCTCAGGCGGTCCCATTCCACGGCCGGATTGCGCTCGGGCGTGCCCGGATCGAGCAATTCGCGGTTTTCGATGAACAGCAGGCTTTGCACGAGCGCGGGCGGCGCTTCGGCGAAGCCGTCGAACATACGCTCGGGATAGCTGGCCGCGAACAGGGGTGCGGCGCGGCAATCGAGGATGCTCAATCCCGCGCGGTTTTTCTCGTGATACGTGGCAAAGATGCCCCGGTCGATCAGTTGCACCATTTTCGGCGACATGCGCGCCTGCGCCGTCACTTCATAGTCGCGCGCATTGAGCTTGCTAATAAAATCCGGCAAGCTGGCATAGCCGAGGCGCTCGTCATACGGGCCGTGCTGCGGATAGCGGATGGCGCCCGCCGGTGCGGGGCCGGGCTCGACCTTGAACGACAGCTGGCGGTCCAGGCGCGTGAAAAATTCCGCCTGCAGGGCCGACGTGCGCACTTCGCGCATGACGAACCAGGCCACGCCGGCAATCAGCGCCAGCAGGATGATGGCAAAAATGGGCCAGATGCGCGAACGGCGCTTCTTCGGCGGGCTCGCCGGCGGCGGCGCCTCGGCAGCTGGATCAGAGGGGGGCCGCTCTTGCGCGGCCAGATTGACGCCTGTGTCTTTCATGGGATGCTGGGGTAAGGTTGGGTTTGGACGGCGCGGGAAATGCGGCAGCGATACCGCTCCGCGCGGGATAAGACGAGGGCCAGCCAGGGCCGGTCACAACAAAGCTTGCTTAACATGATGTCCATACCGGTAAATCGAAAAAACACGCTACTGCACAGGCAGGCGACCCCGCGTTTGACGCGCAAGGCCCCTGTTCACCATTCCACCACATCGGCATGAAAACGACTGACGAGCGCGCACAAAAATCTTGCTTCATTGAAGATTTTCGCAAAAAAACAACGTCTTGGAATGTACGCTTGCGTACATAGATGCACGGCGGGCTGGACGCCGGCAAAAAAGCCGCCGGCGCCGGGCTGGCTGCATGTCAGATGGTGGTGTATTCCGCCTGCAAGGTATCGAGTGCGGCGCACATCTGCGCGAAGGCGGCCGCCGCTTGCGCCGGCTCGCCCTTGACGCCCAGTTCGATATGCCGGCGCGTCTGCGCGTCGCCCACGCTGGGTAAGCTGAAAACCTTAATCAACGGAAACTCCGCTTCCAGCCGCACCATCAGCGGCGTCAGCAGGGATTCGGCCGTTTCGTACACGAGCAAGGCATGTTCCGCATGCGGCACCTGGTTGAACAAATGGGGGTAATGCGTGTCCAGCACCCATTCGATCATGGGCCAGGACATGATGGGAAAGCCCGGCACGAAGTAATGCTCGCGCACGGCAAAGCCGGCAATCTTGTTGTACGGGTTCGGAATCAGCTCGGCGCCTTCGACAAATTCCGCCATTTTCAGGCGGTGCAGGTTTTCCGGCGAGTTCAGATCGGCCGGCACGCCCGCCTCTTCTCCCATTTCCGTGATGCGCTGCTGGATATTGATCTTGCCCTGCGGATGCAGCACCAGCGGCAAGCCCAGCGCATCGGCCGCCGCCTGGCGCGTATGGTCGTCCGGCGTGGCGCCGATGCCGCCAAAGCTGAAGACGATGTCGCCGCTGGCAAAGCTGCGCTTGAGCAAGGCCACCAGGCGGGCAGGCTCGTCGCCCACGTATTCCGCCCAGCTCAGCTGCAATCCCCGCGCCTTGAGCATTTGCACCACTTTCGGGAAATGCTGGTCCGTGCGCTTGCCCGACAGGATTTCGTCGCCGATGATGATCAATCCGATAGCCATGAAGCTTCCTCGTAGAATTCGATAAAAATACTCAAGCGTCCGCCGGCGCCACGTCGGTCATGCCGCGTACGCCCCGCAACCGCGACAGTGCTTCCAGGCAGTAATACTGGAACCACAGCCCCGTAAAGATGAAGATCAGCACATACAGCCAGATGGCGAACGCCGCCAGGAAGGGGAAGAACACCACCGACATCGCGCCGCCCATCCACAGCAAGCCCGGCACGGCGCCGGCCGCGCCCGAGACCATGCCGATGGCCAGCAGGGGCCAGCGCTGCGTGCGCATGATGGCGTGGCGCTCGTCCACGCTGGCGTAATCGGCCATGGCGTCGTACGCCATCACGCGGTAGGTCAGCCAGCCCCACAGCACGGCTTGCCCCGCCAGGGCGGCCGGCGGAAACGCGTACAGGGGCAGCAGGATGACCCAGGCGACGATAAAGAGTAAAAACGTGGCCAGCGAAGTACCGACGCTGCCCAGCAGGCTGCCGCCATGCTTCTTTTCCAGTTGCGGAAAGTGCCGCCCGCCGATATGGCGGCCGATGGCCGGCATGGCGAACAGGCCCATGAAGATCAGCGCCGTCAAGATCATCAGCGGCAGCAGCATGAACATGGCGATCAGCGGCACGATCACGGCTTTCAGCACGCCCAGGCCGAAGGTGGTCAGCACCTGGCCGCTGGTGCGGAAGAAATCGTACTGCGTGAACAACGCATGCAGGCTGTCGATCAGCGGCTGCAAGCCCACGTACAGCAAGCCGCCCCACAGCACCAGCGACAGGATGAACGGCGCTACGCTCAGCAGCAGTATCCTGCCATGCAATTGCGACAGGAAAGCACGGCCATACGAATTCAACACATTACGCATCAACGGCGTCCTTTTCGTTTAATTCTTGCAAATTCCACCATGCGACGCAGGCCCAGCCATTGCTGCTGCCAGAAACCGCGGCCATAGTTGCGCCCCGGCCGGCCGACACCGTTGCTGTCGATGCGGGCCAGTTGGTCGCGCACGCCCGTGCGCGCATAGCCCGCCGAGAAATTCGCGGTGCCCAGCAGCATATCCCAAATCGGCAAGACCACGCCGAAGTTGCAACCACCCATGCTGCCCTTGCCTTTCGACTCGTGCCCCACGCCGATCGCGTGATGCGTGCGGTGGAAACGGGGCGAGATCAAGAGCCGCTCGCCGATGCGGCCGAAGTGTATCCTCACATTTGCGTGCTGCAAGCTTTGCAAAATGCGCGAAATCGACACCAGCAGCACGTATTGGCCCGGCGGCACGCCGATGCCGAGCGCCACCAGCGCCATCACCACGTCGCGCAGGAAGTCATCGAGCAAGTGATTGCGGTCATCGCTCCACAAGTTCATGTTTTGCTGGCTGTGATGCAGGCTGTGCAAGCCCCACCACCAGCCGAAATGGTGCGAGGCCCGGTGGTAGCAATAATCGACGAAGTCCAGTATCACAAAATAAATGATAAAACTGAGCAAGGGGCTGATGCCGGGCAACAGCGATTCCAGGTTCAATGGATGAATATTGTCGAAGCGCAAGGCGCCCGCCAATGCATCCATCAGCGGATCGAGCGTGAAGAACACCACGACGGAAAACAGGCCGATGCGGTGCAGCACCGTATAGATAAAATCGTTCCAGCGGGCGCGCGGGTCCGTCATCTTTTGCGCGGGAATCAAGGCTTCGAGCGGACGCAGCACGAGAAACAGCAGCACCAGTTCGCACAGGCCGATCAGCAGCCACTCCGTGCCCTCGAACGCTTCTTCCGTGAATTCGCCAAAGCCCAGGTGATATACGAGCGGGTTCACCACCGTCTGGAACAGCCATCCTTGCGCCGCGCCAAAGGCGTCGACCACAGCATCGATGACGGGCGTAACGAAGCTGACGATGTCGGCGGCGATCATGGCTGGCCCTTCTTCTGCGCATAGGCAGGGTGCTCGCGCAGGGTGGCAAAGCAGAAACCTTTGTCTTGCAGGCCGGAAATCAAGGCGTCCAGGTTGGCCGGTGCCCATGCATCCTTGCGCGACCAGATGCCCATATGCGCAATGAAAATATCGCCGCTACGCAAGTTCGCCAGGGCTTTTTTCAGCAGCGTGGCGTTTGGATACTTATCGCTGGGTAATTCATCGCCCGAATAGCCGGCCGGCGCCCAGCCCGCGTGCTGGTAGCCGCAGGAGCTGCCGGCCGCCAGGGTGCGCGGCGACGTGTAGCCGCCCGGCGCGCGCCAGAACGGGTCGAGCTTGCGCCCGGTCAGCTCCTGGAAGCGCGTATCGACGCGGCGCAATTCCTCGCAGAACTGCTGATCCGTGATGGAGGCCAGCTTGCCGCCATCCTTGCCGAACTGGGGCTTGACCTGGATCAAGCCGTTGGGCAGATCCTTCTTCCAGTACACGTGGTCAAACGTATGCGTGCCGAACGCATGGCCTTCGGCCACGCGGGCTTTCCAGTACGGCGCCCACGAGGCATCGAGCGAATAGTCGCCCCGCGTCGTCTTTTCATTGGCCAGGAAGAAGGTTGCCTTCACATGGCGTTTGTTCAGCACGTCGGCGATCAGCTGCGCTTGCGACTGGCTACCCGTGTCGAAGGTCATGTAGATGGTGCCCTTGCAGGCGGCCGGCGCTGGCGATGCAACTGGAGATGCGACTGGGGCAACAGGTACGGCGGCAGGTGCGGCGGCATGCGCGGGCGACAGCATGGCGCTGGCGCACAGCAGCATGGCGGGCGCGTGGCCCGCGAAAATGAAGCGTTTCATCATCACCTGCTCATCACATGCGCGGCGAGTGGGTGGCGAAGTACACGCCATGGGGCGAGCGGCCCACCGGGATGGTCTTGATCACTTTGCGCGTGGTCAAGTCGATCACGGCCACTTTCTTGATCCAGCGCAACGTTACCCACATGGTCTTGCCGTCCGGCGTGATTTCCATGCAATCGGGGCCGCCCGGCACATTGATGGTGCCCACGTTTTCCAGGGTTTGCTGGTCGATGATGTTGATCGTGTTCGACACGCGGTTCGAGACGAACGTCATGCGGTTGTCGCCCAGCGCGCGGAAATTGTGCGTGCCGGCGCCTGCCTTGATGCGTTTGACGGTCTTTTGCGTGCGCCAGTCGATCACTTCCACGTAATCGCTGCCCATAATGCCCACCAGCAAATGCTTGCCATCGGGCGTCATCGTGATGCCGGCTGGCGCCGGACCGACAGGCATGGTCCATTTCACCGTTTGCGTGGCCAGGTCGATGGCGCTGACCTGGTTGCTGCCCTGCTGCGTAATGAAAGCCATGGTGCTGTCGGCCGTGAACGCCATGTGGCTGGGCAATTTTGGCAGCGGGATGCGCTTGGCCAGGGTCAGGTTCTTGCCGTCGTAGCGGTACAGGTCGATGCGGTCCAGGCGCAAGGAGTTCGAGATGAACCATTTCTGGTCCGGCGAAAAGCCGATCTGGTACGGGTCGAGGATGTTGCTGATGCGGCGCTGGATCTGGCCCGACACGGGGTCGAGGAAAATCAGCTCGTTGCCAACGGAACTGGCGACGATCAGCGACTTGCCGTCCGGCGTTTCCATCAGATGGTGCGGTTCCTTGCCGACGGCAAAGGTGGACAGGGGAGCATAGGTTTTCTGGTCCAGCAGTTGCACCGTAGCATCACGGGAATTGAGCACCACCACCACTTCGGCTTGCGCCGTCGATATTGCGGAAACCAGGCACAGCGAGGAAAAAACAAGGCGGCGTAGACTGCGGAACATGGCAAAAATCACTGTTAAATACAAAACATGCATTTTACGTGGAACACTGTATTTATTGTGTGAAATCCCCCCTTAAATGCTGCCGGCAGCCACACATCGCCGTAATTTCCGTTTTTTCCCCGTGCCAGGCCTGGAATGGCGCTTTGCAACTCATTGCTCTACAATCTGAAGCTTTCATCGCCTACACAAGGATAATCATGACCACCACCACTACCGCTTCCGGCCTGCAATACATCGACACCACCGTTGGCGAAGGCGCTGAAGCGCAAGCCGGCAACAATGTTGTCGTGCATTACACGGGCTGGCTGCAAAACGACGACGGCAGCGCCGGCGCGAAATTTGACTCGAGCAAGGACCGCAACGATCCATTCGAATTCCCGCTGGGCGCCGGCCGCGTCATTCAAGGCTGGGACGAAGGCGTGCAAGGCATGAAAGTGGGCGGCAAGCGCCAGCTGATCATCCCGGCAGCACTGGGCTATGGCGCACGCGGCGCCGGCGGCGTGATTCCTCCGAACGCCACCCTGATTTTCGACGTCGAACTGCTGGGCGTATAAGCACCGACTCCGCAGCGCTCAAGCGACTGTACCGACGCCGCCCCTGTTCACGCAGCGGCGGCGTTTTTGTTTTGAGTGTGTCCTCTAATGCACGGCGCGCTTTTTTCACTATGATGTCAGGCACTGCAGCACGCACGGTGGCCACTCCGCCGGGCCTGCCGCACTTTTCCAGCGATTCCATCAGCACACAGGAGCCATCATGAGTTTACAAGAGCAATTCGAACAAGCGCAGCTCGATTCCAAGACCCTGTCCGAGCGTCCGGACAATATGACCTTGTTGAAAATCTACGCCTTGTTCAAGCAAGCGTCGAGCGGCGACGCCACGGGCGAGCGTCCTGGCATGACCGACTTCGTCAACCGCGCCAAGTTCGACGCCTGGGCGGCCCTGGCCGGCACCTCGAAGGAAGAGGCGCAACAGCAATACATCGACTTGATCGAAGACTTGAAGGATTAAACCTGAAAACGCCTGTTTTGCAGAGAAATAGGCCGAAAACGGCTGAAAACTCACCAAAAACCACAAAAACAGGCTGAAAATGCAAAAGTGGCTACCAAATCGGTAGCCACTTTTTTTACGCCTATCTCAGCCGCAAACTTACTTTTTCGCCGCCGCCAGCGCTTGCGCGATCCAGCCGTCAAACGTCTGCTGATGGAACTTGATCCAGCCAGCCGTGTGGCGCGCGATATCGGCTTGCGTGTTTTCACCGCGGCGCATGCGCTCGTTCTGCGCATTGATGTCCGCCACGGGCAATTGCATCACTTCGAACAGCTTGGCCGCGGCCGGATTCTTCTCCGCCCAAGCCTTGTTGGACACGATGCGCGCCGTGTTGACGGCAAAGCCGTAGTCGCTGCCATCGTCGAGGCGGGTATTCACCTTGTCCGGATTAGCCGAGAACGGCACTTTCAGCCAGACCACGTCCTTGCCCGGCACCAGCACGCCGCTGACCCAGTACGGCGTCCACGTGTAGTACAAAATTGGTTCGCCGCGCTTGTAACGGCCCAGGGTGTCGGCGATCAGGGCCGCATAGCTGCCCTGCACGTGCGTCACCGTCTTGCGCAATTTATACGCATCCATGTGGTTCTCGATCAGCGCTTCGCAGCCCCAGCCTGGGTTGCAACCGGTCAAGTCGGCCTTGCCATCGCCATCATGGTCGAACAGCTTGGCCAGGTTGGGATCGCGCAACTGGTCGATATTCGTGATGTTGTACTTTTCCGCCGTCGCCTTGTCGATCAGATAACCTTGCGCGGCAGGCCCCGCATACTGGCCCGTGCGCGACAGCTTGGCGTCGCCGCCCGCATTGTTATAGAAATCCTTGTGCATCGGGTCCCAGTGCACGGCCATGAAGGTGGCGTCACCGTTGGCAATGGCGATATGCGCCGTCGGATATTCCACTTCCTTGATCGACTGCACGTCGTAGCCCAGCTTTTCCAGGGCCTTGTCGACCAGCATGGTCTGGAAGGTTTCTTCCGCGATCGAACTTTGCAGCGGTTGCACCTTGACGCCCTTGCCGGGCAGCGCATCGGCAGCGGCGGCCGGCGTCTGCGCCATGGCCAGGCTGGTGGTCAGGGCCATGGCGGCGATCGCCAGGGCGGAAAACAGCTGGAACTTGCGTTGCGATTTTTGCGTCACTTTAAAATTGTCGATTTGATGCATGTGTATCCTTTATTGTGCGTTGGCCAGCGTTACTTGCTGTTCAACATTATTTTTCTCCGCATTGCCGCGCACCAGGCGCAGCACGAAACCGGCTGGACCCGTCTGGTACCAGTGGCGCACGCCGCGGCGTGGCTGGCCCATCGCTTGCGTCAAGCGGTCCAGGGTGATGGCCAGCAACACGATGCCCAGGCCGCCCACGGTGGCCAGACCCATGTCCAGGCGGCCGATGCCGCGCAATACCATCTGGCCCAGGCCGCCCACGGCGATCATCGAGGCGATCACGACCATCGACAGCGACAGCATCAGCGACTGGTTGATACCGGCCATGATCGATGGCATGGCCAGCGGAAATTGCACGCGGGTCAGCAACTGCCACGGCGAGGCGCCATAGGCGCGGGCCGCTTCGATCAGGTCGGGACGTACCTGGCGGATGCCGAGGTTGGTCAGACGTACCAGCGGCGGCAGGGCAAAGATGATCGTCACGATCACGCCAGGCGCATTACCGATACCAAACAGCATCACCACGGGCACCAGGTAGACGAAGGCGGGCGTCGTCTGCATGGCGTCCAGCAGGGGGCGCAGGATATTCTGCGCGCGGTCGCTGCTGGCAAGGAAAATGCCCAACGGCAAGCCGATGGCCAGGCAGAACGCCAGCGACGTCAAGACCAGCGACAGGGTCGTCATGGCTTCCGGCCAGATGCCCAGCATCGACACCAGCAGCAGCGCCAGCACGGTGCCGACGGCCAGGGTGCGGCTGGTAAATTGCCATGCCAGCAAGCCGATGATGGCGATCACCGTCAGCGACGGGGCGGCCAGCAGCACGCCTTCCACGCCGGACAGCACGCTGTCGATCGGCGCGCGCACGGCCTGGAAGAAGGGACGGAAATGCGCGACGACCCAGCCCAGGCCCTGGTTGATCCAGCTTTCCAGCGGCAGCGAGCCGTCGAAAATCTGCGTCAGGTGAAAGCCGGACGCATGTTCCGGCTGCACGGCAGGCGCGGCGGCGTCCAGCCAGGCGGTGCTGGCGTCGGTAGGCGGCGTCAGCGCCCAGGGATTGATTTGGGCGGCCTGTTCAACAACGGGTTCTACTGTGGAAACGGTGCTTGGATTCATGCTTGTCCTTTCTGTTGTTGTTCGGCTATGGCTGGCGTGTCACGGTCGAGGAACTTCAGCAAGGTTGTCTTGCTGATGGCGCCGCGGAAGCTGCCGTCATTGGCCACCACAGGGACGGCGTAAGGCAGTTGCGCCACCTGGCCGAACAGGCCGGCGACTGGCTCATCTGCATTGATGGTCTGCACGTCGGGCAGATAGGCATGCGCCAGGCCCAGCGGACCGACATGGCCGTCGAGCGCACTGCGCAGCGAATCGGCCGAGACGACGCCGAGAAACTTGCGCTGCGGATTGACGACGTAGGCAAACGCGCGATCCTGCTCTTCCAGCATCGACAGCGCGGCGCGCGAGCCGCGGCTCGGCGACTCGGACACGACGATCTGGCTCTTGCGGGCGATATCGCTGGCCTTGAAGACGGCCGCCGCATCGACGCCGCGCACGAAGTTGCGCACGTAATCGTTGGCAGGTTTACGCAGGATTTCTTCCGGCGTGCCCACTTGCACCACGTGGCCGTCTTTCATGATGGCAACGCGGTCGCCGATACGCATGGCTTCGTCGAGGTCATGCGAAATGAAGACGATGGTGCGGCGCTTGATTTGCTGCAAGCGCAGCAGTTCCGATTGCATTTCCGTACGGATAATCGGATCGAGCGCGGAAAACGCTTCATCCATCAACAGAATCGATGGATCGCATGCCAGCGCACGGGCCAGGCCCACGCGCTGCTGCATGCCGCCCGACAATTCGTCGGGATAGCTGGCGCCGTAGCCGTCCAGGCCCACTTGTTCCAGCGCTTGCTGGGCCAGCGCATGGCGCTCGGCCTTGGGCATGCCGGCCAGTTCCATGCCGAAGGCAGTGTTGTCGAGCACGGTAATTTGCGGCAGCAGCGCGAACGACTGGAACACCATGCTGATGTCCTTGCGGCGCAGGGCGCGCAGTTGGGCATCCGGCAAGGTATTGATGTCGTTGCCGTCGATCAGGATGCGGCCGGCGGTCGGCTCGATCAGGCGGTTCAGCATGCGCACCAGGGTCGATTTGCCCGAACCGGACAGGCCCATGATGACGAAGATCTCGCCCGCTTCAATGGTAAAGGTGGCGTCGAAAACGCCGATGGTGCAGTCGGTCTGGGCCAGGATATCCTGCTTGCTGGCGCCCTGATGGACGAGTTCAAGTGCTTCTTCTGGCTTGTCGCCGAACACTTTGAACACATGGTCGATAATGATTTGTTTTGCCACGATGTGGTTCTCCCTC
The DNA here is from genome assembly GCF_030397735.1 of Janthinobacterium sp. SUN120. Taxonomy (NCBI): domain Bacteria; kingdom Pseudomonadati; phylum Pseudomonadota; class Betaproteobacteria; order Burkholderiales; family Oxalobacteraceae; genus Janthinobacterium; species Janthinobacterium sp. SUN120. Next base: position 110,372 of record NZ_JAPUBW010000003.1, on the reverse strand, counting down.
GATTTGACGAATGGAATGAAACCCAGCAAGCTGCCAGCTTGCGGCGGGAATCAGCAAACCCTGTTGCGTCGGCTACGCCACGGCGCAAAAGCGCACGGGAGCGACAGGAAACAGGGGGTGACACGCATGTGACCAGCGGATGGCCAAAGCCGGTGCCGGGGTGCCGTGTGCGTGCTAAAAGAGGCTGTGGTTCAGGACTTTTAACAACGCTAGCGCCATGCAAATACATGGCACCAAATGTATTTGACCGAAAAAAAATCGACCAAGCTACTTTTAACTGGATGCGGGTGTAAAACCCAATGAATTATTCACCACTCAGCGAGTGGGGAGTACTGCGAAGCAGATGGTGAAACGCGGTGTAGCTGTTGTAAATATGACTCAAGTATAACGCAAAAAACCGCCAAAGTCCAATGGCTTTCCAAATAGAAATGTGCTAGCAATGTTCGCCAGCGTACAGTCAGACGTGAAAAAGGCGAAAAGCGACGTGTTTTCATCGTCTTTTCGCCCATCGCTGCGACACGTTTTCTAGCACCAAACATGGCGCCAGACAAGCGGGTCAAACTGGCTCGGTAAACACCTTGCGCATCTTTTCGGCGATCTTGCCTTCAATCGTGGAAGCGAAGGCGCTGAGCATGAAGCCCAGCTTGATTTGCAGTTGCGCCTGCTCTTTTTCCAGGGTCAGCGAACCATCGACGCCGCTGCGCTCGAAGCGCAGCACATCGCCATCCCAGGCGCACGCCAGGTCATACTCCTGGGCCAGCTTGTCGGCCACTTGCTGCGCCGCTTCGCGCGCCTTTTCTGCTGTCAGCTTATGTTGCTGAACTATATTTATATCCGCCATCAAACGATCCTTTTATTATAAAAACGGGTGCCATACGGCCAGCATCATACCAGCCGCCACGCGGCAGCCGCAGCCATGGGGAACGGCGGCACACGGAAAAAACCGCGCTTTCTTGCGCCGCACTTGCGCCGCATCAAACCGCAACCACCGAAGCAGGCCGACTATCTCCATTCCAGTTGCGAGTGTCTTGGAGAGCTACCATGGACCAGAAAGTCATCGTGCCGGTCGAAGCCGTGCTGACCAAATGCGTGTCCTTGCCTGTCGGCTATGTCCCTACCCCCTCGGCGCCCTACCGCCTGCACCGCAAGAATGCGCAACTGACCCTGCAGCCGGGTCCGCCCCGACTGACGGACGCCACGGTCCGCAACCTGGCCGCCGTGCCCGTCGGCTCGCGCGTGCTGATCTGGAAGCAAGACCCGTCCGTGAGCGAGCTGGGCACGCGCAAGTCCTTCCTGCCCGGCCTGATACTGCAAGGTCCGCGCGACGCGCGCATCACCTTTGGCGAGCCGGGCATCGCCCAGGTCAGCCCGAACGCCTTTGGCGACTTCATCGTCTCGCCCAACACCGACCAATTCGACGCCGTGCACACGTTCGCCATCGTGCGCATGACGCTGACCATGTACCAGCGCGCGATGGCCAGCAACAACACGGCGCCGCCCCTGCCCTGGCAATGGAATAGCGCCAGCAACACGGCACCGCTGCGCGTGTTCCCGCACGGCTTGCCCAATGTCATGAATGCCTATTACAGCCGCAGCGACAAGGCCCTCAAGTTCGGCGACTTCATTCCCAGCGGCGCCACCGAGCGCGTCTACACCTGCCGTTCGCTCGACATCGTCTCGCATGAAACCGGGCACGCCATCCTCGATGGCCTCAAGCCGAATTGGCTGCTCAACAATAATCCACCGCAGACGGGCGGCTTGCACGAATCGTTCGGCGACCTGACGGCCATCTTCCTGGCCCTGTCGCAGCTGGACCAGGTCGAAGCCGTGATCGCGCAAACCAAGTCCGACCTGCACGACAAAACCTTCCTGGCCGACCTGGCGGAACAGTTCGGCCTGGCGCTGGGCCGGCCGAACGGCTTGCGCAATGCCGATAACGACATCAAATTGTCGGAGGCCGGCACGGAAGTGCACGCCATCTCGCAAGTGTTTACAGGCGCTATCTACGACATCCTGGCCGACATCTTTGCCCACGAACGCCAGCCCCAGCTGGAAGATGACGCGGCCGTGCTGCACCGTTGCGGCGACTACCTGCGCAGCCTGGTCTTGCGCGCCCTGGTGGCGTCCCCCGACCAGGCGGCCACGTACGCTGACGTGGCCGGCCACATGCTGACCCTGGCGCAAGCCGACGGCTTTACCAGCTATCTCGATTTCATCCGCAACAGCTTTACCGTGCGCGAAGTACTCAAGGACAATGCCATGACGGAGGATGGACAAATGACCTTTGCCCCCGATGTCATCGACGAAGCGGGCGCCGTGCAAGACAGGCGCGCCTGCTGCGGTACCATGAACCATGCGGAATACAGCGAATCGGATCAATTGCTGGAAGCGGAGCGCGAAGCGCTGGCGGCCTGGTGCCGCAGTTATGCCCCCCGGTAAACGCTCCGCGCCGCAAGCCCGCCAGCGGTCAGCCGCAGGCGACGGCATGCCGCATCATTTCCCCACCACCGTCCCCAAGAAGGAGCAGCATGAAAATTTCAGCCCGCAGCAGCGGCGGCTTTGCCGGCCTGAGCGAACAATACGACATCGATACGCAGGCCCACCCGGCCGGCCCCGGGCTGGAAGCGGCACTGGCCAGCAGCGGTTTTTTCACGCACCCGCAGGGCACGGGCGAACAGGTGGGCGCCGATATCCCCCATTGGCAGATCACCGTCGAGGCACCGGCCGCGCGCCGCACCATCACGTTTGCCGAGGATGGCAGTGCTGAAAATGCACGTTGGCAACAGTTGCTGACGCAAATACGCGCCAGCGCCTGATTGTTCCGGCACTTATTTTTACCGATCTTGATTTGGGTAAAACAAAAACACCACACGGCGAGCTTCCGCCTCGCCCGTCCTGCTCCCTGCAGCATCGGGCGACTGTCGCTTTCTTGCCGCGTTCTTCATGGTAACGTCCCGGATAGTCGCTGAATTGCACGCTCTGCGCGGCAACGGCGCTGCCAAAAAATGAATTTGCTTATATGTATTGTATATAAGCGGGATTTGTGAGAAATAGCGAATTGCCTTAAAATACAATGCTTTGCTTTAGTATGCGCCGCCGAGGTTCCTGCAGGCGCTACAGCACCTCCCCCCAAATTGATAGGACTGTTATGACCCACGTTGTCACCGAATCCTGCATCGCCTGTCGCTATACCGACTGCGTCGATGTCTGCCCGGTAGATTGTTTCCGGGAAGGCCCGAACTTCCTGGCAATCGATCCGGACGAATGTATTGACTGCGCAGTCTGCGTGGCAGAGTGCCCGGTGAACGCGATTTTCGCGGAAGAAGACGTGCCGGGCGACCAGCAAGCCTTCATCAAGATCAACGTCGACCTGGCCCGTAACTGGCCTTCGATCACCAAGACGAAGGCTGCCTTGCCGGAAGCCGAGCAATACAAGGACGTCAAGGACAAGCTCGACATGCTGGTGCGCTAAGCGCACGGCACTTGCTGCGCCGTTTCCGGCGGAGACACTGTTCTCCGCAGGGGCGTGGCGGCGAAAAAATGTACAAAAAGCAGCGGAAACGCTGCTTTTTTTGCTTTTAGAGCATCGTTGCAGGTCTATCCACGCAAGTGTGGCGCGCTGTCACACCAAAGCGCAAACTGTGGACCTATGCGCGGTAATGCACATTTTGTCCTCAACAAATATCGTAAAATTGGATTATGATATTTGAGCCGATATTGGCGCTTGGAATTAAACAAGGACTATATATGCTTTACCAACTGCACGAACTGCAACGCTCCTTCCTCACTCCGGTGATGCAATGGGCAGACATGTCCTCCAAGTTATTTACCAACCCGGTTTCTCCACTGGCCCACACCCCGTTTTCGCAACGCATCGCAGCCGGCTACGAGCTGATGTACCGCCTTGGCAAAGACTACGAAAAACCACAATTTGACATCAAATCCGTTCTCGTCCAAGGCGAGAACGTCGACATCCGCGAACACGTTGTCGTAACAAAACCGTTTTGCCGCCTGATTCACTTCAAGAAAGAAGCCACTGGCTTGCAACAGCCCAAAGTTTTGCTGGTTGCCCCCCTGTCCGGTCACCACTCGACCCTGCTGCGCGATACCGTGCGCGGCTTGCTGGCCGAGCACGATGTCTACATCACCGACTGGACGGACGCGCGCATGGTACCGCTGACGGAAGGGCCGTTCCACCTGGACGACTACATTTATTATGTGCAGGAATTCATCCGCCTGCTGGCGCCTGACTTGCACGTCATTTCCGTCTGTCAACCGACCGTGCCCGTGCTGGCTGCCATCTCGCTGATGGCGACGGCCAAAGATCCGCACATGCCGAAAACCATGACCATGATGGGCGGCCCGATCGACCCGCGCCGTTCACCCACGCAAGTGAACAACCTGGCGACGGAAAAGAAATTCTCGTGGTTTGAAAACACCGTGATCTACGCGGTGCCGCCGAACTACCCGGGCTTTGGCCGCAAGGTGTATCCGGGCTTCCTGCAGCACGCCGGCTTCATCGCCATGAACCCGGGCCGTCACGCGCAAAGCCATCGCGAGTTCTACATGCACCTGGTGACGGGCGACGACGAGCCGGCGGAAGGTCATCGCCAGTTCTACAACGAGTACAACGCCGTGCTGGACATGCCGGCCGAGTACTACCTGGAAACCATTAAAACGGTTTTCCAGGAATTCAGCCTGCCGATGGGCACGTGGAAAGTGGGCGGCCAGCTGGTGCGTCCGCAAGACATCACGAATGTGGCGCTGTTCACCGTAGAAGGCGAGCTGGACGACATTTCCGGCGCCGGCCAGACGCAGGCGGCGCATGACCTGTGTTCCGGCATCCCTGCCGAGATGCAGCAGGATTTCGTGGCGCCAAAATGTGGCCATTATGGCATTTTCTCGGGCCGCCGCTGGCGCGAAATCATTTGCCCGAAAATCGGCGAATTCATCCAGAAACATTCCTGATCCGCAGTATTTCAGGCAAAACGGCACGCCAGGCTACCCTGGCGTGCCGTTTTTTTTATGCCCGGCTCATGCGCGTGACGTTTCGACCTTCACCGTCGGACGCGTATTGACAAAGATTTGCTCGACTCGCGGCTCGCCCGGCCCCGGTTTCTTCATCGCATAGCCATTCACGGGCTGCGAGCGGTTCACCCACAGCGCGTAATACAAATGGTCGGCGCGGGGATCTTCCGTGTTCGGGTGAATCAGTATCGTCAGGCCCAGGCTATTGAGCTGCAGCCACGGCACGATGACGGGCAGCAAGTCATTCGTAAAACCAAAGTAAAACGACGGCGTCACGTGCGGGCCGCGCGGCTCCAGGTTCCAGTCGCCCAGTTCGATCTGAAAACGCTCGGCCGCCCACTTGCGTATCAGCGCCGCCTTCTGGTAACTGTCTTCGTCAAAATAGATATGCGCGTGATAACTCTCGATATCCGTGTAGGCGCGCGGCTTCGATGGCAAGGTTTCCTCGCCGGGCCGCACGCTGACGGGGCGCGGCGTGGGAGCCGTGTCCGTATGCTCGCCCCACGGGCTCTTGCCCGGTGCTGGTTTGGCGCGCTTGACGGCGCCATCCTGCGCCAGGGCCGTGCCGGCCAGACCCGAAGCGGCCAGCGCCGCCACCAGGCCGCCGCCGCGCAAGACCGTGCGGCGCTGCGGCGAGAGGAGATTGGCCCATTCCAGGTCGATGGCCGCGTGTTGAGTGTTGTCAGACATAGGATTTCCTGTTCTTGATTATGAGTATGGAGAGAAGGCAGATCAAAAGTGAACGGTGGCGCGGGCGTAGTAATAACCACCCAGTACGCCCAACGGTCCCGAGTTGTCATACGCGCCCGTGTACTGCGCCAGATTCGCGGCGCTGCGCGCGTCGCGCGGCACCTGGCCCGGTTTCTGGTCGAAGACATTGTTGGCGCCCACCGTCACGTTGATGCGCTTGCTGATGTCGTAGCCGACGCTGACATCCGTCACGAAGGCGGCCTTCAGCTGGTAATCGCCGCCCGTGATGGCGTTCAGGCGCTTGAGCTTGCCGTAGCGCGTCTCGCGCACGTTGAACGTCCAGCCCGCCTTTTCATACGCCAGGGTGACGATTTCCTTGTCGCGCGGCGCCCGGTACAGCAAGTCGTACTCGGCCGATTTGCTCAGGGTGCCGATATTCGGCAAGCCTTGCAGCACCGTCGGCAAGGCCGCCTTGCCGACCAGGCTCGTGTGGTTGATATTCGCGGCCGCCGTCCAGCGCAGCTTGCCATCGGCCACGCGCAGCACATCCTCGGCCGTCAAGTCGATGCCGCGCGTGCGCGTGTCGCCCACGTTGGCAAAGTAATGCGCGACGAGGCCATTGCCTACCGTCAAACCCGCCGAGCGCAGCAGGTTTTCGATCACGCTTGCTTGCGCGGCCGTCAGTGGCCGGCCACTGCCGTCGAGCGCCACGCCCGAGCTGCGGTCGATGCCGATGTTCGACGACACGCCCAGGCGGTCGCTGACCTTGATTTGATACGCGTCAACGCCCAGGCGCAGGGTGGGCGTAGGATTGAAGGTCAGCCCGGCCGACAGATTCGTCGATTTTTCCGGTTTCAGCGCTTGCGCGCCCAGGGCCCGCGCGGCGGCCGAGTTCGGCTGCGCCAGGGTATACGGCACGCCTGCATGGTCGGAGGTGTTCGAGTACGATTGCGTCACCAGGCTCGGTGCATGGAAACCATTGCTGACGGTGCCGCGCACGGCGACCGTGGGCGTGACGTCATAGCGGGCGGACAAACGGCCCGTCGTCTTGCTGCCGAAATCGGAATATTTCTCGGCGCGCAGTGCCGTGTCGAGCAACAATTGCGGCGTCAGTTTCGCGCCCAGGCCGATATACGCCGCATAGCTGTGGCGCGCCGTATCCGAGGCGTCGACGGGCAGGTAACCGGCCAGCGCCGATGAGCCGCTGCCCTGCCAGGAAGCGGGCTCACCTGGGCTGCGTTGCTGTGTTTCATGCGAATACTCGAGACCGACGCTCAGGTCGGCCGGCTCGCTCAAGCCCAGCGGCACGGGACGACGCGCGTCGGCGTTGGTGGTCGAGCGGCTGTAACGCTGATTGCCGATGGTGAAATCCGTCTTGCCACCTGGATAGCTCAGCGAATAATTGGCCGAGTTTTCCACGCCCACGTCGATATCGTCGCGTCCGTAAGTACTGCTGATATCCCAGTTCCAGCCGGCCGTCTCGCCCTTGACGCCGCCCGTCAGGGAAAAATCGTTTTCGCTCGTCGTTTCATACGGCGTGAAGCCGTCGGGATACACGGACAGCAAGCCTTTGTTGTTATTGAAAATGGTATTGGGCAGACGGAAATTCTGCGCCGAGCGGGCATTGCGGTGCGCATACGTGCCGAAGCCATACAGTTGCACCTCGTTCGACACGTCATAGCCGAAGTTGGCGCTGAGCGAAGCGGTCGTGCTTTGCGGCACGCCCGTATTGCGCCATGGATTGCTGTTGCGGCTTGCTTCTGCCGGGTTCGGCGAAGCGCCGACCGGCAAGCTGTTGTTCGGTCCCAATTTCACCAGCTGGCCATCGCTGTTGCGCACGGCCGGATACGACAGGTAGCCTGGATTCAGGCCGAAATTGCGCACGGCGATGCCCTGGCGCTGGACTTCGGCGCCGAAGTGGGCAAAGCCGTGTTCGCCCAGGCGCGTACCGCCATCGATGCGCACGGAACCGTTCGTGCCGTCGCCGTCGTAGGTGGAGCCGAGTTGCGTGCTGAAGCTACCCTTGTCATCCGCTTTCAGGATGATGTTGATGACGCCGGCAATGGCGTCGGAACCGTAGATGGCCGAGGCACCGTCGCGCAGGATTTCCACGCGGGCAATGGCGCCCGTGGGTATCAGGGCCAGGTCGGTGGCGACGGAACCGGGAAAACCATCCTCGTTGACGATGGCCGTCGTATGGCGGCGCTTGCCATTGACCAATACCAGGGTATGCGACGGGTCGAGGTTGCGCAATTGACCGGCACGCACGATGCTGCCCAGGTCCGGCTGCACGCGGGCCGGCAAGTTGAACGACGGCAAGGCCGTATCCAGCGCATCGAGCAAGTTCAGTTTACCCGTGGCCTGCAATTGCTGCGCGCTGATCACGTCGATGGGGGCGGCGCTGTTGGCCACCGTGCGGCCCGTGCCGCGCGCCCCCGTGACGATGACGGTGTCATACGGCGCGGCGGCCAGTGCGCCAGCGCCATCCGGCGCGGCCTGCGCGTGGAGCACGCCAGGCGCCCCCAGCAGCAGTACGGCGGCCGAGACGGCGTGCGCCAGTTGCCGCAAACGCGGGGCGGGGTCATGCTTGTGAATCGGTTCCAGCATACGAAAACATCCTTTCAAAGTCGTCAACACAGTGGCTGCAGACTAAAGGATGGACAAACAAACAAGAACGAATGGTTTCGTATTTAGATATTTCGTTTTGGCAACTAACAACAGCGGCGGTGCGCCGTGTCAGGGAGTCGCCGGGGCGGTCGCCAGGCTCTGGTCGAGCCGCTTCCAGTAATCGCGTTCCAGCCGGGCCGTATCGATATCGCGCGCCGCCTCGTTGAAGCGTTTTTGCCACGCCGCCCCCCCGGCATCGCGCTGGAAGCACACATGCACGGGACGCTCCTTGAAGACGGTATCGATGACGGCGATGCGTTCGCGCTCGGCCTTGCTGAAGTTGCGCCCCATCAGCAAGTGCTGCAGGACATGGCGCTCGATGACGATCACGCGGTAACGCTTGATGAACAGTTTCTTCAGATTCGTCGCGTCGTTCAAGCCTTCTTCCGTCTTCAGCTCGCCGCGCGCCACCATGCCGTCGAACTGTTCCCCATTCGAGTAACCGGCCACGGTGCCGATGCGCAACTTGCCCAGGTCGGCCAGGCTGGCACCGGGCACGCCGTCCTCCTTCAGGTAGGCCAGCACACCCTGCGTGTTACCAACCGGAACAGAAAAGTGGCAGAGTTTTTCCCGTTCCGGCGTGCGCCACACGGCCAGAAACCCGGCATAGCGGGAACTGGCCAGGCCAAACTGCATGGCGCGCTTCCAGGGAAAATAGTCATATTTGACCGTATAGCCGAGACGCTCGAAAACGGCGCTGACCATGGCGCCCGACATGCCATCGGCCGGCAGGCTGCGGGAAATAAAGGGCGGCCAGTCTTCCGCCGCGAAGCGGACGATGCGCGAACTGGCAGCGCCCGGCGCCGCCATGGGGGAGCTAGCCTGCCCGTGTGCAAGGGCAAGTGCAGAGTGCATGAACAAACAGAAGGGCAAACCAACTGTCCGGAGGAAACGCATGTTTGGCTCCTATGGCCTGGCGCACCGTGCAATGCAGGCGCGGCAACAGGACTGGCGGTCGGCTTTTTTTGATCACTGGCTTGATAAAAATCATGCTCCCACAAAAAAAAGAAATTGCAAAGTTGTTTATTTGCACTTTGACATTCCCACGGGAAATAAAATACGATTGCGGCGCGCCTGCAACAGGCTGTCATGGCGCTGGCTATCCCCTCTCACGCAACAGGTTTTTACTTGTGCGCGCGCCGGATGCCCGATAATGGCGTTTTACCGTGGAAGATGACCGTGCCGCACCCTGCCCCTCCCTCACTTGCCGACCAGATCGAAGACTTGCTGCCGCAAACGCAATGCACCAAATGCGGCTACAACGGCTGCCGCCCGTATGCGGAAGCGATTGCCGCCGGCAGCGCCGACATCAACCAGTGCCCACCGGGCGGCGCGCAAGGCATCGTGCGCCTGGCCGGCTTGCTGGGCAAAAAAGTCATCCCGCTCAATCCCGTCAACGGCCTCGAACGTCCGCGATCTGTCGCCTACATCGACGAATCGCTGTGTATCGGCTGTACCCTGTGCATCCAGGCTTGCCCGGTGGACGCCATCGTCGGCGCCGCCAAGCAGATGCATACGGTGGTGACAAGCCTGTGCACGGGCTGCGACCTGTGCGTGGCGCCCTGCCCCGTCGACTGCATCGTCATGTACCCGGTCAGCGGCGACACCACGGGCTGGGATGCCTGGAGCCAGGCAGAAGCAGACGACGCGCGCGCGCGCCACGATTTCCGCACGCAGCGCCTGCGCCGCGAAACGGAGGAAAACGAAGCACGCCTGGCCGCCAAGGCCGTCGCCAAGATGCGCGAAGTGACGCAGGAAGTGCCCGTCACGCCCGACGAACAGGCGGAAAAGGAACGCAAGCGCGCCATCATCGCCGCCGCCATGGAGCGCGCGCGCGCCAAGGCCGCTGCCGCCAGCACGGATACCCCCCAGCCAGCCCCCACCACCCCGAAAAAAGACGCATGAACGCTGCCAAACGCCTGGAAATCTTTACGCGCTTTCGCGCCGCCAATCCTTCCCCGAAAACGGAACTCGACTACACGACGCCGTTCGAGCTGCTGATCGCCGTGCTGCTGTCGGCACAGGCGACGGACGTGTCCGTCAACAAGGCGACCCGCTTGCTGTATCCGGTCGCCAATACGCCAGCCACGATACTGGCCCTGGGCGTGGACGAGCTGGCCAGCTACATCCGCACCATCGGCCTGTTCCGCACCAAGGCGAAGAACGTCATCGCCACCTGCCAGATCCTGCTCGAGCAGCACGGCGGCGAAGTGCCGCGCGACCGCGCCTCGCTGGAAGCCTTGCCCGGCGTGGGCCGCAAGACGGCCAACGTGGTCATGAACACGGCGTTTGGCGAACCGACGATGGCCGTGGACACGCATATCTTCCGCGTCTCGAACCGCACCGGCATCGCGCCAGGCAAGAATGTCGATATCGTCGAGCAAAAACTGCTGAAATTCATCCCCAAGGAGTTCCTGCACGACGCCCACCACTGGCTCATCCTGCACGGCCGCTACACGTGCACGGCGCGCAAGCCCCAATGCTGGAATTGCATGATTGCCGACCTGTGCGATTACAAGGACAAGTCGCCGATGCCGGCCGTGGTGTAAGGCAAAAAAAACGGCCCGCGAGGGCCGTTTTTGTCGTTCGCAGCAAGCGGACGCTTACAGCAATACCATATTGTCGCGATGGATCAGCTCATGGCCTTCCATGTAGCCGAGAATCGCTTCGATCTCGGTGGACGGCTTGCGCATGATGCGGCGCGCTTCGCCGCTCGTGTAGTTGGACAGGCCGCGCGCCACCGGCACGCCATCCACGTCGACACAGGTGATGACGGCACCGCGGCCGAATTCGCCGTTCACGCCCGTCACGCCGATCGGCAGCAGGGACTTGCCTTCCTGGCGCAGCTTTTGCACGGCGCCAGCGTCCAGCACGACGGCGCCGGCCGTGTGCAGATGATCGGCCATCCACTGCTTACGCGCCGTCAATTGCCCCGTTTGTGCCAGTAACTCCGTACCGATCGCTTCGCCCTGGGCGAGGCGGCTGAGCACGTCGCTGTCGCGGCCCCAGGCGATGATGGTGTGGGCGCCGGACTTGGCGGCGCGCTTGGCGGCGAGGATTTTCGTCAGCATGCCGCCACGGCCCAGGCTGCTGCCGGCGCCGCCGGCCATCGCTTCCAGGGCCGGATCGCCGGCGATGCCTTGCGTGATCAGGTAGGCGGTCGGGTCCTTGCGCGGGTCGGCCGAGAACAGGCCGTGCTGGTCCGTCAGGATGACGAGCGCATCGGCTTCGATCAGGTTGGCGACCAGGGCGCCCAGGGTATCGTTGTCGCCGAACTTGATTTCATCGGTGACGACCGTGTCGTTTTCATTGATGATCGGCACCACGCCCAGGCGCAGCAGGGTCGTCAGGGTGGAGCGGGCATTCAGGTAGCGTTCGCGGTCGGCCAGGTCGGCGTGCGTGAGCAGCACTTGCGCCGTGCCGAGGCTGTGGGCGCGGAAGCTGCTTTCATAGATTTGCGCCAGGCCCATCTGGCCGACGGCGGCGCAGGCCTGCAATTCGTGGATATCGGTGGGACGCTGCTCGAAACCGAGGCGCAGCATGCCTTCGGCGATGGCGCCGGAACTGACGAGCACCACTTCCTTGCCCAGGGCGCGCAAGCCGGAAATCTGCGCAGCCCAGCGCGCGATGGCAGCATGGTCGAGCCCGCGGCCATCGTTGGTGACCAGCGAAGAGCCGACTTTGATGATGATACGGGTAGCTTTTTGAATCACGGAATCCATGGGGCGGCGCTCTTCACTTAATAGACGTCAGCGCGCAGGACGCAGCAGCAGCAAGGCCAGCCCCGCCGTCAGCTCCATTGCGCACATGAACAACACAAAACCCTGGGGCAAGCCGAAGCTGATGGCCGCGAACAGACGGCCGGCGGGCTGCGCCAGGACCAACATTGCTGTGATATCGCCGAGGACAGGCGGTTCGCCCTGCCGTGCCGCGAACAGCGCCAGGAGCGCGGTAGCGCCCCAGACACCGACATGCGTGGCGTAGAACTGGCTGTAGCCATTGACGCCATTGAGGAAGATGCCCATGCCGGCCGCCATTTCATCGGCGAACAACAGGCAGGCGACCGCGCTCAGCCCGTAAGCATACGCGATCAGATGCAATACACGGCGCTGCCACGCTTGCTTGCGCGCTGGCGCGGCAGCGGCCGTCTGTACCGACATCAGGGTAAAGCCTTAGTCGAGGATCTTGAAACGCGGATCATCCGGGTCGATCGACGAGATACCGCGCGCTTCTTCGGTCATCTGCGTTTCTTCGGCACGGCTTTCGCTGTGTTTCTTCGCTTCCAGATGCTGGTAAATCGCATTCACCAGTTCCGGGCAACCTTGATGGTTCAGCGCGGAAATCTCGAAGACGGGACCTTTCCAGGCGAAACGCTTGAGGAAGTCCTTGACGATCTTCTTGCGCTCTTCTTCCGGCACCATGTCGAGCTTGTTCAACACCAGCCAGCGCGGCTTGTCGACCAGCGACTCGTCGTACTTCTTCAATTCCTTCACCAGCGCCTTGGCTTCCTTGACAGGATCGACGTTGGTTTCGAACGGCGCCAGGTCGACGATGTGCAACAACAGACCCGTGCGCTGCAAGTGACGCAGGAATTGATGGCCCAGGCCCGCGCCTTCGGAAGCGCCTTCGATCAAGCCGGGAATATCGGCGATCACAAAGCTCTTCTCGTGCGACACGCGCACTACGCCCAGGTTCGGGTGCAGGGTGGTAAATGGATAATCGGCAATTTTCGGGCGCGCGTTCGAGACGGCCGAAATGAAGGTCGACTTGCCGGCGTTCGGCATGCCCAGCAGGCCTACATCGGCCAGGACTTTCAGTTCCAGGCGCAGTTCGCGGCGTTCGCCTTCCTTGCCCTCGCCTTTTTGGCGTGGCGCGCGGTTGGTCGAGGACTTGAAGTGGATATTGCCCCAGCCGCCTTCGCCGCCCTTGGCCAGCAATTCGATCTGGCCGTGTTCGGTCAAATCGGCCAGGATTTCGCCGCTCGCGTTGTCGATGATCAAGGTGCCCACAGGCATGCGCAGGTGGATGTCATCCGCGCCCTTGCCATAGCAATCTGCGCCACGGCCAGGCTCGCCATTGCGAGCCTTGTGCATTTTGGAGAAACGGAAATCGACGAGCGTGTTGATATTGCGGTCGGCGACAGCCCAGATGGACCCGCCCTTGCCGCCATCGCCGCCATCGGGACCGCCGAAAGGCCGGAATTTTTCACGGCAGAAAGATGCGCAGCCGTTGCCGCCATCGCCCGCGATGACTTCGATTTTTGCTTCGTCGATAAACTTCATAATTTTGCCGCCATAAAACTAAAAAGGCTCTACCTTGGGCAGAGCCTTTCGATTGAAGGCTTGCGCCTTACATCATGCGATCATGGCGGAGCGAACTGGCGCTCCGCGATGAATTACGCTGGTACTGCTTCGTTTGGTACAACGGTCACGAATTGCTTCGAGCCAGCACCTTTGACAACGAACTTCACTTTGCCCGCGATCAGCGCGAACAACGTGTGGTCCTTGCCCATGCCTACGCCTTCGCCGGCGCGCACTGGGGTGCCGCGTTGACGAATGATGATGCCGCCAGCATTGATAGCTTGGCCGCCGTAGACTTTAACGCCCAGACGTTTTGATTCTGAATCACGGCCGTTTCGCGTTGTGCCGCCGCCTTTTTTATGTGCCATTTAAGACTCCTTGATAGCTGATTAATTCAAACAGCGGCGATTAGCCGTTGATCGAAACGATTTGGATTTCGGTAAAATTCTGGCGATGGCCTTGATGCTTTTGGTAGTGCTTACGACGACGCATCTTGAAAATTTTGACCTTATCATGGCGACCATGCGCCACAACCGTAACCAGTACCGTTGCACCTTCGACCAATGGAGCACCAAACTTGATGCTGTCGCCCGCGCCTACTGCGAGCACTTGATCGATGGTGATTTCGGAACCAATGTCTGCCGGTATCTGTTCTACTTTAAGTTTTTCGCCAGCGACAACTTTGTATTGTTTGCCACCGGTTTTTATGACCGCGTACATGATTTGAAACCTCATCAAATGTTGAAAGAATTTGTCCCACTGCCATGAAAAGCAAGCCGTGCACAACAGGGGGAACCAGCGATTATACACGGACTGAGAAATTGCGTCAAAAAGTATTCACAAAGCTTGACGATCGTGGTATGTCGACAACCTGACCATCATGTCAGGCTTGCGCCAGGCGGACAGCAAAACGCGCGCCAGTGCCAAGCAGATCAATCAATTGCCCTACAGTCATAGGCAAACGTCACGCACGCGCAAGCCTTGTCGTATAATCGCGGCACCCACAATCTAATGCAGGTTCGCCTTGTCTGACGCTAACAAACACGTTAACCAAAACACCATCGTGCAAACGATTGCCGCCGATATGGACGCAGTCAATACGGTGATCCGCCAAAAGTTGCACTCCGATGTGATTCTGATCAACCAGATCGCTGAATACATCATCAGCGCAGGCGGCAAACGCATCCGTCCCGTGCTGATCTTGCTGGTGGCCAATGCCCACGCCTATCGCGGCACGGCGCACCATGAACTGGCCGCCGTGGTCGAATTCATCCATACCGCCACCCTGCTGCACGACGATGTCGTCGATGAATCGTCGATGCGCCGCGGGCGCCAGACGGCCAATGCCCTGTTCGGCAATGCCGCCTCGGTGCTGGTGGGCGACTTCCTGCACTCGCGCTCGTTCCAGCTGATGGTGTCGCTGAATAATATGCGCGTCATGCAAATCCTGTCCGACGCCACCAACGTGATCGCCGAAGGCGAAGTGCTGCAGTTGCTGAACATGCACGATCCGGACGTGACACAGGAAAGCTATCTGAACGTCATCCGCTCGAAGACGGCCAAGCTGTTCGAAGCGTCGGCGCAACTGGGCGCCCTGATCGCCGGCGCCAGCGAAGACGATATCGAAGCGGCAGCCGAATACGGCCGCTCGCTGGGCACGGCTTTCCAGCTGATCGACGACGTGCTCGACTATGCAGGCGACGCCGCGGAAATCGGCAAGAACGTGGGCGACGACTTGCGCGAAGGCAAACCGACCATGCCGCTGATCTGGCTGATGGAAAACGGTACGCCAGAGCAACGCGAACTGGTGCGCAGCTGCATCGAGCAAGGCGACGAACAGCATTTCGACGCCGTCCTGACGGCCATCACCAGCAGCGGCGCCCTCGACTACACGCGCAAGCAGGCGGAAATCGCCGGCCAGCGCGCCGCCGATGCCATCGCCGGCTGGCCGGACAGCGTCTATAAGCAATCCATGCTGCAACTGTGCTCGTTTGCCGTGGACCGCAATCACTGATCGCGATTTGCGCTACAGCAAAGACAACGGCGCCGATGGCGCCGTTTTTTATACACTGTCGAAAAGCTAGGTGCGCTCG
Organism: Janthinobacterium sp. SUN120; assembly: GCF_030397735.1. Taxonomy (NCBI): domain Bacteria; kingdom Pseudomonadati; phylum Pseudomonadota; class Betaproteobacteria; order Burkholderiales; family Oxalobacteraceae; genus Janthinobacterium; species Janthinobacterium sp. SUN120. The sequence continues at coordinate 94,594 of NZ_JAPUBW010000003.1, read as the reverse complement.
TGCTCCATCGCCGCGCCCGCCAATTCCTGTACGATGGCCGGCGCCGCTTCCAGCCGCTCGCTGTAGCGGCTGCCCAGGTAATCGCGGCGGTCGCGCACCAGCAGAGTGAATTTGTACAGTTCCTCCATCACGTCGACCAGGCGCTCGTAATACGGCGACGGCTTCATGCGGCCGTCATCGTCGAATTCCTGGTACGCCTTGGCGACGGAAGACTGGTTCGGAATGGTGACCATGCGCATCCAGCGTCCCAGCACGCGCAAGCCGTTGACGGCATTGAACGATTGCGAACCACCGGACACTTGCATCACAGCAAGAGTTCGCCCCTGCGTGGGCCGCACGCTGCCCGTTTCCAGCGGCAGCCAGTCGATCTGCGATTTGAACACGCCCGTGACGGCGCCATGCCGCTCCGGGCTGCACCAGACTTGCCCTTCCGACCACAGCGACAGTGCGCGCAACTCTTGCACTTTCGGATGCTCGGGCGACACGCTGTCGACCATGGGCAAGCCGTGCGGGTCGAACACGCGCGTGTCGGCGCCGAAGTGGCGCAGGATGCGTTCCGCCTCCAGGGTCAGCAGCTTGCTGTACGAGCGCTCGCGCAAGGAACCGTACAGCAGCAGGATGCGCGGCGCGTGGGTGGACACGCTGGCCGGCGCCAGCTTGTCCAGGTCCGGCACATCCAGGTGCGCGGCGCTGATGTTCGGCAACTCGTTGGCAAGGTCTGCCATCTCAGGCCACCGGCTTGCCGTCGGCGCCCACCACGGCCTGGCCATCTTCCTTGGCAAACGCGCCCTGCTGCGGAAGCGGCAGGATTTCCAGCACTTTTTCCGACGGCCGGCACAGGCGCACGCCAAGTTCCGTGACGACGATGGGGCGGTTGATCAAGATAGGATGGGCTTGCATAGCGTCGAGCAAGGCCGCATCGGGCAAATCCGGATTGGCCAGGCCCAGCTCGTCATACAGGGCGCCCTTGTCGCGCATGACGGCGCGCACGGTCAGGCCGGCGCGGGCGATCAGGTCGACCAATTCCTCGCGCGAAGGCGGATGCTTGACGTAATCGATGATGACGGGTTCGACGTCCGTGTTGCGGATCAGGGCCAGGGTATTGCGCGAGGTGCCGCACGCCGTGTTGTGATAAATCGTGATCGTCATGTCGTCGTTTCCTTCAGTAAATGTGGTTCGCTGACGCAGCAAGACGCGCCGGCGCAGCAGTTCTCGGTCAAAAAGGCCAGCAAGCCGTTCATGCCCGCATAGTTGGCCGCATAGATGATGGAACGGCCCGCCTTGCTTGCCGTTACCAGATTGGCGTGCGCCAGTTCTTTCAAGTGAAACGACAGCGACGAGGGCGCAATGGCCAGCGCTTCGGCGATTTTCGTCGCGGCCATGCCTTGCGGCCCCGCTTGCACCAGCAAGCGGAACACGGCCAGCCGCGATTCCTGTGCCAGCGCGGCCAGGGCCACGATGGCGGAAGTACTCGTCAGCGGTGTCGCTACGCTCGCTATTTGCTGTGTATTTTCCATATTTCAATAATAGTCGAATTATTGAATCATTTCAAGCCATACGTCTTGGCTACCTATCTTACGTAACCTAGCGCACCGACTGTCATGGCCTATCGGTCTACCTTGATGAAAAATCACTGCGATCGGCATCCCATGACACGCTCGACACCCCTGAAAATCCTCGGCTGGAGCCTGGCCGCCCTGCTGGCCCTGGCCGCCATCGTGGTCATCTTTGTGCTGACCTTCGACTGGAACCGCGCGCGCCCCTACATCAACGAGAAGGTGTCGGAAAGCACGGGCCGTACCTTCGTCATCGGCGGCGATTTGCAGGTGAAATGGAAACAAGGGCTGAAAACGGAGCCCGGCTGGCGCCGCTACGTGCCGCGGCCCATCATCAGTGCGCAGGACGTGCGCATGAGCAACCCGGACTGGGCCACGGCCGGCCCGCAGCTAGCCAGCGCGAAACGCATCGACGTGGCCCTCCATCCATTGCCCTTGCTGCAGCACAAGGTAGTGCTGACGGACCTGGCGCTCGACGCGCCGAACATCGCCCTGCAGCGGCGCGTCGACGGCAGCAACAGCTGGACCTTCAAGGACAACGGCCCTTCGGCATGGGACGTGGAAATCCAGCGCATGGCCTTCGGCGACGGCGCCATCCGTTATCTGGATGAGGGCATTTCGCTGGACGTGCACGCCAAGGTCAGCTCGACGGCGCCCGACGCCACGCCGGGCGACGCGCCAGGCAGCGCGCCCGTGCAGAAATACGGCATCGCATTCACCCTGGGCGGAACCTATCGCAAGGCGCCCGTGACGGGTGGCGGCAAGGCGGGCGCCGTGCTGTCCTTGACCGATAACAACACCGTTTATCCCGTGCAGGCCCATGCCGTGCTGGGCAAGAACAAGGCCAGCATCGACGGCACCCTGACGGACCCGCGCTCCTTGTCCGGCATCGACTTACAGCTGAGTCTGGCCGGCGCCAGCATGGCCGACCTGTATCCGCTGACGGGCGTGCTGCTGCCGGAAACGCCGGACTACGCCACCAAGGGACGCTTGCTGGGCAAAAAAGACGGCGCCACCTGGAACTGGACCTATCAAGACTTCAAGGGCACGGTGGGCCAGAGCGACCTGGCCGGCACCCTGCAATACTTGCCGCGCCAGCCGCGTCCCCTGCTGCGCGGTGAAGTGACGTCGCAGCAATTGCGTCTGGAAGACCTGGGCCCCACCATCGGCGCCGACAGCAATGCGCAGAAACAGGCGCGCGGCAAGGCGCCCGTGCAGCCCGCCAACAAAGCCTTGCCGGTGGAACAGTTCAACACGGCAAAATGGAATGCGCTCGATGCCGACGTAAAATTCACGGGCAAGAAACTGGTGCGCACGCACGACATTCCGTTCAACGATATCGTCGCCCATATCCACATGAAAGACAAGGTGTTGAGTTTGACGCCGCTCAACTTCGGCATGGCCGGCGGCGACATCACCTCGAATATCACGCTCGACGGCCGTCAAAAGACCATCGCCGCGCAAGCCAAGGTGGCGGCGCGCCACCTCAAAATTCGCGAACTGTTTCCCAAGCTGCAATCGATGCAAGCGAGTTTCGGCGAAGTGTATGGCGACGCGGCGCTGACGGGCCACGGCAACTCCGTCTCGGCCATGCTGGCCAGCGCGAATGGCGAACTGGCGGCCACCGTCAGCGAAGGCTCCGTCAGCCAATTCATGCTGGAACTGGCCGGCCTGAACCTGGCCAACGCCGTCTTCGTCAAAATCTTTGGCGACAAGCAAGTGCACCTCAATTGCATGGCCAGCGACTTCGCCGTGACGAACGGCCAGGCCGACGTGCGCCGCTTCGTGCTCGATACGGACACGGCCGTCGTGAATGTCACGGGCAACGTCAACCTGGCCCACGAAACCCTGGACCTCGACGTGCGCCCGCGCACCAAGGGCGCCCGCATCATCACCCTGCGCACGCCGCTGTACGCGAAAGGCACGTTCAAAAACCCGGACGTGGGTCCGCAAAAAGGCCCGCTGGCCCTGAAAGCGGGCGCCGCCGTGGCCCTGGCCACCGTCGTCACGCCGCTGGCCGCCCTGCTGCCGCTGGTCAACGTCGACAAGGCGCCCGACACGGACTGCGCCGCCGTCATGGCGCAAGCGAACGCCACCCGCAAGGCCCCTGCCTCGCCGGCGACGAACGCGCCAGCCAAAAAAGTGAGCGAAGCGGACATCAGGAAGGCGCAGCAGGAAAAGAAATAAGCTTTGATGCAAGCGCTTGAAAGCCACCCCGCCATCTGCTGTAATGAAGGAAAGCGGGGTGTGGCTCAGCCTGGTAGAGCGCTGCGTTCGGGACGCAGAGGCCGGAGGTTCGAATCCTCTCACCCCGACCAAAAACCTCCTTATAAAACAGCGAGTTAGTGTCTTGCTGTTTTGTTTTCTGGATGGTCCAGTGGCAAGTCAGTGGCAATCGTCTGACTTTACACCTGGCATGGACAACTTTTTGCCCTATACGGTGTTCCACAACTACGGAGCATCGCCATCATGGCATCCATCGAAAATCGTTCCCGCATCCAGGTCACTGTCAAGAACCGCGACGACCTCACAAAGCAGTTCGCTCACAGCGCTCACAAGGCTATCCAGGTATATATCCAGAAACTGCGCGCCGAAGGGCTGAAACCCCGTTCGGCAAAGTTGAATGACCATTACGTCGTGCGCACGCGTAGCGTCGGCGCCAAGAACCAGTGTATTGTCGTCCACAGCGAAACAGAAGCTATCGACATCAAACAACGGCTCGAGAGCGAGCTGCGACGCGGCTTGTTCGTCGATTACGGCAGCGGACAGAAAGCAAGCCTTGCGGACCTGCTGGTTCGCTACCTGCGCGAGGAAGCACCGCGCCACAAGAGCTTTGAAGTAGAGGGATATAAAATCAACGCCTTGCTGGAAGATGCTGGCCTGCCTCGGGAGGACCTGGCAGCAATCGTGGCGGAACATCCTAACCCCCATCCGAAAGTCGCCAGCATGAAGATGCGCAAGTCCACCGGAACGCGCGTAGGGCAGCCGTCGGAAGCTGGCAAGTTCATCCGTAAGCCATTCGCGGCCGTCGTCCCTGACGATTTCACGGACTACATAGACGAACGTTGCCAAGTTGTCGCACCGGCAACTGTGGATCGGGAAATCGACCTGTTTTCTGCGGTCTGCCACCTCGCCATCGACACCTGGCGCATTCACGTCCTGAAAAATCCGATGGACGGCGTGCGCCGCCCGCGCTACTACAATGAGCGGGACCGTCGAATGTCACTTGATGAAGAAGCGAGGCTGCTTCGCGCCGCGCTGGTCGAGGACCGTGAGCAGTCCATCATCCGGCGTCTCGAGCAGATGATGCAGGACGAGCGCCAGGAGGCAGACGGCGCTGCGACTACATATCGCCGCAAGCAGATTATCAAGGATGCACGCCAGCGTTACATGCGCGAAGCAGAGGCCAGCTACGTTCATCTTCCTCTGTTCGAAACCCTTATCCATTTTCAACTCATGACTGGGGCTCGTCGCAGCGAAACGCTGACACTGACCTGGTCGAACGTCAATCTGGATACGCAGACTGCTTATCTGCCTGAGACAAAAAATGGCCGCGCCCGCAAGCTCCCACTTCGCCGCGACCTGGTTGAGATGCTGCGCCAACTGCCGCACAACAGCGAGCTGGTCTTTCCTGTTAGCGTGGACGGCTTGCGAAAAGCATGGACGCGGATGTGCTCAAGTGCGGGCCTGACCAGCAATGCCGAACTCCGTGTCCACGACTTGCGCCATGAAGCGATTTCCCGCGTTGCCGAAGCGGGCAGTAACACGCCCGGCGGCTTCTCACTGGTGGACCTTCAGCACTTCAGCGGTCATCGAGATGTCCGTATGCTGCTGCGCTACGCCCACCTGTGCACTCAGAGCCTCGCAAAGCGCCTTGACGCAGCGTTCTCCGACAACAATCAGACAACCACGCACCACGGAGTCCGCAGGCTCAAGAAAGGCGCCAGTGTGACGCTGGCGAACCTTGTCACCACAAACACTGTTGAGCCGGATAATACCGAACAGCAGGAACACGCCGTTTCGCCAACTTCCAGCGAAGTCTTACTTGCAAAGGCCCACATGCACTCCAAGTGTCAGGACAACGTCGTTCACATAGACTTCAAGCGACGCACAGCGTAACGAGAAATCGCCTGCTTCCTAGCCAGCCGTTTAAACTTAAGCGTCAGTCATTTTTTCTCGCAAGCAATGGCCTAGCTCCGACCATGCGATTACGCGAATTTCGATACGGCACGTGAAACAGCATGTTAAACATGTGTACGGTTCGTCAGGACGCAGCCTGACGATCCTGCCACATCGCAACATTGCGCCAACCTCTCTGAAAACTTCATAGACACCGAGGTTGATGTCCATGATGAAACTGGCAGCGTCGCTAGCCAAAAAGAGGACTACCACGACCATCTCCTCCGGACGCCCGGATCGGTCCAACGGCGTCAGCGCGACAAGCTCCACAAAAAGCGCGCTGTCCGGGTCCATCATGCGTGTTGTCACTGCAAACCCAAGATGACCACAGACAAACGCCGAAGCAGGTCACCGCTCCCTGGCGTGCGCGTTACGCACCGGTGTTAGCTGACTCTATTATCACCTCTACCGATAACACTCAAGCCGCAGCTAAAATATTGTTTTTCCAAGTTTTGGCTGCCCCCTCATACGCTGGACTTCAGTTAGAGTTTGGCAGCGGTGGCATTCCGATGAAAAAACCGCTTACTTCTGAAATACGCCCTCTCCACAAATTCGAGGTCACTGAAAATTGTGGTCTTCCGGGAGCGTAAGTTCGCACGCCTTGCAGGTGAATATAGCGAGCAGGGGTAATAGGTGATTTATCTTCGGCTTCCGACCTTTTTGGCTTATATGAAGAAAACAAGTCAAAATATGACTGAGCTATCTCAGGATTATCCTTGAACGAAGCCTTGAATTCAGCGGCGAACTCGTCCAAATAAGTCTCTACGGAAATGAGCTGCCCCGATACCATTGAACCACCGAGGTTTAAAGTGATGCTGATAGACAGGCCCCAATCATTCGCATGCTTTACCAGCTCCTGTAAGAGACGATCTTGATCCGGCTTTTGTAGGTGTGCAGGAAATGCTGAATTGTCGACTTCGCTAGCACATAGGACCTCATCTTTAATGCCAGCCGAATCAACTCCGGCACTGCTGATTTCGTTTTCAATCATGGCCTGCTTTCTAAATTCAATTCAATCGGAAACTCAGTATATCGGATACTGTCTAACCGCGCTAATTTCACCCACAAGAAATTTAGCGTAAATATCGTAGTATTTTGCTGCAGCTCGTCGCTATCATTAACCATCACCTCTATACGTGGCACGCACGCCCTCAGCCATCCTCAGCTTGAAGCTTCGCGGATAGTTCAGTTCCAGTACAACCGGCATCGTTTTAACACTGTGTCGATATTGGTTTCCGTCAAAATAGCGGGAACCACTTTAAACTATACCGCGAAGATATACTGACGGTACAGACACCCGTTGACGATCAGAAAACCGCCCCGCAAGCAGCAGGGCGGTTTAAAAGATGGCCGAGTATCGAGCATGATGCCCGGCCTTAAGATAGTGCCTCTGTAATGTTTCCTTTTTCGCGCTCCAACCAGCCAAGGTTGAAGATCGTCTGATCCACCGCCAGGTGAACCAGAAGGCATATCACCGCAACGGGCCGCCAGGCCCTGCCACACACTTTCGCAAACGCTCCCACCTTTCGGGGCATGGTGCCTGCCATGCCGCCACTGTCGTGGCTCCCCAGGCGCTTCGGTCGTATCGCGCCTTGAGTCAAACCCTACTCAGTCAGTCTCCCCCTCTCGCCATCAGCCCGTGTGGTGCCAACCAACACGGTACGGAGAGAGGTTCCCACGTTAGTTACCAGCTAATGCGCAATGCAGCGCCACTGTCTCCACAATCACCTAGCCTTCCGGCTCCCCTTAGGTTTCCCCAGCTCGATGTTCCTAGCAGCTCAGGTACTCGGATCATGCTTCATCGACTACGAACCACGGCTTCATGCCTATGGCTCTACATTGCTCTGCACAGCATCCGTCGGGGGATGCCGTTACACGCTTAAGCTATCCAGAGGCCCACGATTTCTCGAGGTGCCAACTGCGCCAGGTTTCCCCTTGCAGCCCTCATGCGTCACCGCATGCTCATCAGCCTACGTGTGCAGTACAGGTTGCGCCCTTACGGTACGTCCCCTGAGCCAGACTTTCACTGGCTTTCACTCGATAACAGGTCACCAGGCCATTGCCTGCCTGGCGCCGTTTCCGTGTCGCCCAACATCCGCCGGAGGGACCGGCGAGATTGGGTCGAAAGAGGGAGTCACACCCTCCAGCGCCCTTCGCAGCCGCACCAGCCCTATTAAAGGCATGCAGCTACAGCGTTTGCTTGGTTTCAGGTTGGCGACCTGGAACCTGTCGGAGTGGCGCTCCGACGTACCCTTACGGGCGTATGTGTTTTTGCAGTCTGGCGGTCCGCTCGCTAAGCCCTCATTGTCATTGAAGACTCACCGAGCGGACCACCATGCATACGATTTCTTCTCAGCCTTCGCTGAAGCATTGGCCTTAAAAATCCATCTGTCCTATCAAGGTATAGCGTAACGACAGCTTCATGAACAAATGTTTTTGCATGATGTTGTTTGCCGTGCTGTGCACGGAACATCATTACGTCTCATCACAGCCAACGCAATCGCACTTTATCTGTGATGTGAGCTATACGGAGTATCACCATATTCAGGAGACACCATGCTTGCATCCACCCCTGTCGCGCGCAGCAAAACCGCCGCCCTGAGCCGCGGAATCGACGCTATCAGCAAGGGCTATCGTTCTTACTGCTGCGGTACCGTGTCGGCGGCGAAGGCTGAACAGCTCGCCAATAAGCTGCATGAACGTCACGCAATCGGCGCGACACCAGCCCAGCGCCTCGTGCGCAAGAAGCATGGAAAGGCTAATGCACTGCTGGTCATGTATTGGCCGCTTGGCGCGGAACAAGTGGAATGGCTGATGCTGTTCACGGTTGGCCTGCTAGATTCATCCGAGCATCTGCGCGATGTGGCCGACAAGCATCGTCTTGAATGGCTGTGCTATGAACTGGTCCGGTACCCTGTTCGCGGTGCGGCAAGTTGGACATGGCGGCGGTCTAAAATCGAGATGGCCGAACACTACATCATGCTGGACCAGTCGTTAGCCAAGCGGCACCATGATGCTGTGGAGAGCCATCTTGCCCGAATCGCAAACCAGCCAGGCTTCCATGGCGTTCGAGAGCAATCTTGGGCGTTATGCCAGTACGCCCGGCAGCACGGCTATAAAGGCGACCTGCCACATATCTTTTATGTGCAAAAAATCAGTCATGGTGATCGGTTGGCCTTACAACCTACCAAGTTCACTTAGTATTGCCCTGATCTGTAGCAGTTTGGTATCCAGCCAGACCCGGCAAGCCGGGCAACGCTTTATTTAGCTCGGGCAAGGCGGTAGTAATAAAGCTATCCGCTTTCTTGTCTGTTTCTGCCAACAAAACTAAACGCTCAATAACCTGCGGCATCCAGGGTGGCATTTTTTCAGGCGGAGTCTCCAGCATGTCGCCGGCCTGAAAGAAGGTATGCATGTCAACTTGACGGCTGCCAAAGAACGGTTTCCGGGTTGACGGTATACCAGCACGCAGAATAGCCTCCGAGACATTGCCTTTACATATCTTGCGATTCACGACTACGACATAGCCAGCGATTTTTTCGGGTTCCGGTGGAAGGATAATGACCTCGTCACCACGACGCACCTCTTCCGGCCAAGTACGAGTGAAGGGCACCAACACGCCATTGAACGAGCACTTACCCTTACCATCGTCACGCCAGTATTCACGATGCAACTTCAACTCGACAAATGCATTTTTTCCCAAGGGCACAGGAGTTTCTTCGCTAGGGTATAGGGTGATGCTTGAAATCAGAATAGCAGCTAAGTAAATCATGTTCAGTACGTCCAGCATTTTCAGTCCCTTATTGATTTATGAAAGCCTGCAAGCGCACCTTCTTACTTATTATTATGAATTTGAAGAGCCACGTATGCGCCCGGGCTTATAAGCGCCAGCACACCGCTGGCGCCTTGGTAGATTCATCCGGTTGAGGTTATTATCTCGTCAGTATTGCGGAACTAATGTCGCCGGGATACTTTCCTTCCTTTTCAGCTTGAATGAAGGAATTAAGCATAAACTTCATCTCAAATCCCTGTGCGACGGAGAGTGCCGTCACACCCTTGCTGTCAGGTGACCCAGGCCGGATCGCACCCGCCGCCAAGAACAGACGAAAGGTAAGAAAATCGCCACGGCGCGTTGCATCAACAAACTGATCTTGGTCATAGAAACGGAAACCCATGGAGTTAAGCTCCTTGCGCGCACCGATGAAGGATAAGTCCACGCCACCTGCCGGCTTATCTGTAGTATCAGTTTGCTTGGTCCGTGCTGGCTGCTCTGCGATTTGCTGCACAACGGCCGCTGGCTGCGAGATGCTGCTTGTGGGGGTCTTCTCGATAGAGATATCGTACACTGTCACCCGTTGGCGCATATGACCAATCTGGCGAGCTTGTTTATGGGTAATAGCCCAGCCCTCATTCCGCAGGATACCTTCATCGACCACGCCGTAGTTCTGGCAAGTATAGGTCTGAGCAACCCCGAAAGCACCGTTGGAAAACGTCTCCACCGTCTGTTCGCACCAGTCCTTGGCACCACTGGGCGCAGCCTTTCGCTTGGCCCATTCGGCATCGTTACGCTGGGCTAATGCTTGTCGTTTTGCAGCCTGCTGGGTTTGCATAACAGCCTTTTCCTGCTGTTGAGAATCCGTATTACCTTGCTCGAACGCCGCCAGCATAATCGCCGCATCTTGCGGTCGAATACTGTTGATCGCCGCTTTGACTTTGGAGTCGGTGTATCCAAAAGGCGTTAGTCCGCCTGAGTTTTTGTTAAAGAGTATTCGAAGAACTCCAATGGCCATCTTCTTTTCGGCAAAAACACTAGTGCAAACGGAATGATATTCCGACTCGCGCACCTCAAAGTTTTCGCAATCAGTACGCAGGTCGGCATAAGCATTTTTCCAGTGCTGCAAATCCCTGGTCGCGACAAATAACTCGACTGGCTCGGTTCGTTTTAGCTTGGGCGGAGAAGTATAAAATTGGTCGATATCCCAGTGATTACCAGCCTGCCGGATAGCTACATAAAATGGAGAATCTAGTGGCTCGTCATTTCTGATCGTCACAGACCAATTATTGTTAACTTCAGGTGCAGTGCCAGACTTTGGAACAGGGGTCTTTCCGACATCCCCATTCTCAGCAAAAGTTTGAAAGGATATCATAGCCATCAAAAGTCCCGAGGCAAGAAAAACTAGTAAACGCATTCCTGCCTCCTTATTGGGCGTTGACAAGTTCGGGCATCCGATCAAAGACGTTGGCTTGTTTTAGAGCCCATTCCGGGGAACCTACCTCGCGCAGAGGATTATTTTTAGCCTTTTCCCATTGATCTTTTTGAGCCTGACTGATTCTCCCAGCCACATAGTCTTTCATAACACCTGTTGGAACAAACACTCCTGAAAAAGTGCTATTGCACGGACCGTATTGATCCATCTTCCGAGGGATTGCGGTACAGCGCATAACAACCGTATTTACGCCATAGTTCCCTTGGTCAGTATAGGTTGTGAAAGAATAATCGGTGAAATCCGGCGCAAACCCTGTCAATTCTTTATTGAAGGCAATGCGCTCTTGCCGCTCATTAGTGATAATCGGGCGAGTCTTTGAGATACTGACGACTTTATACTTTCCATCACTGATGCTTTTCTCCAAAAGCACATAACGCGCATCGGACATTGCACCCTTCCCGAGAACTGGATTGACAAACTTCATAGGTTGTCCATTCGGATTGATAAGCGGCTGTTGTGGGGTGGCACAGCCTAAAAGTGCCAAGGCAACAGCAATCAACGCAGGATTTGTGTATTTTTTCATAATTTACTATGGGTTACTTATATTCAAAATTTATGATTTTTTAGCAAACGATGGCCGCGAATAGTTCTATTTGAAGGTTTGCTTTTTATAATTCACGCTATAGCGTGTAGCACTATAGCATGCAAAATGGCTTGATGGTTGCCTCACATCAACTGAGGCAACATGAAAATTCACAACGAATTTGCAAACGCTTTTCGGAAGGTTAGACGCGCTCGCGGACTGACTCAGGAGGACTTTTTCGACGAGAGCGGCCGCACGTACATCAGTGAACTTGAGAGAGGACTCAAGCATCCCACACTGGTCAAAATCGATCAGTTGGCTGGGCCGCTCAAGCTGCATCCATTGACGGTACTTGCGCTCTCTTACTCTTCAAAAGAAGACAGCATGGCCGCGCTGGATAAGTTGCTGGAACAGGTACGGCAGGAGGCTGAAGGGATTTTCCAACAGGAGGTCAACAAACAATAACCTAATCTTTCAGTACGGAGATTCCTCGCAACGTCATTTATCACGTTGAGGTTTGCTATACTAAATCATCAGCCGCTCAGAGCCGCTGGAGCTGCATCTTCCTTTAACCTCGTCGCATTACCAGTGCGAGGACATATTTTTCAACTGCCGTTCAGGCAGACAAGGCCAATAATTTTATACAGCTGGGCTGCGACGCACATTGAGTGCGTCCATGTCACACATCAAACAGGTCTTGTCTATCATTCCGTCTTTGCGCCGCGAAGGAAGCAAATTCGAAAGCGCAGAGCTTCAGAATATTGTGCGCGAAATCCTTCCTGACAGTCGTGTCGCTGCCTGCCTGCGTCACAGACTGAGCAACTCTTCAGTAACGGTCAGCACGACCGAGCGTGGCAACACTCGACTCGGCGGCCTGATGGTTTGCGATTCCAGCCATATCTGCCCTGTTTGCCACTCCCGCAAAATGGCAAAAGAGCAGCAGATTGTTTCCCGCATTGTGCACGATCATTACCAGGCCGGCGGCATTCTCCTCGCTGCTGCGCTAACAGCCCCCCATCAGGTCTACGAACCTTTGTCGGAGAATCTGGATCAAATGGAGTCAATCTGGAAGTGCTTTCGTAGCCCGGCAATCTGGAAGCGCTTCGCTGACAAATTGGGCATTGTAGGATGTGTACGGCGCTTGGAGGTAACCCTAGGTGCAAATGGCTGGCACCCACACCTCCATGTCATGTTCCTGTGTAAGTCGGAGCAAGCCAAGGAAATCACAGGGCATTCATGGCGCACTGCACTGGACGACGCATTTCATATCGTGTCAACCCACTGGCGGCAGGCTGGAGGGAAGGCCGGCATCATTATCAACGAGAACGCGCAAGCAGCCGTTGCCATCATTGAACACATTGATGCCCAACGAACGGTGAACTACAACACCAAGAATATGGGCTGCTGCAAGAAGCCCAACAGTCTAACGCCAATCGACCTGCTACGCGTCGTCGCACAATCGGACAATGGTTCTGTCACATATGCAGCCAAGCAACTGTTCAAAGAGTATGCCACTGCCGTCAAAGGGAAGCACACCTTGACTTACTCCGGATCGGCCAAGCTCTCCCGGAATGACGCCGTTAAGTCAGCGGATGCAGCCTCCACTGATGTTGTAGAGGATAAGCTCGGCACTATCTCGCCTGATGCTTGGAGCGCGATCATCAGGGCTGGCCTGCGCGGATACTTGGCGGTGGTCAAGTCGCGCCGGGAACTGGTGGCGATTGTGCTTCGCGCTGCACTTAGATCAGGGCATAGGCACATTCCATTGCGCTGGATGCGATTGGCGTTTACGGCTAAAACGAAAACCGTAATTAGGTCAAGTGCTATCAGCCCGGCTCCCGATACTATGGTTACCCTATGCATGTAGTTGCCCTGCCGGGAGCGGCCACTGGAGGATAAAGCTCTCCAGTGGCAAGTATCGACGCTACACTCCACAAGTAGCGGATCAGGCGCATTTTTGATTGTATTCTGGTTGACGGATCGGGGAAGTGAATCTCAGTCCGCCAATGGACCGCTTTTCGAATGCTTATCCCCATGGAACTATGAGCTGAAGCATTCCGCCCATAATTAGTGTTTCCATGGTTCTGTTATTTTATCGAAATCAATATCCTTCCACTCTTTTGCCCACTCCTTGAGAAAAGCAATATCAGTTGACCGCGGCGTTTCCGTACACTCATCAATCAACACTAAGGAAGGTAGCGCAATCGCATCACCGATAATTAACGCCTCACCAGACTGCAACGATGGCAAGCTAGATATCAGATCACCTGATGTATCCGGAAGGAGCTTCCTAACATACGCTTGGTCGTCAGGATTGGTAAGGCGCATAGCAATATAATTACAACATTGAGAAAATATCGTTTCTGACACCTCTGATGGACGCTGACTAACTATTCCAAGTGTAACGCCATATTTACGTCCTTCTTTGGCCACTCGCTCGATTGCCAGCTTAGATGCCCGATATTTTACCAAATCACTTCTTGGAACATATTTGTGCGCCTCCTCATAAACCAACAATATCGGCGCTTCGGCTTGTCCATCTCCTTGAACATGACGCTTATAATAATATCCCAACTCAAATATCAATCGAGAAATTAAAGAAACCGTAATACTTAAAACCTCAAATGGGATGCCACTAAGATCAATTACGGTCACATTCGAAGTTGATTTATTTTTTTGACCAATAATTTGCTGGAGTATCCCCTCAATAGTTTCATCCCCAATATCTTTAAATAAAAAATCCAATCTCTGATTATCTATTATATTTTCTATTCGCATCAAGAATCTATCAAATTCTCCTGAATATGGGCCATTAACATAATCTGCTGATAATTTATCAAATTCGTATAAGGATTCAAAATATTCAGGAATTCTTTTCTCTATTTGCTTCTGATTTTTATCTTCTGGAATTTTCCCTTTTTTCTTATTCACTAATTCGTTGTTCATATTTTTTAAATATTTCACCACCTCCAAAATATCGAATTTCAATGGCGAGTCAAAATAAGCCTTCCTACCTGGGTTATATTTCTTCTTATTTTCCACCACAGCATATCTAAACTGAGATAATTGATTATATGAGCTATTTTCTCCACTCTCAATAAATAACTCAGTCAACTCCTCACTATCGAATAGCCAATAGGGTATTTTCAAGGAATTTGCGTCTAGATAATTGCAATCCTTGAAAGCACTTTTATATTCTCCATGTATATCAAACAAAACGATATGCGAACTGTTCAATCCTGAGTAATTCCCAGCTTTCACACTAACTGCGGATTGTAATATTTTCGCAACTGTATGAGATTTTCCGGAACCAGTAGACCCGACAATGGCGAAGTGCTTATTAAAAAATTTGTCGCCATTAACAGGAACTCGAACGGATTTGTCAGTAGCCAACGTAGAAAACTCGAATCGTTCCCCTTCTTTGATCCCAGTAGCAAAAACCGCCTCAAGTTCCTCTTTTTTGAGGATGTCAATGCCATTGTTCGGAGGAAGAGGAATTCCGTGACCGCCCCGTTTAAACTTTAATCCGCCTTGATCGTAAAGCATTCCCACCAACTTAACGTCAAGCATGAAAGACGGCGGCTGCGCGGGCGCTCCAGGGTTCGGCAACTGAAGATCCTTAATGCGATAGTTATCAATAATTCCAACCACAAATGTTCCATCTAAACCTCGGCATGGTACTTTCACATAGCTACCGATATTGAACTGACCAACAAATTTTGTGGGGTCAATAATTTCAATAACAAGCGCAGTTGCTGACACGCTCGAAATTTTAAAGTTTTCACCATTCACTTTGCAATCCTCATAAGGGTTAATATTTCTTCTGGAGCAATATCATCAACAGAAAACATCGGAATGGAACTCCAAGTTTCTACCTCAGGTACATCGAAATACATCAGCCGATCCGGAATATATTTATTTTTCAGTTCAGAAATTCTTGACAGCGAAGCTATTCTTACTTCAAAAGATATTTCACCCAACGAAGCCGTAACCTTTTTTCCAACCACCTTCAGATTGACGACCGGCAACTCTACAAAAAACTCCGTCTTAAACAATATTTGTTCATATCCATCATTTATTTTACCGCCAGATTCTATCAACTTCTTCTTTACATCAAAAACCATATCACCCCTTATCAAAAACATAGGGGGGTTCACATCGCAAGTGGCTGACTTGAAATAATCGAACAAAAATCTTTTGATTAAGTCTGCTATTTTCTCAGGCGAAGTAGACCTAGAAGATTGTCCTATAAGGATGCAATTATTTTGGTTTGCATAAATTGCCGGGGCTCTTGATTTTAAGAAATTTAAATAAGAATTTCTTGACTTGATTTGAGAAAAAGTGGAATTGAATATCGCTCTTTTCCCACTATCCATCAATGAAAAAATTGTATTTCTATCGCAAACTCTCTGGCTTTTATCGGTATTTGAAATTACAATTTTCCTCAAATGATCCGCGATAATATGATAAAGAAATAACGCTTCCTTATCTGACCCGCAAAATGACTGATTCGAAATTACTTTTAAAACATCACCAAAATGTGCATCGTAATCATCAGCGAATTGAAGTACAAATTTTTTAGAAAAATTTGCGCGAACCACGGCGGATATATTTTGAATCTTATCAAAGTTTTTCTTGTGTGATTCAGAGGAATTTTTACTCAATGCTATATTTAATATATCATCAATACCGGTCGGAAGAAACGACATCGAACAAGGCAGTACATCTTTAAAGTGACAGTAAAGAATAAAAATCTTCCCTGTCGTATCGATAAGAAACTCATCAATTAATTTAACAACAGGTTCTCGTATTTTTGAATTTGCAAATTCCTGGGTTTCTTTATATTTAACCTGTATAACTGTCGTATTTGTATTTATATCTTGTATTTGTTCGATTGCAACTTTCGCTCCCGAAGAAACTTCTTTAAACAAAGCTAAAATAGTCTTGTCTATTTGAAAGTCAAAGCCTTTTATTGCATAATACCCGCCGTCCTCCACAGATTTCCCTTTCAAGAAATTTCGCTCACTCACCGCCAGTTCACCCGAACTTAGCTCATCAACTCAATACATAAGACTGATCCTACACCGGAACTTTCTGTTTATGCAATGAACTACTGCGATATCTAAGAAAGTTTGCAACCATGAGTCTCTTTCTGCTTTATCCCACTGCCAACCTTAAGATTCTCAGATTAAAAGTAAGCTGAAAATCGGTCAGGAATATCGCTTCCCTGCCGTTGGCGGCTCAGATCGGGCTATCAGGGACTGTATTTGCTCAGGCATGTACGACACGCACGAATCCACCTTAGACCGGTGCGGCCTTGACCTTCTGTCTGACCTACCACAGACGCTGCTAGCACTGCTAGAGCCAAGACAGCAGTCCTGCTGGCAAACGATCAATGGCAAGTCAGTGGTCAGTGCAACAGTTCAAAAATCAGTGCCAAATCAGTGGCAGTTTTCTATTTTTGCCACTAATATTTATTTCCAAAAAGAAAAACAACATGATTATAAGTCGTTGATTTATAATGAATTACCCACAACATGGGGCACGGTATAGATCGCGAAGTTCACGTTCGGGACGCAGAGGCCGGAGGTTCGAATCCTCTCACCCCGACCAGCCCTTTCTTCCTTGCTGCGCCTGCATCAACTGCTTGCACCTTGACCTGCGCGTTGGTGTCTTGCCGAGAAGTATGATACTAATTGCATCATTAGTATCCTGATCACTTTCCGCGCAAGGGCCTGACCGATGTCTTTCCTGATAGTTCTGGCCGCACTGGCCTTTCTCATGCTGGCCGCCTACCGCGGCTATAGCGTAATCCTGTTTGCGCCCGTCGCCGCACTGGGCGCCGTGCTGCTGACCGATCCGTCGGCCGTGCCGGCCGTCTTCAGCGGCATCTTCATGGAAAAGATGGTGGGCTTCATCAAGCTGTATTTCCCCGTCTTTTTGCTCGGCGCCGTGTTCGGTAAACTCATCGAGCTGTCCGGCTTTTCCCAGTCCATCGTCGTGGCGGCCATTCGCTACATCGGCAGCTCGCGCGCGAATGCCGTGATCGTTGCCGTGTGCGCGGCCCTGACCTATGGCGGCGTGTCGCTGTTCGTGGTGGTGTTCGCCGTGTATCCGTTTGCGGCCGAGCTGTATCGCCAGAGCAATATCCCCAAGCGGCTGATGCCGGGCGCCATCGCCCTGGGCGCGTTCTCGTTCACCATGGATACCTTGCCCGGCACGCCGCAGATCCAGAACATCATCCCCACCACCTTTTTCAATACGACGGGCTGGGCCGCACCGTGGCTGGGCACCATCGGCGCCGTGCTGACGGTAATCATGGGCCTGGCTTTCCTCGAATGGCGCCGCCGTTCCGTCATGGCGACGGGCGAAGGCTATGGAGCCGAGGCCGAAAAGGCCACGGCCGACGTGGGCGACCTGCCCCATCCGCTGCTGTCGGTAGCGCCCCTGGTGCTGGTGGGGGTGGCCAACTTTGCGCTGACCCGGCTGATTCCCCACTGGTACGGCGCCAGTTACTCGCTCACCGCCGAGGCGTTGCCAGGGCTGCATGCGCCCGTAACCACGTCGATCGCCTCCGTGACCGGTATCTGGGCCGTGGAAGGCGCCTTGTTGCTGGGTATCTTGCTGGTCTGCGTGACGGCTTTCGGGCGCATCCGCGCCGCCTTTGCGGAAGGCACCAAGGCGGCCGTGGGCGGCGCCTTGCTGGCGGCCATGAATACGGCGTCCGAATATGGCTTTGGCGGCGTCATCGCCGCCCTGCCCGGTTTTCTTGCCGTCAGCAACACCTTGCGCAGCGTGCCCGATCCCCTCGTCAACGCGGCCGTGTCCGTGACGACCCTGGCCGGCATTACGGGATCGGCCTCGGGCGGGATGAGCATCGCGCTGGCCGCCATGTCGGACAGTTTCATCCAGGCCGCGCAGCAGGCACATATTCCGCTGGAAGTCATGCACCGCGTGGTGGCCATGGCCAGCGGCGGCATGGATACCTTGCCGCACAACGGCGCCGTGATCACCCTGCTGGCCGTCACGGGCCTCACGCACCGCCAATCCTACCGCGACATTTTCGGCATCACCGTCATCAAGACGGTGGCCGTGTTCCTCGTCATTGCCCTGTATTACCTGACGGGGCTGGTCTGACCTAGAGCCTTGACGACGATGCCGGCTTCGCCACGGCTTGCGCCGGCTTGAACAGATGGCTGATGCCCATGGTCAGCAGCGGACCGGCCAGCGCCAGGTAGGAACTGTCGACGCCATAGGGATTGCCCGCCAGGAACCAGCCGATGGTGGCGATCACCGAGACGATCACGCCGACGAAGGCGCCGCGCGGCGTGCCGAATTTCGGCGCATAGAAAGCCATCAGTACCAGCACGGCCAGGGTGGCGCGCAGGGCCTTGCCCAGGAAGGCGATCATCAGCAGTTTTTCCGCATACAGCGCCAGCACCAGCGGCAGCAGGCCGGCCACGACGATGGCGATGCGCAGGAACATCAGCGATTTCGCATCGTTCTTCGCCTTGTTGTACCAGGGGTCATAAAAATCCTTCATGGCCAGGGTGGCCGATGCCAGGGTGGTGGCGGAAATACCGCCGAACAGAGCGCCGGCCAGGCCGACGATCATGATGCTGGCGGAAAACGCCGGCATGTGGGCGATCAGGGTGGGAAAGGCGTCGATCGACTTCATGCCCGGATACAACACGGCGCTGCACATGCCGATCAGGGCGGCCATCAGGCCGAACGGAATCATCAACGAAGACACGTAATAGCAGGCGCGCTTGGCCACGGCCGGGTTGTCCGTGCTGACGAGGGCCTGGATCACGTATTGCGTGGCGAAGATGGAACCGATGCCGCCGATCATCCAAGCGATGATCTGGCCCCAGCCGATCTCGACCCAGTTGAACATCTTGGCCGGCAGCTGCGCCTGCAGCGCGCCGATGCCGCCCGTTGCTTCCAGCGCATACGCCAACGCCAGGATCACGCCCAGGTACTTGACGATGGAGTGGGCGAAATTCGTGTACACCACCGAGCGCATGCCGCCCAGGCTGACATAAATCACGGTGATGGCGCCCACCAGCAAAATGGCCACGGTTTTATTGATGTGCAGCACGGCCGCCAGCACGGCGCCGCCGCTCGCATACAAGGCCACGGCAACGATGCTCAGCGCGACGATGGTGAGGATGGATGCCGCATAGCGCACAGGTTCGCCGTACGTCTGCGCCAGGATGCCGGAAATCGTCGATTGCCCGCTTTCCTTGTATTTTTTCACCAGCACGATGGCCAGCAGCAAAAAGCCCAGCGACAGCGCCACCAGATTCCAGGCGGCGGAAATGCCCAGTTCATAGCCCTTCTGGGCCGTGCCGATGCTGACGGAACTGCCGATGAATTCCGACAGCAGCAAGGCACCGATCAGGTAAGCGGGATAGTTGCGTCCGCCCGCCGTCATGCCCTCGGCACTGTTGGCATGCTTGCGCACGCTATACGTAATGTACGACATGAGAGCGAAATAGCCCACCGTGACCGCCGCGATGATGATCAATCTGTTTTCCATCTGTCTACTCCAAGTTTGCTTTTTTTCTTATTATTATTTCAAAAAAGCTTCCCCTGCCGCGTGCCGGTCTTTGCCGGTGGCGGTGCTCAGGGGCAAAGCGAAATCTTACCCTGCCGGCGACGATACAAAGGCGTGCAGCTGCGCCGTGAAGGCTGGCGCCGCCTCGACATTCGACAAATGCGACGCGGGCACCTGGGCCAGCTGCGCGCCTGCCACCTGCCGCTGCAGCCAGCGCGCATCGTCCACCGTGGTGACGGGATCGTGCTCGCCCGCGATGACCAGGGTGGGCACCGCAATCGTGGCCACCTGCGCGCGCAAGTCCGCCTGCGCCAGCGCTGCGCAGCAGGCCGCGTAGCCTTCGGCATCCTGCCCGCGCAGGGTGGCGATCATGCGCGCCACCGTGGCCGCTTCACGCGCGATGAAGGCTGGCGAGAACCAGCGCGCGGCGGCGCCGTCGGCCACCGTGGCCATGCCATCGCGGCGCACCTGCGCAGCGCGCGCCAGCCAGGCGTCGGCCGTGCCGATGCGCGCCGCCGTATTCGCCAGCACGAGCTTCGTCAAGCGCTGCGGCTGGTGAATGCCCAGCCACTGGCCCGTCAAGCCGCCCAGGGAAATGCCGCAGAACGCGGCACGGGCGATATCCAGGTGGTCGAGCAGCGCCACCACGTCCAGGCCCAGGCGCTCGATGCCGAACGGCGCGCCGCCGCTGGCCGAGCGGCCATGGCCGCGCGTATCGTAGCGCACGACATAAAAGTCGCTGGCCAGGTCCGCCGCCTGGGCATCCCACATGGACAGATCCGTGCCCAGGGAATTCGACAATACCAGGCACGGTTTGCCGCGCTCGCCGTCGGTGCGGTAATGCAGCAGCGTATCTTCCCCGTTCCAGGTGGTCACGACAATTCCCGTATCCGTGTGTTTCATGGCATGTCTCCTTTGCTCTGCGGGTCAGGCATCGCCGTCGCGCACCGACGATGGGTGACGGCACAGCGGCATCACGTCGATCTGCATGTAGGGGAACAGCGGCAAGGAAGTGAGCAAGTTGTGCAACTCGTCCACGCTGTCCACATCGAAGACGCTGATGTTGGCGTACTGGCCCGCGATGCGCCACAGGTGGCGCCACTTGCCCTCGTGCTGCAGGCGCTGCGCCAGTTCCTTTTCCGTCTGTTTCAGCTGCGCTGCCTGCTCGGCGGGCATGCTTAATGGCAGGTTCACGTTCATGCGTACATGGAATAACATTGTGTCTCCTTAAGATTTTTATAGGCACTTACAAGGCCTAACAAAACCGTAGCGAGCGGAAGAGAGTTGCGGTCGAGAAGCGCAACTGTACGAAGGTACAGTGAGCATCGCAGACCGTAAATCACGACGCGCAGTAGGTTTTGATAGGCGTCCTCAGGCGCGCTGCATGGTGCGTAGTTTGTCCATATCGATCTCGACGCCCAGGCCCGGGCCTGTCGGCACCTGCAGCATGAAGTCGCGGTACACGAGCGGCTCGCGCAGGACTTCCTGCGTCAGCAGCAGTGGCCCGAACAGCTCCGTGCCCCAGGCCAGTTCGGCAAACGTGGAACACACGTGGGCCGTGGCGGCCGTGCCGACGCCGCCTTCGAGCATGGTGCCGCCGTACAGGCCGACGCCGGCCAGGCGCGCCACGGTGGCCACTTCCAGCGCCGGCAGCAAGCCGCCAGACTGGGTGATTTTCACCGCATACACGTCGGCCGCATCGGCCTGCGCCAGCGCCAGCGCGTCGGCGGGGCCGTGCAAGGCTTCATCGGCCATGATGGCCACGTCGAAGCGCTGCGTCAGGCGCGCCAGCGCGACGCGGTTGCCCGCCTTGACGGGCTGTTCGATCAAGTCGATGCCGCCCGCTTCCAGCGCGGCGATGCCACGCACGGCGTCCGTCTCGCTCCAGGCCTGGTTGACGTCGACGCGCACGCTGGCCCGTTCGCCCAGCGCCCGCTTGATCTCCAGCACATGGGCCACGTCGTCCATCACGTCGCGCAAGCCGATCTTCAGCTTGAAGATGCGGTGGCGGCGCAATTCCAGCATTTTTTCCCCTTCGGCGATATCGCGCGCGGTATCGCCGCTGGCCAGCACCCAGGCCACGGGCAGCGCATCGCGCACGCGGCCGCCCAGCAATTCCGACAGCGGCACATTCAGGCGGCGCGCCTGCGCGTCCAGCAGCGCCGTCTCGATCGCGCACTTGGCGAAGCGGTTGCCCTGGATGACCTTACGCACCCTGGCCATCGCCTTGGCCACTTCGCTCGCTTCCATGCCGACCAGCAGCGGCGCGATGTAGGTATCGATATTCGTCTTGATGCTTTCCGGGCTTTCGCCGCCGTAGCTCAAGCCGCCGATGGTGGTCGCCTCGCCCCAGCCCGTGATGCCGTCGGCGCAGCGCAGCCGTACCAGCACCAGGGTTTGCGTATTCATGGTGGCGACGGACAGCTTGTGCGGACGGATGGTTGGCACATCGACCAGGTAGGTCTCGATATTTTGAATCATATTTATTCCGTATAATTCTGTGGAGTGGAGACACGATATTCCCCGAATGTTCCCACGTCCAACACCGAGTTGGTATCAAACCTATACCTGAAAGGTATGCAGATGGAATTACGGCACTTGCGCTACTTCGTGGCGGTGGCAGAGGAAAGGAACTTCACGCGGGCCGCCGCGCGCCTGCATATCGCGCAGCCGCCACTGAGCCGGCAGATGCAGCAGCTGGAAGAAACCCTGGGCGTGGCGCTGATCGAGAAAGGCTCGCGACCCTTGCGGCTGACGGAAGCGGGCGAGTTTTTTCTCGCCCACGCCCGCCCGCTGCTCGACCAGGTGCGCGACCTGAAGGCGATGACCCAGCGCATCGGCAAGCTGGAACGCACCCTGTCGATCGGCTTCGTCGCCTCGACCCTGTACGGGGAATTGCCCGACGTCGTGCACCGCTATTGCGAGCGCCATCCCGAGGTCGACGTGACCCTGCATGAAATGACGACGGTGGAGCAAATCAAGGCCCTGAAGGAAGGCCGCATCGACGTGGGTTTCGGGCGCCTGAAAAGCGAGGACCCCAGCATCCGCCGCATCCTGCTGCGCGAGGAACGGCTGGTGGTGGCCCTGCCGCCCGGCCACCGGCTGGCCAAGGGAGAAGGCGGGTTGCGCCTGACGGACCTGATCCACGAAACCCTGCTCGTGTATCCGAAAGCGCCCCGCCCCAGCTTCGCCGACCAGGTGCTGGCCATGTTCAGCGAGGGCAATGTCACGCCCGGCCCCGTCACGGAAGTGCGCGAACTGCAGATTTCCATGGGACTGGTGGCGGCTGGCCAGGGCATTTCCATCGTACCGGAAAGCGTGCAAGCCATGCATCACCGGAACGTCGTGTACCGCAAGCTGGACGACAAGCATGCGTTCTCGCCCATTTTATTCAGCATGCGGCACATGGACCGCTCGCCGGAACTGGACAATCTCCTCGCTGCCGTGTATTCGATCTACGATGAACACGGCATCGCGCACGTCAAGGAAAGCCTGTAGCCCTCAGACAGACAGCGGCGCGTCGGCCAGCAATGCCGGGCGCAGCGCGCGGATGCGCAGTTCCGTGAAATAACCGCCCGCCTCGTTGTAGCGCAGGTAGTGGCGGCCGCAATTGAGGCAGCGTGCTACCTGGCTCAGATTGGCGGGATAGTAGCGCGGCGCGATGGGCGCATCGACGCTGTCGTAGCGCGTGCCGTGCGGGTGATACTCGTCAAACGTCGGTTCCTCGTACGGATCTTCGCGCAGAGTGCCGATTTCTTCAAACCGGTCCAGCTCCAGCGAGGTGGGAAGGCGCTGCCAGGCGTCCAGCGGAACGACGCAGCAGCTGCATTTCTGGGTAACCGCGGCCGACGCGGCGGCCAGTGCGGACAAGGCGGGAAAATCGATGAATACCATAGTTCAGCCTATGCAAGGGGCGGCCCATGGCAACGAGCCTGGCCGCGCCCCTTATTCTAGCGCAGCCACATCCGGCCGACACGCGGCCCACATTTTGCCAGGCCCAGCTCAAGCAGCATCAGCAGGCCGCCGGAGATGAGCAGCAGCGGCATCAGCGCACACATGCCCGCCGCCGTCATCCAGGCCAGCGTGGAAGGCGAGGTCCAGGCGCCGGGCAGCAGCTTGGGTAAACCCAGCGAACCTGGAAGGCGCCGCTTGAAAAACATCACCCAGCCCGACACCAGCGAGAACAGCACGCTGGCGCCGAACAGCAGCAGCACGGCCTGGTTCCACCAGCCGAATTCGCCGCGATGAAATGGGATGCCGATGGCCGTCGCCTTGCCGAACGCCGTCTGCGCCTCCCACCCCGCATAGTACAAAGGCTTGCCACTGTAGGCGTCGAATTGCAGGTCGAAGCGCAAGGTGGGCTGACTGCGGTCGGCCATGGTGGCGCGCCACACATCGTCCTGGCTGGCCGGCGCCGTCAGCTGCACGGCGATGGCGGGCGCATGGCTGCGCGCCACCTGCCACGCATCCTGCCAGTCGAGCGGGGCGCCCTCCTCGTTTGAGTGCAGGCCGCGCGGCACAGGCGGCGGCGCCTGGCCGCTGATGTCGCGCAGCGCGCGGATGCGCCCACCCGCCTGCTGGCTCCACGTCAGCCCCGTCGTCAGAATGACGACACTGACGATGCCGAGCGCCACGCCGAGAAAAGCATGCCACTGGCGCCAGCCATTGCGCCCGCGCGCGCCCCGCTTCGGCAAGCCCGCTTGCGCGCTGCGCGGCCACCACAGGATCACGCCCGTTACCAGCATCACCATCAGCCAACTGGCAGCCAGCTCGATCATCCAGCGCCAGCCATCGTTTTGCAGCAGGCGCGAATGCAGCTTTTTCGCCCAGTTGCCGAAGCGCTCACTACTGGCCAGGCTACCCAGCACGCGCGCGCCATAGGGGTTCACATATACGACGACGGCTTGCGCGGGCAGGCCGAACTTCGGCCTGGCGGGCGTGGCCGGCGCGGCATGTCCGCCATGGCGCGCATGCTCATCCTGCGCGCCGCCGGGCGGCGCGAACGCCACCTGCACCGCGTCGTCCTGCTGGAACGGCGGCACCACGTGCTGCACCGCCCAGCCACGCGGCGCCGCCCGTTCGGCAGCCGCCACCGCGGCATCCAGCGGCAGCATGGAGGCTTGCGGTGTCACGTGATCGAGATGTTGGTACAGCCTTGCCTCGATCTGCGGCGTGAATACATACAAAATGCCCGTCAGGGTGGCCACCAGGGCAAACGGCGAGGCGATCAGCGCGGCCCAGAAGTGGATGCGCCAATACAGGCTTTTGCGCCGTGCGATGAGAAAAGTTGCGTCGTCCATGGTCATCCTCACAGTGCGTTGAAGGTATAGCCCAGGCCCAGCATCACGCTGCGCGGCGCGCCGGGCGTGTACTGGTTCTGGCTGTTCGGCACATAGCTGCCCGTGCCCGCATAGCTGCTGCTGGCCGAATCGGCATAGCGTTTATCGGCCAGGTTGCGCACCTGCGCCCACGCTTCCAGCCCGCGCGCGAGCTGGTAGCTGGCGCGCAGGTTCAGCAAGGCGTGCCCCTTGTACTCCACCGTGTTGGCATTGTTCATCCAGTAGCGGCCCTGGTGCACGGCTTCGAGCGCGATACGCGCACCGGCCACGGGCTTGTAGCCGACCTCGATCGAAGTGATGTCGCGCGGCGCCTGCGGCATGGTGCGGTCGCTGTAATCGAGAGTGGAGGACACCTGGTAGCGCAAGTAGCGGTGGCGCGCGATGGCCGTGGCGAAGCGCGCGTCAAACGGGCCACTGTCGTAGTTCAGGCCCAGCTCCAGGCCTTCGCTGCGCGTGCGCCCCGCATTGCGGTTTTCGCTGTTGCCCGGCGAAAGCGTGTAGCTGACGATGGTGTCGCGCCCATCGAGGCGGTACAGGGCCGTATCGAGTTTCAAACGGCCCTGCAAAAAGGCCCAGCGCAAGCCCAGTTCATAGTTGTTGTAGACGGACGGCTGCAAGTCGGCGATGCCCGTCTTGCCATACAGCTGGCTCACCTCGGGAGGCGTAAAGCCCTGGCTGACGTTCGCATACGCGCTGCCCGCATGGCCGATGGCATAGGTGGCGCCCAGCTTCGGGCTGACATGCGAAAAGCTGCGCGACTCGTCGGGCGCGCCATAATTGACGCTGCCGCCGGGCGCCAGCCTGTTATGGTAATCGTAACGAATGGCGTCGGAACGGCCGCCCAGCACCACGCGCGTGCCCGCCAGCGGAGAAAATTCCCATTGCGCGAAAACGGCAGTATTGAGGATATCCGTCTGGTAGTCGCGCACGCCCTGCGGATTGCTGGCATTGGCCAGCGTATAGCGCAGGTAGCGGCCCGTGGCGGCATCGCGCACGATGGACAGGTTATCGCTGACAAAGGGATTGTCGCTCTTGTCCACGTACACACCAAAGATCAGGCGCGAGCGCAGCCAGGCGTATTCCTGCTGGTGCTTGATATCGAGACCCAGCGAATCGACGTTGTTGTTGTTGATGACGCCCTTGCACAGCATGCCCGCGCAACTGCCTATGGAATACGCGGGAATCTGCCCATGGTCATTCTTGCGCGTAAACACGGTGACGGTGCTCGTGCCATTGGCCGTCGTCGCGCCCTCCCACGCCAGATTCATGCGCGTGGTTTTGTCTTTGCGGTAGGTAAACGTGTTCAGGCTCTTGCCGGGGTCGTTGCGGTAGTCGTTCTCGAACAGGCTGCCCGTCATCGCCGCATCGAGATCCGTGTGAACGATGGTGACGCGCAGCTGTGAGGTGGGGCCGAGCGCATAGTCGGCGCGCAGCGAGAACGAATCCTTGTCGCCGTAGCTGTACTCTTGCCAGTTGTCGCGCGAGCGGCGCGAACTATAGTGGGAAAAGCGCAGTCCCAGCTGGCCCCAGGTATCGCTGGCGGAAGTGTCGTAGCGGGTGTAGCCGGCCACGCTGTCGCGTCGCACGCCGACCTTGGCCGTGGGTGTCGCGCTGGCGCCGGCCGTCAAGAAATTGACGGCGCCGCCGACCGCATTGCTGCCGTACAGCGAGGACGCGGCGCCCTTCACCACTTCCACGCCGCTGGCGCCCGCCATGTTCATCTCGTTGAGCGAATTGTGGTTGAAGACGCCCAGCGGGCGAATGGGAATGCCGTCCTCCAAGTACTGGTAGACGGCATTCGTGCCGATGGGCTGTCGGATGCTCATGCTGTGCTGTTCGTTGCCCAGGTCATTCCAGTACACGCCGGCGATGCGGTTGAGGATATCGCCCATGGTCTTGGGCTTGTCGCGCTCCAGGGTTGTGGCATTGACGACGCCGATGGCCTGCGGCGTCTCGGACAGCCACGCTTGCGCGCGCGAACCGGAAACGACGACGGTGTCGATGGCGTGGTCAAGTTGCTGCGCCTGCGCGCAGGGGTAAGCCACGGTGATGGCCGCGGCCAGCACCAACAGTTGTTTGTTCATGTGATTCTCGTATGAGTGTGCGGATGCGGCGTGCCCCACCGCAAGGCGGACAGCGCCAACATTGAAAATGCAAGGACTTAGACGAGTGCGGGCGGCGCGCGCGATTGCGCGGTGGACCAGATGAACAGCGGAGACGGCGACTGGTAGTACAGGGCCGGGAAAATGGCCGTGCCGCCGGCGACGGGCAGCGGCAGCACGGGACTGGGCGGCAAGCCCACGGAACCCGCATGCGTGGAACAGAAGGCGCAATGCTCCATCTGCATGGCCTTGCCGCCGGACTTGCCGTCGGCGCCGCCATCATCGTCGATCTGGACGAAACGGATGCCGGCCACCGAGCAGATTTCCGCCCAGCCGGAGCCGGACTCCTGCTTGGCATTGGCGACGGCCTGGGAAACCGATGGCGCGAGCGCCGCCAGCAGGATCGCGAAACAGGCGATCCAGGCGGCGCAGCGGCGTGTGAAAGAGGTCATTCCCATGGCCGCATTTTACCAGCGGCCGCCGGGACTGGGTAGCGGAAAGCGGCTCAGGCGGCCGGACAGGCGGCGTTGCCGCCGTCAAAGCCACGCACGACGCTCGCCGTATCGGCGGCGATGCGGCCGACGGCGCGGCGGTGACCGAGCACCAGTTCATCGTAGCCCGCGCCCACCTTTTCATTGGCTATCGTGCGGCAAGTCACCACCTTGTTGCTGGCCAGCTGGCGCACGCTCCACACGGCATCGATCAGCGCATACTGGCCCATCACGGACTCGAAGCGCTGCACATTGGTGCTGATGCGGTACACGGGCAGGTTGTCCGGATGCGGCGTGCGGAACACGTCGATGGCGCCCAGGTCGTTCGTCACGGCCGTCGACAGGGCCTGGCCGATCTCGCCGGCCAGCGGCCCCGCCCAGCGCTGCTGCTCCAGCAATTCGATGCGCCCCGATGGCGCCGTCACGACAAACTGGTTGCGGCTCACCTGCTGCGGCACGCTGACGGCCAGCACTTCGACATAGTATTTGACGGGCTTGGCCGGCTGCGCGTCGGCGCCGCCGCTGAGCGTATAGAAATGCTCGGGCTGGGGTGTGGAACAGGCACACAGCAAGATGGCTGTCATCAAAAGCGCAAAAATTGGCTGCTTCATTTTTTCTCATCTCCTTTTTTACCGCGGATCAGGGACTCGGGGTGGCGTTCCAGGTAATCCGACAGGGCATTGAGCGATTGCAGGGTTTGCGTCAGCTGCTGCAAGGCCTGGCGCACGTCCGACTGCAGCGGCGAATCCTTTTGCAGCACCTGTTCGGCCGTGCCGAAGGTCTGTTTCGCCGCCGTCAAGGTATCGCGCATTTCCGGCACCACCTGACCATCGAGCTGCTTGAACAGGGTATTGGCCTGCTTGATGGTGGCGTTCAGGTTATTGCCGATCTCCGCATACGGTACCTGATCGAGCTTGCGGGCGATGCTGGCGATCTGCGTCTGCAATTCGTCGAGCGTGTTCGGCACGGTCGGCACTTCCAGCGGATACTTGTTCGCGTCGAGCACCACCTTCGGCGCTTTCGGGAAGAAGTCCAGCGCGATGTACAGCTGGCTGGTCAGCAGGTTGCCCGTGCGTAGCTGGGCGCGCAAGCCACGGCTGACCATGCGTTCGAGCAGCTGGTGGCCGGCCGAGCCTTCCTCATCGTCGACAGCGGCCTTGAAGCGCATGCCCAGGCGGGCCGGGTACAGATTGACGGTGACGGGCATGCGGAAGTTCTTCTTCACGGGATCGAACTCGATGCCGACCGAACGCACCTCGCCCAGCACGATGCCGCGGAAGTCCACCGTGGCGCCAGGCTGCAAGCCGCGCAGGGACTGGTCGAAATAGAACACGGTGGTAATGGCTTCGCCATCGGGTTCGCGCATGGCGCTGGCTTCGTCGGCCGCCAGGCGGAAATTGGTATTGGCCGGTGCCGGTTCTTCGGGCTTGCGGCCATTTTCCGCCTCGAAGGCGATGCCGCCCACCAGCATGGCCGCCAGGGACTGGGTGTTCAGCTTGAAGCCGTTCGAATCGAGGCGCACATCGACGCCGCTGGCATGCCACCAGCGCGCATTCTTGCCGACGAACTGGTCGTACGGCGCGTTCACGAAGACGGACATGGTGATGCCGTTGCCATCCTTATCCAGCGCAAAGCTGACCACCTTGCCCACGCGCAGGCGGTGGAAGAACAGGGGCGAACCCACGTCGACGGAGCCGAGGCTTTCCGCATGCAGGGTGTACAGCTTGCCCTTCTGGTCGCCGGCCACGGCAGGCGGACTCTCCATGCCGACGAAATTGTCTTTCTTGGCTTCCGACTTGCCCGTGTCGACGCCGATGTAGGCGCCCGACAGCAAGGTGCCCAGCCCCGTCACGCCGCTGGCGCCGATCTGCGGGCGCACCACCCAGAAACGCGAATCGGCGGTGGCGAAGCGGCGCGCTTCCTTGCTCATGTCGATCGTCACCAGCACCTTGCTCAAGTCCTCGCCCAGGGTGATGGCGCGCACCTGGCCGATATCGACATCCTTGTACTTGACCTTGGTCTTGCCAGGCTCGAGTCCTTCGGCGCTCTTGAAGCTGACCGTCACCGTGGGCCCCTGGTCGAGGATGGATTTGGCGGCCAGGCCGGCGCCGATCAGCGCGGCCAGCAGCGGGATGAGCCATACCAGCGACGGCAGCCAGCGGCTGCCCTGTTCCACATCAGGCTCCGGCAATGGACGGCCACCCGTTTCGGCATGGTCGCCTGCTTCTTTGTCAGACATGCTGTTCTCCAATCACTGTATTGTTTCCGGTATTTGTCACCACCACGGGTTCTTCCTCGCCGGGCACCTGCCCGTCGACGGGGTCCCAGATCAGGCGCGGGTCAAACTGCATTGCCGCCAGCATGGTCAGCACCACCACGGCGCCAAAGGCCAGCGCGCCAGGACCGGCCGTGATCACGGCCAGCGACTTGAAGCGCACCAGCGCCACCGTCAGGGTGACGACAAAGATGTCGAGCATGGACCAGCGGCCGATGAATTCGACCATGCGGTACAAGATGGTGCGCTGGCGCGGCCGCCAGCGCGAACGCCGCTGCGCAGTGAACGCCAGCAGCGCCAGCACGCCCAGCTTCAGCATCGGCACGACCACGCTGGCGATGAAAATGATGATGGCCAGACCTTTCGAGCCGCTGGTCCAGAACAGCACCACGCCGCTCATGATGGTGTCGTCCTGCGCGCCGAACAGCGATTGCGTCACCATCACGGGAAGCAGGTTGGCGGGAATGTAGAGGATCATGGCGGCGACCAGCAAGGCCCAGGTGCGGTTGATGCTGTCCGGTTTGCGCACGTGCAGGACCGTGCCGCAGCGCACGCAAGCCAGGTGCCTGCCCTTGCCCAGCGGCGGCGCCACCAGGCCGCAGGCATGGCAGGGCAGCACCTTCTCGCCCGGTGCGAAGGCCTTGTAGCGGATGCCGGGCAGCGCTTGCCGGGTCAGGTCGTCGCCCAGGTTCCACAGGGCCTTGGGGTCAAACGAGACGACGATGGCCAGCATCAGGGTCAGCGCGCCAAACGCGAACAGCCCCGGTTGCGGCAGCACCGTGGCCAGGCTGGTCATCTTGACGACGGTGATCAGGATGCCGATCATCAGCACCTCCGTCATGCCCCATTCGCGCGCCGTCTGCACAGCGCGCAGCACGCGGTTAAAGCCGGGCACCTTGACGCCGCCGCGCAGGCCCAGCGCCACGTACAGCAGGGAACCGAGTTCGATTGCGGGAAAGAGGATGGTAAACAGGAAGACCATCGTCGCCACGATGTGCATCTGCTCGGACCACAGCACGCGGATGGAACCGAGCAAGGTAGCGCTGGAAGTGAGGCCATTGACGTCGAGTTCGACGATAGGGAAAAACTGGGCGATCAGGAAGACAAAAGCGGCGCCCAGCGTGAGCGCCACCACCTTGGTCAATTCGGCCGATGGGCCCCGCGCGTGGGCGCCGCGATACAGCACCGAGCGGCAACGGATACAGCGCGCCTTTTCGCGGGGACGCAGCGGACGTTTGCGGTACAGCACGCCGCAGTCATGACAACTAATCAGGTCGTATCGGTGCACAGTGTGAAGTTTGCCGGCGCCCGAAGCGCGACTATCCCATGTCAATGCCAGCCATCATGACAGAGTTGGCATTTTTCTGCACTACGACATTATTCTTTTCCACGCCCCCGCAGCAGCACCTCCACGGCGCGGCCGATCTGCAGCACTTGATCGTCAGCGCCCGCCAAGCCGCAAATGCCCAGCCCCACGGGCAACTCGCCGTCGGCGTGGCAAGGCAGCGACAGCGCGCAGCCATCGAGGAAGTTGATCACGCTGGCGTTGCGCAGCACCAGGCCATTCGTGGCAAAGAAGGTGGCGTCATCCGCTTCCAGCGGCGCGGCTTCCGGCGCCAGTATGGCCACGCTGGGCATCAGCCAGGCATCGAACGGCGCCAAGCGCCGCCGGGCGACGCCGATCAGGCGCGCGCGCGCATCGAGCAGGTCGATGTAGTCGGCCGCGCCCTGCAGTTGACCGCGGCGGATGCGCGCCGCCACGCGCTGGTCGTACTGTGCACCCTTCTCTTCAAGCAACACCCTGTGCCAGTGCCAAGCTTCCGCCGCCACCAAGCCGCCGCCGCCATTAATCGTCGGCAGCTCCAGCAATTCGGGGAAATCAAACTGTTCTACCTGCGCGCCAGCTTGCCGCAGCTTGTCCAGGGCAGCATCGAAAGCCTGCTGCACCTGCGGCGCCAAATGCGTATCGACATAGTCCAAGGTAAAGCCAAAGCGCAAGCCTTTCAGTGCTGGCGCGTGCGCGCCGATATCATGACCCGAAAGCGCTGCGTACAAAATGGCGCAGCAATCGACACTGTGCGCGATGGGGCCGGCCGAATCGAGGGAGCGCGACAGCGGCACCGTGCCGGCCAGCGACACGGAAGCCGCCGTCGGCTTGAAACCGGTCAGGCCGCAAAAGGCGGACGGGATGCGGATCGAGCCGCCCGTGTCAGTGCCCAGCGCTCCCGCAGCCATCCCCAGCGCCACCGTCACGGCGCCGCCCGAGGTGGAGCCGCCCGCCACGCGCGCGCGGTCGTGCGGATTGCGCGGCGTGCCGTAATGGGGATTCAAGCCCAGGCCGGAGAATGCGAATTCGCTCATATTGGTGCGGCCCAGCAGGATGGCGCCGGCAGCGCGCAGGCGCGCCACGGCGCCGGCATCCACAACGGCGGGCGGGGCGTCAGCCAGCGCCAGCGAGGCGGCGCTGCTGACCTGTCCCCTGACGTCAAACAGGTCCTTGATGGACAGGGGAACACCCGCCAGCGGCGAAGGCACCCAGCCGGCCGCGCGCGCCGCATCGCTGGCACGAGCCTCGGCCAGGGCCTGTTCGCCATCGAGGCTGACATAGGCATGGCCGCCCTGCGCCCGGTGCGCCTCGGCGCGCGCCAGCATGCGCTGCGTCAATTCCACGCTGGTGATGCGGCCGGCGGCCAGGTCGGCCGCCAGGTCGCGGATGGTCTTGGTCTGTTGGGTCATTCTCTTATCCTTCCACGGGCAGGGTTTGCACGGCATAGCGGTGCTGCAGGCGGCGCTGCAAGGCTGGATCATACAGCTCCAGCTCGAACGCGTCGCCATGGCCCATCTCGCCGATGATCGGCTGCGTGCCGCAAAACATGGCGCTGCCCACGGGCAGGCTGGCCTGCCCCGTGTAGCGCAGGATCAGGTCTTCCGGCGACAGCATGCGCGTCACGGGGCCATCCTGGTACAGGGCCGGCACGCCGGCGCGCTCGCGCCAGGAGCGCATCTGCAACTGGTCCCAGTGGCCGGCCACGTCGGCATAAGGCCACAGGGTATCGCCCACGGGCTTGCCGCACATTTGCTTCGACACCGTCACGCCATAGCTTTCCACCTTGCGGTCCGTATGGTCGGAGCCGATGCCCACCAGCAGGCCGTATTCGGTGGAGAACAGCACGAATTCCGCCTCGCCGGACGAATCGCAGCCCGGCACTTCGATGGCGGCATCGCTGGACAGCAGCGCCGCCGCCACGCGGTAAAAGGTCGGCACGCTTTTCGGGCGCGCCACGCCGATGGCTTCCAGTTCGGCGATATGGTGTTCGACCATGGCCAGGTCGCGGCCCGTCCAGCCGGCGATGATCAGGTTGTCGATGTCGAAGGTGACGGGGCCGTGGCCCGCCAGGTTGAAGGTATGGGTAGTCATGGTATCTCTTTACTCCTCAAGGGGGCCGCGACCCGTTTCTCTGGCTGCGAAGACGGCGGCACCGGTGATCAGCAGGGCCGCCGCCACATACAGCGAGACGGCCATGGTGCTGTTGTACGAGCGGTACAGGCTGGCGATGACGAGCGGTGCAAAGCCGCCGCCGATGACGCCGGCCAGGGTATAGGCCAGCGAGGAACCCGCATAGCGCACCTTGGTGGGGAATTGCTCGATAACGAAGGCCGCTTGCGGGCCGTACATGATGGCGTGGATGACCAGGCCTACGACAACGGCCGTGACGATGGCGGCCGGACTGGCCGTGTCGAGCAGGGTGAAGAAGGCAAACGCCCACACGAGGCCCAGCACGGCGCCCAGCGCATATACGGGTCGGCGGCCGATCTTGTCCGACAGCGCGCCAAACACGGGCACCGACAGCGCATTGCAGGCCGTGCCGATCATGATGGCGGTCAGCGCCAGTGTCGACGACAGGTGCAGCACCGTCGTCACATACGTCAGGGTAAACACCACCACCAGCGCATACAGCACGTCCGAGCCGATGCGCACGCCGCCGGCGATCAGCAAACGGCGCCAGTAGAGGCGCAGCACCTCGCCTATCGGCGCTTCCGCCTTCGCATCCTTCTGGTCAAGTTCCTTGAACAGCGGGGTTTCTTCGATGCCGCTGCGTATCCACATGCCGAAGGCCACCAGCAGCAGGCTGGCGATGAACGGCATGCGCCAGCCCCAGTCCATGAACGCTTCATGCGGCAGCAAATAGGTGATCAAACCGATGCAGCCAGTGGCCAGCAAGGTGCCGAACGACGGTCCCACCTGTGTCCACGAAGCGTTGCGGCCACGCTTGTCCGCTGCTCCGTGTTCGACGGAGATCAGCACGGCGCCTGCCCATTCGCCACCCAGCGCGATGCCCTGCACGAAGCGCAGTGCCACCAGCAGGACCGGGCTCCAGATGCCGGCCGTGGCATACGTGGGCAATAGCCCCATCAGGCCCGTCGTCACACCCATCAGCATCAGGGTCACGACCAGCACCCAGCGGCGTCCCAGCTTGTCGCCCAGGTGGCCGAAGATCACGCCGCCGATCGGGCGCGAGATGTAGCCGACGGCATACGTGGAAAAGGCCAGGATGGTGCCCGTCAGCGGATCGAAAGAAGGGAAAAACAGGTGGTTGAAGATCAGCGCGGCCATGGTGTTGTATACGGTGAAGTCATACCATTCCAGGGTCGTGCCGACCATGCTGGCCGTGGCCAGGCGTCCCGTTTTTGGCTTGTCGCCCGGTGCCTGGGCCGCCGGATGCGCAGCGTTTGCCGTTGTATATGTGGTCATTGCCTACCTCTCTCGTCAGTTTTATTGCAGGTCCGGTGCAGGATGCTTTGCCCTGCGCCGTGGCCCGTGTCTCGTGTTATCAGTGCCGGCAAGATACGCGCGGCCGTGTCAGGCCCCGTGCAGGTCGGCCTCGCGCAACTGCCAGGACAACTGCAGGATGGCAGCCTGTTCGCCGTCGAGGCCCAGCGCCGCGCTGGCGGCATCGGCGGCCGCCACAGCAGCGCTTTCCGACGATGCGTCGATCAGGAAGATCGGGTCGAGCACGCGGCCCTCCTTCTGCTCCGCCGGCAGAGGGCCGGACAGCTTGGCGTCGGGCGTCAGCAAGCGCGTGGCAATGACGCCGTCGATCTGCAGCAATGTCGCCCCCAGCGCGGCCATGGCGGCCACGGCTTGCGCATCCTGGCCGATCGCCGGCGCGCCCAGACGCAGCACGGCCAGCCAGGCGCCCGTACCCATGCCCGTTTCCGCCTCGATGGCGCAGACGCGGCGCATCGGGTCCACCATGCGCTGCAGATTCGTCACCGACCATGGCGTCTGCTGGCCGAAAGCCTTGAAGTAGTCCGGCGTCTGGAAGGCGTCGAGCGAGACGGTGCGGTACAGGCCCAGATATTTGCGGGAACCGCGCACGCTCTGGTAGCGCGTGCCGCTGACAAAACCGGGAATGCGCACGCGCTCTTCCACGTGTTCGCGGTCGTACCAGCGGTTGAAATCGCGTTCGTGTTCCGGGTCTGCGCTGGTCCAGACAAACAGGATGCCTGGCAAGGTAGGTGACGTCGTCATGATGGTTCCGTTCTGCGTGATGGGTGGTATGCCAGCCCAGAATAGGTGGCACGCCATCACTTGGCAAACGGGTTATTCTGAACGCGACTGATAAGTTTTTCTTATGGGTCGCGGTGACAACAGCAATTTAATTCTCACGTCCGCGCACCGGCGCCATACTCTTCGCCCAGCCCCAGGGTGAACCTGGCCGCCTCCTCGCATGCCAGCATGGCCACCAATTGAATCGCTTCCGTGGTGAGGTCTTCGCTGTAACTGATGACGATGCGCTGCGGCGCCAGGCTGCTGGTACAGGGAATCAGGGCGATGTGGCCCTGCTCGATTTCCTCGCGCAGCGGCGCCAGCGGCAGCACGGCGATGCCGAAACCTGCTTTGACCAGCCGCACGATGGCGGAAATCGAGCTGACGCAATGCACGCGGCCCAGCTGCACACCCTCGTCCTGGCACAGCGCTTTCAATGCGGAATGGGGCTGCGAGCCCCGGTTCATGGTGATGATCGGATGCTGCGCCAGTTGCGCCACCGTGAACGGCTTGCCCGTGTCGGGCCAGTCGGCGGCCCTGCCCGCCCAGCCCATAGCGATGGCGCCGCTGCCCGTGCTGCGGAGATGGTCGCCCGTCAGCATGTCCGTCTGCAGCGCGATATCGAGCTCGCCCTGCTGCAGCTGCTCGTGCAGGCGGCGCGTCGATTCCGACGTCAGTTGAATCTCGATGCCCGGATAGCGCTCCTGCACCCGCTGCAGGAACGGGATCAGCCAGGTATGCACGATGGTTTCGATGACGCCGATGCGCACTTCGCCCGTAATCAGCGCGGGCGAGGAATTGGCCGCATACATGTCGCGACACAGTTCCAGCATGCGTTCGGCGTACACGAGCAGGTTGCGTCCGGCGAAGGTCAGGCGGATTTCACGCGCGTCGCGGTCGAACAGACGCGTGCCAAAATCCTGCTCCAGCGAGGCGATGCGGTTCGAGATGGCCGCCTGCGTGATGTGCAGCTTGTCGGCCGCCGTGCGGAAGCTGCCCAGCCGCGCAGCCCAGACAAACGCTTCGAGAAAACGGGTATTCAATGGGGCTCTTCTTCACAGTTTGAATGTCCGCCCCATTGTAAGCCAAAGTCAGCGACCTTATTTTTGCGCCAGGAAGTCCAGCAGGGTCAGGGCGACGATCTTGCTGGCCTTGCGCAAATCGTCGAGCGCCAGGCGCTCGTCGGCCTTCTTCGCATTCGATTCGGGCACCGTGCGCGGACCGGCGCCATACAGCACGGCGGGGATGCCCCGCTCGCCATACAGACGCGCATCCGCATACAGGGGCGTGCCAACGGCGGGAATCGTTTCGCCGAGGATGGCTTGCGCATTCTTTTGCAGGCTGCTCACCAGTTGCTCGGAGCCGGGCAAGGGGCGCAGCGCGTGCGACAGCAGCAGGCGGCGGATCTCGAGGCGGATGCCGGGCTCGCCCCACACGGCGTCTTCGATCAGCGCGCGTACCTGCGCTTCCACCGCTACTGGGTCTTCTTCGGGAATCATGCGGCGGTCCATCTTCATGACCACCTTGCCCGGCACCACATTGGTATTCGTGCCGCCGTCGATGCGCCCCACCAGCATGGTGGGCGAATCGATGCCCGCCACTGTGGATTTGACCTTTTTCAGCTCCGGCAACTGGCCGTAGATGGCGCTGAGTATCTTGTTGGCCGCCTGCAGCGCGTCGTGTCCTGTCTCCGGCATGGAGCCGTGGCCCGACTTGCCGTGCACGGTGATTTCCAGCTGCAGGCAGGCGTTGTGGGCGGTGACGATGCCGTAGCTGAAACCGGCGGCGATGACAAAATCGGGTTTCGTCAGCTGCTGCTCCAGCAGCCAGCCCGGTCCCAGCAAGCCGCCGAATTCCTCGTCGTACGTGAAGTGCAGCTCAAGCTGGCCCTTCAAGGGAATGCCCAGCGCTTCGA
Organism: Janthinobacterium sp. SUN120; assembly: GCF_030397735.1. Taxonomy (NCBI): domain Bacteria; kingdom Pseudomonadati; phylum Pseudomonadota; class Betaproteobacteria; order Burkholderiales; family Oxalobacteraceae; genus Janthinobacterium; species Janthinobacterium sp. SUN120. The sequence goes on along the minus strand of NZ_JAPUBW010000003.1, from coordinate 56,836 downwards.
GCGCGCGCGCGGCAAACACATAGGTGGCGAAATCGCCCTTCGACACGGCCGTCGCGCGGCCGTAGATATAGCCGCCGTCGATCTGGCCGCCATACGGCGGATACGTCCAGTTGTCGCCGGGCGGCACCACGTCGCCATGCGCATTCAAAGCCACCGTCGGACCGCCCGCGGCATACGGCCGGCGCACGATCAGGTTGGTGATGCTTTGCATGCCGTACGCTTCCACCTGCTCCGCTGGCACGGCGTGCTTTTCCGCCTGCCAGCCATACGCCTGCAGCAGCTGTGCCACCAGTTCCGCATGGGGCGCGTTATTGCCGGGCGGCGTATCCGTCGGCTGCTGCACCACCTTTTGCAAAAAGGCGACTTCCTCGTCAAAATGGCTGTCGATCCAGGCCATAATCTGTTTTACGTGCGTTGTCATTTTGCTCCTTGCATGGTCTGTTGCAGCCAGGCGCCCAGCTCACTGCGCTCGGCGTCCGTCATATTGGTCAGGTTCCCGATCGGCATGGCCTTCAGTTCGATGGCCTGCTTGTAGATCTGCGCCGCGTGCTGGCGGATTTCGACTTCATTATCCAGCATCATGCCGGCCGGCGCCGTAGCAAAGCCCGGTTGCGTGGGCTGGGCCGAATGGCAGGTGGCGCAGCGCTGGGCGATGATGGCATGCACGTGCTTGAATTGCGCTGCGGGGTCCGCCGCCGGCGCGGCCGCCACAGCCCCGGGCGCCTTGGGCGCGATGGCCACGGCCACGGCCACCAGCAAGGCCACGCCGAGGGCCGGATAGCGCCACTCGACCCGGCCCTTGTGACGCAGGTTGAAGAAGTGACGGATGAAAACGCCGGCCGCCATGATCAGCGCCAGCACCAACCAGGCGTGATCGTTGCGGTAGGTCATCGCGTAGTGGTTGCTGATCATGATGAACAGCACGGGCAACGTAAAATAATTGTTATGCACGCTGCGCTGCTTGGCTTTCAGGCCGTGTTTGGGGTCGGGTAGCTTGCCGGCGGCCATGGCTTCGACCATCTTGCGCTGGCCGGGAATGATCAGCATCAGCACATTGGCCACCATGATGGTGCCGATCATGGCGCCCACGTGGATGTAGGCGGCGCGCCCGCTGAGCAAGTGCGTGAGCACATATGCGGCGCCGACGATCAGGGCAAACACCGTCACGCCGAACCACAGCTCGTATTGCGCCAGCTTTGATCGGCACAGCAGGTCGTACACGGTCCAGCCGATGACGAGGGTGGCGATGCCGATGCCGATCGCCTGGCCGCTGCTGATGTCGGCCACGGATTTGTCGATCATCATGGCCTGGGCATTGAAGTAGTAGGCAATCGTCAGCAGCGCAAAGCCGGATAGCCAGGTGGAATACGCTTCCCACTTGAACCAGTGCAGTTCCTTCGGCAGTTCCGCGGGCGCCACCAGGTATTTTTGGGGGTTATAGAAGCCGCCGCCGTGCACGGCCCACAATTCTCCCGACACGCCTTTCTTCGCCAGCTCCGAGCCGGGCGCGGGCGGGCGGATCGAGTTGTCGAGCCAGACGAAATAAAAGGAAGCGCCGATCCAGGCGATGCCCGTGATGACGTGCAGCCAGCGGACGATCAGGTTCAGCCACTCCAGGCCGTACGGAATCAGGTAGGCAAATACTTCCATAAATTTCCTCTAGTCAGACCGAACCAATATTCGTGCCAATCTACACAAGATAAACGGATTTACCGCCCATCACATGAAAAATATCGTATATTTGACATATTCAAATCGATATACAACAGAGCCGCCGCCACATGTCCAGCCTGCCGCAACACCTCGACCTGCACTTGATCCGCATCCTCTACCTGCTGCTGGTGGAAAAGAATGTCTCGCGCGTGGCGCTGAAACTCAATCAGCCGCAACCTTCGATTTCCGCCTCCCTGCGCAAGCTGCGCGAACTGACGGGCGACCCGCTGCTCGTGCGCGGCGCGCGCGGCATGGTGCCGACCCAGCATGGCGAAAGCCTGCTCAATCCGGCCAAGCGCATCCTCGACCAGACGGAAAGCCTGTTCGTCAAGAAGACGCCATTCGTGGCGCAGGAAGAAGCGCGCACCTTCCACATCGCCGCGCCCGACTACCTGGATAGCCAGTTCCTGCCCAACGTGGTGGCCCTGCTGCGCCGCGGCTCGCCGAAAAGCCGCGTCGTGCTGCACAGCCTGGGGCCCGGCATCGACCATATCCGCCAACTGTCCGATGGGGGCCTGGATCTGGTGATCGCCAACTGGGACGAGCCGCCCGCGCATCTGCACATCTCGAAGCTGTTCGAAGACCCCATCATCTGCGCCATGCATGCGGAAAACGCCTATGCGCGGCGCACGGCCAGCGACGCCATGACCCTCGACGATTATCTGAGCCTGCCCCACGTGGCGCCGTCGCAGATGATGCCCGGCTACCACGGCGTGATCGACTCCTTTCTGGAGCGCCAGAACCTGCAGCGCAACGTGGTGGTGGAATCGGCGTATTTCGGCCTGATTCCCTACATGCTGACGCAGACGGACCTGGTGCTGACCACGGGCCGGCAATTCATGCGCTTCTATGAAAAGACGCTGCCGTTGAAAACGTATACCGTGCCTCTGAAATTCCCGCCCATGCGTTTTTACCAGCTGTGGCACCAGCGCGTGCACCAGGCGCCCGAACACAAATGGCTGCGCGACCAGGTCAGCGCGGCCGCCAAGGCGCTGGTGCAGCGATAGCCGCTATCAGCACGCGCATATAATGGAGACAGGAACAGGGCGCTATCATCACCGCTTGCATGATCGGAAAACCATGACCACCCTTTCAGACCTGAACGCCGGCAGCACGGCAGACTTTATCGCACGGCTGCACGGCATCTATGAACATTCGCCCTGGATCGCCCAGCGCGCGGCACCCGCCCGGCCATTTTCCAGCCTGACGGCACTCAAGACGGAGCTGCAGCACGTGCTGGCGCAAGCTTCGCCCGAAGAGCAGCTGGGGCTGATACGCGCCCACCCGGAGCTGGCCGGCAAGGCCGCCATCGCAGGGCAATTGACGGCGGAATCGACGCGCGAGCAGGCCAAGTCCGGCCTGAACCTGTGCAGCCCCGACGAATTCGCCACCCTGCAGCACCTGAACGACGACTACAACGCCAAGTTCGGCTTTCCCTTCATCCTGGCCGTCAAGGGCCCGACGGGCGGAGGCTTGACGCGCCAGGACATCATCGCCACGTTTGCGCGGCGCCTGAAGAACCGGCGCGCCGATGAACTGGCCGAATCGCTGCGGCAGATCAAGCGCATCGCCGAGCTGCGCCTGAACGACCTGTTCGACGTGCGCCTGGACTTCGGCCCGGCCATCATGCAGCAGGCGGAAACCCTGGCCGGCTGGAGCGACAGCGATTACAACCTGACCTGCGCTTACCTGACGCCGGCGCACCAGAAAACGGCAGCACAGCTGGCCGACTGGATGCGGGACGCGGGCATGCAGGTGCACATCGACGCCGTCGGCAACGTGGTCGGGCGCTATCTGTCCGATGCACCCGGCGCAAAAACCCTGATGACGGGATCGCATTACGACACGGTGCGCAACGGCGGCAAGTACGATGGCCGCCTGGGCATCGTGCTACCGATCGCCGTCGTGCGCCACCTGCATGAGCGGGGAGAAAGGCTGCCGTTTCACTTCGAGATTGTCGGCTTCGCCGAGGAAGAAGGCGTGCGCTTCAAGAGCACTTTTTTGGGCAGTACGGCCGTCACGGGCAAGTTCGACGTATCGCTGCTGGAACAACTGGATACGGATGGCGTGAGCATGCGCGACGCGCTGGCCGCCGCCGGCCACGAAGTGAGCGCCATCGGCGCTATCGCACGCGATCCCACCGACTTGCTCGGCTATGTGGAAGTGCATATCGAGCAGGGTCCCGTGCTGCTGGAACGCGACCTACCGCTGGGGATCGTCACGGCGATTGCCGGCAGCTCGCGCTACCTGGTCAATCTTGGCGGCGTGGCCAGCCACGCAGGCACCACGCCCATGACCATGCGCAAGGATGCCGCCAGCGCGGCGGCCGAAATCATCCTGCTGGTGGAACGGCGCTGCAACCAGGGCGAGGCGCTGGTGGGCACCGTGGGGCAGCTGCACGTGCCGAACGGCTCCGTCAACGTGATCGCCGGCGCCTGCACCCTGTCGCTCGACATCCGCGCGGCCGTTAATGCCGTGCGCCAGGCAGCCGTCGACGATATTCTCGATGGCATCGCCGCCATCTGTGCACGGCGCCAGATCGACTACCAGCTGGAACTGCTGCTGTCGGCGCGTGCGGCGCCGTGCGCGCCATGGCTGATGGCGCAGCTGGCGCAGGCCGTGGAATCGGTTGGCATCGAACCATACGCGCTGCTATCTGGCGCCGGCCACGACGCCATGGCCATGGCTGCCATCACCGACGTGGCCATGCTGTTTACCCGTTGCGGCAATGGCGGCATCAGCCACAACCCGCTGGAAACCATGACGGCCGACGACGCCGACATCGCGGCGCGCGCCCTGCTGGCGTTTTTGCGCAACTTCCAGCCCAAGCCGTAAGACTACACAGCCACGGCCCGCTCCAGCATCGCGTGCAGCAGCACGTTGCAGCCCGCTTCCAGGTGCTCGGGCTTGGCGTCCTCGATTTCATTATGGCTGATGCCGTCCTTGCACGGCACGAAGATCATGCCGGCCGGCGCCAGCCTGGCCGCATAGATGGCGTCGTGGCCGGCGCCGGAGACCACGTCCATCATCGAGTAGCCCAGCTTTTCAGTCGCGTTGCGCACGGCGCCCACGCAGTCGGGATGGAACGGGCATGGCGGGTAATAGGAAACCCGCTCAAGAGATATATCCAGTTCAGTACCGGTGCGCGTGGCGTCGATAAAGGCCGTGATTTCGCCATGCATGGTGTTGAGCAGTTCGTCGTTCACGTTACGCAGGTCGATGCTGAATTTGACTTCGCCGGGGATCACGTTACGGCTGTTCGGGAAGACCTGCACCATGCCCACCGTGCCGCGGCCATACGGCGGGTAGCGGTTGGCGATGGCGACGACTTCCTGCATGATGGTGGTGGACACCTGCAGCGCATCCTTGCGCAAGCCCATGGGCGTGGGGCCCGCATGCGCTTCCATGCCCGTCACCACGCAGTCATACCACGATAGCCCCATCACAGCAGGCACCACGCCGATGACCTTGTCGGCGTCTTCCAGCACGGGCCCCTGTTCGATGTGCGTTTCAAAGTAGGCGCCGATGGGATGCTCGCCCGGCACCTGGTCGCCCTTGTATCCGATACGCGCCAGCTCCTCGCCCACCGTTTTGCCTTCCGTATCCTTGGCCGCATACGCGGTTTCGAGCGAAAAGGCGCCGCAGAATACACCCGAGCCCATCATCACGGGCACGAAGCGCGAGCCCTCCTCGTTGGTCCAGAAAGCCACTTCGATGGGAGCCTGCGTCTTGATCTGTAAATCATTCAGGGTGCGCACCACTTCCAGGCCGGCCAGTACGCCGTAATTGCCGTCGAACTTGCCGCCCGTGGGCTGCGTGTCGATGTGGCTGCCCGTCATCACGGGCGGCAAACTATTGTCCGTGCCGTCGCGGCGCATGAAGACATTGCCTATCTGGTCGATGGTGATGCTCATACCGGCTTCCTTGCCCCAGCCTACCACCAGGTCGCGCCCCTGCTTGTCCAGGTCCGTCAGGGCCAGGCGCTTGACGCCGCCCTTCGCTGTCGCGCCGATTTGCGCCAGTTCCATCAGGGCCGACCACAGCCGTTCGCCATTGATACGCAATGCATCCATCGTCAACTCCTTATGCGGTGGTGGCGGAAAACGCGGGCCGCTCAACATAGCGCCCGGCCCCTTCCACCGCCATCAGTTCACCCTTGTGGAAGACCACCTTGCCGGCGGCAATCGTGGTGCTGGGGATGCCGCGCACGGTACGTCCTTCGAAGACATTGAAGCCTCCCTTGGCGAACTGCGTGGCGGCGGAAATGGTGCGCGTGCCCTGCGGATCCCACAGCACGATGTCGGCATCGCTGCCGGTGGCGATGATGCCCTTGCGCGGATACATATTGAAGATCTGCGCCGCATTGGTGGAGCTCACCTTGACGAATTCGGAGGGCGTCAGCATGCCGGAATTGACGCCGGCATCCCATACGACGGCCATGCGCTCCTCGACGCCGCCGCAGCCGTTCGGGATGCGCGTGAAGTCGTTCTTGCCGGCCGCCTTCTGCTCGGCGCAAAAGGTGCAGTGGTCCGTGGCCGTCGTGTGCAGGTTACCGCTTTGCAGGCCGTGCCACAGGGCCGCCTGATGGTGTTTACCGCGGAACGGCGGGCTCATGACGTGGCCCGCGACGAAATCGAAATCGTCGCCCTGGTAGACGCTGTCGTCGATCACCAGGTGGCCCGCCAGCGCTTCGCCATACACGCGCTGACCATTCGCGCGCGCCCGCGTGATGGCGTCCAGCGACTCGGCGCACGAGACGTGCACGATGTACACGGGGGTATTCAAGACATTGGCGATGGCGATGGCGCGGTTGGCCGCTTCCGCCTCCACGGCAGGCGGGCGCGACAGCGGGTGCGCCTGCGGCCCGGTAATCCCCTTCTTGAGCAAGGCTTGCTGCAATTGAAAAACCAGTTCGCCGTTTTCCGCATGCACGGTGGGCAGTGCTCCCAGTTCAAGCGAACGTGTAAAACTTTTCACCAGGGTTTCATCGTCGGCCATGATGGCGTTTTTATAGGCCATGAAGTGCTTGAAGCTGTTCACGCCATGTTCGCGCACCAGCACTCCCATCTCTTCATGTACCTGCTCGCTCCACCAGGTGATCGCCACGTGGAAGGTGTAGTCGCCGGCCGCCTTGGCCGACCACTCGCGCCACTGGTGATACGCCTCGATCAGCGACTGCTTCGGTGCGGGGATGACGAAATCCATGATGGTGGTGGTGCCGCCCGCCAGGCCCGCCGCCGTGCCCGTGAAAAAATCGTCGGATGTCACGGTGCCCATGAAGGGCAGATTCATGTGCGTGTGCGTGTCTATTCCGCCCGGCATCACATACAGGCCGCCCGCATCGATCACCGTGGCGCCGACCGGCACCGGCAGATTCTCGCCGACGGCGGCAATCGTGTCGCCCTCGATCAGCACATCCGCGCGGAAGGCGCGGTCGGCGTTGACGACAGTACCGCCATGTATCAGTGTAGTCATCTTGTCTCCTTGAGTGATTAGGACTGCGGCGCCTGCTGCACTCTCTCCGCCGCCTTGCCCTTCATCATGGCGCCGTAAACGACGGCGGCGATGGCCACGCCCATGAACCAGGCGTAGGTGTAGATGGTTTTAAAACCTTCGGCCACACCGGGAAACGCCGTGGGGAAGGCCGCGTTCAAAAAGCCCGGGATGTTCGGCAGCACGGCAATGACAAAGGCGATCAGCGCCGCCATGTTCCAGCCATTGCCATACGAGTAGACGCCGTCGTCGCGGTACAGCTGTTTGACGTCCAGCTGCGTCTTGCGTACAAAGTAGTAGTCAACGATGAGGATGCCGGCGATGGGCCCCAGCAGGGCCGAGTAGCCGATCAGCCAGGTGAAGATATAGCCCTGCGTCGACTCGAGCACCTTCCACGGCATCATGACGATGGCGATGAAGGCCGTGATGTAGCCGCCCATCTTGTACGAAATCTGTTTCGGCGCCAGCGAAGAAAAATCGTACGCGGGGCCCACCAGATTGGCCGCCAGGTTGACGCTGACCGTGTCGATCAAGAGGATGATCAAGGCAATCAGCACGGCGGCGCCCGTCATGCGGCTGGCCAGGTCGACGGGATCCCAGATGGCCTTGCCGTACATGACGACGGAGCCTGCCGTGACGATCACGGCCAGCATGGCCAGCAATCCCATCGGCACGGGCAAACCGATCGACTGGCCGATCACCTGGTCGCGCTGCGTCTTGGCGAAGCGCGTGAAGTCGGGAATGTTCAAGGCCAGGGTGGCCCAGAAGCCCACCATGGCCGTCAACGACGGCCAGAAGACGCTCCAGAACTGCCCCGCCTTTTTGCCGCCGGGGATGAATTGCGATGGCTGATCCAGCAGGCTGGCTACGCCGCCGGCCTTGCTGTGCACCCAGTAAAGCAGTACGAAGCAGATGAGGATTTTCAAGGGTGCCGTGTAGGTTTCCAGCTTGCGGATCGACTCCATGCCATGCAGGATGTAATAGAACTGGATGGCCCAGAAAGCCAGGAAGCACAGCAACTGGCTGCCATTGATGCCCAGGCCGGCAATCTTCTCGCCGCCCAGCTCATGGCCCACCAGCACGCCCATCAGGGTGTAGATCATCTGCCCGCCGAACCAGGTCTGGATGCCATACCAGCCGCAGGCAACGATGGCGCGCATCAAGGCCGGCAGACGCGCGCCCATGGTGCCGAACGAGGCGCGCGCCAGCACGGCATACGGGATGCCGTACTTGGTGCCCGCATGGCCGATCAGCAGCATGGGCAAGAGCACGATGGCGTTGGCGAGAAATACCGTGAGCACGGCCTGGTAACCGGACATGCCGCTGTCGATCAAGCTGGCCGACAGGGTGTAGGCGGGAATGCACATCACCATGCCGACCCACAGCGCGGCGAAGTGATACCAGCGCCAGGTGCGCTGCGCCGCCGTGGTGGGCGCCAGGTCTTCATTCCAGAGTTGCGTGTTGCCTGAATAGTCGTGGTTCACAGGTATGCTCCATCGGTTAGACCGCTGGCGCGCGAAGACGCCAGGGATACGGCAAAGTGGAAACGGCTGCAACCTAGCTTACTGCAAAGATGGGCAACTGTTTACAAAATAAATGTACGCAAAAACTGTGCCTTGGATTTCCCTGGCCAGAAGTCAGCCTCGCAACGACTAACAGAAGCGTAGCGAGCGGCAGCGAATTGTGGCCGAGAAGCGCAACCGTGCTGGAGCACGGTGAGCATCACAGGCCGCAAGGCGCAACGCGCAGTAGCTTATGTTAGACCGTCACCAACGCCCGTGGATTCCTGGGGTCCTGCGTCCAGTTCATGTATGGCTTGCCCGTGACCTGCGGCACCATCGTGATGCAGCCCTGCACCGGACAGGTGATTTCACACAGGTTGCAGCCCACGCATTCCTCCTTGATCACCTCATACGTGCGCGTGCCGGCAGCGTCGATCAGTTGCGCGATCGACTGGTGCGACGTGTCTTCGCAAGCCACGTAGCACTTGCCGCATTTGATGCAGTCGTCCTGATTGATCTGCGCGATGACCTGGTAATTCATGTCCAGGTATTTCCAGTCCGTCGTATTGGCCACGGCCTTGCCGGAAAAGTCGCTGATGCGCTCATATCCCTTCTCGTCCATCCAGCGCGACAAGCCATCCTTCATCTCTTCGACGATGCGGAAGCCATGTAGCATGGCTGCCGTGCACACCTGCACGCAGCCGGCGCCCAGGGCGAGGAATTCGGCCGCATCGCGCCAGTTACCGATACCTCCTATGCCGGAAATGGGCAAGCCCCGCGTCTGCGGATCGCGGGCGATTTCCGCCACCATGTTCAGGGCGATGGGTTTCACGGCCGCGCCGCAATAGCCGCCGTGCGTGCTGGCGCCGCCCACGATGGGCAAGGCCACCATGCGGTCCAGGTCCAGCGAGGTAATCGAGTTAATGGTGTTGATCAGCGAGACGGCATCCGCGCCGCCCGCCTTGGCCGCGCGCGCCGGCATGCGCACGTCCGTGATGTTGGGCGTGAGCTTGACGATGACTGGGAGTTTGCTGTGCTTCTTGCACCAGGCGGTGACCATCTGCACGTACTCGGGCACCTGGCCCACGGCCGCACCCATGCCCCGCTCCGGCATGCCGTGCGGGCAGCCGAAATTGAGCTCGATGCCGTCCGCTCCTGTAGCCTCCACCTTGGGCAGGATGTCGGCCCAGTAGTGCTCTTCACACGGCAGCATCAGGGAGACGATCATGGCGCGGTCGGGCCAATCCTTTTTCACCTGCGTGATTTCGCGCAGGTTGATCTCCAGCGAGCGGTCGGTAATGAGTTCGATGTTATTGAAGCCGACCACTTCGCGGTTCTTGCCGTACAGGGCGGAATAGCGCGACGAGACGTTCACGGCGGCAGGGTCTTCACCGAGCGTTTTCCACACGACGCCGCCCCACCCCGCTTCAAAGGCGCGCACCACGTTGTAGGCCTTGTCGGTCGGCGGCGCGGACGCCAGCCAGAAGGGGTTCGGCGCCTTGATGCCGCAAAATTCGATGCTGAGATCAGCCATTATGCGGCCTCCACTTTGGAAAGAAGATCGTGATGGATGGCCAGTGCGGCCAGCTTGCCATGCTGGACGGCCTGCACCGTCAAGTCCTGTCCCGGCGCCACACAGTCGCCGCCCGCGTAGATCCCCGGCAGCACCGTGCGAAAACCTGCGTCGACGGCGATCTTGTCGCCTTCGCGTTGCAACAGCGCCGCCATCGGGTCATGCAGCACTTCCGTGTCGAGGCTCTGGCCGATGGCCTTGAAGATGGCGTCGGCCGCCACGTCGAACGTTTCGCCCGTACCGGTCAAACGCGTGCCCTGCATACGGGTCTTCTCGAAGCGCATGCCGGCCACCTTGCCCTCACTATCGAGCAGCACCTGCTGCGGCTGGGCCCACGTCAGCATGCGCACCTGGTTGGCCTTGGCGATCTCCTGCTCATGGTGGGTGGCCGTCATGGCGTCGAAACCGCGCCGGTAGACGAGGGTGACTTCCTCGGCGCCCAGGCGCTGTATCTGCACGGCCATGTCGATGGCCGTATTGCCAGCGCCAATCACGATCGCCCGTTTCGGCACGGGCAGCGCAGCCAGGTCGTCGGCCTGGCGCAGCGCGCTGATGTAATCGACGGCGGCCAGCAAGCCAGGAGCGTCTTCGCCCGTCAAGCCCAACTTGCGGCTGGTACCCAGGCCCAGGCCCAGGAACACGGCGTCGTACTGCGTATGCAGGTCGCGCAGCTGCAGGTTCTCACCCAGCACCTGGCGACATCGGATTTCGATGCCGCCGATGTCCAGCAGGAAGTCGATTTCCTTTTGCGCGAAGTCGTCCGTCAGCTTGTACTTGGCGATGCCGTATTCATTCAAGCCGCCTGCCTTGTCTTCCTTTTCAAAGATCACCACCTCGTGTCCCAGCATGGCCAGGCGGTGCGCGCACGACAGGCCGCCAGGGCCCGCACCGACGATGGCGATCGTCTTGCCCGTGCTTGCCGCCCGTTTGAAAGGGTGCGCCGCAAACGTCATGTGGTCGACGGCGTAGCGCTGCAACAGGCCAATCTTGACGGGCTGGCCTTCCGCGTCGTGGTTGCGCACGCAGACGTCTTCACACAGGATTTCCGTGGGACAGACGCGGGCGCAGCTGCCGCCAAGGATGTTCTGCTTCAGGATGCCGGCTGCGGCGCCGTTGATGTTCTTGTCGTGGATGTTGCGGATGAAGCTGGCCACGTCGATTTCCGACGGACAGATACGGCTGCACGGCGCGTCGTAGCAATACAGGCAGCGGGCGCTTTCGATGGCGGCCTGGCGCGCGCTCAAAGGAGGCGCCAGGTCCGTGAAATGGCCCGCCAGTTCCTCGTTGGGCAGGATGGGATGCGGCAAATAGCTCAGGGACTCGATCATCGCTGTTTCCTTCTTTGATCCTGCGGTGGATTTGTCGTGTGAAACCGTCACTTCATCTGGGGAAAAGCAAATTCCACACCAGCGCTTGCCGTATTGGGCCAGCGCTGCATCACGGCCTTGTGGCGCGTGTAGAAACGCACGCCTTCGGGGCCATAGGCGTGGTGGTCGCCGAACATGCTGCGCTTCCAGCCGCCGAAACTGTTGAAGGCCATGGGCACGGGCAAGGGAATGTTGACGCCCACCATGCCGACCTGGATCTGGCGCACGAATTCGCGCGCCACGCCGCCATCGCGCGTGTAGATGGCCACGCCGTTGCCATACTCGTTGGCGTTGATCAGCTCCACCGCATGCACCACGTCAGGACAGCGCAGCACGCACAGCACGGGACCGAAAATCTCTTCCTTGTAGATGCTCATGTCGCGCGTGACGTGGTCAAATAAAGTACCGCCGACGAAGAAGCCATTCTCGCGGCCCGGCACCACATGGTTGCGGCCATCGACCACCAAAGTTGCACCCTGCTCCACGCCCGAGGCGATCAGTTTTTCGATGCGCTGCTTGGCGGCCAACGACACGACAGGCCCCATTTCCGCACCATCTTCCATGCCGTCGCGCACTTTCAGTGCGGCCGTGCGCGCTGCCAGTGCATCGATCAATCGGTCGCCCGCGTCGCCCACGGCCACGATGACGGAGATGGCCATGCAGCGCTCGCCCGCCGAACCGTAGGCCGCGCCGATCAGCGCATCGACCGTCATGTCCATGTCCGCGTCGGGCATCACCACCATGTGGTTCTTCGCGCCGCCCAGCGCTTGCACGCGCTTGCCGCTGGCGCTGCCGCGCGCATAGATGTATTCGGCAATCGGCGTGGAGCCCACAAAGCTGATCGCCTGCACGACAGGGTGGTCGAGCAAGGCGTCGACCGTTACCTTGTCGCCCTGCACCACGTTGAAAACGCCGTCAGGCAAGCCCGCTTCCTGCAGCAGTTTCGCGTGCAGCAAGGAGGCCGACGGATCGCGCTCGGACGGTTTCAGGACGAAGGTATTGCCGCAGGCGATGGCGACGGGGAACATCCACATCGGCACCATCACAGGGAAATTGAATGGCGTGATGCCGGCCACCACGCCCAGCGCGTGGCGCATGGACCAGGCATCGATGCCGCGCGAAATCTGGTCCGTGAATTCGCCTTTTAATAATTGCGGAATGCCGACGGCAAATTCCACCATCTCGATGCCGCGCGCCACCTCGCCCTGCGCATCGGCAAAGGTCTTGCCATGCTCGCGCGTGAGCATGGCGGCAAAGTCGTCCGTGTGCTGCTGGCACAGCTGCAGGTAGCGGAACAGGACCCGCGCGCGCGTCAAGGGCGGCGTCGCCGACCAGGCGGGAAAGGCGGCGGCGGCCGCCTGCACGGCTGCGTCCACGTCTTCCACGGTGCCCAGCGCCACCCGGGCCACGGGTACGCCCAGCGCGGGGTTGTAGACGTCGCCATAGCGGCCGCTGGCGGTGTCGACTTTGGCGCCGTTGATGTAGTGGGTGATGGTGTCGAGATCGTTCATGCTATTCCTTTTTCAAACCCAAAAACAAGTGCCGGGGTCGGCCCCTCAGGGCCCGCCCCGAGGTTTTGCTTGGGGTCGCCGTTCAATCGAGATTTTTGAGTACCTTGGCCAGCTTGCCGAACAGCTCGTCGATATGCTGCTTTTCCAGCACCAGCGGCGGCGACAGGGCGATGATGTCGCCCGTCGTGCGTATCAGCACGCCGTCGGCGAAGGCCTGCTTGAATGCGTTGAAGGCGCGCACACCGGGTTTGCCGGCGATAGGATCGAGTTCGATGCCAGCGATGAGGCCAATGCTGCGCAGGTCAATCACGTGCGGCAAGCCTTTCAAGGAATGCACGGCGTCGCTCCAATACGCCTGCATCACTTTCGCGTGGCCCAGGATGTCCTGTTCCTCGAACACTTGCAGGGTGGCCAGCGAGGCGGCGCAGGCCAGCGGGTGACCTGAATACGTGTAACCGTGGAACAGTTCGATGCCGGCCGGCGCATCCATGAAGGCGTCGTGGATGTACTTTTTGCTGAAGACGGCGCCCATGGGCACCATGCCGTTGGTCAGGCCCTTGGCCGTCGTCATCAGGTCAGGCTCGACGTCGAAATAGTCGGCTGCGAACGGCGTCGTCATGCGCCCGAAACCCGTGATGACTTCATCGAAAATCAAGAGGATGCCGTGCTTGGTGCACAGCTCACGCAAGCGTTTCAGATAGCCTTTCGGCGGAATCAGCACGCCCGTGGAGCCGGCCACCGGTTCGACGATGACGGCGGCAATCGTCGAGGCGTCGTGCAGGGCGACGATGCGTTCCAGTTCGTCGGCCAGGTGGGTGCCGTATTCGGGCTCGCCCACCGTATAGGCGTTCTTGTCCAGGTTATGCGTGTGCGGCAAATGGTCCACGCCGGGCAACAGCGGGCCAAAGGTCTTGCGGTTGCCGCCGATGCCGCCCACGGAAATGCCGCCGAAGCCCACGCCGTGGTAACCGCGTTCGCGGCCGATCAAGCGGGTGCGTGCGCCTTCGCCGCGCGCCCGGTGGTAGGCCAGCGCGATCTTCAAGGCAGTGTCGACGGCTTCGGAACCGGAGTTGGTGTAGAAGACATGGCCAAATTTATGCCCCGTGTAGTCCATCAGTTTTTCCGCCAGGTCGAAGGCGGCCGGATGGCCCATCTGGAAAGTGGGCGCGAAGTCGAGCTGGCCCACCATGTCGCGGATGGCGCCGACGATTTTTGGCTGCGCATGGCCGCAGGGCACGCACCACAGGCCGGCCGTGCCATCGAGGATGCTGTTGCCATCGACGTCCTTGTAGTACATGCCTTCGGCCGACACGAGCAAGCGCGGATTGGCCTTGAAATCACGGTTGTTCGTAAACGGCATCCAGAATGCCGACATCGATTCCGGCCTTGTTTCGTTCATGACCTTCTCCTTGGGATGGGCTGGCGCGGGGCCAGGATCGTTTTTGACGAAGCGTAAAATAATTTACCAGTTGGCAAAAAGCTGATGTAATAATAGACAGGCCATCCCCAATGGCACAGATACACAAACGGCAAAGTATCCCAACCGTACAGGTCGGAAAATCAGTACAGTTTTGTGCAGGGCAGCATAAGGAGCCACCGTGAAGCACAGCGACAGCACAGACGATGCCCCCGAACAGACCAGCGGCTGGCCCGTGCTGGACATCGACCGCCAGAAAAAGGGCGGCCTGGTCGAGCAGATCGTCATCGCGATCAGCGTCATGGTGGGCAGCCGCGCCCTGCGCATCGGCACGCGCATGCCGTCCGTGCGCCAGTTCGCCCGCAGCAATGGCGTGTCGACGTTTACCGTCGTCGAATCGTATGACCGCCTGGTCAACCTGGGCTTGCTGTCGTCGCGCCGCGGCTCCGGCTATTTCGTCGCGCGCCACGATATCGCCGCCTCGCCGCAGACGGCCGTGCATACGAGTCCCACCGCCATCGACGCCCTCACGCCGGACCTGTATTCGGGCGTGTCCGACGCCCTGCCCGTGGGCGCGGGCTGGCTGCCGCCCGAAATGTATGGCGAAGCGACCGTGCTCGACGCCGTGCGCCAGGCCATGCGCATTCCCGCCAGCCGGCTGCGCGGCTATGGCCATCCGCTGGGCTTTCCCTCGCTGCGCCAGCACCTGGCGACAAGCCTGTCGGAAGAGCTGTTCCAGGTGGAACCAGACCAGGTCTTGCTGACGCATGGCGCCACGCACGCCTTTGACCTGGTCCTGCGCAGCCTGACCAAGCCGGGCGACACGGTGCTGGTGGAAGACCCAGGCTACAGCAATCTGCAGTCGCTGATCCGCCACCACGGCTGCATCCCCGTGGGCATCGCGCGCGGCGAGGCGGGCCTGGACCTCGATGCGCTGGCCAGCGAGGCTGCGCGCACGCAGCCCAAACTGATGTTCGTCAACACGGTGCTGCAAAATCCGCTCGGCACCTCGCTCAGCCAGGCGCAGGCGCACCGCTTGCTGGCACTGGCCGAGCAATTCGATTTCTGGCTGGTGGAAGACGATATCTACCGCGAACTGGCGGCGCGCGGCGACGCGTCGCTGGCGGCCATGGATGGCTTGCGCCGCGTGATCCGCGTGGGCAGTTTTTCCAAGACCCTGTCGCCCGTGCTGCGCGTCGGCTCCATCTGCGCCTCGCCTTCGCTGGTGGCCGAACTGGTGCGCGTGAAAATGCTGGCGGGACTGACGACGTCGGAAATCAACGAGCGCGCCGTCTACCACGCCATCTCCGCGCGGCCCTACAAGCGCATGGTGGAACGGCTGGTGGCGCAGCTCGATGCGGCCCGCGAGCGCAGCATCGATTGCCTGGCGCAGGCGGGCATGGCGCCCGTGGCGCGTCCGCGCGGCGGCATGTTCGTCAGCGCCGGCTGGCCCGATGTGCAAACGCCGGAGTGGAATGGCAAGATCATCGCCGACATGGCCTTGAAGGCCGGCATCCTGCTGTCGCCAAACGAATTTTTCATGCTGCGCGCGCCCGAGACGGTGTGGTTCCGCTTCAACGTGGCCTACACCGATACCCCCGTGCTGCAAGCCTTCCTGCAATCGATCCGCCCACGCTAAAGAATCCGCCATGGCCAGCGACAAATCCCCTACCCTTTCCGTGAAAAATGCCGGCGGCCGGCGCCTGCAAAACCGCGACCGCCTGGAAGCGGACATCCTGGAGCAAGCCGTGCGCGTGTTCGCGGAAAGCGGCTATGAGGGCGCGTCGATCGCCACCATCGCCGAGCGAGCCGGCCTGTCGAAGCAAAACCTGATGTATTACTTTCCATCCAAGCAGCTGCTGTACCAGCGCGTGCTCGACGACGTGCTCGACGACTGGCTGGCGCGCATGGAATCGCTGGCCAATGAACACGACGAGCCGCGCGACGTGCTGCGCGCGTACATCGGCGCCAAACTGCGTTTTTCGCGCGAGCAGCCGTGGGCTTCGCGCGTGTATGCGCTGGAAGTGATCAACGGCGCGCCCCTGTACGGCGCGCAGATACGCGACCGGGTCGTGCCCCTGCTGCGCAAGGATATCGCCGTCTTCGAAGCCTGGATCGCGGCCGGCAGGATCGCGCCCGTCAACGCCACGCACCTGATGTTCGCCATCTGGGCCATGACGCAATCGTATGCGGATTTTTCAGCGCAGATGGCCCTGGTGCTGGAGCGCAAGCAGCTCACGCGCAAGGATTACGAGGATGCCGAAATCCTGCTTACGCACATGGTGCAGGCGGCCATCGCCCTGCCCAGGACTGTGCCCGGCACGTGATGAAATTTCCAATGAACAATCTGACAGTGATAGCATGGCGCGCTGAAGCGTTTGCAATGGCGGCGCAATATCGACAGGATAAGGAACAGGCATGAAACAATGGTCATCGGCGCGCACCGCGTCATTGCTGGGCAAAGCTGCCTGCGCGGCGCTGCTGGCAGTGGCGGGCGCGGCACAGGCGCAGACAGTCGGCATGATAGACAACCAGCCGCTGAGCGAAACCTGGCTCAACGCGGGCTTTTATTCGTATCATTTCCAGCGCGACAAGAACCTGAACGACAGCAATCCGGGCCTGGGCGCCGAATACCGCTTTTCCACCGTCGCCTCGGTCACGGCCGGCCGCTTCTACAATAGCGACCGCGCCTATTCGAACTATCTGGGCGTGTACTACCAGCCCATCAAGGTGGGCCCGCTGCGCGTCGGCGCCGTCGTTGGCGGCTTCAGCGGCTATCCGAAGATGCGCGATGGCGGCTGGTTCCCGGCCCTGGTCCCCACCATCAGCTATGAATACCAGCGCGTGGGCGTCAATATCGCCATCGTGCCATCCTACAAGGATCGCCTGTATGGCGCCCTCAGTTTCCAGCTGAAACTCAAGGTGTTTGAATAACCGTTTGTCCTGATTTGTCGCCGTTCGGTCCGCCATTCCTGCCATTCGTCGCATACGCGATGTCTGGCAGCGGGGTTTTGCCTATAGTGGATCCATCGCCAGCTTGCATACGCAGCGGCACCCACACGACAGGAGAATGGCATGAAAGACCTCAATTCGGCACCGGGCAGCACTTCCTTCAGCGCTTTCTGGAACGAGCTGTGCGCTTACACGCGCCAAGGCATGGCCGCCCTGCGCGCCATGTCCTGGCCCATGCTGCTGGCATGCTGCCTGGGCCTGGCGTTCGTGATCACCATCTTGCCGCTGGCAATCATGCTGTTTGCCCTCGTCATGCTGCTGAGATGGGCAAGCAACAGCGATGACATGGACGCGGACACGAAGGCAGCGAACTCTTCGCAGTCGCCGCAATAAAAATTTGCGTAGTAGCAAGAGTGCAATGATTATTCTATGGCACTATGGATGGGCGCGGCACTGACGGGCATCAAACCCCTCCCGATGGATGGTATTGAGACGGAACGCTACGCAAGATTAACAATCGAAGCTACTCCCCCACAGCCATAGGAGTTTTCTGATGACCTCGACTGCAAAAGCCACAACCGGCACGACCATTCCCTGCCTGCGCTACCGCGACGCGCCCGCCGCCATCGAATGGCTGTGCAAGGCGCTCGGCTTTGAAAAACAATTGATTGTGCCTGACGGAAACGGCGGCGTCGCCCATGCGCAACTGAGCTTTGGCAATGGCATGGTCATGGTGGCGCCGGCCATCGACAGCGACTATGGCCGCCTGATGAAACTGCCCGGCGACGTCGGTGGCGCGAACACGCAAAACTGTTACCTGGTCGTCAGCGATGCCGATGCTGTCTACCGCAGCGCGCGCGAAGCGGGCGCCGAAATCGTGCTCGACATCAAGGATGAAGATTACGGCGGACGGGGCTTTACCTGCCGCGACCCGGAAGGCCATATCTGGAGCCTGGGCACCTACGATCCATGGTAAGACGGAGAACAATGATTATCAGTACCCTCGCCGCCGCCAGCCTTGCGCTGATCGGCGGTTTCCTGTCCGCTCCCGTCCTCGTCGACGAGCACCTCAACCGTGTCCATCCTCCGTCCGGCAAGGCGCCATCAGCAGCCACTGTGGCCCTGCACCAGAGCCTGTGGATCGCCGACCTGCACGCGGACAGCCTGCTGTGGCAACGCAACCTGAACCGCGACAGCCTGCGCGGCCATGTCGACTTCCCCCGCCTGCAGCGGGCCAACGTGGCGCTGCAAGCTTTTTCCGTCGTCACCAAGACGCCGCGCAAGATGAATATCGAGCGCAATGGCAGCGACACGGACAACATCACGGCCCTGGTGGTGGCGCAAGGCTTGCCGCCTGCCACCTGGAACAGCCTGCTGGCGCGCGCCACCTACCAGGCAGACGAGCTGCGCCAGCAGGCGGCCAAGAGCCAGGGCAAGGTCCGGGTCATCGGCAGCCGCGCCCAGCTGCGCAGCTTCATCGCCGCGCGCGAGCAAGATCCCTCCCTGCTGGCCGGCTGGCTGACGCTGGAAGGCGCGCATGCGCTCGAAGGCAAGCTGGCCAACCTCGATACCCTGTACCGGGCCGGCTACCGCATGGCCGCGCCCACGCACTTCTTCGATACGGAACTGTCCGGCTCCCAGCACGGCTTGAAGAAAGGCGGCTTGACGCCGCTGGGCAAGCAATGGCTGCGCGCCATGGAGCAACGCAAGATGATCGTCGACCTGGCGCACGCCTCGCCAGCCACCATCGACGACGTATTGACGATGGCGAAACGCCCCGTGATGGTGTCGCACACGGGCGTGCGCGGCACTTGCGCCAACGGGCGCAACCTGAGCGACGCACAACTGAAACGCATCGCCGCCCAGGGTGGCCTGGTGGGCATCGGTTTCTGGAATACGGCCGTCTGCGGCAAGGACGTGGCGTCCATCGCGCGCGCCATCAAGTACACGGTAAAACTGATCGGTGCGGAGCACGTGGCCTATGGCTCGGACTTCGACGGCGCCGTCACCACGGCCATCGATGCGACGGGCTTGCCGCGCCTGACGCAAGCCCTGCTCGACGCAGGCTTGTCGGAAGCGCAGATCCGCCGCGTGGCGGGCGAAAACGTGCGCGACTTTTTACTGAAAAACCTGCCGGACGATGACGCCTAGGCTAGCCTAGCGCCTGGACCAGGGCCTGGTCCAGCACCTGGCGCGGCCGGATGCGTATCAGCTTGCGATACAGCGGCGGCATCGACTCGCACAGCGCCAGCAGCGCGTCTTCCCCCATGGCGGGTCGTACGTACTGGAATTGCGCCGGATTATTCTCCGGCAGCGCCCCTTCCATGGTGGAGCCGTAGGCGCCCAGGGTCATGAAACTGGCGGCGCTGTCGTCTGGGCCGATGGCCAGCACGAAGGTACCGTGCTTGGGGTGGCCCAGGTAGCTTTTGAATTCTTCCTGCAGCGCCGGCGCCGCATTCGCCATCAATTCAAAGCGCAGCTGCGCGTACTGCCGCGTGCATTCCATGAACGGCGTGCGGATGGCCGATTGCGCCACGTTTCCCGGCATGCACAGCAGCAGGTTGCCGAAGGAATCGAGCAAGGCGGCCGCGTCGCCCTGGCCGCCATCGCGCACATCCTGCTCCATGGCCGCCTGCAGGAATGGCGCCAGGCCCGCATCGGGCGCGTGCGGGTCGCAACGGTAAGTCAGGGCATCGGGATAGCGGCGGCGCAGGGCGCGCACCACGGCATGCTCGGATGGCAAGGTGGCGGGATCGCGCAAGTACACGTCGTCGCCGGCGTTCAGCAGCTGCATCACCTGCGCCGATGTCGACTCGAACACGAGCGAGCACAGTGCCTGCGTCGCCTCGTGGATGCTCTTGCCGATGAAAAAAGATTTGGGCGTGGCGCCGGCAGGCAGGCGCGCATACTCGGTGGCGCCGCGCACGGCCGGATAGCAAAAGCTGCGGCCGGCCTGCGCCTGCAACAGCGCCGGCAAGGCCGTAAACGTGGCGCTACCATCGTAATTGATGCCGGCCTTGACATCGGGTGCGGCCACCACCACGTTGAAACCGGCCGCCAGAATCGCTCCCGTGCACATGCAGCAGGGGTCGAGCGAGGTGACGATGGTGAGCTCTCCCGGCGGCGGCAAGGGCGTGCCCTTGGCCCGTTCGGCAAAATACCAGTCCACCAGCTGGCGCTCGCCATGCGCCGTGGGGTCGAACACCAGGCCCTGGCGCACGACGTTGTTGTGCATCGATTGCAGCACGTTGCCTGCGCCATCGAGCAGCACGCCGCCCACGCCGAAGGTGCCTTGCGTCTTGGCGGCCATGGCTTCGGCCGCGGCAATCGCCACGGCGGCCTGGATGTCGATCGTCTTGTTCAAGCGGATCCTGTTACTTCATGTCCAGGTCGGAATTGCCGAAGCCATGCGGCAGCAGCCAGCCCGCCGTCACTTCCATGACATCGTTTTTCAGGTTCGTCAGGATCACCGGCAGGTCGGCGCCGCCCATCTCGAACATCACCTGACGGCAGGCGCCACATGGCGAAATCGGTTCGGCCGTGTCGCCCGTAACGGCCAGCTTGGCGAAGTCGCCCGGTTTGCAGCCATGCGCGATGGCGCTGAAAAACGCCGTGCGCTCGGCGCAGTTGCACAGGCCATAAGCGGCGTTTTCCACGTTACAGCCACGGAAGACGCGGCCATCCTTGCACAGCAGCGCCGCGCCTACCTTGAAACGCGAGTATGGCGCGTAGGCCAGTTCACGGCCCGCATTAGCTTCGGCGATCAGTTCTTGGTTGTTCATTTTTTCTGCAATACCCTTGAATTCATAAGACCGGGGTCAGACCACCGCCGACACATAGCTCAGCGCTATCGCAAGCGGGGGTCTGCCCCCGGTTTTCAACTACGGACGTATGGTACGGTAAATCACGGGATTGGCCGTCAGCGCCACCGCGCCGATGGCATACGCATCCTGGATTTCCTTGACGGCTTGCTGCGCCGCCGCTGCCGTGCGCGCGTGCACCATGGCCAGCGGCTGGCCGACAGCAACCTGCTCGCCCAGGCAGACCAGGTCCGTCAGGCCGACGGCGAAATCGATGCTGTCCGTCGGACGGCGGCGGCCGCCGCCCAAGGCGACCACGGCCAGGCCGATGGCGCGGCAATCGCGCACGTTGGCGTAACCGGACGACAGCGCAGGCGCCGGCACGATGAACGGCGCCTGTTCCAGGTGCTTGTCCGGATGTTCGACCAGGTCGGCCGGGCCGCCCAGTGCGGACACCATGCGCGCAAAGCGCTCGGCCGCTTCGCCCGAATCGAGGGCCGCCATCAATTTCACGCGCGCCTCTTCTTCGGTGGCGGCCAGGCCGCCCAGCACCAGCATCTCGGCGCACAGCGCCAGGGTGACTTCATGCAGGCGCACGGGACGCGAACGGCCCGTCAGGTAATCCATGGCGCCGCGCACTTCCAGCGCATTGCCGGCGTACGGCGCCAGCGACTCGTTCATGTCCGTCAAAATCGCCGACGTCTGCATGCCCGCGCCATTGCCGACGGCGACGATGCTTTCGGCCAGTTCCACCGATTTGTCGTAGGTCGGCATGAAGGCGCCCGTGCCCACTTTGACATCCATCACCAGCGCGTCCAGCCCGGCCGACAGTTTCTTCGACAGGATGGAGCCGGTAATCATGGCCACCGATTCCACCGTGGCGGTGACGTCGCGGATGCTGTAGAAACGCTTGTCGGCCGGCGCCAGCTGCGCCGTCTGGCCGATGATGGCCACGCCCACTTCCTTGACCACCTTGCGGAACAATTCATTGTCCGGCACCGTGCAATAGCCTGGAATGGCGTCGAACTTGTCCAGCGTGCCGCCCGTGTGTCCCAGGCCGCGGCCCGAGATCATCGGCACGTAGCCGCCGCACGCGGCGACCATGGGGCCCAGCAGCAGGGAGACGACATCGCCCACGCCGCCCGTCGAATGCTTGTCGACGATGGGCCCCGGCAAGTTCAGCGAACGCCAGTCCAGCACCTGGCCGGAATCGCGCATGGCCAGGGTGAACGCCACGCGCTCGTCCATGTTCATGTCATTGAAATAGACGGCCATGCCCAGCGCCGCGATCTGGCCTTCGCTGACGCTGCCGTCAGTGATGCCGCGCACGAAAAACTGGATTTCCTCGGCGCTCAGCACGCCCTTGTCGCGTTTCTTGCGAATGATTTCCTGGGTTAACAACATGGAATAACTCCAATCATGAGATCTGGGGTCAGTCCCTGCGGATCTGACCCCAGCTTTGTAACGCTAGCTACTTATCAGACGCCGTAAGGAATCCACACGTTTTTCACTTGCGACGCATGCGCCAGCACGGCACGGCCGCCGCTTTGCGCGGCGCTGTACCAGTCGCGGCCCTTGGCGCCGCCTACCCAGGTGCGCTTCAGGGTGCCGGCCGACAGGCGCTCGACTTCGGCGCAGCCGTCAAGCGAACCGTCATGGCGCCAGACGGCGTCGATGTCGGCGTGCGTGGCCAGGGTGCGCGCCAGTTCATCGGCGTTGCCGCTGATAATGTTGACGACGCCGCCCGGCAAGTCGGACGTGTCGAACACCTGGTACAGGTCCAGCGCGGAGAGCGGATGCGCTTCCGACGGTACCACCACCACGCGGTTGCCCAGCGCGATGGCCGGCGCCACCAGCGAAATGAAGCCCAGCAAAGGCGCTTCGTTCGGGCAGACGATACCGATCACGCCGACCGCTTCATTGAGCGCCACGGTGATGCCCTTGGTTGGCGGCTGGTGCGCCAGGCCGTCGTACTTGTCGGCCCAGGCGGCGTAGTAGAACAGGCGTTCGATCGATGCCTGCACTTCCTTTTCAGGATTTTTACTGCCCGTCATGGCAGCGATGCGGGCGGCAAATTCGTCGGCGCGCGCTGCCAGGTTTTCGGCGATGTAGTACAGCACTTGCGCGCGGTTGTGCGCCGTGGCGCTGGTCCAGCCGGACGCTTTATGGGCCGCTTCGACGGCATTGCGGATGTCCTTGCGGCTGCCCACGCCCACTTCGGCCAGCAGGGCGCCATTCGCGCCGAATACGGGCACGCTGTAGGCGCTGTCAGGGCGTGCCTGCTTGCCGCCGATGTACATCTTGGCCGTGCGGTCGATGGCGAACGGATCGGCTGCCGCCGGCTTTGCCGCCGCCTTGGCCTTGGCTTCTACCACCAGCAAGGCCGGACGCGCATCTTCGGCCAGGGCCGTCATGTATTCCAGCATGCCTTCGCGGCCGCCTTCACGGCCGAAGCCCGATTCGCGGTAGCCGCCGAAGCCGCACGCCGCGTCGAACTGGTTGGCGCTGTTGATCCACACCACGCCAGCCTTGATGGCAGGCGCGATGTCCAGCGCCAGGCTGATCGACTCGGTCCACACGCTGGCGGCCAGGCCGTACACCGTGTTGTTCGCCAGTTGCACCGCTTCAGGCGGCGTGCGGAAGCTCATCGCCACCAGCACGGGGCCGAAGATTTCAGCTTGCGCCACGGCGGCGGAAGTGGACGCGCCCGTGATCAGGGTCGGCGGGAACCACGAACCGTCCGCCGGCAATTCGCACGCCGGTTGCCATACGTCGCAGCCTTCGGCACGGGCCGAATCGACCAGCGCAGCGATGCGCTGGCGCTGCACAGGGTCGACCAGCGCGCCCACGTCCATCGATTTGTCCAGGGGCGAACCGAGGCGCAGGTTTTCCATGCGGGTGCGTACCTTGTTCAGGAAACGCTCCTGGATCGATTCCTGCACCAGCAGGCGCGAACCGGCGCAGCACACTTGCCCCTGGTTGAACCAGATCGAATCGACCAGGCCTTCCACGGCGCCGTCCAGGTCCGCGTCTTCGAAGACGATGAACGGCGACTTGCCGCCCAACTCGAGGGACAGCTTCTTGCCGCTGCCGGCCGTCGCCTCGCGAATCAAACGGCCCACTTCCGTGGAACCCGTAAACGCGATCTTGTCGACGCCAGGATGGTTGACGATGGCCGAGCCCACGCGGCCGTCGCCCGTGACGATGTTGACCACGCCGGCCGGCACGCCCGCCTGCAGGCACAGTTCGGCGAACAGCATGGCCGTGAGCGAGGTGAATTCGGCCGGCTTGAAGACCACCGTGTTACCCGCGGCCAGGGCCGGGGCGATTTTCCACGACAGCATCAGCAGGGGGAAATTCCACGGCACGATCTGGCCCACCACTCCCACGGCGCGGTAGTCGGCGAATTCTTCCGACTGCAACTGCGCCCAGCCGGCGTGATGGTAGAAATGGCGCGCGGCCAGCGGCAAGTCGATATCGCGCGTTTCGCGGATGGTCTTGCCGTTGTCCAGGGTTTCCAGCACGGCGAACAGACGCGAGTGCTTTTGCAGCAGGCGGGCCAGCGCGTACATGACCTTCGCGCGGCCATGGCCGCCCATGCCTTGCCATACGGGCAGCGCGCGGCGCGCCGCTTCCACGGCGCGTTCCACGTCGGCATCCGTGGCTTGCGTCAGCTCGGCCAGTTGCGTGCCGTCGGCAGGATTGGTCGAGGCGAACAGCTCGGCCGGCTCGCTCCAGGCATTGTCGATGAACAGACCGAATGTGCGCTGGTGGCCGTCGAGCCACGCCTGCGCTTCTTTTTGACTTTCGGGAGCAGGGCCGTAGTCCATAGTATTGAGAATCTCGTTAATTGTTGGCATGACGATTGTTCTTTAAGGTTGTGCGTGACGATGATTGGCCGAGTAGCTGCCGGTGACGTAGTGCTCGAGCTGGCGCTCGATGTCGGTCAGCAGGCTGGAAGCGCCGATGCGGAACAGGTGCGGCTGCAGCCATTCGTTGCCCAGCTCTTCCTTCATCAGGGTCAGGTATTGCAGCGCGCTCTTGGCCGAGCTGACGCCGCCGGCCGGCTTGAAGCCCACCTGGAAACCCGTCTGCTCGTGGTATTCGCGGATCGTGCGCACCATCGTCAGGGCCACGGGGATGGTGGCGTTCACGCCTTCCTTGCCGGTGGAAGTCTTGATGAAATCGGCGCCCGCCATCATGCAGACCCACGACGCCTTGGCCACGTTTTCCATGGTCAGCAAGTCGCCCGTGGCGAGAATCGCCTTCACGTGCGCTTCGCCGCAAGCCTTGCGGTAAGCCAGCATTTCGTCGTACAGCACTTGCCAGTTGCCGTTCAGGACATGCTGGCGCGTGATGACGATGTCGATTTCCGAGGCGCCCGCGGCGACCGACAGTTCGATCTCGCGCAGCTTCGTTTCCATGCTCGTCAAGCCGGCAGGGAAACCCGTCGACACGGCGGCGATGGGCAGGCGGCCCTGGATGACTTTCACGGCCGGCTGGATCATCTCGTGGTACACGCACACGGCGCCGGTGCTCAGTTCCGTCAAGCCCAACGCGTCCATCAGGTCGGCGCGCAGCGGGCGCATGGCCTTCATGCACAGGCGTTCCACGCGGCCCGGCGTATCGTCGCCGCCCAGGGTGGTCAGGTCGATCATCTGGATGGCTTTCACCAGCCAGGCGGCCTGGTATTCCTTTTTCACCGTACGGCGGTTCGCCAGGCTGGCCGCGCGGCGGTCCGTCGCGGCGCGGTTGACGCGGATCTGGTTGATCCAGCCCAGGTCGAGGCCAACGGCCTCGTTACGCTTGAATTCGGGGTGCATGAGTGTCATAACAAGCTGGTTCCATTAGCAAGTGGTGGTACGCCAAGGTGCTTGGCGAGGGTTTGGCCAATATCGGAGAACGTCTCGGAAATGCCCAGTGCGCGCGGAGCGACGCCGGGGCCGAAGAAGATCATCGGAATGTGTTCGCGGGTGTGGTCGGAGCCGTGCCAGGTAGGGTCGCAGCCATGGTCGGCGGTGATCACGACCAGGTCGCCTTCCTTGAGCTTGGCCATGAATTCCGGCAGGCGCGCATCCATTTCGCGCAGCGCGTCGGCATAGCCTTCGACGTTGCGGCGGTGGCCGAACGCCTGGTCGAAATCGACGAAGTTCACAAAAGTGAGCGACTTGTCCTGCACTTCATCGGCCGTCTTCAGCAGCGCTTCGAACAGCGCCATGTTGTCGACGCCCTTCACGACGCGCGAGATGCCCTGGGTGGCGAAAATGTCGCTGATCTTGCCCAGGCCGACGACTTCGCCGCCCGCATCCTTGACGTGGTCGAGCAGGGTCTTGCTTGGCGGCGCAACGGCGTAATCGTGGCGGTTGGAAGTGCGCGTGTAGTTGCCATTGCTGCCGGTGAACGGGCGGGCGATCACGCGGCCGATGTTGTACGGTTCGACCAGCTTGAAGGCCATTTCGCACACTTCATACAGGCGCTCGAGGCCGAACGACTCTTCGTGCGCGGCGATCTGCATCACCGAGTCGCCCGAGGTATAGATAATCAGCTTGCCGGTGGCGACGTGTTCATCGCCATGCTTGTTGATGATGTCCGTGCCCGAGGCATGGCAGTCGCCGAGGAAGCCTGGCACGCCGGACATGGCTTTCAGCTTGTCGGTCAGGTCGGCCGGGAACGACGGCGTCGTGCGGGGGAAGTAGCCCCAGTCGAATTCGACAGGCACACCGGCGATTTCCCAGTGGCCGCTCTGCGTGTCCTTGCCGGTGGAGCGCTCGCGCGCCGCGCCGTAGGCGCCGGTGAAACCGTCGCGCTGGTCGAAGCCCGTGGCCCATTCGCCGCTGGCCAGGTGCGCCGCGGCGCCCAGGCCCAGGCGTTCCATGTTCGGGAGTTTCAAGGTCTTGCCGCTTTTGGCGACAGTGCTGGCAATATGGCCAAAGGTATTGGCACCTGCGTCGCCATACTTGGCGGCGTCTGGCGTCGCGCCAAGGCCGAAGGAATCAAGCAGGAGGATAAATGCGCGTGACATGATAAGGCTCGCTTTAGGAGTGATGCGAAGATGATGCGAACAGTGTAGGCCGGATTTTCCCGGCCTGCCGCGCGGCAGCGCCGGTGGCCGGCGCGCCGCTACTGCATAAAAAAGTGCTTAGGCTTGCGGTTTTTCAGCGACTTTGGAGAGGAAAGCCAGGATCAGCTTGACCAGGTCTTTGGCGCCGATGGCCGCGTATTTCAGGGTTTGTTCGTGCGACAGGGCGAATGGCGACATGCCTTCGGCCAGGTTGGTGATGACGGACACGCCCACCACTTTCAGGTCGCAATGACGGGCCGACACCACTTCCGGCACCACCGACATGCCGACCGTGTCGGCGCCCAGGCGGGCCATCATGCGGATTTCCGCAGCCGTCTCGAAGTTCGGGCCTGGGTAGGCGACGAACACGCCTTCGTGCAGGGTGATGCCGTTCGTGGCGGCCGTGTCCTTGACCAGGTTGCGCAGGTCCGCATCGTAGGCGTTGGCCATGCTGAAGAAGCGCGGGCCGAAGCGGTCGTCGTTCGGGCCGACCATCGGTGTGCCTGGCAACAGGTTGATGTGGTCGCTGATGGCGACCAGGCTGCCGGCGTCCACTTCAGGGCGCAGGGAACCGGCGGCGTTGGTGACGAACAGCATTTCGCAGCCCAGCAGTTTCAGGGTGCGGATGGCGCTCGTCATGACACCCATGCCATAGCCTTCGTAGAAGTGGCCACGGCCCTTCATGCAGACGACGGCGACGCCCGACAGGGTGCCGACCACCAGTTCGCCGGCGTGGCCGTGCACGGTGCTGATCGGGAAGCCTGGCAATTCGTCAAAGCTGATGCTGACGGCATCCGTCATCTGCTCGGCCAACACACCCAGGCCGGAGCCGAGGATCATCGCCACGCGCGGCTTGAAATTTGCAGGAGCGCGGGCACGGATGATTTCGGCGGCGTGGAAAGGGCTGTTGTTCGACATGGTTATCCTCTGATTGACTAATGATGATGGGTTGCTGCCTGCGCGGCCGTGCCCGGTGAAGGACTGCGGCCCAGGTATCGGCTAAGTATGGTGTTACAGGTATATCGAAATGCGTATTGCCACTATTTGCCGCCACTATGCATCAAACGGAATATGTATGGCAAATACCATTTTTCTTGCCCATTTATACAATTCAAATATAAATGGCCGACATTATAGTCCAGGCAAGCCCAGACCTGCCATGCCTCGAAAATGCATGCATACAAGCTCCATACGACCGCTTTTCGCGCACGCCTGACACGGGCTTGACATGGGCTTGACACACTAAAGACAAATGTTTACAGTCGCAGACAAATGTTTAAACCTTCAGCGAAAACCTTGTGACCGATACCAATAAAAAAGACCAGCTGTACACGCTGATCCGCAACAACCCCTTCATCTCGCAGCAAGACCTGGCGAGCGAACTGGGCTTGTCGCGCTCGGCCGTCGCCGGCCACATCGCCGGGTTGATCCGCGAACGACGCCTGCTGGGACGCGCCTATGTGCTGCCCGACAGCCGTCCCGTGCTGTGCATAGGCGCCGCCAACCTCGACCGCAAGATGCGCACGCTGGCGACCTTGCAGATGGGCACCTCGAATCCCGTGCGCTCGGAAGAAGTGTTTGGCGGCGTCGGCCGCAACATCGCGGAAAACCTGGCCCGCCTGTCCATTCCCGTCGCCCTGCTGACGGCGCTGGGCGACGATGCGGCCGGCCACGCGCTGCAGACGCACGCGGAAGACGCGGGCATCGACATGCGCGGCAGCTTGCATTTGAGCAACACCAGCAGCGGCACCTATACGGCCGTGCTCGACGAACATGGCGAAATGCTGCTGGCGATGGCCAACATGCAACTCTACGAACAGCTGACACCCGCCTTTTTGCACAGCCGCCAGCCGCAGCGCGCGGCGGCCGCCCTCACCGTCTGCGACCTGAACCTGGGCCACGACAGCGTGCAGGCGCTGCTGGCCGATGCGCGCCAGGACGCCGCCCATGCGACGCCGCTGGTCATCGTCGCCGTCTCGCAGCCGAAGATGGCGCACCTGCCGCAAGACCTGACGGGCTTGCATTTGCTGATCCTCAACCGTGGCGAACTGGAAACGCGCGTGGCGCGGGCCTTGCCCACGGCGTTCGAAGTGCGCGCCGCCTGCCGCGAAGTGCAGCGCCAGGGCGCGCGCCAGGTGATCGTCACCTGCGGCGGCGAAGGCGTGTACTTCACGGATGGCGACAGCCTGGACGCGCCTGTCGTGCACCTGGCCGCGCGCGAAGTGGACGCCGTCGACGTGACGGGCGCCGGCGACGCGTTCTCCGCCGCCGTCTGCTGGTCGCTCTACCACGACAGCAGCGACTTGAAACTGGCGTGCCGGCGCGGCCTGAAACTGGCCGCCATGACCCTGGAATCGGCCGCCACCGTCTCCCCCCAGATTTCCGCCGGCGCGCTCGACAACATTGACGACGCCGACCTGGCGCCGCCCCCACCTACCCTCTTTCAACAGGATTAACATGACCCAATTACAGAATTTCCTCTTGTTCTCGCAAGAAGTGCTCGACGCGCGCGCCGCCGGCAAGGCCATCGTGGCGCTGGAATCAACCATCATTTCGCACGGCATGCCGTATCCGCAAAACGTGGAAATGGCGCGCGAAGTGGAGCAGATCATCCGTGACGGCGGCGCCGTACCGGCTACCATCGCCATCATCGGCGGCAAGATCTGCGTGGGCTTGTCGCCCGAGCAACTGGAATTGCTGGGCACCTCGCCCGACGCCATGAAAGTCAGCCGCCGCGACCTGCCGTTCGTCCTGTCGCAGGGTAAATTGGGCGCCACCACCGTGGCCGCCACCATGATCTGCGCGGAACTGGCGGGTATTTCCGTGTTCGTCACGGGCGGCATCGGCGGCGTGCACCGCGGCGCCGAAACGAGCTTCGACATTTCCGCCGACTTGCAGGAACTGGCGCAAACGTCCGTCGCCGTCGTCTGCGCGGGCGTGAAATCCATCCTCGACATCGGCCTGACCCTGGAATACCTGGAAACCCATGGCGTGCCCGTCATCAGCGTGGGCCAGGAAGGCTTCCCCGCCTTCTTCACGCGCGAAAGCGGCTTCAAGGCCGATTTCCGCCTCGATACAGCCGCCGAACAGGCTGCCTTCATCGGCACCAAGTGGCAGCTGGGCTTGAAAGGCGGCGTGATCGTCAGCAACCCCGTGCCGGCCGCGCAAGCCATGCCCAAGGAAGAAATCGACGCCATCACAACGCAAGCGCTGCAGGAAGCGGATGCGGGCGGCGTGAAGGGCAAGCAAGTCACGCCATTCCTCTTGTCGCGCATCAAGCAGCTGACGGATGGCCGCAGCCTGGCGACGAATATTGCGCTGGTCAAGCACAATGCCCAGGTCGGCACGGCGCTGGCCATTGCCATGCAGGCAGTCGTGGCACGATAATAGGACTGCTGTAAAGAAAGCGCGCATGCCGGCATCCAGGCCTGCGCGCCGTTCCATCGCCTAGCACCACGCAACGCCAAGGAAAGCATGTCCATCGATCTGAAACAGTTAAAGTATTTTCTTGCCGTTGCCGAGGAGAAAAGCTTCAGCCGCGCCGCCGAGCGCCTGCATATCTCGCAGCCGCCGCTGAGCCAGCAGATCATGAAACTGGAAAGCGAACTGGGCGTACGCCTGTTTGCACGCACCACGCGCACGTTCGAACTGACCGTGGCGGGCAAGGCGCTGATGAACGAGGCGGCCGACCTGCTGGCCAAGATGCGCATGACCATCGACACCATCCGCCAGATCGACCGCGGCGAAGTGGGCCGCTTGCGCGTGGGCATCGTCGGCTCGGCCATGTGGGGCCCCATTCCCAGCCTGCTGGAAGAATTCCAGACCAAATTTCCCCGCGTCAGCTGGACCATCCATGAATTTGGCCCCACGGTGCAATACGAAGCCTTGCGCGCCAAGCAAATCGACGTGGGCTTCTGGCGTGAACCCAAGCTCAACGACGACGACTTGCGTCACGACAATTTGCGCCAGGAACTGTGTTTCCGCGAAAACGTCTGCGTGGCCGTCAATGAACACCACCCGCTGGCAAAAAACACGTCCATCGAACTGATCGACATCGCCCACGAACCGATGCTGACCCTGAACCTCGACAAATCCGCGTTTCCCCGCTACCTGGTGCAATGTTGCATCAATGCCGGCTTCGAACCCGTGATCTTCCAGGAAGCGAGCGAGCCGCAAACCCTGCTGGCCATGGTGGGCGCGGGCCTGGGCGTGACCCTGGTGCCGGAAACGACGAGCCGCATCGGCTGGCCCGGCGTGGTGTTTCTGCCGATCAAGACCAATCCGCCGTCGGCCAACCTGTATATCAGCTACACCACGCTGGACGACGCGCCCGTCGTGCGGGCCTTCCTGAATATCCTGAATCCCCCCGCCGCTTGAAGCCGCAATTTATATGGCTTTCATATAAATAACTAAACAAAAACGTATTTGTCATACATATCTGGCATGATGCATAGTGATTCGGACGCCCATCGCGGCGCCGGTCCCGTGCATGCCCTGCCCGTCAACTGACGGCGCATCCCAGCCCGCTCCGGCAGCCCCCTTCGATGTTGTACCTGTAAAAGAGACAGGGTCGACTGTTGCATGAGCATCACATTGTCGACATAAAAGCAGTCAAGGTCAGCAATGATCTTGTGCAATACAGTGCAATGTTGATAAGGAATTATCACCTCGTGCATCAAAAACAGGCTAAATCGGCCCCAAATTATATGTTTCACCTATAAAAAATATACAATATCGATCTTCCAGGAGCCAATTCATGAAACTTACACAATTTAGTTTGACGATCGCAGCCGTATTTCTGACTGCTCAAGCGTCCGCGGCTACCCCAAAACTGGGTGTCGTGTATGACGCGGGCGGCAAGTTCGACAAGTCGTTCAACCAATCCGCTTTCGAAGGCGCCTCGCGCTTCAAAAAAGACACGGGCATTTCCTTCATCGAAGTGCAAGCATCGAGCGATACGCAAGCCGAGCAAGTCATGCGCGGCCTGGCCCGCAAGAAACTCGACATGATCGCCGCCATCGGCTTTGCGCAAACGCAAGCCGTGCAAAAGGTAGCCAAGGAATTCCCGAACGTAAAATTCGTGCTGATCGACGGCCAGGCCGCCGGCAGCAACGTCAATTCCGTCGTCTTCAAGGAAGAAGAAGGCTCCTATCTGGTGGGCGTGGCCGCGGCCATGGCCAGCAAGAGCAAGAAGGTCGGCTTCATCGGCGGCATCGATATTCCCCTGATCCGCAACTTCGCCTGCGGCTACGCGCAAGGCGTCAAGGCCGTCAACACGAAAGCGGAAATCACGCAAAACATGGTCGGCACCACGTCCGGCGCCTGGAATGACCCCGCCAAGGGCGGCGAACTGGCCCGCTCGCAATTCGAGCGCGGCGTCGATGTCGTCTTCGCCGTCGCAGGCGGCAGCGGCATGGGTACCCTGCAAATGGCCAAGGAAAAAGGCAAGCTGGCCATCGGCGTCGATTCGAACCAGAACCATTTGTATCCAGGCAGCATCCTGACCTCGATGGTCAAGCGCGTCGACAACACCGTCTATGACAGCTTCATGGAAGTCAAGAACGGCACCTGGAAGGGCGGCGTCAGCTATAAAGGCTTGAAAGAAGGCGGCGTGGATTGGGCGCTCGATGCGAACAACCGCAAGCTGATTACGCCGGAAATCGAAAAGCGCGTGTTGGGTGCGCGTAAGGACATTATCGATGGCAAGATCAAAGTGATCGATTACCGCGTCGGCAGCAGCTGCCCGGTTTAATTTTTCTCCGTATCTTTTAGCGCGCCGCCGGGGCCAGTCTCCGCGCGGCGCGTTTCCATGAAACTATCCAGTTATGAACCTATGCAGCCAGCAGTAGAATTTCGCAGCATTTCCAAGCAGTTTGGACATGTGAAGGCGAACGCCGACGTCAGCTTCTCCATCGCCAAGGGCAGTATCCACGGCCTGGTGGGGGAAAACGGCGCCGGCAAATCGACCTTGATGAGCATCCTGTACGGGTATTACCGTGCCGACGGCGGAGAAATCCTGCTCGACGGAAAAGTACAACCGATCCGCAACAGCCAGGAAGCGATCAACCTCGGCATCGGCATGGTGCACCAGCACTTCATGCTGGTCGAGAACTTCACCGTCCTCGACAATATCATGCTGGGCACGGAAGGCGGTTTTCGCCTGGCCAGCCACCGCACGGAAGCGGAAGCGAAGTTGCGCGAGATTTGCGCCCGCTACCGCCTCGACGTCGACCCGCTGGCAAAGATCGAAGACCTCTCCGTCGGTGCGCAGCAGCGCGTGGAAATCCTCAAGCAGATTTACCGCAGCGCCAATATCCTGATCCTCGACGAGCCGACAGCCGTGCTGACGGCCCAGGAAACGGCTTCGCTGTTTGAAATCTTGCGCCTGTTCAAGGAACAAGGCAAGACCATCATCCTGATCACGCACAAGCTGCAAGAGATCCTGGAAATCACCGACAACGTCACCGTCATGCGCGGCGGCACGGTGGTGGGCGCCGTGGCGACCGCCGGCACCTCGAAAGAGGAACTGGCCAACATGATGGTCGGCCGCCCCATCCAGAGCCACTTGCCGCGCGCACCGTACAATCCGGGCGCCACGGTGCTGGAAGTTGACGGTTTGCAACTAGCCGACGACCAGCAAGTCAAATTGCTTGCCGACATAGGTTTTAATCTGCGCGCCGGCGAAATCGTCGCCATCGCGGGCGTGTCGGGCAATGGCCAGAGCGAACTGCTGGAAATCCTGTCCGGCATGCGTTTGCCGACGTCGGGCAAGCTGCGCTTCCTGGACAAGGACTTGCCGTTTGCCAAGCGTCACGATGCCGATGGCTTGCCGCTGGCCTTCCGCGAACTGGGCATCGCCCACATTCCGGAAGACCGCTTGCGCGATGGCGTGGTGAAAAATTTTTCCGTCATGCAAAACACCATCCTCGGTTACCAGGACCACCTGAAAAACCGCTGGGGCTTGTTCAACTTCAAGGCCATCGGCGCCCGCTGCGCGCAATTGCTGAAGACTTTCGACGTGCGCCCGGCCAATCCGGACTTGCGCATCGGCTTGTTGTCGGGCGGTAACCAGCAAAAGGTGGTGATCGCGCGCGAAGTGCTGGCCAAGCCGAAACTGATGCTGGTGGGCCAGCCCACGCGCGGCGTCGACATCGGCACCATCGAAAGCATCCATACGCAATTGCTGGCCCTGCGCGACGCGGGCGTGGCGATCCTGCTGGTGTCCGTCGAACTGGAAGAAGTGCGGGCGCTGGCCGACCGCATTCTCGTCATGTGCGGCGGACGCATCACCGGCGAACTGAAAATTGAAGAATTCGATACCACCCGCATCGGTCTGTTGATGGGGGGAATGCATAAATCATGAATAACGACTTGCCACGCTGGGCGACAGCCTTTGTCATGCCCATGTTAAACCTGCTGTCGGCCTTGCTGGTCGCAGCCCTGGTGATTTATATGCTGGGCGAAGACCCGGCCGAATCGCTGTCGATCCTCGTCCACAGCGCCATCCTCAATCCGGAAGGCTTGAGCTATACGCTGTTCTACGCCAGCACATTCATCTTCACGGGCCTGTCCGTCTCCGTGGCGATGCAGGCCGGCCTGTTCAATATCGGTTCCGAAGGCCAGATGTATATCGGCGGCCTGGGCCTCACTGTCGCCATGCTGGCCTTCGACCAGACCCTGCCCGCCTGGCTGCTGATTCCGGCCGCCATGATCGGCGCGGCCCTGTTCGGCGCGCTGTGGGGTTTCCTGCCCGGCTACCTGCAGGCGAAGCGCGGCAGCCATATCGTCGTTACCACCATCATGTTCAACTTCATCGCCGCCAGCCTGATGAACTTCGTGATCGTGAAATACCTGATCCCGCCAGGCGAACAGAACACGGCCAGCCGCGTGTTTGCGGAAAGCGGTGAAATGCCGCGTCTGTCCACCTGGTTCCCGTCGCTGGGCGACACCCCGCTGAACATCAGCTTTATTTTGGCGATTGCCGCGCTGGTGATTTACGGCGTGATGGTCTGGCGCTCGTCGTGGGGCTTCAAGCTGCGCGCCACGGGCCTCAACAAGCACGCGGCCCACTATGCGGGCGTGTCGATCAGCAAGATGATCATCATCGTCATGCTGATCTCCGGCGCGCTGGCAGGCCTGGGTTCCGTCAATTCCATCATGGGTTCGACGCATTATCTGTCGCTCAACTTCGTCGGCGGCGCCGGCTTCATCGGCATCGCCATCGCCTTGATGGGCCGCCAGCATCCGGTCGGCATCTTCCTGTCGGCCGTGCTGTTCGGCGCGCTGATACAGGGTGGTTTCGACTTGTCGCTGGAAAAACCGAATATCCCGACGGAAACTTTCATTTTCATCCAGGGCTTGATCATCCTGTTCTGCGGCGCCATGGAAAACTTCTACGCACCGGCCATTTCCGCCCTGCTCAAGCGCACCAAAGGCTAACACCATGACACTCGACGACTTTCAATTCGCCAGCATCCTGGTATCGACCGTGCGCAATGCGCCCGTCCTGATCTTTGCCGCCATGGCCGGCCTGTTTGCCGAACGCAGCGGCATGATCGACATCGGCCTGGAAGGCAAGATCCTGGCCAGCGCCTTCGCGTCCGCCGCCGTGGCCTACACGACGCAAAACCCGTATTACGGCATGGCTGCCGGCATGCTCGTCTGCGTCGCCCTGGCCCTGCTGCAAGCCTATGTCAGCATCACGCAAAAGGGCAACCAGCTGGTAGCCGGCATGGCGATCAATATCGCCATGAGCGGACTGACGTTTGTTCTGGCGCAATTCTTCTTCCAGCAAGGCGGCCGCACGCCCGACCTCGGTTCGGCGCGGCTGTTCGACGTGGTCTTGCCAGGTACGCAATACGTGGAACATATCCCCTTCATCGGCTGGGTGTACGCCCACTTGATCGGCGGCCATTCCATCCTCGTCTACGTGGCATTCCTGCTGATTCCGCTCGTGCACTGGCTGCTGTACCACACGCGCTTCGGCCTGCGCCTGCGCGCCTGCGGCGAAAACCCGCACGCGGCCGACTCGGCTGGCGTGAGCGTGGAAGCGACGCGCTACCTGGCCATGCTGGTGGCCGGCATCCTGTGCTCGTTCTCGGGCGCATATCTTGCCATCGTGCAAAGCGGCTTCTTCCTGCGCGACATGTCGGCCGGCGCCGGCTACCTGGCCCTGACGGCCATGGTGTTCGGCAACTGGCGTCCCGTCTACACCTTCCTAGGCTGCCTGATGTTCGGCTTCTTTGCCGCCATCCAGATCCAGATTGAAGGCGTGGACTTGCCCGTCGTGGGCCGCATCCCCGGCTCGCTGATCCAGATGGTGCCGTATGTCGTCACCGTGATCGTGCTGGCGGGCTTGATGGCGAAATCCATCGCGCCGAAGGCCATCGGTATCCCCTTTGTGAAGTCCCGTTAAGAGGCTATCACATCATAAAAAAGCGAAGCCCGCGGGCTTCGCTTTTTTTACGCCTGCGCAATCTCGTCCAGCGAGAAATACACGGCCAGGCCCAAGTTGCGCGCCACCGCCACCATCTGGTCGGCTCCCTGGGAAGCGCCACCGATGCGCAGCACGGCATCGCAATGGCTGAGTAAACGCGTCGCATGCGCGTGGAACAACTCTTCATACACGGCGTCGCCCACCCGGGTGGAACCGGCCAGCGCCAGCATGGGCAAGGCCAGCCATTCACCGAGCACGGGCATGTGTCCCTTGGCATACAGGGGCAGGCAGACGGCTTGCATGGCGTCCACATTGCGCTGCATCAAGAGGGGGTCGTCGCCCGTGCCGGAACGATACGGGCCAGCTACTAAAATCTGCAGTCCTCTTTTGCGCGGCATCAAGTGCAACTGCGCATGCTGCAGCAGCATGATGGTCTTGCCGTCGCAGATGCGGCCATCGGCCACCATCTGCAGCGCTTGCGCCAGGGGCAGTTCCAGCACTTCGATATCCTCGCCCTCGTGCGCCAGGCCGCCGCCATCGCCGATGCGGCTGGCCGGATCGTATTCGGCCACAAAAAAATGCAGGCGCTCCGTCACGGAACCGGGGCTCATGAAAGCCTCGAACACTTTATGCACGGCGCCCACCGCATAGCCCGTTTCTTCTTCCACCTCGGCGCGGATGCGCTGCTCCGCACTGGCCTCTTCCAGCAAGCCGGCCGCCGATTCGATGAGGAAACCGTCGTGGCCTTCGCGGTAGGTGGGAAAGCGGAACTGGCGGATCAAAATCACCGTACGCTTGACTTTGTTGTAGAGCAAGATGGTGGCGCCATCGCCCCGGTCATAGGTTTCCCGCGTCTGCGTCTGCCATTGCCCATCACGGCGCAGATAGTCGAACGTGGTTTTCTGCAATAAATACCAATCGTGCGACAGGGTCTGCACGCCGTGGATGCGGACCCGTTCCTGCTTGCTATTTTCTTCACGCATAGTGTCTCCTTGTGCTTGTATATGCTTGCCTTTGCCGACTTTATCATGCAAACTCGTGCAATATCAAGAAAATACAAGAAAAATCATGCTGACACATCAACGCAAACAATACCTGCTGGACTTGCTCCAGCGCGAAGGCCAGATCGTCGCCAAGGCCGTCAGCGATAGCCTGGGCTTGTCGGAAGACACGATACGCCGCGACCTGCGCGAACTGGCGAAAGAGGGTCTATTGGAGCGCGTGCACGGCGGCGCCCTGCCCTTGCTGCCCCGTTCGCCCGCGCTGGCGCCGTTTTCCGGGCGCGAACAGATTTCGCTAGAAGCCAAGCCCGCCATCGGCCGCGCAGCGGGCGCCATGATACAAACGGGACAAGTGGTGTTTCTCGATGGCGGCACGACTGCCGTGCAACTGGCGCGCCAGCTGCCGCGGGAATTGCGCGCCACCATCGTCACGCACAGCCCTTCGATTGCCGTCGAACTGGTGAATCACCCCGGCGTCGAGGTCCTGATGCTGGGCGGGCGCCTGTACAAGCACTCGATCGTGGGTGTCGGTGCGGCAACCGTGGAAGCCATCGGCCGCATCCGCGCCGACCTGTACTTCATGGGTGTGTCCAGCCTGCATCCACAAGCGGGCATCACTACGGGGGACCATGAAGAAGCGTGCGTGAAACGCGCGCTGAGCGAAGCGTCCAGCCGCACTGTCGTGCTGGCTTCGCCGGAAAAGTTCAATACGGCCTCGCCGTTTCAAATCGTACCCTTGAGCCAGGTCAACGACATCATCGTTCACCGCGACGTGGAAGACGCCCTGATCGCGCCCTACCGCGAGATGGGGATCAGCATCACCCTGGCATGAAAAAAGCGGCCCGCAGGCCGCTTTCGCATGACACTTTACTGCGGCCAGATCGCCTGCAGCACGGCGGCCAGACGATAGCCCGCCTCGATCAGCTGCTGCTTCGCCAGCGCCGAGCTGGGCACGGGATAATTGTCCGGCACGTTCAAGTTCCACACATTGTAGACATCGCCCTTGCGGCTGGTCTGCTGCGTGGCCGGGCCGGCCTCCACGTCCGTGAAGGCAATCTTTGACGCCGCCAGCGAGGCATCGCCCCATTGATACGGCCAGGTGGCGGGGTCGCCAGTATTGACGCTGACCACAGGCGCGCTGGCGATCACGGTGCGCGCGAACTGCTGCGGCGTGCGCGTGCTCAGGCGGCGCATGGCGTAATCGACGACGGTCGTGTCCCAATATGAATGCAGGGGCTTGGTGGGCGACTTCGGATACGCGCTGGCGGGCTTGGCCGCGCCATCCTCGGCCGGCAGCGGTGCGGGAATCACGGCATCGGACAGAGCCGCCATCTTCGCATCGTCGAGCAGCAAGTCATTGCCGCCGCGCGCATTGAAAATGGTGACATCGTCAATCTGCGCCTGCGTGGCGGGCACGAAAAACTGGCCATCCTTGCCGACAAACGCATTGCCCACATGCAATGGCTGGTGGATATCACCGACCAGGTGCGTGATCAGGATCAACGCTTCGCGCTGGCTGAAGCCGTGCGGATTACTGGCCGCATCAGCCTTGCCTTGCAACACCAGGATCGCCTGCTTGAGCGTCTGCACGATATCGTCGTCGGCCGTGCCCACGCCATGGTCGTGGTAATGCGCGTTCTGGAACGGCACATTCGTGTAATGGTATTCGCCATGCTTGGGATTCGCCGCCACATAGGTCAACATTTCGGGCGATTGCGGACCGCAATACGTGCCCTTCACGCAATCGGGCCAGTTGGCGATCTTTTCCAGGCTTTCGCCCCGCAACAGCAATTTCTCCAGCCGCGCCTGCGCCGCGCTACCCTTGAGCAATTGATCGGCGATGGCGCCCACGGCGCGGTGGCCGTCGTTGCCCCAGGCCAGCACATTGCCGGAGGAGAAAGCCGCACCCAGCGCCAGCACCGTCAACAGTTTTTTCATGTTCACTCCTTGCCTTGCGGCGCCGCCTTGGCCGGCTTCGGATATTGCTTGTTGATATCGATAGGCTGCGCATACGCCGAGCTCCACGTCTGCTCATGCAGCGCGGCAATACGCTGCGCCATGGCATCGTTGCGCAGCACCACTTCCAGGTTGCGAGACAGGTCGAAATAGCCGCCCGCCCAGTTGCTCGTGCCGACCCAGGCCAGCTTGCCGTCGATGCTCATGGTCTTGCTGTGGATCACGCGCGCGAACGGGATGAAGCCCGTCGACGCCGTGGGTATCGTCACGATGCGGATTTCCACGTTCGGCACCAGGGCCAGGCTTTTCAGGTAGGCAATGGCGGGCGCTTCCGTGTTCCAGGCGGACACCATCAGCTTGATTTTCACACCGCGCTGGGCAGCCGCGCGCACGGCGTTGTCGATCACGGCGTAATACGGCCGCGTGCGGTTCGGGCCGTAGGACAGGGGGGCATAGTCGAGCAGTTGGATGCGCACTTCGCTTTTCGCTTCCGCCAGCAAGGCGGGCAAGCCTGTTTCCGAGTCGCCCACGCCGGCCGGGTTGTAAGCGTTCGGGCTGGCCAACAGGAAAGCGTTTTGCGCGTAATTGGCAGGCACGACCTTGCTGTTGAGCACCGTGGCGCGGCTGCCTTGCGACGTCAATGCCTGGGCATGCCAATCCTGCTCGAAAATCGCTTGCACCTGGTTCACCATGGCCGGCTCCGTGATCTTCAAGCCCGTCTCATGGATGTGCTCAAACGAGCGCCAGTCGAAATTCTGGCTGCCGATGTATGCCACCTGGCCATCGACGGCCAGGTATTTCGCGTGCACGATGCCATTGCCCGTGATTTTATTGAAATCGATGAGGCGCAAGTCCAGGTTCGGAATCGCCTTGATCTGGGCGATGGTCGCCGCTTCCGACAGGCCCACGCCCTTCTGGTCCAGCAGGAAGCGGATTTTCACGCCGCGCTGGCCCGCGGCCGTCAGGCTCGCCAGCACTTTGTCAAAGGCCGTGCCCGGCTTGCTGACGGCATAGAACTGGGCGATGACGATTTCTTTCTTGGCCGAATCAAACAGCTCGCTCCACACGGTAACGGGCTCGCGCAGGTCGGGATTGGTCAAGCTCGTTTCCACGGGCGAGGTGTGTACCAGCTCAAAGCCGGGAATCGTGAAATCGGCATGGGCCGTGCCCGCGAACAGACTGGAGAGAACGATAGAAACAAATAAGCGACGCATGGTTATTCCTTGTAATGTTATTTGACGCGCACGATGCGGCCGGCCGCCGTGGCGCTGCCAGCCGGCTTGCCGGCGCGCGCGCGGTCGATCAGGTAATTGCTGAAGGCGTCGATGTCGCGCACGCCCGTGTCCAGGCGGCGCGTGCCGGCCGCCAGCACGGTGAAGCGGTCGCCGCCACCGGCCAGGAAACTGTTGGCGGCGACTCGGTATTGTTGATTGTCTTCAAGAGGAATGCCATTCAGCATGATGCTGCCCGGCAGCACGCGCTGGCCTTGCGGCTGCGTGCTGTCCCAGCGGTAGCTAAAACCTTGGGACACTTGCAGCAGATTGCCCTCGCCGGCCTCTTCGCCCGGCCATTGCTGCTCGAGCAAGGTACGGATTTGCGCGCCGGAAAGACTCACGACGATCAGGGTATTGCCAAACGGCACCACGGCCTGGTTCTGGCCCACGTTCGTCATCAAGTCGGCGCCTGCTTCCAGGTCCTTGCGGATGCCGCCATTGTTCATCAGGCCAATTTGCGCGCCGGCTGCGCGCGCGCCAAACAGGGTACTGTCGGCCACCAGGTCGCCCAGCGGGGATGCGCCGCCGCCCTTGGTGCTGCGGCCCACGGTGGGCACGGCGATGGCGGCCACGGGACGCGACAATTCGGCCGCGCTGCGCTGCTTCACCGATTCCAGGTAGGCTGCTACGGCCGGGTCCGGCTCATACATGCCTGGCAGCATGACAACGTTTTGCGCGCTGGCATCGATCAGCGCATTCTTGACCGGATCGACCTTGAGCTTGATGCGCGTCAACATGTGTCCGCCCATTTGTGCCTGCGTCACCAGGCGGCCATCGACGCGGCACAAATAGCCCTGGTGCGAATGGCCGCTGATGACCAGCTGAATCGCCGGATCGAGACGTTTCACCACATCCACCACTTCGCCCTTCAGCTGGCTGCAATCGGGCTGGTCGACAGCTTCCTTGGTCTCGCCGCCCTGGTGCAGCAGCACGACGAACACGCCCACGCCCTGCGCGCGCAGCTGCGGCAAGGTGGCGTTGATGGCATCCGCTTCATCACCGAATTGCAAACCGGAAATGCCGGCGGCCGTCACCACGGACGGCGTATCTTTCAGCACGGCGCCGATGAAGCCCACCTTGACGCCATGCGCCTCTTCGATGCGGTAGGCGGGCAGCAAGGACTTGCCCGTCTGCGTGTCGATGACATTGGCCGCCATATAGGTATAGCTGGCGCCCTTGAAATCGGGGGTGAACTTGCACGCCTTGTCGGCGCGCGACGAGTCGCAGCCGCCGCGCTGCTGGCGCAGCAATTCCGCCTTGCCCTGGTCAAATTCATGGTTGCCGACGGAACTGGCCTTCATGCCCAGCATGTTCATGGCGACGATGCTCGGTTCATCGGCCCACAGCGCCGACATGGCGGGACTGGCGCCGACCAGGTCGCCATTGCCGACAAAAATCAGCTGCGCGTCTTCGCGCCGCCACGCCGTCAATGCGCCGGACAAGGTATCGATGCCACCGGCCTGCACCGTCTTGCGCTCGGCATCGGCGACGCTCGTGTAGGTAAATTTGCTGCGGTCGAGATTGCCGTGAAAATCGTTCAGGGCGACCAGGTTGATATCGACGGGCGCCGCGGAAGGCGTGGGAGGCGTGGCGCAGGCGGCCAGCAGCAAGGTCAGGGCCGCCGCTGCGGCGAGTGGTGTCAGATGATGTTTCATGGTCCCCACGTAGTCATCGTTGTCAAAAGAATCTGTCTCATCCGGGGGGACGCCGCGCGCCGCAAGCCCATCCGAGCATTACAAGAAAGCAGAACATAAACGAAAAAACGGCCGGTGTCGCCACCAGCCGTTTGCAACTTCAATCAAGCGTCGAGATTAGAACTCGTACTTGACCGTAGCCTGGATCGCCCATTGGGACTCACCCTTGTTTTGACGCACATCATAGTTTTCCACTTTGTCGCGGACTTGGTAGATGTAACGGCCTTGAGCATCGAGACCTGCGAAGTCAACAAAGCTGCGTGCCTGACCGCCACCGGATTGGAAGCCGATTTCATTGATACGGCCCCACTTGCGGTTGATCATGTTGCCCACGTTGAAGAAGTCCATCGTGAACACGCCTTTATTGCCTTTGAAGAAGCCTGGTACTTCCTGGCTGATACGCATATCGAAGCTGTTGGTCCATGGTGCGAAGCTGCCATTACGGGAAGCAACACCACCAGCGGATTTTTTCAGATCCGGGTTGCTGTTGACGAAAGCCCAGAAACGGTCTTCGTTGGCATGGTTGGTCGCGGTGTCGTTACGGAACACCACTTCACCCGAACCTGGTTTCGATGGAATGTACATCAGGTCGTTACCCTGCACGCCGTCGCCGTTCAAGTCATTGTTGACGGTCCAGCTGTAAGGCTTGCCCTTGCGGCCTTCATAGAACAGGCCGAAGCTTGTTTTGTAGGTACCGAAGAAACGTTTTTGCCAGTTGATCATGGCATTGAAACGGTCTTTCACCAGGTAGCTCGAGTTCGCCGCCACTTCTTCATTTGGATTGAAGATACTGCGGGCGTTGAAGTTCGAATTCGAAACCGACGACGTCAGTGGCGACACTTCCGTTGCATCCGTGTAGGTGTAGGCAACCGACCAGCCGAAGCCTTTGGTCATTGGCTGGCTCAGCGACAGAGTCACCAGATTGCCTTCTCCCTTGTCCGTTTTCTTGGCAACGAGAACGTTGTTGTAGGCCGTATTTTTCAGAGCACGCGACACAGCCCCCCCGCAAACCGGAGCCGCCGACGAGCTCAACGAGCCAGTGGCAGTCCAGCAATCGGTATTATAGGCATTGGCCGAATAGTACAGATTACGTCCATCCGAACCCTTTGCCGTCGGTGTACCCAAGTTCAGGTGCTCGTAGTAAATCGCATCCTTGTTCTTGGTGCGCAGGTATTCGGCACCGAAAACCAGACCCATCCATGGCAATTCATGTTCGAACGCCAGGTTGGCTTTCCAGATCGATGGCTGGCGCAGGTTTGGCGACAGGAAGTCGACGTTGGCGGCGCCATCACCGATAAAGACTGGTTGCTTGTCAGGATCAGGGTTGAACAGGCCGCCTACGGTCGTACACGGCTTGAAACTACCGCCGCAACCAACGACGCGGGTCGCCATGCCGGAGTTTGCAAACGGGTTCGACATCCACACGGTCGCCGCCGCACCTTGGAACAGGCCGGCACCACCACGGATTTGCGTCGGACGGGCACTGTCAAACGTATAGTTAAAGCCGACACGCGGCTGTACCAGGGTCTGGCCGTCGATGGTCTGGGTATTATCCAGGCCAAAACCGCCGGTCTGCGCGGTACCACCCAGGCCCGTGCGGCCACCCGTGGCGACGCCTGCCACCATCGGCGCGGCTGCGGCCGCATTGCGCGCAGGACGCTCGCCTATGGCGGCTTTATCCACACGCACGCCGTACTGGACGGTCAGGCGCTTGTTGACAGACCACACATCCTGCAGGAACAAGCCATAATTTTTCAGGCTAAAATCGGCGGCAGCGCCTTCAATTGTGCCGCCCACGACTGGAATCTGCACTTGGTACGAGCTAGGACGGCCAAGGCGGAAGTTTTCCAGGATCGCTTGCTGGATAATTTCGGGCGACGAAGCAGTCTTGCCGCCGCAGGTCACGCTACCAAACGAATACTTGTAGGTTGCCGAGCTATTCGTGCAATTGAATGTGTAATTGCCGTTGATGTTCTGGGCAAACAGGTTATACACATCGTTCTTGCTGTAATCGCCGCCAAACTTGACTTCATGATCACCCACAGCCCAGTTCGCGCCCAGATAGGCATCTTTGGTCTTGGTGGTCAGCACATTCAGCTGGCGGCTCATTTCCGTACCGAAGTTCAAGAAACGGTTATCGGTAGGAACGCCGGCTGGCGTGCCGGCAGGATTGGCACCACTAAATTG
Source organism: Janthinobacterium sp. SUN120 (assembly GCF_030397735.1). Classification (NCBI taxonomy): domain Bacteria; kingdom Pseudomonadati; phylum Pseudomonadota; class Betaproteobacteria; order Burkholderiales; family Oxalobacteraceae; genus Janthinobacterium; species Janthinobacterium sp. SUN120. The sequence continues at coordinate 11,899 of NZ_JAPUBW010000003.1, read as the reverse complement.
CAGGCCAATCGCTGGCAGGCGTGCGTTGTTCGTTGGCGTGCTTTCATAATCGCGCGACGACACCTTGAACTCGGTCGAGAAAGCCGGCGTCCAGTCAGCAAACCATTGGCCGACAACGGTTTCGATCTTCTTATTCTGCGTGTACCAGTAAGAATTGAGCGACAGGCCAGTGGCCGACACGCCAGGGAACATCGGCTCGGATTGGTCCGTTTTCGAATAACGTACCATGGCGCGATGGTTATCGTTGATATTCCAGTCCAGTTTCAACAGGGTATCGTTCACCAGCAGCTGAGTGCCTGCTGGGATTGCCGTGGTACCGATATCGAGGCCACCGTAGTTATTCTTGGCGATCGCTTGCGCTGCCGCAATTGCGGCATCGGAAATACCGACGTTGGTTTTGTTGCTGCCCAGTGGGCCAAACGATGGCGCGGTGCGCGTGCTTTCCAGGCGCTCTTTATTGGCGAAGAAGAACAGTTTGTCCTTGATCAATGGGCCGCCGACGGTAACGCCCTTGGTCGTTTCGCGGAATGGCTCAGGGGAGCTATAGGTGTCTTTGTTATTATCATAACGATCACCAGCCATCTTGTCGTTACGGAAAACGAAATAGGCGCTGCCTTTGAATTCGTTGGTACCCGACTTGGTCACGGCATTGATGTTGGCGCCCGTATAGCCTTTTTGCGTCACGTCATAGTTGGCGACGTTGACTTGCACGGACTGGATCGCCTCGATCGAAATCGGTTGCTTGGCGGTCGGGCTGCCATTCGATTCCAGGCCGAAGGTGTCGTTCACTGCCACGCCATCGATGGTCATCGAGTTGTAGCGCGAGTTTTGACCGGCGACGGACAATTCGCCACGCTCTTTGTCGGTTTGCGATACGCGTGGGTCGGAACGAGCATAATCTTGCAGATTACGTTGGATCGACGCTTGCATGGCCAGCTCGGTTGGACCGATGCTGGTACCGGCGCCCATGTTGGATTTGCTGAACTTATCCGAACGGCCAGCACTGCCAGTCACGCTCACGGTTTGCATCGGCGCGCCGAGGGTGGCGTCCACGCTGGCCGTTTCAGCCAGTTGCACGTACACGCCTTCGCGTTTCTCAACTTGACCGTTCTTGGTCACGGTGATCGTGTAAGGGCCACCGGCACGCAAGCCGCGCGCGACGTAGCGGCCTTCCGCATCGGTCGTCACATTGCTGACGGAACCCGACTCGGTATGCACGATGGTGACAGTGGCGCCGGCTGCCGGCTGGCCGTCGGTGGAGGAAATGCGTCCGCCAATGGAGGAGGTAGTGTTCTGTGCGATCGATGGTATCGTCGCCAGTGCAATAGACAGGCTGAACGCGATTTGCGTTAGCCGAAGTCGTTTGTGATTGATCATCTTTAACCCCAGAAAAGACTATTATTTTTGAAAATCCTGGTTTGCCCCACCGTCCGGCTGCGCCGCACAGCAAAACAAACACAACATTTCCTCTTTACGATGCTGCAACTGTTACGCCGGCGGGACTGGCTGCGGTCCTGACAAGACCGTCACAAAACGCCGCTCCACACATCACAACCATTCCTATTCAGACAATAACGGCGGAAAAAACTGCGACCGATCCGTACGACCCAGGGCGCTAGCTCCTGTGTCATTCACCCGACAGGCTTACCCGGCGAACATGGCAAGCCGCGAGTGTAATTGTTAAATATTTCAAGACTGTGACACGGCGGTAAAATGCAGAGGAATGTCGTCATTTAGTTGCGCGACTGTTTGTTTCACTCTGCATCTCACCTTTATTTACTGCAAATACCCATCTTCATACGCTATCAGCCATATGAATTGTGACTTTTTAATATCACATTCATCCCACTATGCATCATCAAAAAATGGATGACAAATACGTTTTTTTTTACATATTTATATATTTTAAGTATAAATAGCGTGGGGTAACTAGCTGGATTGATATCGTGCTGACAGCGTCCGGGCTTATGGCGCGTGATTATAAATGAGCAATATGTACTTGAAATTGATTCATCCAAGAAATTGGACAAAGTCGTGCATCTGCCGTTAATTGTGTCGCATGGCCGCCACAAAATTAACAAAAATACATTGCCGGGATTTGAGGGGGAGAAATGAAAACGGCCGGAATATCCGGCCGTCCTGAGAGTATCAGTTGTGAACGTCGCGCAACTTACGGTTTGCTGTTCTTGCCTGCCTTGTCGGCCGCGGCAATTTGCGCTTCAAAGCGGGTGAAACGGGCATCGAGTGCTTTCAGCAAACGTTGCTTGTCCGCTTCCGCCAGGAACGAGTACCGCAAGCTGTTATACGACAGCTTTTTGACTTCCGCATAATCGGTCTTGTACTGGCTGGCAAACAGCACGTACTCATTCGACAGGGTATTGCGCGAGACGCCCGCGTCATCGGTGGAGATGACGAAGGGCACGCCATATTTACGGTACAGGGTGATCGGATGGGCCTGACCCTTGATGCCGAGAATGTAATCGTTACTGGTCAGGTTCACTTCCACGGGTATGCCCCGTTCGCGCATCTTTTGCATGGTCGCCAGCGCATTGTGCTCGTAGGCGATATCCATGCCGTGACCGATACGGTCGGCGCCCGCCACATCGACGGCTTCGGCGATATGGAAAGCCATGCCTTCCGGCGGCACCATGCCCAGCGCCAGCTCGCCGGCGTGCAAGGCGATCTTAACGTTCGGATACTTTGCCTTGAGGAACTTGAACATTTCCATGTGCAGGCTGTAATCGCGCATCGACACGTTCACGCTTTCCTGGCCCACGATGTTCACGCCCACCAGCAAGGGATTCAAGCTCGCTGCCTTGAACGCGGCCACCATCGAGGAAAAAACTTGCGATGGCGACAGGAAACGCAACACATACGCCTGGTAACGCATGGTGAAGTGCGCATCGTCGATGCCGGCGCTGCTGGCGTTGACGTTGTCGTTGTAGGCGGTGATGCTTTTCTGGAAGCCGGCATCCTGCTCCAGGCTGCCTGTCCAGTTGGCCAGCAGCGCTTGCAGCGCGGCCGGCTGCAAGCCCGGCGCCAGCACTTGCTGGTCGAACTGCGCGTTTTGCACGAATGGCGACAGCTCAAAGATCGTCTCAATATAGCTGAGGTTTTCCGCGATGGCGCGCTGCTTCAGGGTTTTCAGACCATCGGCCGTGTTCGTGGATGCCACGGGGCCGAAATAGCCAAAGGTATCAAAGAAGGTACGGTCCGGCGGCGTCTGGATGGCGCCGTGATTATAGAAATCCTTGGTCGACCAGCGCTGCAGCAATTCCGCATACAGGCCCGCATCGGCAAACACTTCCGTGGACGACAGGCATCCACGCTGCGCGGCCGGCTTGGCGCGCTCGGCCGCCACGACGTCCTTGTTGCTTTCGATGCGATACGTTATCTTGTTGACGCAATAGTTTTCCTTGTCGACCCAGTCGAGGAATTGCTCGGCGTAAATGGCGCCCGAGTAATGGTGATGCAAGTCACCGCCCTTGGGCATCATGGAAAAGAACAGGCTCAACTCGGCTGTCTTCGGCTGCGCACCGGCAACCAGGGCGGCAAAATGGCGCGCGGTGGCTGCTTCATTGGAAGACGGGGCGGCCTGCGCCGTTCCGGTCAAGGCCAGCGCGGCGCCAAGCGCCAGGCCAGTGAGTTTCTTGTGCATTCGCGTTCTCGCTCAGGATAATTCGTGTTGAACAACGGGTAGGTCAGCCCTGCCCCCGCACATGCACGCATCGACCGCCTGAATAGGTGGCGGCCACGGCACGGTCGTCGCCCAGCAGCGCAAAGGCAAACAGCAATTCCTCCAGGCTTTGACAGCCGGCCGTGCGGCGCTCGAGCAGCGGCGTCGATTGCTTGTCGAGCACAATAAAATCCGCTTCCGTGCCTGCCGCGAAATTGCCCAGGGTGCCTTCCAGTTGCATGGCCCGTGCAGCGCCCAGGGTCGCCAGATAAAACATGCGTAAGGCGGGCAGATAGCTGCCTTTCAAGCGTGCTACTTTATAGGCTTCGTTCATTGTTTGCAACATCGAGAACGAGGTGCCGCCCCCCACGTCGGTGGCCAGCGACAGCAGCACCCGCGCCGCATCGGCCCGCTCGAAATCGAACAGGCCGCTGCCCAGGAACAAGTTTGATGTAGGACAAATGGCGGCCGCCGACGACGTCTCCGCCATGCGCGCGCGGTCGCGCTCGTCGAGCCAGATACAGTGCCCGAACATGGCGCGCGGACGCAGCATGCCGTACTGGTCATACACATCGAGATAGCTGCGCGCCTGCGGATGCAATTCGCGCACCCAGCGGCATTCATCCGCGTTTTCCGACACGTGCGTCTGCAAATACGTATCCGGATAGGCGCGCGCCAGCTCGCCCGCCAGGTGCATCTGTTCGTTGGTGGACGTCGGCACGAAACGGGGCGTGATCGCGTACAGCGAACGGCCGTGCTTGTGCCAGCGCTGGATCAGCTCTTCGCTTTCGCGCGCACCCGACTCGGCCGTGTCGCGCAGGAACTCGGGGCAATTGCGGTCCATCATGACCTTGCCCGCCACCATGCGCAAGCCGCGCGCCTCGCTGGCGCCAAAGAAGGCATCGACCGATTGCGGATGCACGCTGCCATACACCATGGCCGTCGTGGTGCCGCAGCGCAGCAGTTCATCGAGGAAAAACTCGGCCACATCGCGCGCATGTTGAGGATTCTCAAACGCGCGCTCGGTAGGAAACGTATACGTTTCCAGCCACGGCAGCAAACCGGGAGCGGGCGAGGCGATCATTTCCGTCTGCGGGAAGTGCAGATGGGTATCGATGAAACCCGGCACGATCAGCTTGCCGCGGTAATCGACGATCTCGGTGCCGGGCGGCAAAGTCGCTTGCAGCTGCGCATAATCGCCGGCGGCCACGACCTTGCCATCGGCCACGATCAGCAAGCCATCCGCATGCCAGCCGTGCGCCTCCTCGCTAAAGGCGGGATCGGCGTGGAAGTGCAGCAAGCTGGCACGGTAAGCTTGCAATGTAGCAGGAACAATCGGCATGACTTCTTTCTATAACGGGTGAATGGCGGCGCGTTTCTCGCGTCGCGGTGGCGCGCTGGCCGAGGCCAGCCGCAGCGGTGCGGCCAGGGCGGCCGCGGCCGCTTCCTCCCACACCATGAGTAGTTGACAGGCAACGGACGCGGCGATCACGGCCGGCGCCTTGTTGCGGATGCCGGGCATGCCGATCGGACACACCATGGCGGCAATACGTTCGTCCGGCACGCCGCGTGCCTGCAGGCGGTGCTCGAACTGCTTGCGTTTCGTGTGCGAACCAATCAAGCCGAACCAGCCCGCATCCTCGCGCTCCATGATGGCTTGCGTCAAGCGCTGATCGAGCGCATGGCTATGCGTCATGACGAGAAAACTGCCGCCCGGCGGCGCCATGGCGACAAATTCCTCGGGCGTATCGGTGGCGGCGATGCGCACATTATCCGGTAGTTGCACGGGAAACATGTCTTCGCGTTCATCGACCCAGGTGATATTGCAAGGCAAGTAGGCCAGCGCGCGCACGATGGCGGCGCCCACATGGCCGGCGCCAAACAAGGTCAAATGGGCGCGCGGCGCCAGGCAGGGATCGACCAGCCAGCGCCGGCCCTTGCCATCCTGGGCCACATGGGTACTGCGTTCGCGCGAAAACGTGTCGGGCGCCTGTGCAGCAGTCCCGGCGATCAGGCGACCGGCAGCATCGAACAGCGCCGACGCGGTTTCACCGTCGAGCGCCGTCAAACGCCAACTGTCTTGCTGGCGGCGTTCGCGCAAGGCGGCCAGCAATTCTTTCAGGCTGGCATCGACATATTCGAATGCCAGGTGGACGACGCCGCCGCAGCATTGTCCCAGGCTGGGGCCCAGTGCAAAACGCTCGAGCCGCGCATGGGTCTCGCCCGTTGCCAGCATGGTCTTGGCGATTTCCACGGCGCGCAATTCCAGGTGGCCGCCACCGATGGTGTCCACCTGGCCATCGAGGGTCACGCGCATCTTCGCGCCCGCCTCCCGCGGTCCGGAACCTTCCACCAGGGCAACCGTCACCAGCACGGATGGCTGCGTGTCGTTCTCCATCGCTGTCAGCCAGTCGCTCATGCTCTGCTCCTAGGCGCCGGCATGCGCCGCTTGCACGGCCATGACCGCCTTGAGGATTTCCTCGCTGGTGGCTGGGGCATTCAGCGGTGGCTGCACGGCGTGATGGCCCACGCTGGAAATGGCGTCGCGGATGGCGAAGAACACGGAAAACGGCAACAGCAGCGGCGGCTCGCCCACGGCCTTGGAACGGTGGATGCTGTCTTCCACATTGCGATTCTGAAACAGTTTCACACGAAAATCTTCCGGGCAATCGGAAATGCCAGGAATTTTGTACGTCGATGGCGCGTGCGTCATCAGCTTGCCCGCAGCATTCCACCACAGCTGCTCCGTCGTCAGCCAGCCCATGCCCTGGATAAATGCCCCCTCCACTTGACCCAGATCAATCGCGGGATTCAATGACTGGCCCGCATCGTACAAGGCGTCCGCACGCAGCAATTTCCATTCGCCTGTCAGGGTATCGACCACCACTTCGGCCACGGCCGCGCCATACGCGTAATACGAAAACGGATGGCCCGTCATCGTCTTCGCATCCCACGACAGGCCGGGCGTGGCATAGAAACCGTCCGACCACAGTTGTACGCGGGCCAGATACGCCTTCTGCACCAGTTCGGCAAACGCGACGACATGGCCATGCACGTGGATATGGTTGTCAAAGAAGCGCACAGCAGCAACGTCGCCGCCGTACAGTTTGACCGCGTAATCGGCCAGGCGTTCACGGATCTGGCGCGCCGCGTCCTGCGCCGCCTTGCCGTTCAGGTCGGCGCCGGTGGACGCTGCCGTGGCCGACGTATTCGCCACCTTGCTGGTATCGGTGGCCGTGGCCCGCACGCGGTCCAGGTCCAGGCCCAGCTCGTGCGCCACCACCTGCATGACCTTGGTATTGATGCCCTGCCCCATTTCCGTGCCGCCATGGTTGACCAGAACGGAGCCATCCACGTACACGTGCACGAGGGCGCCGGCCTGGTTCAGATGCGTGACGTTGAAGGCAATGCCGAATTTCAAGGGCGTGAAGGCCAGGCCCTTCTTCAGGACTGGACTGGCCTCGTTGTAGGCGTCGATGGCGCGGCGGCGCGCCCGGTAATCGCTGCTCTCTTCCAGTTCGGCAACGAGTTCATGAATCACGTTGTCGACGATCTTCTGCCCGTAGGGCGTGACGTTGCGTCCCTCGGCATCGTTGCGGCCATAGAAATTGAGCAGGCGGATATCGAGCGCATCGCGTTGCAAGTGGCGGGCGATTTCATCGATGACGTACTCGATGGCAATGGCGCCCTGCGGCCCGCCAAAGCCCCGGAAAGCCGTGTTCGACTGGGTATTCGTCTTGCCGCAGGCGGCGCGGATGTCCACGTCGGACAGGTAATATGTGTTGTCGAAGTGGCAGACGGCGCGCGTGGCGACGGGGCCGGACAAGTCGGCCGAATAACCGGCGCGCGTGGTCATGTCGACCTTGGCGGCAAGGATGCGGCCTTCGTCGTCGTAGCCCACTTCGTACTCATAGTAAAAACAGTGGCGCTTGCCCGTCACCAGCATGTCGTCGTCGCGGTCGGCGCGCAATTTCACGGGACGCTTCAGTTTGGCCGCCGCAATCGATGACGCCGCCGCCCACAGGGCCGATTGCGATTCCTTGCCGCCGAAGCCGCCGCCCATGCGCCGGCACTCGACCGTGATGTTGTGCGAATGCACGCCCAGCGCATGCGCCACCACGTGCTGCATCTCGCTCGGATGCTGGGTCGAACACAGCACCAGCATGCCCTGCGCTTCCTTCGGGATGGCGTAGGAAATCTGTCCTTCCAGATAAAACTGTTCCTGGCCGCCCACGTAGAGTTGGCCCTTTACCACATGCGGCGCGCCTTCGAACGCGGCCTGGTAGTTGCCGCGCGTCAGCTGCATCGGCGGCAGCACGTACGATTGCGCGGCCTTGGCCGCTTGCGGCGTCATGATCGCGGGCAATTCCTCATATGACACTTGCGCCAGGCGGGCGGCGCGGCGCGCATGGTCATGCGTATCGGCCACGACGATGAAGATGGGCTGGCCCACGTATTGCACCAGATCAAAAGCCAGGATGGGATCATCGTGGATAATGGGACCGCAATCATTGGTGCCGGGAATGTCCTGCGCCGTATAGACGGCGACGACACCGCCAGCGGCGCGCACGGCCGACAAATCCATGGCCGTAATGCGCGCGTGCGGCTTTTGCGACAGCCCCAGCGCCGCATGCAAGGTGCCTTGCAGTTCGGCGATATCGTCCGTGTACGTGGCTTGTCCCAGCACATGCAATTGCGCCGATTCATGCGGGCTGGGCTTGCCCACGGCGGCCCAGGCGGCCGCTTGCAGTTCGGGCGTGGCAGGATGGTTCATGCTGGTCCTTTCAGGCGCGGCAAGCGTAGGCGTTGACGGCAGTGCGCAACAGCGGCGCACCGGGGCGTGTTTCCAGCCAGAAGCGGCGCAACAGGTTTTGCGCCGTCGTCATGCGGTAAATATTCGACGCGCGCATGTCCGACAGGGGCGCGTAATCGTCGGCCAGCAAGCGCATGGCGATGACCAGGTTGTCTTCCGTCCACGCCTGTCCACGCAAAAATGCTTCCGTTTGCGCGGCGCGCTGCGGCGTGGCCGCCATGCCGCCAAAGGCGATGCGCGCATCGACGATATGTTCGCCATCGAGCTGGAACGCGAACGCGGCGCACACGGCCGAAATATCCTGGTCGAAGCGCTTGGCCAGTTTATAGGTGCGAAATTGCACGTCGGCACGTGGCAAGGGAACGCGCACGGCTTCGACGAATTCGCCTGGCTGCAAATCTTTCTTTTGGTACCCCAGATAGAAGTTTTCCAGCGGCATGATGCGCTGTCCGGCAGGGCCGCGCAGCACGATCTCGCTGCCCAGTGCAATCAGCCACGGCATCGAGTCGCCGATGGGAGAACCATTGGCCACATTGCCGCCCAAAGTACCGGCGTTACGAATCGGCAAGGAGGCAAAGCGCTGCCACAGTTCCGACAATTCCTCCGGGTAATGCTGGCACAGCGCCCCGTAAGCATCGTTCAGGCTGGCGCCGGCGCCGATGTGCAGCTTGCCGTCAACGAGGGCAATCGTCTTCAGCGCGGCCACGTTGCCCAGATAAATGATGTCGCCCAGGTCGCGCAATTGCTTGGTCACCCACAAGCCCACGTCCGTGGAACCGGCCAGCAGGCAGGCTTGCGGCTTTTCCGCGCGCAACGCCACCAATTCATCGATGCTGCGCGGCGCGTGGAAGTGCTGGCCGCCATGTTCATACGTATGCAGGCTGCCGCGCTGCAGCGCCTGCAATTGCCCCCTCAAGGCATCGCGATCGAACGTGACGTGCGGCAATTCCCCCATGCGCCTGGCGGCATCGATGATGGGCCGATAACCGGTGCAGCGGCACAGATTGCCCGACAGGGTGTCGTCGATTTCGCAGCGCGTGGGCGTCTCGCCGTTTTTTTTCAGGTACATGCCCCACAAGGACATGACAAAACCGGGCGTGCAAAAACCGCACTGGGAACCGTGGCACTCGACCATCGCCTGCTGCACCGGGTGCAGGGCGCCGTCGGGCTGTTGCAAGTCTTCCACGGAAAACAGGGCCTTGCCATCGAGGGTGGGCGTGAGCTGGATGCAGGCGTTGACGGCCTTCATCTCGACCTGGCCATCGACCAGGCTGCCGATGACGACGGTGCAGGCGCCGCAATCGCCTTCGGCGCAGCCTTCCTTGGTACCCGTGCAATGCAAATCCTCGCGCAGGTGCTGCAACACAGTCTGCGTAGGGGCGGCGTTGCGTACTTCCTGTACGGCACCACGGTAATAAAAGCGGATCGGTTCTGACATGCTGGCCTCGGTATAGTCCCAGTATAGGAGATTAACACCGGCATATGGGACAACTATATGCAAAGACTGATTTTACTTATCATCCAATATCAATACCCATCAAGCAGCATAGGGATGCGTCGCATGCCAGTGCTCAGCGATATCGATGCGGCGCGTGATCCATACCTGATCATGGCCCTGGACATAGTCGAGAAAGCGCGCCAGCGCCGCGGCCCGTCCCGGACGTCCCACCAGGCGGCAATGCAAGCCCACCGACAACATCTTCGGCTGATTCAAGCCGTTCGGATCGCCTTCCGCATACAGCACATCGAAGGCATCCTTCAGATAATCGAAAAATTGCGTGCCCGAATTAAAGCCTTGCATGGCGGCAAAGCGCATGTCGTTCGTGTCCAGGGTGTAGGGCACGATCAGCTGCGGCTGCACGGCCGGCATGCCGGCGGCATCCGTGTACGCCACTTTTTCCCAGAATGGCAGATCGTCGCCATAGTAATCGGCGTCGTAGCGGAAACCGCCATGCTCGACCACCAGTTTGCGCGTATTGGGCGAATCGCGCCCCGTGTACCAGCCTTGCGGGGCCGAACCCGTCAATTCGCGGATGATCTGCACGGCTTCGCGCATGTGTTCGCGCTCCGTTGCTTCATCCATATTTTGGTAGGAAATCCAGCGCAAGCCATGACAGGCGATTTCATGCCCCAGTTGCTGGAACGCGGCCACCGCCTCCGGATTGCGTTTCAAGGCCATCGATACGCCAAATACGGTCAACGGCAGGCGCCGGTCCTCGAACATGCGCAGCAGGCGCCATAATCCGGCACGCGAGCCGTATTCGTAGATCGACTCCATGCTCAGGTGGCGCGCGGGAAAAGCGGCCGCACCGATCATTTCCGATAAAAAGGTTTCCGAGGCGGGATCGCCATGCAGCACGCTGTTTTCCGCCCCTTCCTCGTAATTGAGGACGAATTGCAGGGCGATGCGGGCCTTGCCTGGCCATTGCGGATGCGGGGGCGTGCGGCCATAGCCGATCAAGTCGCGTGGATAATCTTCGTAATTGTTCATGCGGAGGCGCGCCTATAGGAGGACAATGTTGGCTATATGCCCAATCATATAGCCAGGCGCAGTCACCGGTATATGATTTGCACGATAAGCACATTCACTCACCCTATATACAGGATAGCAAATGGGAAAACTCAGCACGCATGTACTCGATATCGCCCACGGCAGACCGGGAGCCGGCGTCAAGGTGGCCCTGTTTTCAGTCGCGCCGGAAGGAAAAGTGCTATTGAAGATGGATATGACCAATAGCGATGGCCGCTGCAGCACGCCTTTGCTGGAAGGCGAGAGCATGAAAGCGGGTCAATATGAACTGGTGTTCAACGCAGGCGACTATTTCGCCGCCCAGGGAGTGGAACTGCCTTCGCCCCGCTTCATCGATCTGGTCACCCTGGCCTTCGGCATTGCGCATACGGACGAGAACTACCACGTGCCGCTGGTGGTGTCGCCGTGGTCGTATTCGACCTATCGCGGAAGTTAAGCGACGTTACATGACAAAGGCAGCGCGCAGCGCTGCTTTTTTTACGCCTGTCTGTTGGCAAAACCAAACCGCCAGACGTAAAAAAACCCCAACCGGATCACCGGAAGGGGTTTTTTCGAATAACAAGCCTGACGATAACCTACTTTCACACTGGTTGCAGCACTATCATCGGCGCAAAGTTGTTTCACGGTCCTGTTCGGGATGGGAAGGGGTGGGACCAACTTGCTATGGTCATCAGGCATAACTTGTACTGGCATTTGTCCTCAGTGGAGCGACAAAGCCTGAATCTGGAAGAAGCAAAGATTAGGGTAATGAATAGTGGTATCAACACACACGCAACGTTGTACCGTCTTATCCTCTGTACCTGCTAAGGTTATAGGGACAAGCCGTACGGGCAATTAGTACTGGTTAGCTTAATGCATTACTGCACTTCCACACCCAGCC
>NZ_JAPUBW010000023.1:0-1011 GCF_030397735.1 Janthinobacterium sp. SUN120 | reverse complement strand
AACAGAGATTAAACTGAAGAGTTTGATCCTGGCTCAGATTGAACGCTGGCGGCATGCCTTACACATGCAAGTCGAACGGCAGCACGGAGCTTGCTCTGGTGGCGAGTGGCGAACGGGTGAGTAATATATCGGAACGTACCCTAGAGTGGGGGATAACGTAGCGAAAGTTACGCTAATACCGCATACGATCTAAGGATGAAAGTGGGGGATCGCAAGACCTCATGCTCGTGGAGCGGCCGATATCTGATTAGCTAGTTGGTAGGGTAAAAGCCTACCAAGGCATCGATCAGTAGCTGGTCTGAGAGGACGACCAGCCACACTGGAACTGAGACACGGTCCAGACTCCTACGGGAGGCAGCAGTGGGGAATTTTGGACAATGGGCGAAAGCCTGATCCAGCAATGCCGCGTGAGTGAAGAAGGCCTTCGGGTTGTAAAGCTCTTTTGTCAGGGAAGAAACGGTGAGAGCTAATATCTCTTGCTAATGACGGTACCTGAAGAATAAGCACCGGCTAACTACGTGCCAGCAGCCGCGGTAATACGTAGGGTGCAAGCGTTAATCGGAATTACTGGGCGTAAAGCGTGCGCAGGCGGTTTTGTAAGTCTGATGTGAAATCCCCGGGCTCAACCTGGGAATTGCATTGGAGACTGCAAGGCTAGAATCTGGCAGAGGGGGGTAGAATTCCACGTGTAGCAGTGAAATGCGTAGATATGTGGAGGAACACCGATGGCGAAGGCAGCCCCCTGGGTCAAGATTGACGCTCATGCACGAAAGCGTGGGGAGCAAACAGGATTAGATACCCTGGTAGTCCACGCCCTAAACGATGTCTACTAGTTGTCGGGTCTTAATTGACTTGGTAACGCAGCTAACGCGTGAAGTAGACCGCCTGGGGAGTACGGTCGCAAGATTAAAACTCAAAGGAATTGACGGGGACCCGCACAAGCGGTGGATGATGTGGATTAATTCGATGCAACGCGAAAAACCTTACCTACCCTTGACATGGCTGGAATCC
>NZ_JAPUBW010000022.1:0-1106 GCF_030397735.1 Janthinobacterium sp. SUN120 | reverse complement strand
CGTCGCCGTGGACGTTGAGCAGATTGAACGGCGCCGTCGGCTCGGTCACATCGCCCAGCACCTTGCTGAAGTAGGCTTGCGCATCGTTGTTGCTGGCCTGGTGCAGCGCATGGGCCACGAATTGACGGTAGGGAACCGGCTGGGGCAGCTCTTCTGCCCGGCCGGCCACGCAAGCCTCCAGCTCCCTGCGAATGATCTCCAGGCCGGCGTGGTCCGCGACGATATGGTGCAGCTGGATCACGAAGAAATGGCGCTCGGTGCCCGGTTCGCGAGCCGCATTGATCTGCAACATGGGCGCCTTCGCCAGGTTCATGGGCCTGTCATAACGCGCCTTGAGCTGGTCCTGCACATCCATGCCTGGATTCAGCTCGATCATGTCGAGTGCCACTCCGGCCTGGCGATACACAAGCTGTACAGGCATCGGCAGCTGCTCCGACAGGATCGCCGTCCGCAATACGTCATGGCGCGCGATCACTTGGCGCAGACCGCCGATCAGGGCCTCGAATTGCGCACCCGTGTCGACCGAGTATAGCGAAGACAGGATGTAGGGATCGTTCTGGCTATGCATCAGGTGGTAGAAGTACATCCCCTCCTGCAGCGGCGCCAGCGGATAGATGTCCTGCACGTTGGCCGCGCCGCCGGGCACGCTGGCCACGATCAGGTCGATTGCTTCCTGGCTAAGGTCAACCAGCGGCAGCAGGTCCGGCGTGATGCGCTCGCAGCCAGCCGGAATCCGGGGCGCCGGAACGACAAAAGTGCCCTCTGCGACGGGCGCGGCCACGTCGACCATCGCGGCCAGCGCGCCGAGGTTGGCCGCAGAGAAGATCATCTGGGCATCCGCATCCAGACCGGCTTCCTGCATTGACGACAGCAACTGCACTACCAGCAGCGAATGTCCACCCAGGCCGAAGAAGTTGTCGCCGACGCTGATTTTGCTGACATCATGGTTCAGTACCGAAGCCCAAGTCGCAGCGATCGCCTTCTCGCTCGCGGTCTGCGGCGCCACGTATTCCTGCTGCGAGGCGCCCGCATCCGCGGCGGGCAAGGCCTTCCGGTCCACTTTGCCGTTGGGCGTCAGCGGCAAGGCATCGAGCACCATCCATGCC
>NZ_JAPUBW010000021.1:0-1424 GCF_030397735.1 Janthinobacterium sp. SUN120 | reverse complement strand
GTGTCCGTCTGCGGCGCGCTATATTCGCGCTGGAACTGGCTGGCGTCCGGCGCCGGCAGCGCCTTCCGGTCCACCTTGCCGTTGCGCGTCAACGGCAATTGTTCGAGCAGCACGAAGGCGCCCGGCACCATATATTCCGGCAGGCTTGCCAGCAGATATTCGCGCAGCGCTGCGGCGGAAGCGTCCCGCCCTTCCTGCACGGTCAGATAGGCCAGCAGCCGCTTGTCGCCGGCGATATCCTCGCGCACGACCACCACGGCTGCAGCCACGGCCTCGTGCTGGACCAGCCGGCTTTCGATCTCGCCCAGCTCGATGCGGAAACCACGGATCTTCACCTGCTCGTCGATGCGGCCGACATATTCCAGGTTGCCGTCGGCCAGACGCCGTACCAGATCACCCGTGCGGTACAGCCGCGTACTGCTGGCCGGCTCGCCGGCGTCATGGAAGGGATTGGCGATGAAGCGTTCGGCGCTCAGTTCTGGACGGTTCAGGTAGCCGCGCGCCAGGCCGGCGCCGCCGACGTGGAGTTCGCCCACGACGCCGTCCGGCGTCAAGCCCCGCTGTGGCGTCAGGATCACCGCGCACAGGTCGGCCAGCGGATGGCCGATGACGCTGGGGTTGGACGTGTTCGTGATGTCGGCCATCAGCAGGCGGCGGTAGGTCACGTGCACCGTGGTCTCGGTGATACCGTACATATTGACCAGCTGCGGCATAGCGTCGCCGTGACGCGCGGCCCAAGGCTGCAGCGTGGCGACGTTGAGCGCCTCGCCGCCGAAGATCACGCAGCGCAGCGACAGTGGGGCCCGCTGCTCGCCGTCCACCACGATCAGCATGCCGAAGGCGCTCGGGGTCTGGTTCAGCACCGTCACCTGCTCCTTGCTCAGCAACTGGTAGAAATCGGGCGCCGAACGGGCGACCCAGTGCGGCACCACGACCAGGCGGCCGCCATGCAGCAGCGCGCCCCAGATTTCCCATACCGAGAAGTCGAAGCCGAAGGAGTGGAACAGGGTCCAGACATCGCGTCCGTTGAAACCGAACTGGCCGGTGCTGGCGGCAAACAGCCGCGTGACATTGCGGTGCTCGATCAGCACACCCTTGGGCAAGCCGGTCGAGCCGGACGTGTAGATCACGTAGGCCAGATTGTCGGGCCCCTGCGCCGGCAGACGAGCCAGGTTGCAGTCCGCATGCGCCTGCAACTGGCCGGCGAAGGCTGGCGCATCAAGCGCGGCGATGATGACGGCGCGGCCGGCCGACAATTCAGCGGCCCGCTCCAGCAGCGATTCCTGCGTGAGCAGCAGCGACAGCCCGCTGTCCCCGGCCATATAGGCCAGGCGCTCGTTCGGATAGACCGGGTCGAGCGGCACGTAGGCGCCGCCCGCTTTCAACACGCCCAGCAGGCCGACAATCATCTCCAGACCGCGTTC
>NZ_JAPUBW010000020.1:0-1593 GCF_030397735.1 Janthinobacterium sp. SUN120 | reverse complement strand
CGATTACGAGTATTTAGCCTTGGAGGATGGTCCCCCCATATTCAGACAGGATGTCACGTGTCCCGCCCTACTTGTCGTACGCTTAGTACCACCGGTCCGATTTCACATACGGGGCTATCACCCGCTATGGCTCCTATTTCCAGAGGATTCTGTTATCGGTCCGACTATCACGTACAGGCTCTTCCCATTTCGCTCGCCGCTACTTTGGGAATCTCGGTTGATTTCTTTTCCTGCAGCTACTTAGATGTTTCAGTTCGCCGCGTTCGCCTTGCATACCTATGTATTCAGTATGCAATACCCTAAAAGGGTGGGTTGCCCCATTCGGAAATCTGCGGATCAAAGTGTGTTTGCTCACTCCCCGCAGCTTATCGCAAGCTACTACGTCCTTCATCGCCTGTAATCGCCAAGGCATCCACCATGTGCACTTATTCGCTTGTCCCTATAACGTTAGCCTCTGATAATCGAAATCATCAAAGAGCGCTACAGGGATAAGAAAGTACAACGTTGTTGCTTGTTTGTTGATACATACAATCATTACCCATCGATTTACCTTTTACGGCAAACCGATCAATAAATAATCTTTACTTCTTCCAGATTGTTAAAGAACGAAACAGCTTTGATCGCTAAAAGATCAAACCTAAACCCAGAGGCTTACGTTTGCACTTTCGAGTAAAACTTTGGTGGAGGATGACGGGATCGAACCGACGACCCCCTGCTTGCAAAGCAGGTGCTCTCCCAGCTGAGCTAATCCCCCTGGGTAATGACTGGTAGGGCTGGTTGGACTCGAACCAACGACCCCCGCGTTATCAACACGGTGCTCTAACCAGCTGAGCTACAGCCCCAACGCGGAACTACTACGACTACTGTTTCTTCTTAATTAAACAGCCGATAAGTGTGAACATTTGATGCGTGAATCATTACTGATTCGTGCAAACTCTAGAAAGGAGGTGATCCAGCCGCACCTTCCGATACGGCTACCTTGTTACGACTTCACCCCAGTCACGAATCCTACCGTGGTAAGCGCCCTCCTTACGGTTAAGCTACCTACTTCTGGTAAAACCCGCTCCCATGGTGTGACGGGCGGTGTGTACAAGACCCGGGAACGTATTCACCGCGACATGCTGATCCGCGATTACTAGCGATTCCAACTTCATGCAGTCGAGTTGCAGACTACAATCCGGACTACGATACACTTTCTGCGATTAGCTCCCCCTCGCGGGTTGGCGGCGCTCTGTATGTACCATTGTATGACGTGTGAAGCCCTACCCATAAGGGCCATGAGGACTTGACGTCATCCCCACCTTCCTCCGGTTTGTCACCGGCAGTCTCATTAGAGTGCCCTTTCGTAGCAACTAATGACAAGGGTTGCGCTCGTTGCGGGACTTAACCCAACATCTCACGACACGAGCTGACGACAGCCATGCAGCACCTGTGTACTGGTTCTCTTTCGAGCACTCCTCAATCTCTCGAGGATTCCAGCCATGTCAAGGGTAGGTAAGGTTTTTCGCGTTGCATCGAATTAATCCACATCATCCACCGCTTGTGCGGGTCCCCGTCAATTCCTTTGAGTTTTAATCTTGCGACCGTACTCCC